>CALUGQ010000014.1 GCA_944320235.1 uncultured Prevotella sp.
TCTTCACCACGCGGTTGCCGTTGGCCTGCATTATCTGCGCCAGGCTCCAGCCCAGCAGGTTGTTGCGCACGTGGCCAAGGTGCAGGGGCTTGTTGGTGTTGGGCGACGAGTATTCTATCATCACCAGTGGCGAGCCGGCGGTGGCGGCCTTCTCGCCGTAGTGCGGGTCGGCGTCGATGTCGGCGAGCAGCCCCGCCCACGCCTCCGGGGCCACAACGAGGTTGAGGAATCCCTTCACCACGTTGTACGACGCCACCGCCCCGCAGTTGTCGGCGAGGTAGCGTCCGAGGTCTTCGGCAGTGTCCTCCGGCTTCTTCTTCGATATCTTGAGCAACGGGAACACCACGAGCGTGAGGTTGCCCTCAAACTCGCGCTTTGTCTTCTGGAGTTGCACCATCTTCTCCGGCACGTCCTGGCCGTAGAGTGCCTTCACGCCGTCGATGACGGCACTGCATATCATCGTTTCTATCTTCATAATCCGGTATACCTTAATAATATATCATGTCATGATTGCGCCTGCAAAATTACAAAAAATATGGCAAACGCGGCACCATCAGGGGCGCTTATTTTGACCCTCACACAACTATCTGAGCCTCAACCTGTTAGCAAAACGGGCCGCATGACACACCTAAACAGGCCGCCTCGGGGCGCAATACGGGCCGTTTTGGACTGCAAAACGGCACAGCTCGCGAGGCCGTCATGCATAAAACCGGCGCGGGACCCTTGGCCAACTGCGACAAAATGCTTACATTTGCAACAGGAAACAAACAAAAGCCACATACAATGAAGAAGAAAGCATACCTCTCAGCCGCGCTTGCTGCCATGGCCGCTGCCGCAACGGCGCAAGACGCCACCTACACTGTGAACCCCGAGACAGGCTCGCTGGCCTCGGTAACCATCGAGGGCGACACCGCCAAGATGGACTGGACGCTGCGCACCGACGGCTCGCAGTACCCCTGGGTGACCGAAAAATACGGCTGGGGGCTGGGTTACCTCACCGCCAACGGGCAGCACCATGAGTGGTGCAAGCCCGAAGCCACAGGCAATGGCGGCGGAAACGCCACCTACAAAGCTGGCCCGGTGACCGTCAGCGTGAGCCGCGCCAAGGCCGGCGGGGGCTTCAGCGAGACATACACATTCACCAACGGCTGCTCGGCAGAGGTGCGCCTGACGGACATCGGCATCTACACGCCCTTCAACGACAACTATCCCGACGCGCGGACTTGCATGACGCAGCGGTGCCACGCCCACGTCTGGACGGGCGGGAGCACAGCCTACGTAAGGGCGGTGCGCATGAGCGGGCGCGGCGACGGCCTCGGACTGGCGCTCACCGAGGGCCGCGTCTGGGACTACGACGTGTGGGAGCGCGGCCAGGACAAAGGCTCGTCTAACAACCGCGGCGTGATAGCCCTCTGCCCGCAAGACAAGGTTCTCGCCCCCGGCGAGAGCACGCGGGTGGGCTGGACGGTGTTCCGCTACGACTCGGAGGTGGAGTTCAACGAGCGCGTCATGGCCCTTGGCGGAGCCATCGTTACCAGTCCGAAGTATGTCTACGAGGTAGGCGAGGTGGCCGAAGTGACCGCCATGACGAAGGGCGACGTGCAGACCAAGACGGTGAAGATAGAAAACCCGGGGCCGATGGACGTGCCGTTTGAGTACGCCCCGGGCAAGGTCACCTTTGCGCGGCTGCTCGGCGTAAGCTCCTACGAGGGGCTTATACAGAAGCGCGTAGACTTCATCATCAGCCACCAGCAGATGAACGACACTGCCGACGCACGCTGCGGGGCATACATGGTGTACGACAACGAGACGCAGAAGATTTACCTCAACGACGACAGCCGCGCCAGCTCCGACACCGACGAGGGCCGCGAGCGCGTCGGCATGGGCGTGCTCATTGCCCAATGGCAGGCCCTCCACCCGTCAGACCGCCAGCTGCAGTCGCTCCGGCGCTACGCCGCGTTCCTGCGCACGGAGCTGCAACGCGCCGACTACACCACGTTCTCGCGCGTGGGCCACGGCGGCAAGAACCGCGGATACAACTACCCCTGGATTGCCGACCTGTACTTCCGGATGTACAACCTGACGGGCGACAAGCAGTATGCACGCGACGGCTACGGCACGATGCGCGCCTTCTTCCGCCACTTCGGCTACGGCTTCTACGCCATAGACATTCCCGTAACGCTTAGCCTGAAGACTCTGGCCGATGCCGGGATGGCCGCCGAGCGCGACACGCTGCTGGCCGACTACAAGGCCACGGCTGACGCATTCGCAAAGAACGGGCTTGACTTCCCGCGCCACGAGGTGAACTACGAGCAGAGCATCATAGGCCCGGCGGTGCAGTTCCTCTGCGAGATGAACCTTGCCACAAAGGACGAACGCTACTTGGAATGCGCCCGGATGATGATGCCCGCGCTCGAAGCCTTCACCGCGCAGCAGCCCGCCTACAACATGAACGAGATTGCGCTGCGCCACTGGGACGGCTACTGGTTCGGCAAGCACCAACTCTTCGGCGACACCTACCCGCACTACTGGAGCACCGTAAACGCCGCCACCTATTATTATTACGCAAAGTGTACGGGCGACGAGTCGTACCAACGGCGGGCCGAAAACATCGTGCGCAACAATCTGTGCCAGTTCTTCGAGGACGGCTCGGCCAGCTGCGCGTTCGTCAACCCGCGCATGGTGGACGGGCAGCGGGCGCACCGCTTCGACGCCTTCGCCAACGACCAGGACTGGGCTTTGGTCTGCTACCTGCTCGTAAACCACGGCATCTGAAACCTAAGGCAAGCAAGAACAAACACCAACCAAACTCAAACAAGAAAACCGAATCGTGAAAGAAAAAATCCTTACCGCAATCATCGCCCTCACAGCCTGCCTCGCAGCAGCAGCCCGCGAGAAAGTGAACATCAACTTAGGGTGGAAGTTCATCCGTGAGAACGTGGCCATGGCGGAGGCTGCGCAGTTTGACGACAGCAAGTGGCAGACGGTAGACCTGCCCCACGACGCTGCCGTTTACCACGCCTTCCAGAAGGAGGGCGACGGCGCAAGCTCACGCGTCGGCTTCCTGCCCTTGGGCCGGGGATGGTACCGCAAGCACATCAGCTACGACCCGTCGTGGCGCGGGCGGCGCGTGGTGCTTGAGTTTGAGGGCGTCTACCGCGACGCCCGCGTGTTCGTGAACGGCATTGCCTGCGGCGGCGAACACCCCAACGGCTACATCGACTTCACGCACGACATAACCGATATG
This sequence comes from uncultured Prevotella sp., assembly GCA_944320235.1. Lineage (GTDB taxonomy): Bacteria > Bacteroidota > Bacteroidia > Bacteroidales > Bacteroidaceae > Prevotella. Next base: position 3,248 of record CALUGQ010000014.1, read on the forward strand.
CTGCGCGAGGGCGACAACGTGGTGGCCGTGTCTTACGACAATTCATACAACAAAAGCTCGCGGTGGTACAACGGCGAGGGCATCAACCGCAACGTGTGGCTACACGTTACAGACCCGCTGCACGTGGCGTGGAACGGCACTTACGTCACCACGCCGAAGATTTCGGCCGACCGCGCGCTCGTGGCCGTGGAAACGGCTGTGAGCAACGACGGGCGCGACTCGGTGCTCTGCCGCCTCGTGACCGACATCGTCGACCCGCAAGGGCGCACCGTGGCCACGCGCGAGGCCGCCGCACCGTTCGGCCCGGGCGAGACGTTCACCTTCCGGCAGGACATCAGCGTGCCCCAGCCGCAGCTCTGGGACGTGGGCAAGGGCGTGCTCTACAAGGCCGTGAGCCGCGTGTTCCTCCTCTCGGGATACCCTGCACCAACAGCCGGAGCAGTTCCGCCGGCTGCGCCGACAGACATCTACGAGACCACCTTCGGCATACGCGACATTGAGTTCAGCCCCGACAGCGGCCTGACCGTGAACGGGCGGCGCGTATATATCAACGGAGTGTGCCTGCACACCGACCTCGGCCCGCTCGGCACGGCCTCGTTCGACGCCGCCTGGGACCGCCGCCTCACGGCCATCACGCGCGACATGGGCTGCAACGGCATCCGACTGTCGCACAACGCCTACCCGCGCTACGTGCTCGACTGGGCCGACCGCCACGGCGTGCTGGTCGTAGACGAGTTCTTCGACAAGTGGGAGGACAGCTTCTACGGGCGCGGGGCGAAGATGGGCAACCTCCACCTGCGCGACATCCGCACGCAGATGGAGCGCGACCGCAACCATCCCTCGGTGATAATGTGGAGCGTGGGCAACGAGGTTTACCAGCAGATACAGGCCGACAAGACGCGCAAGGGCGGCGTGGAGATGCTGAAGATGCTCGTAGACCACACGCGCAAGATTGACCCTTCGCGCAAAATCACTTACAGCCAGTACCCAAACCGCTACGGCGACACGCGCGAGAAGAAGGACAAGGCCAGGTGGCTCGCAGCCGACCCGCACCAGTTTGAGTTCTACACCGACATCGTTTCCACTAACTACCTTGAGCGTTTCTGGGACGAAGACCACAAGAAGTACCCGCAACTCATGTTCATGGCAGGCGAGCTTGCCGTGGGCGACTTGGGCTATAATTACTTCAACTACGACCACTCTTACCCCATCGGCCACTTCTACTGGGGCGGCACCGACTACATAGGCGAGTCGTTCGGATGGCCGTCGAAGGGCTGGACGCGCGGCCTCGTGGACTTCACCAACCGCGTGAAGCCGCTCGGACAGAGCGTGCGCAGCTTCTACTGGCCGGAGCCTATGGTCAAGATAGTCACCCGCCCGGCCCAGGGGCAAGGCTCGCTCGTGTGGAACGACCTGAAGATGACGTGGATTCAGCTTGAGGAACACTGGAACTACAAGGCCGGGGACTCGCTCAAGGTGCAGGTGATGAGCAACTGCGACGAGACCGAACTGCTGCTGGGCGGCCGCAGCCTTGGCCGCAAGAAGCTCCCGGCGGCAGGCACCCCGCCCGAACTGGTGTGGCCGCTGACGTTCGCCGAGGGCGAACTGAAGGCCGTGGGCTACCGCAACGGGCAGCCTGTGGCCGAAGAAGTGCTGCGCACGGCTGGCAAGCCGGCCCGCATAGTGGCCACCTGCGACGCCGACACGCTCCGCGCCGACGGCCTGGACCTGGCTTACATCGACTACGTGGTGCTCGACAAGGACGGCAACGTATGCCCAGTGAACGACCTGAAGCTCTCGTTCACGGTCAAGGGCTGCGGCACAAACGCGGGCGTGGCCAACGCCAACATGCTCAGCGACGAGCCGTGGCAGGCCGACAGCCGCTCCGCCTACCAGGGCCGCGCGCAGCTTATCATCCGCTCTAAGGCGCAGCCCGGCACCATAAAAGTGACGGCAAAGGCCAAGGGAATGAAGGCAGTGGTAACGGAAATCGTAGTGAAATGAAACCTTACTTGAAAAAATACGCTGCCAAATATGTGGCATGGCTGCTGGCAACGGCGTTGCCGGCAGCCTGCCCGGCAACGCTCATGGCACAGCTGCCGGAAGCCATCGAGCCGATAGAAGCGCCGTTCGATATGCCGCAGATGGCACGCCCGGAGTTCCCCGACCACACGCTGAGCATCGCCAAGACAGGCGCAAGGCAGGGAAAGCTGTCAACTAAATCCATACAAAAAGCCATAGACCGCACGGCGGCGAATGGCGGAGGAACGGTCATTGTGCCTGCCGGGAAGTGGCTCACAGGGCGCATAGAGCTTAAGAGCAACGTCAACCTGCGCATCGACGAGGGCGCAGAACTGCACTTCAGCGGGCAGGTTGATGACTACCTTCCCGCCGTACCGACCCGCAACGAGGGCGTAGACATAATCTCCACTGGCGCAATGGTATATGCCAACGGCGCTAAGAACATAGCCATTACGGGCAAAGGCCGTCTCGTAGCCCCACGCCGCGACTGCCAGCTGATGCGCCGCGCCATCGGAGGGATAAGCGACTCGGTGGAGCAAATGCCACTGGCAGAGCGTGTGTTCGACGGGCGCGGAGGGGCGAAAGTGTTCCTCCCGGTGTTCTTTGGGCCGATAAACTGCGAGCAGATATTGGTCGAAGGCGTCACGTTTGAGCGCAGCCTGTTCTGGAACATCGTTCCCGTATACTGCCGCAACATCATCATTCGCGGCGTGACGGTGAACAGCCACGGCCACGGGCGCACCGACGGCATAGACATAGACTCGTCGACCGATGCCCTCATAGAGTACACCACGCTCGACTGCGGCGACGATTGCTTCACGCTGAAGGCTGGCCGTGGCAACGACGGAGTGGACCGGGCGCGGCCCACGGAGAACGTGGTAATACGCCACTGCCGGGTGAAGCGCGGCGTGGGAGGGCTGACCATAGGCAGCGAAACAGCAGGAGGCATACGCAACGTGTATGCCTGCGACGTGGTGATGGAAGCCCCGCGCTACCCCATATACATGAAGACGAGGAGGCCGCGCGGGGGCGGATGCGAGAACATAACGCTCGAACGGCTGCACATAAAGTCGTGTGCAGGCACGGCAATACAGTTCGACATGCTCGGCTCACGCCGCTGGGTGGGCAGCCTTGCCGACCGCCTGCCCGCCCGCCCCGTGGGCAAGCTCACGCCGAAATTCGCCGACATAACGTTCAAGGATGTCACAATCGACAGCTGCCGCACGCTCATCAGCGCCAAAGGCCTGCCCGAGCAGCCCATAGAAAACCTGAAGCTCTGCAACGTTAAAGCCCCCACCACGCGCATGACGCTTCAAGACGTAGGCACGATAACGATTGAATGAAGAACCAAGGATGCCCACGGCGGCATCCACTGCCCCGTGCGCCTCATCAACACTGGCCCCGGCTGCATTCCACCGCGCACCGGGGCCTGCCGCAGAACTGAAGAAAGGGCGCAAACACACATACAAACATAGAGCGCGAGAGCGGCGGACTTACGCTCGCTGACGAATGCGACCTGACGCGGGAGTGACCGCCGGCAGGACTACAATGCCTCTCAAACCATTGCGCGCAAAGGCGGGATGCCGGCAAACCGACGCCCGCCTTTGCGCGCAATGTATCACTTTGCACTGTGGCAGCCTTGAGAGCGGCCACGCAAGCCCTCACTCGCCTTTCTTCATCTTGGCGCGCACAACCTCTATCACCGCCGGCAGCAAGGAGATGACGATGATTGCGACGATGAGCAACTTGAGGTTCTGCTGCACGAAGGGCTGGTTGCCGAAGAAGTAACCAGTGAAACAGAAGAGGCATACCCACAAGGCGGCTCCCGTAACGTTGTAGAGCATGAAGTAATAGTAGTGCATCTTGCCCATGCCGGCCACGAAAGGAGCGAACGTCCTGACTATCGGCACGAAGCGCGCCAGTATTATCGTCTTGCCGCCATACTTGCGGAAGAAGGCGTGGGTCTTGTCCAAGTAAGCCTGCTTGAATATCTTCGAGTTGGGGTTGCTGAACAACTTGCGCCCGAAGAAGTGGCCTATCATGTAGTTGCACGAGTCGCCCAGCACGGCGGCGGCAAACACAATGAGCACGAGCCACCAAATGTGCAGCGGCATGTCTGGCAGGGCGGTGATGGCGCCGGCCACGAAGAGCAGCGAGTCGCCGGGCAGGAAGGGCGTGACCACGAGGCCCGTCTCGCAGAAGATGATTACAAACAGTATGGCATACGTCCACATGTGGTAGTCCTGCACAAGCTCTATCATGTGCTTGTCGATGTGCAGGACGAAATCAATCAAAAACTGAATAATGTCCATATTAATATATCTTTTCAGGGAAAACAATCGCTGCCTAAGAACGGCTCGCCCCGAAGGCGGCTGCCGCTAACGGCTGCAAAATTAGTCATTTCCACCGAACAAGCCTACCAAACGTTGTCTAAAATGCTACGACACGCACGTTTTTTAACCAAAACGTGCCATATCGCACCGAGCGGATTACATACCACAGCCAGGCATACCCGCCACGACATTTCCCAAGCTTGCCATAACATTCCTGCGCAACCCACCAATAAAAGCGGCACGACTTGACGGATTGCAAAATAAATTCGCTACTTTTGCAATCTGGCAAGCAAGCCGTAGCAACCGCCACGGCAGTAACAAAACGTTACAAAAAGCCATTCCCGACAGCCACAGGGCGGAAACAGCTGGCAAAACGGGCCGGAACACCAGGCTAAACTGGCCGTCCGGCAGGCTGGAACAGACCGTCTGGCAGCGCAAATAGCAGCTAAACGCAACGCTCTGCGGCACAGGCGGTTACGCAAAAGCGAACGCATCACAACAAAACTTTACAAAACAGAGGCGGTCCAACGCCCACAGACAACATCGAGATATGCCCATAATCAACATCACTTCGCTCGACCACGAGGGCGTCAGCGTGTTCGCCACGCTCACCGAGGCGCAGCTGCGCAACCGCAAAGACTCCGAAAGGGGGATGTTCATAGCCGAAAGCCCGAAGGTAATCCGCGTGGCACTCGACGCCGGCTACGAGCCGCTGGCGCTGCTCTGCGAGCGCAAGCACATCGGCGGCGACGCCAAAGACATAATAGAAAGGTGCGAGGGCATACCCGTGTACACGGGCGAACGCGAGCTGCTGGCGCGGCTCACGGGCTACGTGCTCACGCGCGGCGTGCTCTGCGCCATGCGCCGCAAGGCCGAGCCATGCGTCAGTGAGGTGTGCCGCGGGGCGCGGCGCGTGGTGGTGATAGACGGCGTTGTCGACACGACCAACATCGGTGCGATATTCCGCTCGGCAGCCGCGCTGGGCATCGACGGCGTGCTGCTCACGCGCAACTCGTGCGACCCGCTCAACCGCCGCGCCGTGCGCGTGTCGATGGGCAGCGTGTTCCTCGTGCCGTGGGCGTGGCTCGACGGGCCTGTAAGCAGCCTGAGCCCACTCGGGTTCCGCACGGTGGCCATGGCACTGACGGACAACTCGGTGCCCATCGACCACCCCGCGCTCGCCCGCGAGCCGCGCCTGGCCATAGTGATGGGCACCGAGGGCGACGGGCTGGCGGCCGAAACCATTGCCTCGACCGACTACGTGGCGCGCATACCCATGGCCCACGGCGTTGACTCGCTCAACGTGGCGGCAGCCGCAGCCGTGGCCTTCTGGGAGCTGAGGGCGAGGTGACAACAAACAACAACGGACCAAACAAATACCGATATGAGAGTACTGCTTATCAACGGGAGCCCGCACAAGAGCGGCAACACAAGCATCGCACTGGCCGAAGTGGCCGGGCAATTAGAGAAAAACGGCATTGACACCGACACGGTGTGGATAGGCACGAAGGCCGTGCAGGGCTGCATAGCCTGCGGACGGTGCGCCGAACTGGGCCACTGCACGTTCGCCGACGAGCTTTACAACGACGTGACGGCGAGGCTGCGCGAGGCCGACGCCATCGTGGTAGGGTCGCCCGTGTACTACGGCGGGCCGGCCGGCTCGCTCTGCTCGCTGCTCGACCGCCTGTTCTACTCGGCCCTGCCGCTGCTGGCCAACAAGCCCGCAGCCGCCGTGGTGGTGTGCCGCAGGGGCGGGGCCACGGCCGCCTTCAACCGCCTCAACATGTATTTCATGATGAGCAACATGCCCGTTGTCACCTCGCAATACTGGAACATGGTGTACGGCAGGGCGCAGGGCGAAGCCGCACAGGATGCCGAAGGGCTGCAGACCATGCGCACGCTGGCCGACAACATGGCGCGGATGCTCCTCGACATGAAAGACGGCAAGCGCAACGCCCCGGTGCGCGAGCAGCGCATATCAACAAGTTTCATAAGGTGAAACCTGCCGCAAGGCAACCCAAAGACCGAACAAGGAATGCTGAAACGCGACTATATCATGCGCCTCATACGCGAGTTTGCCGAGGCACTGGAGCTGCTCCTGAAGAAAGACGTGAGCCGGCAGCGCGAGGAGATAAGCCGTATGTACGACCAATACGTAGGCCCGGCGGCCTTCTACCGCACCGCCCCGATGGGCGATGTGATGGAGTCGTTCGCCCGCTTCGCCCCGGAGGAGAGGGCGCAGCGCATGGAGATGCTCGCCGAGCTGTACTACACGGAGTCGGGACTTACGCCCGGCCCCACCGGTTGTGAACTGCTTTCGCGCTCGCTCGCGCTCTTCGACTTCATCGACCGCCACGACCGCACGTTCAACATCGAGCGCAAGGCAAAGATTGCTGACATAAAGCAAAGGCTTGCCGGTGCCGGCTCCGGCATCGGCAAGCCTTGAGCCTACGGCCAAGCCGCCACCGGCAGGCAGGCCGCAGTCAGCGTGCCGCGCCGCCGAATGCCTCGATGCGGCGGCGCAAGTTGGCCTGCAGGTTGAGGAAGTAGAGGTTTATCTCCTGCACGTGGTAGTTGCCCTTGGGGAAGATACGGGCGATGGAGGGGATGAAATAGTCATCGTCACGCAGCCCGTCGATAATCAGTGTGGCCGTAGGACGGTCTATGCGCGCCCCCACGGCGTGGCGCAGCGTGTCGGCACGGCCCTCGGAGTCGAAGAACACCGAGCCGAGATTGGCCGACCGAGGCGCGTAGGTGGTGTCGGTGCGCCAGTTGAGCGGGTTTATGCAAAGGGCGTTGCCAGCGAACAATGGCGACTCCGCACCAACGTGCGACACGCTGTTATAGCAGATTACCACGCCTGTGTCGTCGGCCCCGGTGGCCGGTCGCAGCGCGGGATAGGCCGAAAGCTCGGCCTCGCTGACGCTGAATCCGAACACATAGGCGGCCACCATGCGCTCCCGCTGGGCTGCCGTGAGCGTGTGCTTGAGCAGCTCCACCACGGCCTTTGCCCCCTGGCTGTGGCCTGCGAGGATGAAGGGGCGGCCCGCGTTGCGGTGTTCCATGTAGTAGCTGAACGCGCTCACCACGTCGGCGTGCGCCAGGCTGTAGCGCCGCTCTATCTCGTCGGCAGGCTCAAACCACGAGTCCATGGTTATCTGGCGGTAATACGGCGCGAGGAAACGGCAGCTCTCGCCGAACAGGCGGCACGCCAACAGGTCGGAAGAGGCCACGGCGGCGCGCTGCGCGGAGTCAGCGACGTCCATGTAATGGCACGGCATGCCGCTGCCGTCAGTCCAATCCCACACGCAGGTTGGGGCTATGTAGAACACGTCTACGGCGCAGTCGGCACTGTCGCGCCCGCCCTCATACCACATACTCTTGTCCGAATAGTCGGGCGCTGCGGGCGCGAACGCCTCCTGCCCAGCCTCGCTCGACGAGCAGGCCGACGGCACAAACACAAGCAACAGCAATGCAAGCTGTTGCAAAAAAGCATTGTTCTTCATTCAAGTCAAATATTTTTTATGAGACAGCATGCAGGAGACTGGGGTACAGACAACGGCACCCCACTCCCCGACTCTCCCCGGTGGGAAGAGCGATGGCACAGCCTTTCTTCACCACTCACTCTTCATTCTTCATTTTCAAAGTACTCCCCGCAGTCCTTTACATAGTCTATCAGCCGGGCAAAGACCTCGTTCTGGCGGAGCAGGCGGGCGTTTCCCACCATCACCAAGTGCTCCCTGGCGCGCGTCATCGCCACGTTCAGCTTGCGGTCGACAAGCTCGCCGCAGTCCTCAATGGTGTTGGCAGCGAGGAAGTTTAGCTGATACCGGCGGCGCACGGTGAAGCCGTAGACAATCAGGTCGCGCTGGCTGCCTTGGTAACGCTCCACGGTGTCGATGGTTATCTGGGCGAGGGCGGCTATCCCCGAGCGGGCAATGGCCTCGCGGACGGCGGCAATCTGGTTGCGGTAAGGCACGATGACACCGACTGTGCGGGCCGGGTCGAAGCTGCCGGGCGAAAGCCGGTAGGCCGCCGAGACAACCGCTGCGATGGCCCGTGCCTCGGCAGTGTTCACCTTGTCGGGTGCATTGCCTGGAGCCGGGGGCACGTCGATGAACGCCACGCGGCAGCTTCCCAGCAAGCGTTCTGCGGCATCTGCCCCCGGCTTGGGGGCAGCGAGGGGTCGCTCCTGGTGGGCCAGCGGCACGGGGCGCAGGCGGCCAGAGTAGAAGGCGAGGCTCGGGAAAGCGGCTATGTCGGCGTGCATACGGCCCTGGCGGGTGAGCATATAGACCACGGAGGGGTCGACGCGGTACGTGCGAAGCAGCCTTTCGAAGAGCGAGTCGCGGCAGTCGGCAAGGCCGATGGCCTGCAGCTGCGGGTCGCTGACGCGCGACTCGTCGGCCGTCTGCTGCACCACGGCGGGCAACTGCTTGTGGTCGCCGATGAGCACGAAGCGCCCTATCGACTCCACTCCGCCCACAGCGGCGCCGAGCAAGCCTACGATGTGGGGCTCAAGTATCTGCGAAGCCTCGTCGACGATGGCCAGCGAGAACCGCTTCAGGCCCAGTAGCGCGGGGTTGGAGTTGAGGGCCGACGTGGTGGCACAGACCACGCGGCTGTCGGCAATGAGCCGCCTTACGTCATCGACACGGGCGCACGAGGCCACTTTCTCCTCCAACAGGCTCTCGCGGAAAGGCTCGGCGCAGGCCAGGCGCGAGCCGAGCCTGAGAAAGCCGATGCCGCTCTCGGCGAGCTTGGAGCACATCTCGTCGACGGCGCGGTTGGTGTATGCCATGAGCAGCACGGCGGACTCCGGCCCCAGAAGCTCTTCGCGCAGGATGTTGAGCATGGCAAACGAGGTCTTGCCCGTGCCGGGCGGGCCGATGACGAGGAAGAAGTCGCGGGCCTGCATGGCGGGGAGCACAAGCTGGTTGAACGCTCCGTAGTCGCCGCGCAGGGCAATCCCGGCGTCGGCCTCGGGCCTGCGCTGGCCGAGGAGCAGGTCGCGCCGCCGCGCAGGGGCGGAGAGGAAGGAGTGCATGGCGCGGTAGAGCGAGGTGAACGACGACTCGAAGAGGTCGTGCTCCACGGCCCAGGCGTAGCCCGGCGGGCGGCGGAACACACGGCTGTCGGTCTGCGGGTTGCGCAGGCTGAGCACGAGGCTGGCCGTGGTTATGCACTCTATCGTGGCGCGCAACACCATGGTGCGGCGCACGTCGGGTTCGCGCCCGAGGCGGTATGAGTAAAGCACTACGATGTCGCCCGGGCGGAAGTTGGCAGCCTCGGCAGCCGAGCCGTCGCCAAAGGCGAGCGTTACGCGCTCCACACCTCGGCCTGCCGGCCCGTCGGCATCAAGGCTCTCCACCTGCAGCTGGCAGTAGATGTTGCCGGCCTGGAGCTTCTCCTGCAGCGTGTCGTGCCACTTTGCGGCGAAGCCCGAGTTCTCTTTCGTCATGTTGCCCAGCTTGGCCAGCAGGTGCTCGCGCTCCAGGAAGGTCATGAAGCGGAAGTAATACGCCCGGCAGAGCGGCGTGGCCAAGCGCACGGGGCGGAGCAAAGCCTCTATCTGCGGGCGCTCGTACTGCTCCCAGAGGCGGCCCGACGTGCGGTTCACGTTGAGCCTGTCAGGCGTCAGCTTCTCCAATATGCTTATGCCTCCGCGGGCATACCACAGCTCGCACCACACAATCTGGTTGCGCAGCATGAGCGCGCGGCGCAGCAGCTCGGGTGCCGGGCCTACCTTGACGAGACTGTTAGGATAGCGGGAATAGAGCAGGAAGGCGCGAATGTCGGCGTTGGTGAGACCGTGGCCGTAGCGCAGCTGGGCCATGTAGAGCAGCAGCTGCACGTAGTGCTTCTCCTGCTGGCGCGGCGTGTCCGGGTCGGGCCCGGGCGGGAAGGCTCCCTTGCCGGCCTTCTGCTCGATTAGTATGCAGCGGCCAGGGCGGCAGACGTCCATCTGGAGCAGGTCCATGCGCCCTTGCAGGCCGAGCGTCTCGCTGAAGAACGTGGGCTCGAGCACGGCCTCTGCGGGGCAGAAATCGCTCACCTCGGCAGGCAAGACGGAACCCACGGCGCGGCGGATGTTGGCCAGCTGGGCCTGCGCCTCGGCGTGGAAAGAGCCGTCGATGCCGTCGGCGGCGGCAAGTGCGAGGGCGTTGCGGCGGAAAAAGCCGGCCACCGAGTCGGCATAGCTGGCGTCAAGCCCGTGGACGGTCTCGTCGAGGAACTGGCCCGCGAGGTTGCCCAGCAACGTGTGCCGGGAGTGCGTGGCTGGCTTTATCTTGTTGAGCAGGTATGTGAAAGGCGACTCGCCGTAGGGCTGGAAGCAGGCCGCCACCGACGATATGTCGACAAGATAGTCGGGCTCGAAGATGACAAGCTCGGGCTTCACGACGCCCGACTCCATGCGCGGACGAACCAGGTTGAGCTGGCTTCCGCGCGAGAGCAGGCCGCAAACGCCTGCCCAAGGGCCTGAGCAGTCGACGAGCAGCGTGGCCCCGCGCTCGGAGGTGGCGGTGACCATGGTGCCGTCGACCGACGCGACGGCCACGCGCACACAATCGCCCAGCACATCGCCGCCCCCCACGCTGAGGTCGCGCCGGGGCAGGCGCGAAGCCAGGGACGGCGGGACGGCGGCCCCGCCATAGACGGCAGCGATGAAGAGGCACACGCTCTTGAGGTCGTGGGGGAAGTGGAGGCGCAGCTCATCGCCGCCGCACTCGGCGTAGCGGCGCAGCCTCGCGCGCGCGTCGTTGACGCGGCTGGCCAGCGCAGGCTCCACGCGGTGCTCCTTCAGAAGGTAGTCTACCTTTGCGAACATCCCTGCGAAGGCGAGGCTGCTGTGGAGCAGACGCTGGTCTACGGCGCGGCGCAACACTGCCCCGAGCGCAGCATATGCCCGGCAGGGGTCGGCACCGGCAGCATCGGCCACGGCCAGAAGCTCGTCATAGAAATCGGCAGGTGTATACTCGATTTGTATTGCCATATAATGTGTTTTCTAAAGGAAACGCGCCACAACAGCCCGTGGCAGGGTGGCAGCGAAGCACCCCTTGAAGCAGCCTGCCGTCAAATGCGTAACTACCTGAGCCACAGCGTGTTGGCAAGACGGGCAGTTTTGCTGTGCCAAACGGCCTGTTCGGGATGGCCAAACGGCCTGTCCGGGGCTGCAGAACGGGCCGTTTTGCCCGGCGGGCAAGCTGCCCTGCCCGGCCACCCGCCCCGCAGCAGGCTGCAGCCACGCCCAAGGGGCCGCCCGGGCCGCAGATGCAAAGGTACAAAAAAAGGCCTGCCCCGCAATGGGACAGGCCGATGTAAATTGCCTGCAAAGGCACGCGACACCTCAAATCTTGGTGATGATGCCGAGCTTCGTGCCTTCTATGAAGCTGGTTATCATGCGGATGGCCTCGCCGTCGGGCACCTGCTCCTTTATCTGGAGCACGGCGTCGAACACCGAAGTCTGCCCGTGGAACACCAGGCGGTAGGCGTTTGCTATGTGCTTCTGCGTCTTCTCGTCAATCTCGTAGGTGGTCATCATCACGGAGTTGATGCCGTCGTACTTGATGGGCGAGCCACCGGCGATGATGAACGGCGGGATGTCCTTCGAGAAGGTGCAGCCCGAACGTATCATCGAGCATGAGCCTACGCGGGTGCGGGCGTTGGCAATCACGCTGGTGGAGAAGATGACGGCATCGCCAATCTCGCAGTCGCCGGCAATCTTCGTGCCGTAGCCGAAGACGCAGCGGTGGCCCACCTTGGTGTCGTGGGATATGTGCGCGCCCTCCATGAAGAAGTTGCTGTTGCCGATGACGGTCTTGCCGTCGGAGTGGGTGGCGCGGTTGATGACCACGTTCTCGCGGAAGGTGTTGCGGTCGCCTATGATAAGCTCTGACGGCTCTCCCTTGAACTCGAAGTCCTGCGGCAGGGCGGCGAGCACCGCTCCTTGGAACACGGTGTTGTTGTTACCCATGCGCGTGCCGTTGAGTATGCTCACGTAGGGGTAGATGGTGCAGTTGTCACCTATCACCACGTCGCCCTCGATGTAAGCGAATGGATATATCTTGCAGTTGTTGCCGATTTTCGCTCTCGGATCTATCTCTGCCTTTGGGCTTATTTCACTTGCCATAATCGTTAGCTTTTATAAAGTTATTAATTGACGCCTCCGCCCAGAGCCTGGTAGAGGTTGACCACGGCCTGCATCTTGTAGAAGTCATCGGCCACCTTGGTGAGCTCAGCGTTGAGCAGGCTGGTCTGGGCAGTGATTACCTCAAGGTAGTTGCTGTTGCTCGATGCGAACAGCTCCTTGGTGTCCTCGACGGTCTTGCGCAGGGCAGCCACCTGCTTCTCTTCGAGGCGGCTCTTCTCGTCGCTCGTGTTGTAGAGCACGAGGGCGTTGCTCACCTCGTTGCCGGCCTGCAGCACTGCGTTCTGCCAAGTGTTGTAGGCCTGCTCCTGCTCAGCCTTGGCCACCTTGAGCCCGGCTATGAGCTGCCCGTTCATGAAGATGGGCTGCACGAGGCTTCCCACTGCCGAGAGCAGCCACTTGCCGGGATTGACGATGCCAGCGCCCGAGTTGTTGGTGAACGCGCCCGAGCCGCTGATGGTTATGTTCGGGTAGAACTTGGAGCGGGCCGTCTGCGTGTTGTAGAAGCACTGGGCGAGCGTCATCTCGGCATAGTGCACGTCGGGGCGGTTGTTGAGCATGTTGAGAGCTATGCCCGTGCTGAACTCCGACGGCAGGCTCTGGTCTTCCAGCCGTCCGCGCTTTATGGCCTGTGCCGACTGGCCGAGCATGAGCGAGAGCGAGTTCTCGGTCTCGCGGATCTGGCGCTTGAGGTCGGCGGCCTGGGCGAGCACCGAATAGTAGTTGGCCTCGGCGCTCTGCACGCTTGTTGAGCGGTAGCCCACGCGCAGCTCCTTCAAGCCTTTCATCATGTCCCAAGTCTCCTTGGTTATGCCGGCCATCTCGTTGACCAGCTCCAGCTGGCGGTCGAGCATCAGCAGCGTGTAGTACATGTTGGCGATGTTTGAGATGACCTGGGTCTTGACCACGAGCTGGTAGTCCTTTGTGGCCAGCAGGGCGGTCTGCGCGCTGCGCTTCTGCGAGAGCAGGTTGCCGAAGAGGTCGAGGCTCCAGCTGGCCTGCACGGGCAGCGAGTAGGTCTTCGTCGTCTTGCTTCCGTCCCACGACGTGAGCGTACCTTGAGGCGAGAATGTGAACGACGGCACGAAAGCCAGCTTGGCCGCCGTGAGTTGCGCCTCAACCATCTTCACGTTGAGGGCGGCGTTGAGCAGGTCGACGTTGTTCTCCAGGCCCTGCTCGATGAGGGCCTGCAGCTGCGGGTCGGTGAACACCTCGCGCCAGGGCAGGTTGCCGAAGCTGGTGGTGTCGCTGACGGCCAGTGTGTCAGTGACGGAGGCCGTGTCGCGCACAAGCCCCGCCGTGTTGACATCCGGACGCTCATATTTGTTGTAGAGTCCGCAGCTGCCCAAGAGCAGCGTCGCGGACATTATTGTCAATAGCTTCTTCATCATTCTATTTTTCATCTTTTTTGTAATCAGCTGGGCGGTGGGCGTACTGGGCAAGCTCAGTGGTCACCTCCTCGTTCTCCTCGTCCTCGAACTTCAGCGGCGTGAACTTCTCCTGCAGCGACTGGAATATCACGAACAGGCCGGGAACAATGAAGATCTGTATCATTGTTCCGATGAGCATACCGCCGATGGCGGCCGCGCCGAGGGTCTGGTTTCCGTTCTTGCCTACACCGTGGGCGAACATCATTGGCAGCAAGCCGATGATCATGGCCAGCGATGTCATGAGGATAGGACGCAGACGGGCTCCGGCTCCGAGGATGGCCGACCACGTGATGGCCATGCCGGTGTGGCGGCGCTCAAGGGCGAACTGCACGATGAGGATGGCGTTCTTGGCCAAGAGTCCGATGAGCATGATGAGCGATATCTGCATATAGATGTCGTTCTGGTGGCCGAAGAGCTGCGTGAAGAGGAATGCTCCGGCAAGTCCGAACGGAACGGACAGCAGCACCGACAGCGGCAGGATGTAGCTCTCGTACTGCGCGGAGAGGATAAGGTAAACGAACACGAAGCACAACAGGAAGATGAGGCCGGTCGAACTGCTGGAGTTTGCCTCGGTCCTGGTAAGTCCGGTGAACTCATATCCGTATCCCTGGGGCAGCGAAGCGTCAGCCACTTCGCGCACGGCCTGGATGGCCTCACCCGAAGAATAGCCGTCGGCAACGGTCGCCGTGACGCTGATGCTGGTGTACATGTTGTAGCGGTTGATGTTGGACGGGCCGTAAACACGGTTCATCGTGCAGAACTCGCTTACTGGGGCCATGCCGCTGGTCGTGCGGACGTATATGTTGCTAAGGCCCTCGGGGCGCTCGCGGCTCTCCGCCGTGCCTTGTATCATCACGCGGTAGAGCTTTCCGTAGGCATTGAAGTTCGATGCGTAGAGGCCGCCGTAGTATCCCTGGAGCGTGGTGAGCACGGTCGAGGGCGATATGCCTGCCTGCTTGCACTTGGCCACGTCGACATCAATCATGTACTGCGGGTAGCTCGAGTTGAACGAAGTCATGGCCATCTGTATCTCGGGGCGCTTGTTGAGCTCGCCCAGATACTGCTGCACGATGCCGAAGAAGTGGTTGATGTCGCCGCCGGTACGGTCGAGCATCACGAGCGACACACCGTTGTTTGCCGAGAATCCCGGGATCATAGGCGGTGCGAACGCCAGTATCTGCGCGTCCTTGATGGATGCCGTCTGGGCGTAGATCATGCCGAGCACGGCCTGTGCGCTCTGCGCGTCGTTGCGCTCGTCGAAGTCCTTGAGCTTTATGATGAACGTCGCCTGGTCAGAGCCTGAGCCAGAAATGAAGTTGTATCCCTGTATCTGCTGGCGGCTGGCGACAGCCGGGTTGGACGCGAGCATGGCGTCAACCTGGTCGATTACCTGCTGCGTGCGGTACACGCTGGTTCCCGGGGGCATTGAGATCGTACAGAACACAACGCCGGTATCCTCGTCGGGAACGAGGCCGGAGCGGGTCGTGCTCATCGTTGCCACGAGGGCCACGATGCCGAGCACCACGGCGCCGAGCACCATGAGCGGCTTGCGGGTCATGCGCTCCACGCCTTTCTTGTACTTGCCGAGCACCTTGTCGTAGGCCGTGTTGAACGCCACGTGGAAACGGTCGATGGTGCTGAGCTTGCGCTCCGAGCCGTCCTCATGCTTCGGTTTCATGAACACGGCGCACAGGGCCGGCGAGAGCGTGAGGGCGTTGAGGGCCGAGATGAAGATGGAGATGGCCATCGTCACGCCGAACTCGCGGTAGAAAGTACCCGACACTCCGCCCATGAACGACACGGGGATGAACACCGAGGCCATCACCAGGGTAATCGATATGATGGCTCCCGATATCTCGTTCATGGCGTCGATGCTGGCCGTAAGCGCGCTCTTGTAGCCCAGGTCGAGCTTGGCGTGGACGGCCTCGACCACGACTATGGCATCGTCAACCACGATGGCGATGGCCAAGAGCAATGCGGAGAGCACCAGGAGGTTGACCGAGAAGCCGAAGAGGTTGAGGAAAAGGAACGTACCGATGAGCGACACCGGAACGGCGATGAGCGGGATGAGCGTAGAGCGGAAGTCCTGCAGGAAGATGTAAACCACGAGGAACACGAGCGCAAGCGTGAACACCAGCGTGAACACAACCTCCTCAATCGATGCGTAGAGGAACGATGTCACGTCGTAGTTTATGTCATACGTAAGGCCCGGGGGGAAGTCCTTGGAGAGCGTTTCGAGCTGCGCCTTGACGTTGGTGGCTATCTCGTTGGCGTTGGAGCCGGCGATCTGCTGCACCATACCCATGACAGATGGCATGTTGTTGTTGCGCATCGACACGGTGTAGCTCAGTCCGCCGAGCTCGACGTCGGCCACGTCCTTGAGCTTAAGGGTCTGCCCGGTGAGGTCGCTCGTGAGGATTATGTTCTGGAATTCCTCTGCGGTCTTGAGTCGGCCGGTGTATCTCATGACGTATTCGAACGACATCTTGCTTTCCTGTCCGAACGTTCCGGGCGCGGCCTCGATGTTCTGCTCGGCCAACGCGTTGGATATGTCGCTCGGCATGAGGCCGTACTGCTTCATCTTGTCGGGCTTGAGCCAGATTCGCATGGAGTAGGTCTTCATACCGGGGCTCATCACGTCGCCCACGCCGCCGATACGCTTGAGGGCCGGGACGACGTTGATTTCGTTGTAGTTGGTGATGAACTGGTCATCGTAACGCCCGTCGGGGGAGACGAGGGCGTACATGATTACCTGCGACGACTGGCGCTTGTTCACCGTCACGCCGACGCGGGTGACCTCGGCAGGCAGCTGCGACTGTGCCTGCGAGATGCGGTTCTGCACGTTCACGGCGCACATATCGGCGTTGGCTCCCTGGCGGAAGTAGATGGTGATGCTGGCCGAGCCGCTGTTGTCGGCGGAGGATTCCATGTAGTCCATGTTCTCCACGCCGTTGATGCTTTCCTCCAGCGGGGCGAGCACGGAGTTCTTCACCGTCTCGGCGTCGGCGCCGGTGTACGTGGTGAGCACCGAAACGGTAGGCGGAGCCACGTCAGGGTACTGCTCTATCGGCAGGGTGAGCAGTCCGATGAAACCCAGTATGACGATGAGAATCGAGATCACCGTCGAGAGTACCGGGCGTTTTATAAAGTTTGTAAATGTCATATTACCTATTGTTTAATGCCTTTTTAGATATCCTGACGCTGGCTGGTTATTTCTGCATGGCGCCCATTCCCTCAGCCTGCTTTATCCTCTTGGCGTACTCCTCGGGGGTGATGGGGGTGATGGCAGCACCGTCTGTGAGCTTGGTGATGCCGTTGGTGACGTACTTGTCGCCGGGCTTCAGGCCGCCGGTGACGATGTAGTTGACGCCGTCGTTCTGCGGCTCTACGGTTATTTCGGTGTATTTCACCTTGTTGTCATTGCCCAGCACGTAGATGAAGAGCTTGTTCTGCAGCTCCACGGCGCAGCTCTTGGGTATCACCACGGCCGCCTTGTTGGTGTGCTTCACCACCACGGAGCCCGACCCTCCGCTCTTGAGCAGGTGCTCTGGGTTGGGGAACTGTGCTATCATCTGCACGCTGCCGGTGGCCTGGTCGATTACGCCGCTCACCTTGGCCACCTTGCCTTCGTGCTGGTAGGTGGTGCCGTCGGCCAGCTGCAGGTGCACGGGCGGGTAGTTGCTTATGGCGTCGGCCATGCCGCCTGCGGTCTTCGAGAGCTCGAGCATTTCCTTCTCGTTCATCGAGAAGTACACTTCCATCGTGCTGATGTCAGACACGGTTGTCAGAGGCTGCGCGCTGGAGCTGCTGACGAGCGCGCCCACCTTGTAGGGGAGCGTGCCAATGACTCCGTTGGCGGGGCTCTTCACGTAGCAGAAGTTGAGGTTCTCCTTGGCCGATGCCAGCGCGGCCTTGGCCTGGGCGAGCTGTGCCTCTGCGCTCTCGTATGAGTTCTGCGCCGACTGCATCTCGTATGAGCCTATCACCTTGTTGGCGAAGAGCTTCTTGCTGTTCTCGTAGGTGAGCTTGGCGGTGTTGAGCGACGCCGATGCCGTGTTGACGGAGGCCTGCGCCTGGCGCACGGCGGCCTCGTAGGTCACGTTGTCGATGACGAAGAGCAACTGGCCTGCCTTTACGGACTGTCCTTCCTTTACGCACACCTTTGTAATGAAGCCCGACACCTTCGGCCGGATTTCAACGTCCTGAATACCCCTTATCACAGCAGGGTAAGTTGATTGCAGCGTGGCACTCTGCGGGCTGACCGTCTGCACAGGGTAGCTATTGTCGCCTGTCATGGCGCCTTTGTCTCCGCAGGAGACGAGAAGTGCAGCTGCTGCCGCAACCAACAACATTTTGTTCTTTTTCATAACCTAATATATAACGATAAATAATTTGTTCGAACTGCGCCGTGCGCGAAAACTCAAAACGCGCGCACGGTTTTCGAGTTGCAAAGTTACACAGAATATTCTAACAAAAAAAATATGTGCCGCCACATTTAACCATCTTTATATACGGCGCGCGCATATGCAAAAAATGAATAAGAAATGCGCGTTAATTTTTACAAAACAGCCCCATTTCGTGGGCTTTTTCGAGCAGCAGGCGCATGAGCGGGCCGCGCTCGTTGGGCACGCTGTTGTCGAGCACGGCCTCTTTCAGTGCCTGCTTGAGCAGCCCCACCTCGCGGCATGGTGGCAGGGCGAACATCTCCATTATCTCGTTGCCGTCGATGCATGGCTGCAGCAGGCGCTTGTAGTCGCGCTCCTTGAGATCGGCGAGCTTCTCGCGCACCATGCGGAAGTTCTCGAGGAACATCTTCTTGCGCCCCTCGTTCTTGCTGGTTATGTCGGCCTCGCAGAGCGTCATGAGGTCGTCGATGTCGTCGCCGGCGTCGTTCATGAGGCGGCGCACGGCACTGTCGGTCACCTCCTCGTCGGCTATGGCGATGGGGCGCATGTGCAGGTCCACGAGCTTCTGCACGTACTTCATCTTCGCGTCGAGCGGCAGCGCCAGGCGGCGGAACACCTGCGGCACCATCTTCGCGCCCACATAGTTGTGGTTATGGAACGTCCAGCCCTGCGCGGCGTCCCAGCGTTTGCACCTGGGCTTGCCTATGTCGTGCATCAGCGCGGCCCACCTGAGCCACAGGCCGGCCCCGCGCCGGCTCACGTTGTCGAGCACCTCGAGCGTGTGGTAGAAGTTGTTCTTGTGGGCCTTGTCGCCGCGCCGCTCCACCACGTCGAGCGCAGCCAGCTCGGGCAGCACGAGCTGCAGCAGCCCGCTTCGGTGCAGGTCCACGAAGCCCCGGCTGGGCGTGGCGGTCATGATTATCTTGTTCAGCTCGTCCTTTATGCGCTCGCCGCTCACTATGCGCAGCCTGTCGGCGTTGCGGCTGAGGGCGTCGAAGGTCTCGTCCTCTATCATGAAGTTGAGCTGCGCGGCAAAGCGCACGCAGCGCATCATGCGCAGCGGGTCGTCAGAGAAGGTGACGTCGGGGTCGAGCGGCGTGCGTATGATGCCGTCCTCCAGATCCTCCACGCCGTAGAACGGGTCCACGAGCTCGCCGTAGCGGTCCTTGTTCAGGCACACGGCCATGGCGTTGATGGTGAAGTCGCGGCGGTTCTGGTCGTCCTCCAGCGTGCCGTCCTCCACTATGGGCTTGCGCGAGTCGTGGCTGTAGCTCTCGCGCCGCGCGCCCACGAACTCCACCTCGAGCGAGCGCCACTTCACCTGGGCCGTGCCGAAGTTGCGGAACACGGAGAGGTGGGCTTTCTTGCCGAGCCGCTGCTTGAGCTGCGTGGCGAGGCTGATGCCGCTGCCCACGACAACGATGTCGATGTCGTTCGAAGGGCGTTCGAGGAAGAGGTCGCGCACGTAGCCGCCTACCACGTAGCACTCCAGGCCGAGCTTGTCGGCCTCCTCGGATATGGTGTGGAAGATGTCGGCGTCGAGCGCCTGTGCCAGTTCTGCGTCTGAGAGTATCTTCATTTGTGGCTTTGCTGTGATTAGGGCTGCAAAGTTAGCGCAAAAAATCCGAATTCCGCCACGCCGGCAGCCTTTTTTGCGCGCATGGGCATGGGCTTGCGCGCCGGCGCGCAGCCCTCCGCCCCGCCCCACCGGGCCGCGCAGGCGGGGTGCAACATTGCGAAAAACCGCGACAAAAGACTCGCCGTGAGCAGCTTTCCCGCGCCGCCGGGCGTCGCCGGGCGCAAAAACCACAGTTTCCGCCGCATCGTGCAAGCGGCTGGCCCACAGCCACTTACGCTACCTTCCCTGCGCCGACGCCCGGCAAAAGGCGCACACAGCCGCCCCGAAACGGCCTGTTTGAGGCCGCAATACAGGCCGCGCGGCACGGCGGAACAGGCCGTCCGGAATCGCAATACGGCCCGTTTTGCCCGCAGGCAAAGTCCTCCCCGCACCGGGCATCGGCCCTGACGGCCCCGCCGAAGCGTTTTTCCGGCCCCGCGAGAGCTGCACCGGCGGGTTGCCGGGGCGGCGTTTTCCATGAAAAACATTTACCAACCGGCCTCGGCCCGCAGCCTCGGGCACGGTTCACGCCGGGCATCCCCTCGTGTTAACAATGCCTAATATTGCGGCGCGAAATGGCCTTTTAACACGCAGAAGATGTATTTTTGCAATAAAGTTCAACCCCTGCGCAGGATGATGCCCCGGCATCCACACTGCGCCACAACGACCTACAACGATGATGAAAAAGCTTTTGGCGGCAGCAATCACGGTAGCCGCGCTCACCGCCTGCGGCAACAAGGCCGACGCCGAGGCCGAGCTGATGCTCGAAAAGGCAGGCACGGAGTTTGAGGAAAAGCAGTACGACAAGGCCCTGGCCACCATCGACTCGCTGCGCCGGGCCTACCCCGACGCTATCGAGGTGCGCAAGCGCGCACTGGCCCTCTACCAGGACATAGCCCTCAGGCAGGCGCAGGACGCCCTGGCGCGCACCGACAGCGCCCTGCAGGCCACGAAGGCGCGCTACGCCGTGCTAAAAGACTCGGTTGAGAAGAAGCGCGCCAGCCTCACGGCGACCGAGGCCGAACTGAGCGAGCTGAACCACACGAAGGCCAGGATAGACACCCTGCAGGTGGACTTCGACACGCAGTGCGCCAAGATCAAGTACATACACAAGAAGCAGAAGGAGCAGTGAGGCCCGCCCGCGCGGCCATGCCACATGCCACAAAACAGCCATATGCAGCAAGTTTTTTTTGGTTTTCTCGGCAGAAATGCCTAATTTTGCACCGCACTACGCTATCCATCATGGCAAACAAGGAAGAAAACACGACTGACCGACAGTTCGAACAGGTCATCGGCGAGTGCCGCTCGCTGTTCGAGAAGAAACTGCGCGACTACGGCGCGTCGTGGCGGCTGCTGCGCCCGCAGTCGCTCACCGACCAGCTCTTCATCAAGGCCAAGCGCATACGCAGCCTCGAAGTGAAGGGCGAGTCGCTCGTGGGCGAAGGCATAAGGCCCGAGTTCGTCGCGCTGATAAACTACGGACTGGTGGGCCTGATACAGCTCGACCGCGGCTATGCCGACACCGTGGACATGGCGGCCGACGAGGCGCTGGCCCTCTACGACGGCTTCGCCGCAGAGGCACTGGCCCTGATGAAGCGCAAGAACCACGACTACGACGAGGCATGGCGCTCCATGCGCGTAAGCAGCTACACCGACTTCATACTCACAAAGATAGAGCGCGTAAAGGAGATTGAGGACAACCGCGGGCGCACACTCGTGAGCGAGGGCATCGCGGCCAACTACATGGACATCATCAACTACGCCGTATTCGGCGCCATCAAGCTGGCCGGATGACCGCCATACCAATGCAGATGAGAGCCGGAGTGAGAATAGCCATCGTCAACGCCTGCCGCCTGCTCACGGCAGCCACGTTCGTGCTGTCGGGGTTCGTCAAGGCCGTCGACCCCATAGGCACGCAGTACAAGATACGCGACTACCTCGAGGCATGGCAGCTGGTGCAGTACGTGCCCGACTTCATCATGCTCGCCGCCTCGGTGGCCATGTCGGCCGCGGAGTTCGGCATAGGCATCTGCCTGCTCTTCGCCATGCACCGCCGCGCCACCTCGCGCCTGCTGCTGCTCGTCATGGCCGTGTTCACACCGCTGACGCTGTGGCTCGCCATAGCCAACCCCATCAGCGACTGCGGCTGCTTCGGCGACGCGGTGAAGCTGACCAACTGGCAGACGTTCTGGAAAAACGTCGCGCTGCTCGCCATGGCCATCGTACTGGCACGCCGGCCGCTCGACATGGTGCGCTTCATCAGCCGCACCAACCAGTGGATAGTGCTCAACTACTCGGCACTGTTCATTCTCGCCGTATCGGGCTACAGCCTCTACGACCTGCCGCAGTTCGACTTCAGGCCCTACCACGTGGGCGCCGACATACGCCGGGGCATGGAGATTCCGCCCGGCGCGCCGCAGCCTCAGTTCGAGACCACGTTCATAATGGAGAAAGCCGGCGAGCGGCGCGAGTTCACGCTCGACAACTACCCCGACTCGACATGGACGTTCATCGACAGCAAGACCGTGCAGACGGCCGAGGGATACGTGCCGCCGATACACGACTTCTCAATCACGCGGCGCGACGACGGCGAAGACATAACGGAGCAGGTGCTGGCATACCGGGGCTACACGTTCCTGCTCATAGCACCCCACCTGGAACAAGCCGACGACAGCAACCTCGACCTTATCAACCAGATATACGAGTATGCGCTCGACAACGGCTACCCCTTCTACTGCCTGACCGCCAGCACCGAGAGCGCCGTGGCGCGCTGGCGGGACATCACCGGGGCCGAGTATCCGTTCTGTTCCACGGACGCCACGACGCTCGAAACCATCATACGGAGCAACCCCGGGCTGCTTCTGATAAAGGCAGGAAAGGTGGTGAGGAAGTGGAGCAGCAACCGCCTGCCAGACGAATACCAGCTTGCCGCCCCACTTGAACGCACCGCCCTGGGCCGCCAGCCGCAGGAGACCACGGCGCAGAAGGTGCTCTCCATCATCGTGTGGTTCGTGCTACCGCTGCTGCTACTCACGCTCGCCGACAGGCTGTGGGCGTGGAGCCGGTTCGTAAGGAAGAAAGAAAAGCAAACGAAGATATACAAACTTTTAAACCGAAAGAAAATGAGAAAGAAAATCGTAGCAGGCAACTGGAAGATGAACATGAGCCTGCAGGACGGCATCGCCCTCGCAAAAGAGCTTAACGAAACGCTGACGGCAGACAAGCCAGAGTGCGGAGTCATCATCTGCACCCCGTTCATCCACCTTGCAAGCATAGCCCAGCTGCTCGACCAGAGCGTGATAGGGCTTGGCGCGGAGAACTGCGCCGACAAGGAGAAGGGAGCCTTCACGGGCGAGGTCTCGGCCGAGATGGTGAAGAGCACCGGCGCACAGTACGTCATCCTTGGCCACTCAGAGCGCCGCGGCTACTACGGCGAGACACCCGAGATACTCAAGGAGAAGGTGCTGCTCGCACTGAAGAACGGCCTGAAGGTCATCTTCTGCATCGGCGAGAGCCTCGAGGAGCGCGAGCAGGGCAAGCAGAACGAGGTGGTGAAGGCCGAGCTTGAGGGCAGCGTGTTCAACCTCAGCGCCGACGAGTTCAAGAACATCATCATAGCCTACGAGCCAATCTGGGCCATCGGCACGGGCAAGACAGCCACGGCAGAGCAGGCCGAGGAGATACACGCCTACATCCGCAGCGTGGTGGCAGAGCACTACGGAGAGGCCGTGGCCGACGAGACGACCATCCTCTACGGCGGAAGCTGCAAGGCCAGCAACGCCCCCGAGCTGTTCGCCAAGCCCGACATCGACGGCGGGCTCATCGGCGGGGCATCGCTCAAGGCAGCCGACTTCAAGGGCATCATCGACGCCTGGAAGAAATAACCGACACACCACAGGACACCTTGCGGGCGCAGCGCAGCGCGCCAAGCACGCGCCGCTGCGCCCGGCCAAGGCTCCCCACCCCAACAACCTTAACCACACCACGAACCGAAGATGAAGCATCTCGCCGCCATTACCCTGCTGCTGGCCTGCCACTGTGCCTCGGCCGGCGCGCAGACGTTCACCCAACGCCTGCAGAAAGAAGTGAAGAACCAAGGCACAGTGACCATCACGCAGAGCGCGGAAATAGACGAATTGGTGAACGGCTCGTGGCACAAGCGCAACCAGGCCGCAACCGGCGGCACGCAGGAGAAAGCCGCCACCGCCGCCGAGAGCCGCGGCGCCAAGCCCGGGGCGCGCAACAACGCTACAGCGGCCGAGACATACGAGACGGCCGAAGGCGCCATGCCCGACACACGCAAGAAGGTGATGCGCGGCGCATACAAGACCGACGGCTACCGAGTGCAGGCATTCGCCGGGGGCAACACCCGGCGCGACCGCCAGCAGGCCGAACGCATAGGCAACGAGATAAAGGCCCTCTTCCCCACGCAACCCATATACGTACACTTCTATTCCCCGCGCTGGATATGCCGCGTGGGCAACTACCGCACATACGAAGAGGCCCACCAGATGCTCACCGAGCTGCGCAAGCTCGGCTACAAGCAGTCACTGATAGTAAAGGGGAAAATCACGGTGCAATACTAAACCAATGTACACAGAGAACGACTACCGCGACGGGCTCGACGAGCTTGCCGCCCATTACAAGAGCGTCCTGTCGCTGCTGGGCGAAGACCCCTCGCGCGAGGGGCTGCTCAAGACGCCCATGCGCGTGGCCAAGGCCATGCAGGTGCTCACCCGCGGCTACACCATGGACGCGCACAAAGTGCTCACCGACGCCCTCTTCAAGGAAGACTACAGCCAGATGGTCATCGTCAAGGACATCGACTTCTTCTCGCTCTGCGAGCACCACATGCTCCCGTTCTACGGAAAGGCGCACGTGGCATACATACCCAACGGCTACATCACAGGGCTGAGCAAGATAGCCCGCGTCGTGGACATATACTCCCACCGCCTGCAAGTGCAGGAGCGCATGACGCTGCAGATAAAGGAGTGCATCGAGCAGACGCTCCACCCGCTCGGCGTGATGGTCGTGGTCGAGGCGCGCCACATGTGCATGCAGATGCGCGGCGTGGAGAAGCAGAACTCCATAACCACCACCAGCGACTTCTCAGGCGCATTCAACCAGGCCAAGACCCGCCAGGAATTCATGAACCTCATACACAACAAATAATCCCGAACCGGCCCACCAGGCCGCCCATGCCCTAACCGGCACGGAAGCCGCCAAACCCGCCGGCCGCACCGCCTTGCGCCGGCCGGCAAGCAACGGGAAGCCCTGCGTGGCTGCCGCCACACCCCCGCGGCAGCCACGCAGGGCTTTTTTTACACACACCCGACACCCCGCCGCAACCCGCTGACACCCAGCACATTGGCAAAACGGGCCGTTCCGCCTCCCGGAACAGCCCGTTTCAAGACACAAAACGTGCCGTTTCGAGACGCGAAACGGCACGTCTTGACTATGCCACCCCCTACCGCCGCGCGGCGAAGAAGCCCTTCATCAGCCGGGAGCACTCACCGGCAAGCACGCCGGAGGTGACCATGCACTTCGGGTGCAGGGCGCGTGGAGCCAGCAGGGTGTAGCCGCGCTTCTCGTCGGGCGCGCCGTAGACCACGCGCGACAGCTGAGCCCAACCTATCGCGCCGGCACACATGGCGCAAGGCTCCACGGTAACGTATAGCGTGCAGTCCGTAAGGTACTTGCCGCCGAGCGCATTGGCGGCAGCGGTGATGGCCTGCATCTCGGCATGGGCGGTAACGTCGCACAGCGTCTCGGTGAGGTTGTGGGCGCGGGAAATCACGCGCCCGCGGCAAACGACGACCGCCCCGATGGGTATCTCGCCCGCCGCGAGGGCCGCGCGGGCCTCGTCGAGTGCGCGGCGCATAAACTGCTCGTCGGCCTTAAGTTGCTCTTCTGCTGTCATGGCTGTATGGTTTTATGCGGCAAAATTAATGCTTTTCCTTTGAAATATGGCCGAAAAATGCTACTTTTGCACGTATCATAGCACAACATACATGGCAGAGCACAACAACACGGGATACTGGGGCGAGGAGCAGGCCGCACGCTACCTCGAGGCCAAAGGCTACGGCATCATGGCCCGCAACTGGCGCTCGGGCCACCGCGACATCGACATCGTGGCCCACAAGGACGGCACCGTGGCTTTCGTGGAGGTGAAGACGCGGCGCGACAGGCGCTACATGGAGCCGGAGCAGGCCGTCGACGCGCGCAAGGTGCGCTCGGTCACGGCAGCCGCCGGGGCATTCATGCAGAGCCACGGGATAGACGCCGAGGTGCGATTCGACATAATAACCGTCACAGGCAGGCCGGGCGGGGAGTGCGCGATAGACCACATCGAGGACGCTTTCGTGCCGCTGCCATACTGAACGCGATGGAAGACATAAAGCTGATACGCACTGCCGAGACCGACTCCACCAACCGCCTGCTGCGCGAATATGCCGGCGAGGAGGGGCGGCTCATGACCGTGCTCACCGCCGACTACCAGACGGCGGGGCGCGGGCAGGGCGGCAACACATGGGAGAGCGCGCCGGGCGAGAACCTGCTAGTGAGCGTGCGGCTGCACCCGCAGGCCCTGTCAGCCTCGCGGCAGTATGCCCTCACGGAGGCCGGGGCGCTGGCCGTGCGCGACACGGCGGCCCGCTATGCGGGGGAAGCGAGCGTAAAGTGGCCCAACGACGTGTACGTGGGCGACCGCAAGGTGAGCGGCACGCTCTCCGAGTGCGACATCAGCGGCACGCTCATAAAGACCTGCACGCTCGGCATCGGCCTCAACGTCAACCAGCAGGAGTTCACCGGCGGCGCGCCCAACCCCGTGTCGCTGGCGCAGCTCGCAGGCAGGCGCATTGACCGCGAAGAGGCGCTCGGCACGCTGCTCGCGCACCTCGGGCGATACGCGGCGATGGTCGACGCGGGGCTGTACGACCGCCTGCACGGCCTCTACCTCAGCTCGCTGTACCGCCGCCGGGGCTTCTTCATGTACGAGGATGCCGGGGGTCGCTTCCGCGCCGAGACCGCGACGGTGGAGCACGGCGGGCGGCTCGTGCTGCGGCGCGATGACGGGCGGCTGTCACGATATGAGTTCAAGGAAGTGAAATTCATCATTTAAGACTAACAATCATACATCATGGCAAAGTACAAAAGGATATTGCTCAAGCTCAGCGGCGAGAGCCTGATGGGACGGCAGCACTACGGCATCGACCCGCAGCGGCTCTCTGAATACGCCGCGCAGATAAAGGAAGTGAGCCAGATGGGCGTGCAGATAGGCATAGTCATCGGCGGAGGCAACATATTCCGCGGCCTCAGTGGCGCGGCCGAGGGCTTCGACCGCGTGAAAGGCGACCAGATGGGGATGTGCGCCACGGTCATCAACTCGCTCGCGCTAAGCTCCGCGCTCGGAGCCATAGGCGTGAAGACAAAGGTGCTCACGGCCATACGCATGGAGCCGATAGGCGAGTTCTACACCAAGTGGAAGGCCATCGAGGCCATGGAGGCAGGCTACGTCTGCATCTTCTCGGCCGGCACGGGCTGCCCTTACTTCACTACCGACACCGGCTCGTCGCTGCGCGGCATAGAGATTGAGGCCGACGTGATGCTCAAAGGCACACGCGTTGACGGCATATACACCGCCGACCCGGAGAAGGACCCCACGGCGACGAAGTTCAGCGACATCACCTACGACGAGATTTACACACGCGGCCTGAAGGTGATGGACCTCACCGCCACCACCATGTGCAAGGAGAACAACCTGCCGATCTACGTGTTCAACATGGACGTGGTGGGCAACCTGCGCCGCGTCATGGACGGCGAGGAGATAGGAACGCTCGTGCACAACTGAGGGAAACCATAAGTAAAAAACCAAAAACCAAAAGAATGTGCCGGGCGGCAAAGCCTTGAAACCTTGCGCCCAACGCCATACGGCGGCACCGGCAGGCACAGCCAATGTGTGCTTGCCGGTGCCGCCGTATGGCGTTTCCTGCCTGCAAGCTCAGAAGCGGGTAAGCTCCAGGCGGGCGTAAGAGGACTCGAGCACGAGCCGGTCGCCGTCGGCCACGACCACGCAGAACTCGGTCGACGTGGCATCCATGCCGAAGGGGAGCAGCTCTGCGGGCGTGGCGGGGCGGCCGTTGTCGCTCGTCGCGGCGCGCTGGCGGAAGTCTTTCATGGCCACGCGCGAGCTTCCGCCCACATACTCAAAGCGGCCCACGAACGCGCCGTAGCCGCCTGCGCCCTGCCGTTCGGCCACCTCGACCACGTAGCGCGTTATGCCGTAGAAGATGCGCTCGCACCGGTGCACCTGCCCGTCGGCGCGGGTCTCGAAGCGCTCCAGCCTCCAGTATCCCTCTATGTCGCCGTCGATGGGCCGCTTTGCGCAGCCTCCGAGCAGCAGGCAGCAAGCCAGTAGCAGGCACTGCAGGCCTGCACGCAATGTCATCTTGTCCATATCCCAGTCTTTTTCAGTGTGAGCATCGCCCCCGTCGATGCGCCGAGGTAGTCGCCCCCGTCGATGCCCACGCCCAAGGCGAGGCTCCAGCCGGGCAGGCGCCGGGGCGAATAGGTAGCCTCGGCGTAGGTGCTTACCTGCCGGCGCACGCGGTCGAGGGGCTTGCGGTATGTCCCCCAGTGGCGCACGTGTGAGAGGAGCAGGCGGTAAGCCAGCTCCTCCGTAGGCTCACCGAGCAAGCCCACGTGGTGGGCCCGCACGCGGTTGCTCTTGAACTCGTTGGTCCCGTCGGCGTTGTACTGCGGCCCTGGCAGGAAGGGGTGGCCCATGCCCTGCCCCCAGTGCTGCCAGCCGAGGAACTGGCCGTTGTTGTAATAGTTGTCGCAACCGCTCATCTGCAGGTCGGTGAACGTGCCTCCCACGCCGTCATACAGTATCGGGCCTGTCTGGTCGGTGGTGGCAAGGCCCTCCCACAGCAGCTTGCTCACCCACCGGCAGCGCGGCAGCGTAAGCTCAAGGCCGAGCTGGCCGTCGCGCCATGGGCCGTACTGCATGGAGAGCTGCGAGTGGTCTTCAAAGTAGTGCTCCATGTATACGCGGGCCGTGAAGAGCCTCCCGTGGTAGTCTATGCTCACGTTCCAGCTGCCGCAGTGGTTGCCCTGCACGTTCTGCAGTGTGCTCTCCTGCGACGGCATGAGCATATAGAAGAAGTCGGGCAGGCGGTTGGGCATGTTCTCCACCATGGCTCCAGAGCCGTCGGCGCGCTTCCTCATGCGCTTGCCGCCAAACTGCGCGGCGGTGAGCAAGCCCACGTCGACCGTGAGCGGGAATCGGTCGGCGCGCCCTATGCGGAAGGCCGCCGACTTGCTGTGGTACAGGGTGTTGGCCGTATACAGCTCGCCCGCAGCGGCAAAGCCCCGCTGCCAGCCGTTGTCGGTGAAGATGCCATAGGCCACGTGGCCCTTGAACGAGAGCCATCCGCGCGTCAGCGGCACGGGGGCGAAGTCGGCGATGTCGGCCCTCACCTGCGGCACGGGCCTCGCCCCCGGCCCCTCGACCATCATGCCCGAGCTCAGGCGGTGGTCCTTGTCCATGGGGTAGCCCCACCGCTCCTTGCTGCCCACGCTGAGGCGCAGCCGCCGCCAGGCTATGTCGGCATAAGCCTGATGCACCACCGCAGGCGCACCTATGCCCCAGCCCGCCGCCACGTCGGCCCCGGCCTCAACCCTGAAGCCATGGCGCAGCGGCCTGGTGTAGGTGGCCCCGGCACGGAGGTAGCCGCCAGAGGCGTCGCTCCACGACAGCCCCGAGCGGTTGGCCGTGAGCCACAGCGGGGCAAAGCGGCCCGTTGAGGCCCCGGCGGCAAGCTCCACGCGCCAGGCCACGGTGTCGGCGCGGAGGCCATGCCCCACGGCGGCTTTGACGGGCAAGGGCAGTACCATGAGGATGGTGCCCGACAACCGCGCACTTACTTGCAATGCAATAAACAATGATTTCATACCCAAATACGATGCAATGATGATGCAAGCGAGCGGGAAATGCGCTGCATACCGCGTGCAAAGGTACAAAAAAATCGGCCCGGGCAGCGCACCGCTGGCTACAGATGGCCCGTGTGTGGAAACAATTTCCTCTTTTTGCGTGCTGCAAGCCACGCGCCGGCAGCCGGCAGCCCCACTGGCCGCCTGCGCGGCAAACAATCTTTACATTATCCCGGCGGCAAGCGCCTGCCCGGCATCTTGCCGCGCCTGAAAGGCCGTTTCGCCCGGCGAAACGGGCCGAATGGCATGGCAAGACGGCCGCTTTTGCGCCGCAAAGCAGCCCATGCCGCAAACCGCTGGCCCCCAGGCCGTTACGCCGGGGCTGCCGAAGCGGCAAAAAAACATACAAAACTGCGGCCCGCCCTATCCATGAAAACACGGAAAAGGGCTGCGCCATGGCCGGCGCAGCCCTTCTCCAGCATTTTGCTTTTTTACCTTTCCTCCTTTAATCAAGGTTCTTCAAGAACTCTATCTCGATAATCTTGAGCGAGAAACGCCCCTTCACGGCCTTGTCGTTGTTGCGGCTGTCAAGTTCCTGCACGGCCCCGAAGGCATCCTTGGTGGTGCTTTCGCCGAGCGAGCGGATGGTAAACTTGTTTGTCTTGGGAGCGTTCTTGAGCGGTATGTGGACGTAGCTGAGCGACTTGGGAGTCCAGCCCTTCCAGACGAGCGAGTCGCCGGCATACACGCCTATGGGGTAAGTGGTGGCGCGGAATCCCTTCATCTTGACGCATATATCGTCAACCTGGGTGTCCTCGGCAAGCGTGTACGTAACCCAAGCCTCAGCCTGGCGGTTGCTGCTCTCCCACGAGGTGTTCTCGTAAGTGTCGTAGCTGAGCTTCGGGTCGTTGCCGCTGCCAGCCTCGGCGGCAACGATCTGCACGCCGCGGCGCCACTGCTTGAACGACGGCGTGGCGGGCGTCTCGCCGCGGTCGAGCACGGGCTTCAGGCCGTCGGAGGGCAGCCATGTAGAGAGTCCGTCCTTCACGTCGACGGCTTCGGTGGCCAGCGTCACCGTGGCTTCGCCCAGGCCCTCGGCCCTGGCGGTGAGTTTCACGGTGCCGGCCTTGGTGAGCGAGCGCAGCATGACGCGGTTTACGCCACACTCAACGGGCAGCGTGTCGCAGAGCACGTGGTTGTCCTTGCCCTTGGCCACGCCCCCACGCCACTCGGCAGGGCCCGAGAGCGTGAACTTCACGAGCGAGTTGTCGAGCGGGCAGCGGCGGCCCTGCTTGTCAACCACCTCCACCTCTACGAGCGCAACGTCGGCCCCGTCGGCCTTCCAGCCCGTGGGATTGGTGATGGCCGTGAGCTTGAGGCTCGCCGGCTCGCCCGCCGTCTCAAGCGTATACGAAGAAAGCTCGCGCCCGCCTTTGTCCATGCCGATGGCCGTAAGCTTCGGGGCGGCATACTCCAAGTCCTTGAACACATACAGGAAGCGGTACTTGTGCTCCGTGGGGGCAATGCGCCGGCCGCCCTGCTCGAGCACCACGCTGTCGGCGTTTGACACGACGTAGACCGTCGGGATGACCTCGCCCTGCCTGTAGTTCCAGTGGCCCACGATGTAAGTGCGCGGCTTCAGGTCGTCCACCCAGCCGTCCCACATCACCTGGTGGGCGAAGAAAGCATCCTTGGGCACGCGCATCGGGTCTACCACTCCGCTCACGCGGTAGTTGTCGGCCGAGCGCCCGTGGGTCTGGGTATCGCTGAACACTATCTTCACACCGCCCGAGTTGACCTTCGTCCCGCTGCCCGGGCGCTCCAGCCAGTAGTCGTACCAGCGGGCCACCAGCTCGCGCACGAACTCGTCGTTGTTGTGGTTGTAAGCGTCGGCAGGCGCGTTGCGGTAGAGCGGCCCGTCGCCTTCCTTGTGGAAGGGGTAGCTCCACGAGTTCCAGTACCAGCGCAATGCCTCGTCGCGACAGTACTCCATCATCCACATCGGCTTCGTGTCGCTCTTGTTGACATAGAGCATCTCGCCTCCATACTCAGCCTCGGGGCGGTCAAGCATCTCGCGGCTGCCTATGGCCCGCCCGCCGTTCGGGTCGTAGAGGTCGCGTATCTTCTTCATCGAAATCATGTGTTCCTTCGATATTCGCTGGTTGCCGCACTCGTAGAAAAGTATGCTTGGGTTGTTGCGGTTGTATATTATGGCATCGCGCATCAGCTCCTCGCGCTGCTCCCAACGGCGGCCCTCAACGTCCTTTTCGGCATCACCGGCGGGCATGGCCTGTATGAGTCCCACCCTGTCGCACGACTCCACGTCCTGCTTCCAGGGCGTCACGTGCATCCAGCGCACCACGTTTCCGCCGCTCTTCACCATAAGGTCGTTCGAGTAATCGCTGAGCCACGCAGGCACGCTCATGCCCACCCCGGGCCACTCGTTGCTCGTGCGCTGGGCGTAACCGTGCACCATGATTACGCGGTCGTTGAGGTAAACCATCCCGTTCTTGAACTCCGCCTTGCGGAAGCCCGTGCGTGTCGTCACCTCGTCGTCGCCCACCGTGGTCTTCACGTCGTAGAGATAGCCGTAGCCCCAGCTCCAGAAGTGGAGCCCGAAGGCGCGGCACTGGGCCTTGAGCACGGCTGTGCCGCGGGCTGGTATGGTCACTTCCTCGCTGCTGAAGGCGCACAGCTCGGCCCCGTCAAGCTCGTTGACAGCCACCAGCAGGCGCCGAGTGACGGGCTGGTCGGTCTCGTTCCTCACCTCGCTCTCCACGCAGATGGTGGCGGCGCGGCCCATGATGTCGTAGTCCTTGGCGTAGACGTAGACGCCGGTGGTCTTTAGGTTGCTGTAAAGGGGCAGCGTCTGGTACACGTCGCCCATCACATGGAGCCGCACGTTCTTCACCAGGCCGCCGTAATTTGAGTTGAAGTTGTTGTTGTTCCACTGGAAGGTGGAGTTGGTTGCCTTCTCGTGGTAATGCCAGTCGTTGTCGGTGCGCACCTCGATTTCGTTCTTCCCCTTCTTGACATAAGGCGTAAGGTCGAAGCCAAAGGCCATCACGCCGTTCTCGTGCAAGCCCACGCGCTCGCCGTTGACGAACACCTCGGCGGCCTGGCGCGCGCCCTCGAACTCAATGAACACGCGCTTGCCCTCAGCGCTCTCGGGCAGGCGGAACGTCTTGCGGTACCATATTACCGAGTCGCTCATCTGGTTTATGTACACCTTGAAAGCCTCGTCCTCGTTCCAAGCGTGCGGAAGGGTGACGAGCTTCTTCTGCTTTTCGATTCTCCAGCCGGAGTTGAAGTTGTACGTGTCGCGCGCCGCCGCATTCAAGGCCAACGCCAATCCACCCACAACCATCAAGCTTCTAAAGATTGTCCTCATGTAGTTTATTTGTATTGTTTTTAGTTTCAGTCTGTGACGCCGCCTGCAGCCGCGGCAGCAGAATGGCCGGCGCAAGCAGTCAACCGCTTGCAAAATTACGAAAAAGTCGCATTTTATGCACTTAGAGCGTAAAGAAAGTTACGCATTGCATATTTTTTAACATATCAAATGGCAACTTGCACACTTTCACAACGAACAGACGAACAGGAAAACAAAACGGCCGGGCTGTCAGTAACTGACAGCCCGGCCGTTGCCTGTCGGGATGACTGGACTCGAACCAGCGACCTCACGCCCCCCAGACGCGTGCGCTAACCAACTGCGCTACATCCCGAACGATGCAAAGCCTTTCAACTTTGCGGGTGCAAAAGTACACACAATTCGCGAATAATACAAATTTTCGGCCATTCTTTTTTGCTTTTTAACACTACGCCGCGCCGAACCGGCGGCGGAAGCGCATTCCTGCGCCGGCCCGCGCAGCCACAGCCGTCGCCAGGGAAGCCGCTCGCCTGCTGGCTGGCGGCCGCCGGCAGGCGGTTGCCGCAACCTATACATTATTATATTGCCAGGCGGCGGCAAGCAACCTGCGGGCTGTCCGCCCCGACTGCCTGCCACCCGAAAATTTGACGCGACGCCCCCAGCAGCGGCAGGCCACCCAGACCGGTGTTAACCATTTTATGTTAAAGCCGCCAGCAAGTGGCATATTTGCCAATGCCCTGGCACACACATAGTTGCGCAACGGCCACAACGGCCATGCAGAACAGGCCGTTCGAGGCTGCAGAACGGCCTGTTTCGCAGCCCCGAACGGCCTGCCTTGGCCGCCCGCACGGGCCGCAACGCCTCGGGCGCCCGCTCGGGCGGCCTTGTGGTTGCATATATCAAAGCAAGCTGCGCCGGCTTGCTGGCTGCGCCGGCGACCACGAGAGGCTGGCAGAGGGCCGGCGCGGCGGTGCGGAACGGCGGAAGCGGGCGTGCGCGGCGCGCTCCTCGCCATTCGTATCAACACTCCGCAAGCGGGTAACACGTTTGAAACACCATTGTCGCCATCACTTAATCACCGTGTTACCCGTTCGTCAAGATTTACACATAATTTTGCACCCGAAAATAGAAATCAACCAAAAAAGTATGAAGACGGTAAGAAAAGTATTAATGACGGCGGCCATGGCCGCAAGCGTGTCGACCACCGCATGGGCGGTGACCGAGGCCGAAGCCGACCTCGGGGCAGTGACCGGGCGCATCACAGACAGCGAGAAACAGGTGCTCCCGGGCGCATCGGTGATGGTCGAAGACCTGCACATGGGCGTTACAACCGACATCAACGGCTACTACAAACTGCCGGTGCTGAAGCCCGGCACGTACACCTTGAAGATTTCTTACGTGGGATATGCGCCCATAACCAAGAAGATAACCGTTACCGACAAGAAGTCGCAGGTCAACGACTTCGTCATGAGCGAGGGCCACGCCCTCAAGGAGATAGAGGTGCACGGGGCCTTCACCGGCCAGCGGCGCGCCCTGCAGATGCAGAAGAGCGGCATGGGCCTGACCAACGTAGTGTCGGCCGACCAGGTAGGGAAGTTCCCCGACTCAAACATAGGCGACGCGCTGAAGCGCATCAGCGGCATCAACGTGCAGTACGACCAGGGCGAGGCACGCTTCGGGCAGGTGCGAGGCACAAGCGCCGACCTCACCTCAGTGACCGTCAACGGCAACCGCCTGCCATCGGCAGAGGGCGACACCCGCAACGTGCAGCTCGACCTCATACCTTCTGACATGATACAGACCATAGAGGTGAACAAGGTCGTGACCTCCGACATGGACGGCGATGCCATCGGCGGCGAGATAAACCTCGTGACGAAGAACACGCCCTACCGCCGCGTGCTCAACTTCATGGTGGGCAGCGGCTACAGCTGGATCAGCGGCAAGCCGCAGTGGAACCTGGGCGCGACATGGGGCGACCGCTTCTTCGGCGACAAGCTCGGCATCATGGCATCGGCGTCATACCAGTATGCCCCGGGCGGCTCTGACAACACCGAGTTCGAGTACGATACCGACGGCGACGGCGTGGTGCTCACCGACATGGACGTGCGCCAGTACTACGTGACACGCGAACGCCAGAGCTACTCGCTCGCGCTCGACTACCAGTTCAACCCGCTCAACAAGATATCGTTCAAGGGGATATACAACCGCCGCAACGACTGGGAGAACCGCTTCCGCATACAGTACAAGGACATGGACAAGGATGTGCAGGAGCTCGTGATGGAAACAAAGGCCGGAGCCGACAACACCAAGGACGCCAGGCTGGAGCGGCAGCAGACCATGGACTTCACCCTCGACGGCGAGCACTACCTCGGCAACCTGAAGATAGACTGGGCAGCAAGCTACTCGCGGGCCACTGAGGAACGCCCGAACGAACGCTACGGCGCAATAAAATATGAGGACATAGACATTGCGAGCGGCCTGCACGACGTGGGCGGCGAGCAACCCTACTCGTCGGTGCGCATACCGTCAATCAACGACGAGGGCTGGGAGTTCGACGAACTCACCAACCAAGACGAGGACATAGAGGAGAATGAGTACAAGCTGCGCCTCAACTTCGAGCTGCCGCTGGCCAAGGGCAAGTTTGGCAACAAGCTGAAGTTCGGCGGCAAGTACACCTACAAGGACAAGTCGAAGGTGGTGAACTTCTACGAGTTCGACGGCGACGAGCTGCTCGGCGACTGGCGCAAGCAGGTGTCATACAAGGTGCGCGACGGCTTCATGCCGGGCGACTTCTATCCCATCAACTCGCCGTTCCTGAGCAAGGAGTTCCTCGGCGGGCTGCAGCTCAACCCGGCCTGGGGCGAGGAGGTGCTCGAAGAGGAGGCCGGCAACTACGACGTGCA
Organism: uncultured Prevotella sp.; assembly: GCA_944320235.1. Taxonomy (GTDB): domain Bacteria; phylum Bacteroidota; class Bacteroidia; order Bacteroidales; family Bacteroidaceae; genus Prevotella. Next base: position 39,409 of record CALUGQ010000014.1, read on the forward strand.
CGAGCAGATAACAGCCGGCTACATCCGCTTCGACCAGAAACTGGGCAGCAAGCTCGATGCCACCGTAGGCCTGCGCGTGGAGCACACCTCGCTGAAGACCAACGGATTCAACTACCAGGCGTGGGAAGAGCAGGAGCTTGACGACGCCGGGCAGCCCGTGCTCGACGAGGACGGCGAGCCGGAAATGGTTGACCGCGAGACCCTCACCCCCACCGGCGAGTACAAGAACGACTACACCAACCTGCTGCCGAGCGTGCTGCTGAAGTACAGGGTGAACGACGACTTCAACATACGCGCCTCGTTCACCGAGACGCTCTCGCGCCCGAAGTACTCCGCCCTCATAGCCAACAAGACGTTCAACCTGGCCGACGAGGAGGCAGTGATTGGCGACCCGAACATTGAGCCGACCACGGCGTTCAACTATGACCTCTCCGCCGAGTACTACTTCAAGAGCATCGGACTGGTGAGCCTGGGCCTTTTCTACAAGGACATAAAGAACGTGAACGTTGAGACCATAGGCTATTACACCGGCGAGGAGCTGGGCCTGAGCGGCAACAGCACCGTGTTCACCGTCGAGCAGAACATGAACGCATACGACGCACGCATATTCGGCGTGGAGGTGGGCTACCAGCGCGACTTCGGCTTCATCGCCCCGGCACTGAAATGCGTGGGCTTCTACGGCAACTACACGTACACCCACAGCACCACGCGCAACTACAACGAGCGCCTGGGCATAGAGGACGGCGACGACGTGAAGATGGCCGGGTCGCCCGAACACACCGCCAACGCGTCGCTTTACCTTGAGAAGAGCGGCTTCAACGTGCGCCTGTCGTACAACTTCGCCTCCGATTTCATCGACGAGATGAACCTCGGCTCGCGCGCCCTCGACCGCTATTACGACAAGGTTAACTACCTCGACCTCAACGCAAGCTACACGTGGGGCAAGCAGACTAAGTTCACCGTGTTCGCCGAGGCGCACAACCTGCTCAACCAGCCGCTGCGCTATTACCAGGGCGAAAGCAACCGCACGATGCAGGTTGAGTACTACGGGGTGAAGGTCAACGCCGGGTTCAAGATCAACCTGTAACCCCGGCAGGAGGCAGGAGACGTGAACCCGGGGACGGACAAACGCCCACAGTGAGGCAACAGCAAGGCAGCGGGCCAGCCACACGCCCGCTGCCTTTTTACTGCCCGGGCGGGCCTGGCCGTCACACATATTAAAATGCGGTTGCAGGACGCCGATTTCAGTTTCATTTCAGAAAGCCGCCGCACCTTTGCAACACAACGACTGACAAACGACAAGTACAAAAAAAACAAAACAAAAACAACAGAAACAATCATGAGAACGATTGAAAGACTTTTCAAGAAAGGCGCTCTCCTCGCGGCTACGCTGGCCGTGGCGCTCGGCGCAAGCACACGCATGGCGGCCCAGACCCCGGCCGACTGGGAGAAGATGGACGGCGACGTGGTGCTCTACATGGCCAACGACCTGGGCCGCAACGGCTACTACGAGCAAAAGCCTGTGGCCGAGCTGATGGGCCGCGTGGCCGAGGTGAAGGACCCCGAGTTCATCATCGCAGCAGGCGACATACACCACTTCGAGGGCGTGGCCTCGGTCAACGACCCGCTGTGGATGACCAACTACGAGCTGATATACTCCCACCCGGAGCTGATGCTCGACTGGAACCCCATCCTTGGCAACCACGAGTACCGCGGCAACACGCAGGCCGTGCTCGACTACTCCAAGGTGAGCCGCCGCTGGGCGATGCCCGGACGCTACTACACACGCACGGTCAACGAGGACGGCACGACCGTGCGCGTGGTGTTCATCGACACCACCCCGCTCATCGACAAGTACCGCCAGGAGAGCGACAAGTACCCCGACGCCGCCAAGCAGGACAACGCCGCGCAGCTCGAATGGCTCGACAAGACGCTCAGCCAGGCCAAGGAAGACTGGGTCATCGTGGTGGGCCACCACCCCATCTACGCCGACACCGAGAAGGACGACATAGAGCGCCGCGACCTGCAGCGCCAGCTGCTGCCTATATTCCGCAAGCATGGCAACGTTGACATATACGCCTGCGGCCACATACACAACTTCCAGCACATCAGGATGCCGGGCGACGACATTGACTACGTGGTCAACACGTCGGGCTCGCTCGCCCGGACGGTGAAGCCTACCGAGGGCACCGTGTTCTGCGCCGGCACCGAGGGCTTCTCCGTAATATCAGCGACGAAGAGCCAACTGAACATGTATATGCTCGACAAGACGGGCAAGGCGATACACACCGTGACCAGGAACAAATGACCACCCAGGCGCCAACGTTGCTGAAGCAAGCACCGATGGCTGACCAATACAGGCCGTTCTGCACTGCAGGACGGCCTGTTTTGCATCTCGAAACAGGCCGTATTGCATCCCAAAACGGCCCGTAAGGCTAACCCCCTGGCCGTCAGCCACTTGCACGGGAGCCACGAATGCCTGCGAAAGATGCCGCAAGCCCCACCGCCACGCCGCGCCGCACAACCGGCGGCAGCCGCCATGCAACCGGCCCGAACGCCGGCCGGCACACACGGAAAATCCGCGCCCCTGCTTCTGCCGAGACACCTCACGGCCACAGGAACACGGATTTCTGGGTTAAAATCAGATTATAAAGAAAAGAGTAAATATCAGCATCAACCTGCTGCACATATCCCATGCACCGCAAAGATGCCGGGCCTCAACCGGCCCTCAACATAAAACCTAAACATCATTTGACGCACATCATCCGCTTGATAATGTGTCGCAAAGATACGAAAAATAATTTCAAACAAGCATGTTTTGCCTTAAAATATTTTCAATTTATCAATATTTACAACAAAACAGCATCAATTTTCCACCTCACGGAACCGTTTCCGCACCCATCCGCCGGCACCGGGCCTGCCTCGCCCCGCCCCCGATGCGACCGCCATGCGGCAGGGCAAAACCCTTAAAATAAATAAAAAGGAGCCTATTCTGACAAATAAATATTACATTTGCAACACACCTGCCATGCCAAGGCGGCACCGCGCCCGGCAGGCAGGCCACAACAACCTAACGAAACCGCAATGAAAAGACTCCGTTCACTACGCGGCTTGCTGCTCGCAGCGGCAGCCGTCATGGCACTCAGCAGCTTCGACGTTGCCGAGTACGACTACATCCGGGTGGCAGCCCCGTTCCCCATGCCGGCCATCCCCGTCTACAACTTCCCCCACCGCGACTTCACCATCACCGACTACGGGGCGAAGAAGAGCGGCACCGCCACCGACGAGGCCTGCACCACGGCCAACACCGAGGCATTCCGCCGCGCCATGCAGGCCTGCAGCGAGGCCGGCGGCGGGCGCGTGGTGGTACCCGACGGCGAGTGGCCCTGCGGCCCCATCCACTTCAAGAGCAACTGCGAGCTCCACCTGAGCGACGGGGCCACCGTGCGCTTCTCCTCCGACCCGGCCCGCTTCCTGCCCGCCGTGGAGGTGAGCTGGGAGGGCATGGAGTGCATGAACTACTCGCCCATGGTCTACGCCTACCGCTGCGAGAACATAGCCATCACCGGCGGGGGCAAGCTAACGCCCGACATGGCCACGTGGCGCACGTGGTTCAGCCGCCCCAAGCCACACATGGACGCCCTGGCGCGCCTCTACGACTGGGCCTACCAGGGCCTGCCCGTGGCGCAGCGCAACATGGCCGAGGGGCAGAACCACCTGCGCCCGCACATGATACACTTCAACCAGTGCCGCAACATCATGCTCGACGGCTTCAAGATACGCAACTCCCCGTTCTGGACCATACACATGTACCGCTGCGAGGGCGGACTGGTGCGCAACCTCGACGTATACGCCCACGGCCACAACAATGACGGCATAGACCTCGAGATGACCCGCAACTTCCTCGTGGAAGACTGCATCTTCGACCAGGGCGACGACGGCGTGGTAATCAAGTCGGGCCGCAACCACGACGCATGGCGCATAGGCCAGCCCACGGAGAACATCGTAGTGCGCAACTGCCGCGTGCGCAACGCCCACGGGCTGCTCGTGATCGGCAGCGAAATATCGGGCGGGATACGCAACGTTTACATGCACGACTGCTCGATGGACGACAAGGTCATCACCCTGTTCTACCTGAAGACCAACCACCGCCGCGGCGCCTTCATCAAGGACATCTACATGGAGCGCGTCAGCGCAAACCAGATGCAGCGCGCCTTCGCCGTCGACACCGACGTGCTGTACCAGTGGAAAGACCTCGTGCCTACGTACAAGGACAGCATCACCGCCATAAGCGACATCTTCATGCGCGACGTGAAGTGCCGCGTGGCCGACGGCATCTACGAGATAAACGGCGACAAGCGGCTGCCCGTGCGCAACGTGAGCATAGAGCGGCTTGAGGTGGACACCGTGCGCAAGTACACCACGCGGGCCGCCAACGTGGAAGGCCTGCACACGGAGAACATAAAGTGGAACACGTTCACAGGGAAGGAGTGACACCATGGCCAGGCGCACAATCATCATCATCGCAGCCGCCATGGCTGCCGCAGCGGCATCGGCGCAGCTAAGCACGCCGCCCGTGATATCGTCGGACATGGTGCTGCAGCAGGGCCGCGAGGTGCCTATATGGGGCAAGGCCGCCCCCGGCGAGCGCGTCACGGTGAGCTTCGGCGGGCAGAAGGCAAGGGCAAAAGCGGCGGCAGACAGCACGTGGAGCGTCACGCTGAAGCCCATGGAGGCCACAGCCACGCCCCGCACACTCACGATAAAAGGCAGGCGTGAGACCCTTGAATACACCAACGTGGTGGTAGGCGAGGTATGGGTGGCCGCCGGACAGTCCAATATGCAGTACCCGATGCGCCGCGGCAAGGCTTTCGTGGCTCCCGCCCGCGGCGTTGACTCCGCCCAAGTGGAGCTGCGGCAGCCCGCCAACCCGATGATACGCGTGTACGTATCGGCGCGCCGCGGGCAGAGGCCGTGGGCCGTGGCCGGGCCTGAGAGCCTGCCGGAGGTGTCGGCCGTGGGCTACTATTTTGCCCGTTCGCTGCAGCGCAACCTCGGGGTTCCGGTGGGCATAGTGACCGCCGCGCTCGGCGGCACGAAGATTGAGACGTGGACACCGCGCCAGGCTTACGAGCGGTCGGCGGCCTTCGCCGGCGAGCTGGAGCGCAACGGGCGCATAGGCGGCGTAGGCCCAGGCCAGTGGTACGGCAAGTTCGTGGCCCCACTCGCCCCGCTGGCCGTGCGCGGCTTCATCTGGTATCAGGGCGAGAGCAACTGCGGCGCGGGCGACCGCAGCTATGCCGAAAAGTTCGGAGTGCTCACGCAGTGGTGGCGCGAGGCGTTCCGTGCGCCCGACGCGCCGTTCTACTATGTGCTGCTCGCGCCACACGTCTATTCCGACCGTATGCACCGCCACAACAACGGGCCAGTGACAGCCGAGGCCCTGCCCCTCTTCCGCGAGCAGCAGAAGCGCGGCGGCGAGCTCGCGGGCAACAGCGAGTATGTCTGCATAACCGACCTTGTGGACGATTTGCACGACATCCACCCATCGTACAAGTGGACAGTGGGCGACCGCCTGGCCCGCGTGGCCCTCGCCAAGACCTACGGCAGGCCGTCGGCAGAGTGGTCGGGGCCGCGCTTCAAGGGCGCCCGCGCCGACGGCAGCAAGCTCGTGGTGACGTTCTCCCACTCTGCCGACAGTCTGAGGGCAAGCGACGGGAAGCGCATCGGGTGGTTTGAGGTGGCCGGAGACGACGGCATCTTCCACCCTGCCGTGGCCGACATAACCGGCGACAGCACCGTGGTGACATACAGCACCGACGTTGCCCATCCGCGCTACGTGCGCTTCGGGTGGCACGAGACGGCCCGCCCCAACCTCGAAAACTCGGCCGGCCTGCCCGCCGTTCCGTTCGGGGCGATGAGAGCCGACGACTGAAACCCTACATCAGCGGCGTTAAGGAAGCCCCATTGACGGTTTCCTTAACGCCACGATACCCTCAACACAACCTTCATAGCGGGCCGAAGCGGCCCGCTATCTCCTGCCCGCATACGTGGCATCTGCCGCCAAACGAGGCCGTGCTCACGCTGTATCCGCTGCGCCGTATGAGCACGGTGCCGCAGCGGGGGCAGCGGGTATCCCCGGCCCCGGGCAGGCTCACGTTGCCCAGGTAGACGTAGCTGATGCCGCAGCGGCGGGCAATGTCGCGTGCGCTTACGAGCGTTTCGGTGGGCGTTGGCGGCACTCCCGTCATGCGGTAGCTTGGGAAGAAGCGGCTGAAGTGCAGCGGCGAGTCGGCAAACCCCTCGCGGGCGAGCCAGCGGCACATCCGTTCGATGTCGCCCAAGCTGTCGTTTACGCCGGGTATGACGAGGTTTGTCACTTCCACCCACACGCCGGCGTCGCGCATCATCGTGAGCGTGCGGAGCACCGGGGCGGGCGTGGCGCGGCAGCACCGGGCGTAAGTATCGCTTGCGAACGCCTTCAGGTCAACGTTGGCCGCGTCGATGTATGGCAGCAGGTCGGCCAGCGGCGCGGCCTCTACGTAGCCTGCCGTCACAAGGATGTTGGCCAAGCCTCGCTCGCGGCAGGCACGGGCGCAGTCGCGGGTGTACTCAAGCCACGTGAGCGGTTCGGTGTAAGTGTAGGCCACCATGCGGCACCCGGCCTCGCCGGCCAGCCGCGCCACGTCGGCGGGCGCGAGCCTCCGCCACGGCACATCGCCCGCGGCAGCCTGCGATATGGCGTGGTTCTGGCACCAGCGGCAGGCGAGGTTGCACCCGGCGGCGGCCAGCGAGAGGCACCGCCCGCCCGGGTGGAAGTGCAGCAGCGGCTTCTTCTCCACCGGGTCCACGGCCAGGGCGCACACCCGCCCGTAGACTTCGCTCACCAGCCGCCCGCCTGTGTTCACGCGGCTGCGGCACAGCCCGCGCTGCCCGTCGGCCAGCGTGCAGCCGTGGGGGCAGAGGCGGCAGGCCACAGCCCCGCCCGGCATGCGCTCCCAGTACTCCGCCTGGCACACATCAAAGGCTCCGTTTCCATTCACCATCATTTCCTTTCCCTTGGCCATCATTTTCTTCCCGCCGTTCATTCCTCGCCGAACACCTCGGCCTCGTAGACATACAGCTCGGCGTCGCGCCAGCCGTCCCAGCCCAGCCCGGCCTTGTCGCGGGCGCAGTGGCCAAGGAATTCCTCGCGCGTCCAGCCCGTGTCGGCAGCCACCTGCGGCAGGAACGTGCCCGAGCGCGAGCCTTTCACGATGTAGATGCCGTGGCGGCCAAGCTCCAGCTCCGAGGCCGAGCTGATGCGGCGCAGTGGCGACAGCACAGAGATTTCGATGCTGATGGCGGGCAGTGCGGCTGCGTCGACGGGGCGGAAGCGCGGGTCTTCGAACGCGGCAGCGCGCGCCATGGCCTGCACCGTCTGCCACAGCGGGCGGCGGCCCACGAGGTTGCCTATGCAGCCGCGCAGTCGGCCGCCCTCATTGAGAGTGACGAACGCACCGCAGCGGGCCCGCAGCGCGGGCGTGAGCCGGGCCTCGCCTACGGGCTGCGCACTGCGCCCGGCCAGGCTGTCGGCTATGGAGCGGCGGGCGACATTGAGCAGCAGGGCCTTCTCACCGGCGGTGAGGGCGAATCGCCCGGCAGCGGCCTGCGGCGCGGCGCTGCCCGCGCGGCGCACGGCGGCAAAGGCGTGGTAGCCCACCACGCGCGCCGTGTCGCCCCATGGCGCGTCGCCCGAGTTGCTGTAGCCAAGGTGCTCCATGTCCACGCCTCCGTCGCGCTCCATCAGCATGAGCAGCACGGCTATGGGAGCCTGGCCGCAGGCCGAGGTGGCAAGGCGCGGGATGCGGCGGCGGGCGTTGTCGGCCAGCGCATCTACAAAGCCGTCAAGGCAGCCCGTCATCACCCCGCGGGCTGTGCGCCCGTCGGCATCCACCGCGTCGGCGTAAGCTGGGTAGTGGGAGAAGTCGCTGCTTATAACGAACAGGTTGGCCCCTGTGAAATACGGGCGCAGCGCGTCGGCCATGCGGGCAAGCTTGCCGGCATCGTGCGTGCCGACGATGAGCGGCACCACCGGTGGCACCTCGCCGAGCCTCACCTGCAGGAAGGGCAGCTCCACCTCGAGGCAGTGCTCGCCCTCGTGGGCCTCGGGCAGGTAGCGGAAAAGGCTGTCGGCCCCGGCCAGGGCGGCACACGTGGCCGTGTCGACGGCCACGCTGCCCAGCGGCGTGGCATACGCCGAATGTCCGCGCTCCACGGAAACGCCGTCGAAAGCGGCACGGTGGCTCGGCCCTATGAGGAACACGCGCTCGTAGCGTGCACCGGGCGCAAGGCGCGCAAAAGCCTTGCCCGCCGTGGCGCCCGAATATACATAGCCGGCATGAGGCACGATGAGTGCCTGCACGCCGCCCACAGGGCGTATGCCTGCGCTGCCGATGTACCTCTCGACGCCGGCCCGCAGCGAGTCGGCGTCGGCCTCGTAGAACTGCCCCGCCACTGCGGCGGGCCTCACCTTCCCCGCCTCGCGCGAAGGCGTGCAATCAACATGAGCCGTCATAACCAATAATGCTAACGTTAGTTTAAAGACATTCTTCATAACCAAATGGCCTTTACGCCGGTTTGCCTTGGGGCAAAAGCAATGCAAGCGAGAGGAAAGGAAGCTTGCTTCCTGCATCCCGCGAGCAGCCCGCCCCATGCAAAGATAGCGAAAATAAAGACACAACGTATGCCCCGGAGCGTTTATTCTCGTTAAAAACAACAGCGGGCGGACCTGCCGCCACGAGGCGAATGCAAGTAAAGTTTTTTCGCCCGGCGGGGCAGCGGGCCCCTCGCGGCTCAACAGCCTGGCTTACAGCGACTTGCCAAGCGCATCGCCGTGAGCCGCAAAACAGGCCGCCCGGCAGGGCGGAACGGGTCGTTTGGCGATGCAAAACTTGCCGTCTTGCAGCGCCAAACGGCGGCTTGCGCCACGCACAAGGCCCCGGTGTAATGCTTTTTCATGGCAGATGCCGACGGCAGCCACGGCGGCAGGCTGCAGCACGGCTGCACAGGCAGTTTGCAAAGTTTTGCACACAGTGCTTGCTTTTGCGGCCTAAAATGCTTACCTTTGCATAAGCAAGCCGCACCCGGCGAAACGCGTGCCGGCACCGCCATGCCAACCAGTACATCACAAACGAAACAAACCACTGCCCATGCAATACATAATAAACCCACCGACACGAATCGACGCCACGATAACGCTCCCGGCCTCAAAGAGCATAAGCAACCGCGCGCTCATCATCGGCGCGCTGGCAGGCGGCGGGCCTACGCCCGACAACCTGTCTGACTGCGACGACACGGAGGTGATGGCAAGGGCGCTGCGCGACCTGCCCGAGGTGATAGACATCAAGGCGGCAGGCACGGCCATGCGCTTCATGACGGCCTACCTCGCCGTGACGCCCGGCACGCACACCATCACCGGCACGGAGCGCATGCTCCACCGGCCCATAGGGGTGCTGGCAGACGCGCTGCGCTACCTCGGGGCGGAGATAGAATATGCCGGCGAGGAGGGCTACCCGCCGCTGCGCATCACGGGGCGGCAGCTCGACGGCGGCCCGCTAGTGATGGCCGGCGACGTAAGCTCACAATACATATCGGCCCTGCTGATGGTGGCGCCCGTGCTGCGCGGGGGCCTGGAGCTGCGCCTCACGGGCGAAATCATATCGCGGCCCTACATAGACCTGACGCTGTGGCTGATGAACGCCTTCGGCGCCGAGGCCGAGTGGAACGACATAGACACCATCACCGTGAAGCCCAAGCCATACACGGCGCGCCCCTGGCTGGTAGAGAACGACTGGAGCTCGGCGTCATACTGGTATGAAATCATGGCGCTGAGCCAGGGCCACGACGACAGGCTGGCCCTCGAGGGGCTGGCCGACGGCAGCATGCAGGGCGACTCGTCGGCACGCTACATCTTCAGCCTGCTGGGCGTGAAGACCACGTTCGACTCCACCGAGCAGGGCCAACCCACCACCGTGAGGCTGAAGCACACGCCCCACAGGCTGCCCAGGCTGGAGTACGACTTCGTGAACTCGCCCGACATGGCGCAGACGTTCGTGGCCTGCTGCGCCGCCATGGGCATAACGTTCCGCTTCACCGGCCTGCAGACGCTTAAGATAAAGGAGACCGACCGCATAGAGGCCATGAAGACGGAGATGCGCAAGCTGGGCTACGTGCTTCGCGACGTGGACGGGCGCGAGCTGCTCTGGACGGGCGAACGCTGCCCGGCCGACCCCGACGCGGCCATCGACACGTACAACGACCACCGCATGGCCATGGCCTTCGCGCCGCTGGCCCTGCGCCACCCCGGGCTGAGAATCAACGCCCCGGAGGTGGTGTCGAAGTCGTACCCCCACTTCTGGGACGACCTCAGGCGCGCAGGCTTCACCATAGAGGAGGCAAGGCTGCAGGCATGATACTTGAGTACACATTCATGCAGAACGCCCTGCTGGGCAGCCTGCTGGCGAGCATAGCCTGCGGACTGGTAGGCACATACATCGTGAGCCGCCGCCTGGTGTTCATCAGCGGCGGCATCACCCACGCCTCGTTCGGCGGCATAGGCATCGGGGTGTACTTCGGCCTCAACCCCATCCTCACTGCCATGGCCTTCGCCGTGGCCGGCGCCTGCGGCGTAAGGTGGATGGCGGGGCGGGGCCGCGTGCGCGAAGACTCGGCCATAGCCGTCACCTGGACGCTGGGCATGAGCCTGGGCATAATGCTCAGCTTCATGACGCCCGGGTTCATGGCCGACCTGCCGTCATACCTCTTCGGCAGCATCCTGGCCATAGGCCCGGCCGACCTGTGGCTGCTCGGCGCGGTGGCCGCCCTCGTGGCCCTCACGTTCGCCACGGCGATGCGCACCATCGTGTGCACGGCGTTCGACCCCGTGTTCGCCCGCTCACAAGGCTTGCCCGTGGCAGCCGTGGAATACGCCATGATGGCGCTTACGGCCATGACCGTCGTCGCCACGCTCAGGCTCGTGGGCATAGTGCTGGCCATGAGCCTGCTCACCATGCCGCAAATGGCCGCCAACCTCTTCACCTCCAGCTTCGGGCGCATGGCCTGGCTGAGCATGGCGTTCTCCGCAGCCTACTGCATGGCCGGGCTGGCCGTGTCGTGGTGGCTCAACGTACCCTCGGGGGCGTCGATAATATTCGTCTCGATAATCATTTATGCCGCACTGAGGGCAATAAAATCCATTGCAGGGAAGTTAATGTAATTGTGAGACCTTACGCCCGACTACATATAGCAATGCTCGCCACCGCCATCATAGCACTGATGGCGGCAGGGTGCTCCACGAAGAAAAACACGGCAAAGTCGCGCTGGTGGCACTCGTTCAACGCCCGCTACAACACCTATTACAACGGCAGCCAGGCTTACATCGAAGGCTCGCTGGAGAAAGAAACGGGCAACAAGGACAACTTCACAGAGATAATACCGCTCTACACCGTGGGCAACAAGGCCAGCCGCGAGCTGGGCAAGGCCAACTTCGACCGGGCCATAGAGAAATCGGAGAAGGCCATAAAGCTGCACAGCATAAAGCGCAGGCCTACGTGGAACAAAAGCCGCCGCAAAACAGCCAAGGACATAGAGTGGCTCAACAGGAAAGAGTACAACCCCTTCCTCTGGAACGCCTGGCTGCTCATGGGCAAGTCGCAGTTCCAGAAAGGAGAGTTCGACGAGGCCGCAGCCACCTTCTCCTATATGTCGCGACTATACGCCACGCAGCCCGAGATAAACGGCATCGCGCGGGCATGGCTGGCAAGGTGCTACGCCGCACTCGACTGGCTCTACGACGCCGAGGACGTAATCACAAAGATGAAGCGCGACACCATGCACTACAAGGCGGCAAAGGAGTGGGACTACACCTACGCCGACTATTACGTCAGGAGCAAGCAATACGACGAGGCCGTGGCTTACCTCGCCAAGGTAATCAAGCACGAAAGGCGGCGCAAGCAGAAAGCCCGCGAATGGTTCCTCATGGGGCAGCTGCAAAGCGCGCTCGGAAACAGGGAGGCTGCATACAAGGCTTACAGCAAGGTGGTGCGCCAAAACCCACCATACGAGGTCGAGTTCAACGCGCGCATAGCGCAGACCGAGGTCGTGGCAGGCGGCGGGCGCTCAAAGCAAATGATAAAACGACTGCGCCGCATGGCACGCTCCGACAAGAACAAGGACTACCTCGACCAGGTGTACTACGCCATCGGCAACATCCACCTTGCCGAGCGCGACACGATGAACGCCATCGCCGCATACGAGAAAGGCAACAAGGAGGCCACGCGAAGCGGCATAGAGAAAGGTGTGCTGCTGCTCAAACTGGGCGACATCTACTGGGCCAAGGAGAAATACAACGACGCGCAGCGGTGCTACGGCGAAGCCATAGGACTGCTCGACAAGGACCGCCCCGACTACGAGGAGCTGTCCAAACGCTCTAAGGTGCTCGACGAACTGGTGCCTTACACCGATGCCGTATACCTGCAAGACTCGCTCCAGGTGCTCGCCAAGCTGCCCGAGGCCGAGCGCAACGCCGCCATAGACCGGGTGATAGAGGCACTGAAGAAGAAGGAGGAGGAAGAGAAGCGCGCTGCCCAGGAGGCAGCCGTGGAGGAGCAGCTGCAGAAACAGGGAGCCATCGGCAACCAGCTTACGCAAAACCGCAGGCCCGCCGCGCAGCAGCAGAAGTCGGGCGCATGGTATTTCTACAACCCCATGGCGGTGAACCAAGGCAAGACCGCATTCCAGCGGCAATGGGGAAAGCGCGAGAACGTGGACAACTGGCAGCGCATCAACCAGACCGTGGTGAACCTTGACGGCACGACCGAAAGCGACGCCGAAGCTGAAGGGCAGGCCGAAGGCGACACAGCCGGCACGGAAAGCGGCAGCGAAAACGCCGCCGAAACAGCCGAGGCCGACGGAGGAGGCGGCGATGGGAGCGACGCGGCAGCCGACTCAGCCGCCACCGACCCGCACACACGGGAATACTACATGGCGCAGATACCATTCACCGCCGAACAGAAGGCCGAGAGCGACAACATCATAAAAGACGGCCTTTTCAACTCCGGCGTGATATTCAAAGACAAGCTCGACAACCTCGGGCTGAGCGAAAAGGCCCTCACCAGGCTCACGACACAATACCAAGACTACGAGAAGAACGACGAGGCCCTGTACCACCTCTTCCTGCTCTACTCGCGCATGGGCAACCAGGCCATGGCCGACGGATGCCTCGACAGGCTGAAGTCGCAGTTCCCCGAGAGCAAGTGGACAACGCTGCTCAGCGACCCCCATTTCGCCGAGAACGCCAAGTTCGGCGTGCACATCGAAGACTCCATCTACGCCGCTACATACGAAGCCTTCAAGGCCGACCGCTTTGGCGAGGTGAAAGCCAACACACGCATATCCGAAGAGCGTTTCCCGCTCGGGGCCAACAGGCCGAAGTTCATCTTCATAGAGGGCCTGAGCCTGCTCAACGAGGGCGATGCCAACGGCTGCGTGGCCAGCATGAAGAAAGTGGTAGAGGAGTATCCGCAGAGCGAGGTGAGCGAGATGGCGGGCATGATAATAAAGGGAGTGCAGGCCGGGCGTGCCCTCCAGGGCGGGAAGTTCGACATAGGCGACATATGGTCGCGCCGCGGGGTGACGCTCGAAGAGGGCGACTCCACGCTCACCGACACGCTCAGCGCCGAGCGATACACGGGCTACGTGTTCCTGCTGGCCTACCAGCCAGACTCCGTGGACGCCAACCAGCTGCTCTACGACATGGCGAAATACAACTTCTCCAACTTCCTCGTGCGCAACTTCGACATCGCCGTCGACCAGGCAGGCGGGATATGCCGGATGATGATAAGCGGCTTCCTAAGCTACGACGAGGCCCTGCAGTACGCCCGCCACCTTTACGCCGACCCGGGAATGGCGGCGAGGGTGAAAGGCTGCCGCCGCATCATAATAAGCCAGGAGAACCTGCCGCTGCTTGGCACGAAGTACAGCTACGTGGACTACGAGAAGTTCTTCGACGACGCCCTCGCGCCAATCGACATCAGCAAGGAGCAGCTGCTGAACATACCCGAAAGCGTGGAACAGGAACAGGAGGAAGAACCCGCGGGCGAGCCTGCCGGCAACACTGAATACCAAGACAACTTTAACAACACGGAGCCGCAATACAACGGCGGCTTCGACTTCGGAGACGACTTTTACCAATGAGCAACGGACTGCTACTTTGGGCCGACGACGAGATGGAACTGCTCAAGGCCCACCTGATTTTCCTCGAGAAGAAAGGCTATGAGGTCGTGACCGTGACCAACGGCACCGACGCCATCGACCAGTGCCGCACGCACAACTTCGACCTCGTGCTGCTCGACGAGATGATGCCCGGCCTCAGCGGGCTGGAGACGCTGCAGCGCATAAAGGAGATAACGCCCGCCGTGCCGGTGGTCATGGTCACCAAGAGCGAGGAGGAGAACATCATGGACCAGGCCATAGGCTCGAAGATAGCCGACTACCTGATAAAACCCGTCAACCCCAACCAGATACTGCTCACGCTCAAGAAGAACATACACCGCCGCGAGATAGTCAACGAGGTGACCCAGAGCGGCTACCAGCAGGAGTTCCAGCAGATAGCCGCGCAGACGGCCAGCTGCGCCACCCACGCCGACTGGGCCGACCTATACCGCCGGCTCGTGCACTGGGAGCTGGAGCTGAGCGGCGCGGCCAGCAACATGGCCGAGATGCTGAAGATGCAGAAAGAAGAGGCCGACAACGCCTTCGCCAAGTTCATAAAGAGGCACTACACCGAATGGGTGGCGCAGCTCACCCCGGGAGGCCGGGCCGAGGGCCGCCCCATGCTCAGCCCAGAGATATTCAAGCGCAAGGTGTTCCCGCTGCTCGACGCCGGCGAGAAGGTGTTCATGGTCGTCATAGACAACTTCCGCTACGACCAGTGGCGCATGATCGCCGGGGAGCTGGGCAACCTCTTCGACATCGACGAAGACCTGTACTTCAGCATACTGCCCACAGCCACGCAGTACGCACGCAACGCCATCTTCAGCGGGCTGATGCCCAACAAGATAGCGCAGATGTTCCCCGACCTGTGGGTGGACGAGGACGAGGAGGAGGGAAAGAACCTCAACGAGGGCCCGCTCATCAAGACGCAGTTGGAGCGCTACCGCCGCCACGACTCCTTCTCGTACCACAAGATAAACGACTCCGCCGCGGCAGAGAAGTTCATGCAGAAGTTCCGACAGACGGAGAAGAACGACCTCAACGTCGTGGTGTTCAACTTCATCGACATGCTCAGCCACGCGCGCACAGAGTCGAAGATGGTGCGCGAACTGGCCAACAACGAGTCGGCCTACCGCAGCATAACGCTCAGCTGGTTCAGGCACTCGGTCATAGCCGAGCTGTTCAGGCTGCTCGCGCAGACGCGATGCCGCGTCATCGTAACCACCGACCACGGCTCCATACGCGTGAGCAAGCCCGTGAAGATAGTGGGCGACCGCAACACCAACACCAACCTGCGCTACAAGCTCGGCAAGAACCTCGGCTACAGCGACAAGGAGCTATTCGCCATCAAGGAGCCGGCCAAGGCACAACTGCCCGCGCCAAACCTCAGCACGAGCTACGTCTTCGCCACCGGCGACTCCTTCTTCGCCTACCCCAACAACTACAACTACTACGTGTCTTACTACAAGGACACCTTCCAGCACGGGGGCATATCGATGGAAGAAATGATCATACCGATAATCACAATGACAGGGAAAAAACGCTGACATGGAAATAAAGATAGACAGCATCGACAACATCCGCGAGGCAGCCCGCAGCTTCGTGGAGAACATGGGCGACGGGAACGTGTTCGCCTTCTACGGAAAGATGGGTGCGGGCAAGACCACGTTCATCAAGGCCGTGTGCGGCGAGCTGGGCGTCGAGGACGTCATCACCTCGCCCACCTTCGCCATAGTAAACGAGTACCGCGCCGAGCCGTCGGGCGAACTCATCTACCACTTCGACTTCTACCGCATAAAGAAGCTCGACGAAGTGTACGACATGGGCTACGAGGACTACTTCTACAGCGGCGCGCTCTGCTTCATAGAATGGCCCGAGCTAATCGAGGAACTGCTGCCCGGCGACGCCACGCGCGTCACCATAGCCGAGCAGCCCGACGGCAGCCGCACTGTCACCTTCTGACGGCAGGCTGCAACCCAACCAAGCGAAAGAAGCCACCCCGGCGGAGAGCAGTGCGCCCTCAGCCGGGGTGGCTTCTTTCATTTCGCCCGAGGGCGGCAGGCCACGAAGACACGCCATACTGCAATGCCAAACGGCACGTCCTGCATCGCAAAACAGCCCGTTCAGCAACGCAAAACAGCCCGTTCAGCAACGCAAAACAGCCCGTTCAGCAACGCAAAACGGCCCTTGCAGCCAACCCACTGGCAACCAGCCAGTTAGCCACAGCGTCACTCACCCACGCCAAACAGCTTCCTTATCTCCCTTGCCACCTTTGCCGCCGCCCGGCACTCGCCGCCACCGAGCAGCACCTCGGAGGAGCTGCCCTCAACCGTGGCGACCGGCCTGCCCGTGGCATAGTCGGCCAGCGTCGCTGAGACCACAGCCACTTCGTCATCAAGCGATACCGTGAAACGCACCACGAGCAGGCGTCGCTTCTCAGCTTCCGTGAGGTCGCCAACGCTCATGTCGCCCACCATATCCAAGCGTGTGGCATCGAGCGCAGAGAAAATCTCCGACTGAACGCAGGCCAGGTCGGCACGGCCGCCATACCCGCTCTCAGGCACTTTGAGCACAGCGTAATCGTAACCATCAAGCAGCCCCGGCCCGGCCACAGACGAACGCCCCATCACGCAAGAGGCGAGGCAGGCCGCAACGAGAGGCGCAACGACAAGTACCCATACCTTACATATTACTTTCTTCACGTCAAGCATCTCCTTTCCACAGCGCAAAGGTAAGCATCCTGCGTCAAGCCACCGCAGCAACGCCGTTAAGAACGGGTTTCAGAACAGGCACAATTCTGTTACACACAAACACCGCCCGCAGCACGGACAAGCAAAAAAACAGAACGCCGCTTTCAGAATCCCCCCAATTGGACATCAATGCCTTTGCCCGCACCCATTGTACCTACATCTACCGCGCTTCTGCCAGGCTGGACCACGCAATCAAACTGAAGGCCGACGGAACGAATTGCAACCATTATCCCTAACCAGATAACCTGAAATATAAGCCAGACGAGAATAAGAGTTGTGGCTTATAACGCATCATAACAAGCCAAATCACTTATTTCTCTATTTCATAAGTAGGTGTTCAAAATTAATTGCCATCAAATTGTACGCTATTTCAGAGATGCATGCCAAAGTCCGAAGAGAGCGCAGCGGGCTACGCGACCGATGAGACTTTGGCATGCGGTCCCGAAAGAGCACACAAGATAGTAGCAAAGATATAGAGGACATCTTCAAGACAATTGTATCGGTTAATTATGAACCCCAAAGTCCGCTTTGTCGTATACAGAGCAGTTCATGTCTATCATCGGGCTACAGGTTTCCCAACGCCATACTAAGCGAATGTAATATTGGGTTGATTTCGCCTCCAACGCTTGGACGTTCTGATAAATTCTTTCCCATTTGTCCAAATCAAGTTGTTCGGCCAACTTCGGTTCGTTGGTTTGCCATAAATCCAGGAATGCCGGTCTTATTTCGGCAAAACTGAATTGCGAAAAAAGTTCCTTGAATGTCATAGTGCCTATTTTAGAGTAATAAAATCCCTCAACCCATCCCTCGTCTTTCCTTCCAGACAATCGGCACAAGGTAATACACAATAATCTTCCTCCATGGGCCGTGTACGTTATGCGTTTGTACGCCGTGCCGGAGATGCGCGGTAATAACCATGCTTCTACCAGCTGCCACCTTGGTTTGTTGCCCCTGCCATGCGACAAGGAAGTGCCGCCATTGTCTG
>CALUGQ010000015.1 GCA_944320235.1 uncultured Prevotella sp.
AATTGTGTGTGATTATCAGTAATTTGCAATTTTATGATATTTCTTGAATGTATAGGTTCGAGAGCCTCTCTCTCCGCAACAGCAAGCGTCGCAGACGACGCCCGGCACAAGCAACGCCCGCCTTTGCATCAGCTGCAAAGGCGGGCGTTTTCGCTTTTCGCCGCAACACGGGCCGTCTTGCACCCTGAAACGGCCCGTTTCGCGCGGCAAGACGGGCCGTCCTGCACCGCAAAACGGGCCACATCGCCAACACGCTGGCTGCCAGGCTGTTGGCAGGCAGCTGCCACGGGCTGCCGCAAAGGCACGGCGCGCCACCGGGAATGCCCGCCACGCCCGCTGCGCGAGGCACACTGAAACGGCTGGAAGGCGGCACGGAAGGCAGCCAAAGGTTAAAATAAATTAACTCCGCAAGGCTTCCGGCGCGGTTTGCCGCCATTATGGATAACTTTGCAGGCGAAACAAACAGCAAGGCAAATGAAAACAAAGAGACTGAGCAAGGCTCTGACGCGCGTGGCGCTCTGCGCCATGGCGATGTGCGGCGCGCAGGAGGCCGGCGCGCAGGAGGCCGCCCAAGACAGCGGCAGCTTCCAGAGGATAGAGAACGACCGCTTCTGGACGGCGGCTGACACCGTGCCGATATACAGCCAGGGCGGAGGCATATTCCGCTTCGCCGACCCGCAGACCGGGCGGCAGCGGTACTACTGGTACGGCGTGCGCTACGAGGAGGCCGAGCAGTACAGGCTCGACCCGAGCCAGACGCCCGGCGGGGCGACATTCCGCTCGGTGACGTGCTACAGCTCCGACGACCTCGCCAACTGGCGCTTCGAGGGCGACGTGCTCACGCGCGACGAGCTGCGCGAGAACGTGGGCAACCGCTCCACGTGGGTGGGCCGCCTGGGCGTGGCCTACGTCAGCGAGCTGGGCCGGTATGCCATGTTCATACAGCACGCGGCCATGTCGTCGGAGAGCAAGGTGCTCATAGCGCTGGCCGACTCGCCCACGGGCAACTTCAAGTGGCACCGGTGGATAAGCATGTACGGCATGATAGGCACCCACAACACGGGCGACCAGACCGTGTTCACCGACGAGGACACGGGCCGCTCCTACCTCGTATATTCCTACGGGCGCGGCCGCAACCGCATCTACGTCTCCGAGATAGGCGTGAAGGACGGGGGCGTGGGCCTGCTCGACTGCCACGAGGTGTACCGCGGGGCAGGGCGCGAGGGCAACTGCATGTTCAAGTTCAGGGGCAAGTATTACATGTGCGCGTCCGACCTCTACGGCTGGGACGCCTCGCACGCCTACTGGCTCGTGGCCGACGACATACACGGCCCCTACGTGCCAAAGGACAGCATGGAGGTGATGGACGGCTGTATGACCGACTTCGCCCACGTCACGCAGACGGGATTCTTCGTCACCGTGCGCGGCACGAAGCAGGAGACCGTGGTCTACTGCGGCGACCGCTGGGCCGACTTCGCGGGCAACGGGCTCGGCTACAACCAGTGGTGCCCGCTGTCGTTCAACGGCGACAGGCCCTTCTTCAACTCGCTCAGCGCCTGGGAGCTCAACGCCGCTACGGGCGAGTGGCGCGTGGCCCGGGGCAACAACTACGTGCTCAACGGCAGCTTCGAGGCCGACCGCCGCAAGATACCCAGCCCCGTGAAGCCCCGCCAGGAGTTCCTGCGCGGATGGAAGACGGAGTTCATCAAGGGCAACAAGGTAACCATCGGCAACCCCGACTCGCTGACACTCAACTATTTCAACACGCGCGACGACCGCCGACACACCATAGGCGAGAAGAGCCTCAACATAACCGACACGAAAGACTTCGAGCGGCGCGTCAGCCAGCAGATAACGGCCATGCCATACGTCGACCTGCCCGACGGCACCTACGCACTGTCGGCCACCGTATGCTGGGGCGGCGACTTCGACCGCCTCACCATGTACACCGAGAGCGGCGGCGAGCGCGAGGCGCGCAACCTCAACCGGGGCAAGCAGGGCCGCTGGCAGCGCGTGACCATAAAGGGAGCCAAGGTGAGCGGAGGGCGCGTAGCCGTGGGCTTCTACGCCAAGGGCAAGGCCGGGGCATACTGCCGCATAGACGACGTGGAGCTGGTAAGGGCCGAATAAGCCGCAGGCAGGGCTGCGGCCCCGCCAAGCCAATGCCACAAAAAAGTGGCCGTTACACTTGCATCCCGCCGAAAAAAACGCTATCTTTGCATTCGGCTGCAACAACGCCACCTTATTTTCAATGGCAAACATAACCCGAAAACTATTATGATACAATCCATGACAGGCTACGGCAAGGCTGTCGCAACCTACGGAGACAAGAAAATCAACGTCGAGATAAAGTCGCTCAACAGCAAGGCTCTCGACCTTTCCACACGCATAGCGCCACTGTACCGCGAGAAGGAAATGGAAATACGCCAGCTCATAGCGGCCAAGCTGGAGCGAGGCAAGGTAGACTTCAGCATCTGGGTGGAAAAGGAGGCAGGGGCCGACGCCACGCCCGTGAACAGCGCACTCGTGGAAAACTACTACCGGCAGATAAAGGAAATAGCAGCCAGGACGGGCATACCCGAGCCGCAAGACTGGTTCGCCACGCTCATGCGCATGCCCGACGTGCTCACCAAGACCGAGCAGGAGACGCTCTGCGAGGACGAGTGGCAGGCAGTGCGCCTGGCCATAGGCGACGCCATGGCCCGCCTCTTGGACTTCCGCCGGCAGGAGGGCGAGGCGCTGCAGCGCAAGTTCACCGAGAAGACAGACAACATATCGGCACTGCTCGCCGCCATCGAGCCTTACGAGAAACAGCGCGTAGAGAAGATAAAGGCGCGAATCATCGACGGCCTGAAAACCATACCAGAGGTGGAGTACGACAAGAACCGCCTGGAGCAGGAGCTGATTTACTACATCGAGAAGCTCGACATCAGCGAGGAGAAACAGCGGCTTGCCAACCACCTGAAGTACTTCCGCGAGACCATGGACGAAGGCCACGGGCAGGGAAAGAAGCTCGGCTTCATCGCACAGGAAATGGGACGGGAAATCAACACCACCGGCTCGAAGAGCAACAACGCCGAGATGCAGAACATCGTGGTGAAGATGAAGGACGAGCTGGAGCAGATAAAGGAGCAGGTACTCAACGTGCTCTGAGCCCCTTCCGCAACGGGCAGGAAGCCCGGCGGCATCCACACCAACCCAAAAGCATAAAGACAAACACGTATGCCAGGCAAACTCATCATCTTCTCCGCACCGAGCGGAACAGGCAAAAGCACCATCATAAACTGGCTCATGGCGCACAAGGAGCTGCGCCTGGCCTTTTCCATATCATGCACCAGCCGCCCGCCGCGAGGCAACGAGCGCGACGGCGTGGAGTATTTCTTCCTCTCCCCCGAGGAGTTCAGGCAGCGGATAGCCGCCGGCGAGTTCCTCGAGTACGAGGAAGTATACCAGGACCGCTTCTACGGCACGCTCAAGTCGCAGGTAGACAAGCAGCTCGCAGCGGGCGACAACGTCGTGTTCGACGTCGACGTGAAGGGCGGCTGCAACATCAAGCGCCACTACGGCGCCGAGGCACTGAGCGTGTTCATACAGCCGCCATCGGTTGGGGAGCTGCGGCGCAGGCTCGAAAGCCGGGGCACCGACGCGCCCGACGTGATTGCGCAGCGGCTGGCGCGGGCCGAGTTCGAGCTGGGCTTCGCCCCCGAGTTCGACCGCGTGGTGGTCAACGACGACCTGGCCAAGGCCGAGGCCGAAGTGCTCGGGCTGGTCACTTCGTTCATAAACGGCCGTTGAGGCAGCCCCACGCATGACAGAAGCAACGGCCCATGCCCCCACGACGGACGCCGCCACGCGCCGTGTCGGCTTTTTCGGCGGCTCATTCAACCCCATCCACAACGGCCACATAGCCCTTGCCCGCAGCCTGATGGGCGCCGCCGGGCTAGACGAAGTGTGGTTCGTGGTGTCGCCGCAGAACCCCTTCAAGCAGCGCGAAGGCCTCCTCGACGACGCGGCCCGCATGGCCATGGTGCGCGCCGCGCTTGCCGGCGAGCCCCGGCTGCGCCCTTGCGACGTGGAGCTGAGCCTGCCCCTGCCCTCCTATACATGGCGCACGCTCTGCCGGCTGCGCCACGACCACCCCCACTGCGAGTTCACCTTGCTCATAGGCGGCGACAACTGGGCGCGCTTCGGCCAGTGGTACCACAGCGCCGACATACTCGCCTCATGCCCCATCATGATATACCCCAGGGGCAAGGACGGCGGCGAAAGCCCCGTCGACCCGGCCACGCTGCCCCCCGGCGTGACGCTCGCCGACACGCCGCTGCTCGATGTCAGCAGCACCGAAGTGCGCCGCCGGCTTGGCCGCGGCGAGCCTGTCAGCGGCCTTGTGCCCCCGGCTGTGGAGGCGATGATAGCCGAGCGAGGCTGGTACACAGGCAGCGAGGCCGGCTGATCAATATTTCCCTGCATTCCATTGGTATTCAAATTAAAAGATGTAATTTTGCAGCAAATTTGCAAAAGAGATGAAATACGTGCGCCTGCTTGGCCGACTTCTCGGTTACGTCTTTTACCCCATACAGAAGAGTCCGGCATTCTTCGTTTTCATGTTCGTGCTCGGTTACGTTTGCAACCGGCTCGGCACGCCCACCTTCTCAGAGCTGGGCATCTTTGAGTTGTTTGCCGACATCTATTTGCTTTGCATCATCCTGTCGTTCATCCCCTGGCGCGCCAGGCGGTGGATAAAGGGCGTGGTATACGTGGCCATGTACCTTACGTCGGTCGTCGACATGTATTGCACGGTGAAGTTCGGCTCGACCTTCACCCCCACCATGCTCCTCCTGATGGAAGAGACCACCGGGAGCGAGGCCACAGAGTTCCTGAAGTCATACGTAGACTGGAGCCTGCTGCGCACCGACCTGGGCTGGGTGCTGCTCATCCTGCTCGTCCACGTGCTCTACAACGTGTTCATGCTGATGGCCCGCCGCAGGAAGCTGCGCCTCAACATGGACATGAAGCTCATCCACCGCATGGCCTCCGTGGTGCTGCCGCTGATGGGCCTGGTGTCCATCTACATGCTCGAGCAGGGCATAGCCAAGCGCGCCGAGAACAAGAAAGCCTTCGTGAGGCTCATGACTTACGACAACATAGGCGACGTGGAGCACGAGCTCACGCGCCCCGACAAGGCCGAGCTTTACCTCCCGGTATACCGCGTGGCCTTCAGCTTCTTTGCCAACCAGCTGGCCGCGCGGCAGATAGACAAGCTCATCGAGGCCACGGGCAAGCTGCGCGTTGACAGCTGCTCGGCCCTGAGCCGCAACATAGTGCTCGTCATAGGCGAGAGCTACAACAAGCACCACTCGCAGCTTTACGGTTACGCGAAGCCCACCACGCCCCGCCAGCTCGCCCGCGCCGAGAGGGGAGAGCTGGCCGTGTTCGACGACGTGGTGTCGCCGTGGAACCTCACGAGCTTCGTCTTCAAGCACCTCTTCTCGCTCTACACCGTGGGCGACAGCGGCGAGTGGTGCGACTACCCGCTCTTCCCCGAGATGTTCCGCAAGGCGGGCTACCGCGTCACGTTCATCACCAACCAGTTCCTGCCGCAGGCCAAGGAGGCCGTATACGACTTCAGCGGGGGCTTCTTCCTCAACAACCCCGTGCTCGACGAGGCCCAGTTCGACGTGCGCAACACGTCGCTCCACCGCTACGACGACGGGGTGCTGGCCGACTATGACCGCCTGCTGCGCCGCGGCGAGATATCGCTCGACAGCGCGGCCGACCGCAACCTCATCATAATGCACCTCAAGGGGCAGCACGTGGCCTACGACGCGCGCTTCCCGGCCTCGCGCCGCAAGTTCCTGCAGTCGCAGTACATGATGCCCAACCTCACCCGCCACGACCGCCAGGTCATGGCCCACTACGACAACGCCACGCTCTACAACGACTCCATAGTCGACGAGATACTCAGACGCTTCGAGGACGAAGACGCCATAGTCATCTACGTCCCGGACCACGGCGAGGAGTGTTACGGCGACGGACTGCGCGTGTATGGGCGCCTGCACTCGGCCGAGGTAGACTACCGCCTGGCCCACGAGGAGTTCGAGATACCGTTCTGGATATGGTGCTCCCGGGCCTATGCCGAGGCCCATCCCGGGGTGATGCAGGCCATCGCCGGGGCCAAGGGGCGCCCACTGATGACCGACCGCCTGGCCCACACGCTGCTCTCGCTGGCCGGCATTGCCTGCCCTTACTACCGCGAGGAGAGCGACGTGCTCAGCCCGCGCTACGACTCACTGAGGCCGAGGGTGCTGAAAAACAGTGTAGACTACAACAAACTCAAAGTTGAACATGAAAACGAACAAAGGGCCGCAGGCGTGGCTCAGCCGCGATGAGTGCGCCGCGCTGCGCGGCCTGGCCATCATGGCCATAGTGCTCCACAACTACTGCCACTGGCTGGGATTTGCCGTAAAGGAGAACGAGTTCACCTTCAACGCCGCCAACACCGCGCGGCTGTGGGGCGCGCTGGCCTCGCCCGACGCCATGCTGCCCGTCCACCTGCTGTCCCACTTCGGCCACTACGGCGTGCCGGTGTTCCTCTTCCTGAGCGGCTTCGGCCTCGTGATGAAGTACGAGCGCGGGGCGGCCGTGCCCCCGGCGGGCCGCTTTGTGCGCTACCACTACATGAAGCTGCTGCGCATGATGGTGCCGGGCTTCGTGGCTTTCACCATCGTCGACGCCATCACCCCCGGCCCGTTCCACTTCAAGGCAGGCGACGTCGTGGCCCAGCTGCTCATGGTCATCAACCTGCTCCCCCACCCCGACAAGATAATCTGGCCCGGGCCATACTGGTTCTTCGGCCTCATGATGCAACTCTACGTGGCCTACCGCCTCGCGCTCCGCCGCCACTGGGGCTGGGCCGTGGCCCTCGTGGCCGCCTGCTGGGCCGCGCAGGCCGTGTGCCAGCCCACGGGCGAGGCCCTCAACCGCCTGCGCTACAACTGCGTGGGCGGCATGCTCGTGTTCTGCGCGGGCCTGCTGGCTGCGCGCCACCTGCCCGCCGCGCGCCTGCTGGCCGCCAGCCGCGGGGCCTGGGCCGCCACAGCCGTGGCCGCCACAGCCGTGGCGCTGGCCTGCTGCGCGTCGTTCCAGGCGTGGCTCTGGGCGCCGCTGGCCGTCGTGGCGGCAGCGGTGGGGGCGGTGAAGGCACTGCCTGCCCCGGCGCTGCGCCCGCTGTCGTGGCTCGGGGGCATATCGGCTGCCATGTTCGTAGCCCACCCGCTGCTGCGCAAGGTGTTCATTCCCATGTCGCGGCGGGGCGACGTATACGACGGGCTGCTGCTCTACGTCATAGCCACGGTGGCCGTGTCGTGGATGTTCATGGTCATCATCGACCGCATACCGAAGCCCAGGCCGTAACCGGGCGGTGTAAGATATTTTCCGGGGCCGGGCAGCCCGGCGCAACGCCCTCAGCCACAGCGCATTGCGCGGCCGGGCCGGCGGCGCGGCGAAACAGGCCGTCCGGCGCCACGAAACGGGCCGCAACGGGCCGCGAAACAGGCCGCCCGGCAGGCCAAGGGGGCACCCACGGCCCGCACAGGCACATCATGTAAAGACTATTTACCGCTGCCGCCGGGCAGCCACAAACAAGGAAACGATGAACGAACCAAAGCATACATACGGCTGCCTGAGCAGCCAGAGGGGCCGCCTCATGGGCGCGGCCATGCTCATGGTGGTGCTCTTCCACGTGGGAGGGATGCGCCACGACACCCTGGCATACTGCCTGAGCCGCTGCGGCAACGTCGGCGTCGACGTGTTCCTCTTCCTCAGCGGCATAGGGCTGTGGTTCTCGTGGAGCAAGCTGAGCCAGGGGCGGAAGCTGAAGGACGGCGAACGGGCTGCCACAGCGCCAATGCCTGGGCGCAGCCACCCTGCATCCCCAATCCTCAGCCACCCACTCACCAGCCAGCTCCTCACCTATTTCCGCCGCCGCTACGTGCGCGTATACCCCGCATGGCTCGCCATAGCCTGCCTGTACTACCTGCCGCGCTTCTTCGACGGGCGCCTCTCGGCAGCCGACACGGCCCTCTCCATAGCCGTGAACTGGGGCTTCTGGGAGCACGACGAACTGACGTTCTGGTTCATCCCGGCCATCATGGCGCTCTACACCGTGGCCCCGGCCTACATGGAGCTGATACGCCGCCACCCCGACTGCCGCGCCATGCCCGTGGCGGCGATGGTGCTCTGCGTGCTCGTGCAGTACTGGCCGCCGCTCCACTCGGCCGTGGGCCACCTCGAAATATTCTTCAGCCGCATACCGATATTCCTCATAGGCATCAACACGGGGCAGGCCGTCATGGAGCGCAAGCCCATAAGCCGGGCAGGCTGGTGGATGCTGCTGGCGCTCTTCGCCATGAGCGCGCTGGCCTGCGTCAACTTCGAGGACGGGCTGCGGGGGCGCTTCCCGCTGTTCCTCGAGCGCATGGTCTACATACCGCTCACCGTCTCCATGTCGCTGCTCCTTGCCCGGGCCATGGAGCGCATGCCCCGGCGGGCAGGCGCGCCGCTGGCATTCATCGGCACCATAAGCCTGGAAATGTACCTCATACACGCGCAGTTCGTGCTCAAGCCCGTGCAGCAGTGGCACCTCGGCTACTGGCCAACGGCGCTCGCCGTGACGGCCGCCTCGGCGGCACTGGCCTGGCTCCTGCACAAGGCAGTGGGGCTGCTGACGCGCAAACTGGCCTGAACCCAACACCATGACAATGGAACTGATAAAGATAATAAGACCCCAGCAGTGGGTAAAGAACCTCTTCGTGCTCATCCCGGTGTTCTTCGCCGGCAGCATGACCCACGGCGGCAGCGTCGCCGCGGCGGCGCTCGCCATGGCCGCTTTCAGCTTCGCCGCCTCGTCGGTGTACTGCTTCAACGACATCATCGACGCCGACGAGGACCGCCGCCACCCCGTGAAGTGCCGCCGCCCGGTGGCCTCGGGGGCCGTCAGCACAGCCCAGGCATACGCCCTCATGGCGCTCATGGCTGCCCTGGCGGCAGCCGCAGTGGCCCTGCTGGGCAGTCGCGCCTGGCAGGTGGCGGCCGTCATAGGAGGCTACTACGCGCTCAACATGGCCTACTGCGCCTGGCTCAAGCGTTTCGCCATCATCGACGTGTGCGTCATAGCCTTCGGCTTCGTGCTCCGCATACTGGCCGGCGGGCTGGCCACGGGCATAGGGCTGAGCAAGTGGATAGTGCTCATGACATTCCTGCTCACGCTCTTCCTCTCGCTGGCAAAGCGGCGCGACGACGTGCTGCGCATGAACCGCACGGGCCATGCGCCACGCCGCAACACGTCGCGCTACAACCTTACGTTCATAAACCAGGCCATAACGATAACGGCAGCCGTGACAATCGTGTGCTACGTCATGTACACCGTGTCGCCCGAGGCGGCAGCCGTGATGCACACCGACTACCTCTACCTCACCAGCGTGTTCGTAATCATCGGCCTGCTGCGCTACCTGCAGATAGCCGTCGTCGACGAAAAGAGCGGCGACCCCACGGCCGTGGCGCTCCACGACCGCTTCACGCAGGTGACCGTAGCCTGCTGGGTGCTGTCGTTCATAGCCATAATATACCTGTCGTAAGCCATGGGAGCAAAGCAAGAGATATTCGCCTTCGACTTCGACGGCACGCTCACGCGCCGCGACACGCTCATCGCCCTCGCCCGCTTCGCCCGCGGAGGGCTGGCCGTGGCGTGGTGGATGGCGCTCCACGCGCCGCTGCTCGCCGCCGTGAAGGCCGGCATCTGCCCCGGCGCAAAGGCCAAGGAGAAGCTCCTGGCCCACTTCTTCGGGGGCATGGCCGTCAAGGACTTCAACCGCCTCTGCGCCGACTTCGCACGCCGCGAGGCCAGGCTGCTGCGCCCGGCGGGCATGGCTGCCGTGAGCGAGGCCGTGGCGCGGGGAGCCACGGTGCTCGTGGTGAGCGCGAGCCTGGCCAACTGGGTGGGGGCGTTCATGGCCGAATTCGGGGGCAAGGTCACGCTGCTGTGCTCCGAAGCAGAGGTGGAAGGCGGGCGCATAACGGGCCGCCTGGCCACAGCCAACTGCAACGGGGCGGAGAAACCGAGGCGCATACTCGCCCTGTTCCCGCACAGGGAAGACTACCGCCTCGTGGCCTTCGGCGACAGCCGGGGCGACCGCGAAATGCTCGCAATGGCCGACGAGGCCCACTACAAGCCATTCAGGGATTGACAGAAACAGACAGGCGGGAAAACAAACAGACGGAAAACAGATGGGAAAACTGTTCGGCATATTCAGGATAAAGCGCGGCGAGGCCTTGCCGGCCGCGGTCGCCGCGGTGGCGGCGCTGGCCCTCAACGCATTCTTCGTGTACAAGATGTACGGCGTGCTCACGCCGCCCGGCAACGCCGCGAAGCTGCAACGCCACATCTTCAACTACTTCTACATATCGGGCTACGACCCGATAACGCTCGTCACGGTGTCGTCGTGGACCGACCTGTACAACGTGCAACGCCACCCGCTGCTGGCATTCCTCATAAGCCCGCTGAGCCTGCTGAACGCCGGCCTGACACCGCTCACGGGGCTCAACTGCGCGCTCTTCATCACGGCCGCGCTCATGGCGGCCTGCGCCTTCTACTCGCTCGTGTTCCTCAGGCGCACGCTCACCGAGGTGATAGGGCTCGGGCCGCTCGACGCCAACCTGCTCACAACGCTCTTCTTCTCCTTCGGCTACGTGATGGTGATAACCTTCACGCCCGACCACTTCGGCTTCTCCATGTGCATGCTGCTCATCGTACTCTACGTGGCCGGCATGCGGATGAAGAAGCGCAAGATAGTGCCTACGTGGCAGATGGCCGTGCTCTACGTGTTCGCCACGGGCATAACCACCACCAACAGCGTCAAGACAGTGCTCATGCAGCTGGCCGTCAACGGGCGCAAGTTCTTCCGCCCGTCAAACATACTGGTGGGCATCGTCGTGCCGTCGGTGGCGTTGTGGATGTTCTGCAAGTTCGAGTACGACACATTCGTGGCCCCCATCGACAAGGCGCGCCACGAAGCCCGCGTGAAGAAACGGGCCGCCCAGAAGGCTCAGGAGGAAAAGATGAGGAAGCTCTACGCCGAGGCCGACTCGGCCACGCGGGCCAGGATGGCCCCGAAGATGAAGAAAAAGAGGGTGGTGAGCAAGCAGGGCCGCCCGCTGAGCAACGAGGGAATGCTGCGCTGGAGCGACGTGACCACGCCCCGGTGGCCGTCGCTCGTCGAGAACGTATTCGGCGAGCCGCTGCTCTTCCACCGCCGGCACCTGCTCGGCGACGCCCTGCGCCACAGGCCCGTGTTCGTGGAATACGACATCAAGGCCAACTACTTCGTTGAGGCGGCCGTGGCGCTGCTGTTCCTCGCGGGCATAGCCTGCGGCGCCAGGAGCCGCCTGCTGTGGCTCGCGCTCTCGTGGTTCGGCTTCGACATGGCGCTGCACCTGGGCCTCGGCTTCGGCATAAACGAGGTATACATCATGTCGCCCCACTGGCTGTTCGTGCTGCCCGTGGCCATGGCATTCCTCTTCCGCCGGGCGCGCGGCTGGCGGCTGGCGGCCCTGCGCGCCGTGGTGGCGTGCCTCGCGGCCTACATGCTGGCGCACAACGGGTGGCTGCTGTGCCGCTTCATGCTCACGCCCGTGGGCTGAGGCTCAGTGGAAGCGGGCCAGCCCGAGCGTCTTCCTCACGCGGTTGGCCACGGCGCGGGCTATGATGCCGAAGTTGCCGTGGCGCAGGTTGAGCGCAAGCTCCTCCAGCGACCGCCCCACCTTTATCCACGGATGACCGTATGCCATGGTGCGGTAGAACATTTCCTTGTACTCCACGTTCTCAATCACGTAGCGCGGGTGGCGCAGCGGCCACCCAAGCTCGTAGCGCGGCATGGTGAACATGCGCCTGAGACGGTGCGGCATGAGCGCCAGGCTGCCCGCATAGTGCGTGGAGTCCTGCGTGGCTCCGAGGTTGTTGATGAGGTTGCGCGTAGGCACTATGGCCAGCCCAGAGCCGAAGAGCATCGCCGCCCAGAGTATTGTCTCGTAGTATTCGCGGCCGCTTGCGCGGTGGTCGTAGCAGGCCCGGAGCGTGTCGAAGTTCATCTTGCGCTGCCGCATGAGCGCGCGGAGCTGCCCAATGTCGTACTCGTCGTCGAGGAAAGAGTACTTGCCGTCCCAGCGGTCGACCACCCTCCGCCACGAAGCCCAGCCCCATATCGACATGACCGAGGTGAACAGGTAGTCGTAGGGGCAGCCCTCGATGCGCTCCTCGCTGTTGAACCCGGAGACCATCACTATCCTCTCGTCGTGCTCGTAGCGGTCGAGCATCTCCTTGCAGAAGGGGAAGAACGACTGCGACGGCACGTCGTCGTCTTCGAGCACTATGCACTTGTCGGCCAGCGAGAACGCCCACTTTTGCGAAATGTACTCCGATGGGTCGCAGCCGAAGTTGCGCTCCTGGTACATTTGCCTCACGTCGCACTCCCAGTCGATGTCGGCCACCACCTCGCGGCACGCCATGATGCCCTCCATGTCGCGCTCGCCGCGAGGGCCGTCCTGGTAGAGGAACAGGCGCGATGGGCGCGCCTTGCGCACCTCGGCGAACACTTTCTTGAGCGAGTCGGGGCGGTTGAAGAAGAGTATCAGCACCGCGATGTCAATCTTTGCCGGATGTTTCATAGTCTGCTTGCTGTGTATTTGCAAAGGCAATGCAAACGAGAAGAAAGAAAGTTTGCTTTCAATTTCCCGAGTGCAGCTTGCATTATGCAAAGGTAAGCAAACTTTGCCGAACGGCAAAGGCGCCTTCCCCGTTTTTTTGCCAAGCCGGAGCGTTTCGCCGCAAACACGGCGACAGGGAGCCGCCAGCCCGCGCCGCCGCAAGCCTCCGCAAGCGCCACGGTGAAGAAATATGCCCATTCTTTTCGTTTGCTCGGTAATTTGCATTAACTTTGCATCCAAATAAAGACAGACACTCACAATGACAGACATGGAAGAGAAACATTTCAAGCGCACCACCGTCACCGCGGCACTGCCTTACGCCAACGGCGGGGTGCACATTGGCCACCTGGCCGGGGTCTACGTGCCGGCCGACATATACGCCCGCTACCTCCGCCTCAGGGGTGAGGACGTGCGCTTCATCTGCGGAAGCGACGAGCACGGCGTGCCAATCACCATCCGCGCCAAGAAGGAAGGCATAACGCCGCAGGCAGTAGTGGACCGTTACCACGCCATGATAAAGAAGAGCTTCGAGGACTTCGGCATATCTTTCGACATATACAGCCGCACCACGTCGGCCGAGCACACCAAGACGGCGTCCGACTTCTTCCGCAAGCTCTACGACGACGGCAAGCTCATAGAGCGCGAGAGCGAGCAGTACTACGACGAGGAGGCCCACCAGTTCCTGGCCGACCGCTACATAACGGGCGAATGCCCCCACTGCCACAACCCCAAGGCCTACGGCGACCAGTGCGAGAAGTGCGGCAGCGACCTCGACCCCACGGAACTCATCAACCCGCAGTCGGCCATCAGCGGCTCGAAGCCCGTGCTGAAGAAGACCAAGAACTGGTACCTGCCGCTCAACGAATACCAGGAGTGGCTCAAGCAGTGGATACTCGAAGGCCACAAGGAGTGGCGTCCGAACGTCTACGGGCAGTGCAAGAGCTGGCTCGACCTCGACCTCCAGCCCCGCGCCATGACGCGCGACCTCGACTGGGGAATACCTGTTCCAGTTGACGGGGCCGAGGGCAAGGTGCTCTACGTGTGGTTCGACGCGCCCATCGGCTACATATCGAACACCAAGGAGCTGATGCCCGACGACTGGGAGAAGTGGTGGAAGGACCCCGAGACGCGCCTCGTGCACTTCATCGGCAAGGACAACATCGTGTTCCACTGCATAGTGTTCCCCTCCATGCTCAAGGCCCACGGCGGATACATACTGCCCGACAACGTGCCGGCCAACGAGTTCCTCAACCTTGAGAACGACAAGATATCCACGTCGCGCAACTGGGCCGTGTGGCTGCACGACTACCTCGTGGAGATGCCCGGCAAGCAGGACGTGATGCGCTACGTGCTCACCGCCAACGCCCCCGAGACGAAGGACAACAACTTCACCTGGCGCGACTTCCAGGACCGCAACAACAACGAGCTGGTGGCCGTCTACGGCAACTTCGTGAACCGCGCCTTGCAGCTCACCAAGAAATACTGGGACGGCGTGGTGCCGGCCTGCGGCGAGCTTACCGACACCGACCGCCAGGCGCTGGCCGAGTTCAAGGACGTCAAGGAGAAGATCGAGGCCCTGCTCGACGCGTTCAAGTTCCGCGACGCGCAGAAAGAGGCCATGAACCTGGCCCGCATAGGCAACCGATACATCACGGAGTGCGAGCCGTGGAAGGTGTGGAAGACCGACCCCAAGCGCGTGGAGACCATCCTCTACGTGTCGCTGCAGATAGTGGCCAACCTCGCAATAGCCTTCGAGCCGTTCCTCCCCTTCAGCAGCGCCCGCCTGCGCAAGATGATAAACATGGACGGAGCCGACTGGGGCAGCCTCGGCCGCACCGACCTGCTCAGCCCCGGCCACAAGCTCGGCGAGCCGGAACTGCTCTTCGAGAAGATAGACGACGAGGCGATAGAATACCAGCTGAAGAAGCTCGACGACGCCAAGCGCGCCAACGAGGCCGCCGCCCACAAGGCCGACCCGGTGAAGGCCACGGTCGACTTCGCCGACTTCGAGAAGATTGACATCCGCGTAGGCCACATCAAGGCCTGCGAGAAGGTGAAGAAGGCAAACAAGTTGCTCAAGTTCACAATAGACGACGGGAGCGGCACCGACCGCACCATCGTCAGCGGCATTGCCAAGTTTTACGAGCCTGAAGAGCTTGTGGGCAAGGACGTACTGTTCATAGCCAACCTCGCCCCGCGCAAGCTCATGGGCATAGAGAGCCAGGGGATGATACTCTCGGCCGAAGACTTCGACGGCTCGCTCGCCGTCACCACCACGCTGCGCAAGGCCGCGCCGGGCAGCAAGGTGTGCTGACACGGCCCGCCATGACACGGCAGCAAAGCCCTGCCGCGGCCTTGCCCCTGGGCAGGCCGGGCAGGGCTTTGCCATTGAACGGGCCCGGTGGCGCGCCGCCGGGCAAAAACAAACGCAAGATGAGAGAAAGAATCAACGAGTACGATTACCTGAAGTGCGTGTTCATCACGCTGATGGTGGTGTTCCACCTGGCCCACTTCGCCGACAGGCACCTGTATGCCAAGGACATAGTATACACGTTCCACATGCCGGCCTTCCTCATACTGTCGGGCTACCTGGCCAACGTCGCCAAGGACTGCCGCGCAATGGGCCGGCAGCTGCTGTGGCTCTTCGTGCCTTACGCCGCCATGGAGGCGGCCTACGCCGTGGCCACGGGGTTCATGGACGTGCGCGAGAGCATAGGGCAGCTGTCGGCGCTGTCGGTGGCCGAGGCCGTGGCGCTCCACCCCATAGGCCCATACTGGTACCTGCACACGCTGCTGCTGTGCCTGGCCGCCTACTGGCTGGCGGCCCGCCTGCTGCGCCACGCCGGCCCCGCCACGCTCGCACTGGCCCTCGCGCTGGCGCTCTGGCTGCTGGCCGACGTGGCTGGGCTGATAGGCATGGCCAACGCCATGTACTTCCTCGCGGGCGCCGTGGCCAGGCAGTGCCGCGCGCGGCTGCTGTCGCTCACCCCGCCCACGTGGCTGGCGGCCGCGCCCCTGGCCATCCTCTGCGCCGACGCGGCCAACCTCGACAAGGCCACCGTGGGCGGCGTGGCCGTGACGTGGCTCGCGTTCAGCCTGCTGCTGTGGCTCTACCCGCACATACCGCCAAGGGCGCGGCGGCTCTCGCACTTCATAGGGCGCAACACGCTGGCCATACTGCTCTTCTCGCCCGTGTTCACCATGGCGGTGAAGGCGCTCATACCCCTCTTTGCGTTCGACCCCTCGGCCACTGTCTTCGCCGCGGTGGCCACAGCCGTGACGCTGGCCGGGAGCCTCGCCGTGGCGTGGGGCATGGACCGGCTGGGGCTCTCGCCATGGTTCTGCGGCGGCAGGCTGCTGAAAGACTGACGCCCCGCCCGCCCGGGGATGCGGAACAGCCTTCCCCACAACCTGAAACGGCCTGTCCGGCCTTGCGAAACGGGTCGTTTCGCAAGGCCGGACAGGCCGTTTTGCAATGCACTGTGGCTCAAATGGTTATGCAGGGCCGAAACCCCTCGGGCCGCTCCAGCCCCAATGGCCGCTGCGCCTCCACGCCCTCGGAGTCGGGAAACGCTCGACACGGGCTGAGAGAATGCCGGCAAGGACTCGGCGCGGCATTGCGCCCCGTAGCCGGTCGGCACTAAAAGGTTGCGGCCCGCTGCTCCTCGATGGTGGCGCGCATCTTGTCCTGCCAGCGGCCGGCGGGCCTCCACCCCAGGCTCTCGAGCCTCCGCGTGTCGAACACGGCGTGGGTCACGGCCGAGTAGCCACGCCGCTCGGCTTCGGGCGGCAGCTCTATGAGCACCTTGCGCCCGGCCATAGCCGCCACGGCCTCAGCCAGTTCGCGTATGGAGAAGCACGACGACGGGTCGGCAACGTTGTACGCCATGCCGCTCCCGCCTTTCAGCAGGATGTGGAGCAGGGCGCAGGCGCAGTCGGCCACGTAGCACCACGAGCGCAGCTGGCTGCCGTCGCTCTTCATCACTATGTCCTCGCCGCGCAGCACGTTGCGTATGAACTGGGCGTACACGCGGTTGTCGGCCTCAGTGAAATGAGGTCCGTAGGTGTGGCAGGGGCGGGCAATCACCACGTCGGCGCCATGCTCTGCGGCGTAGCTTGCGCACAAGGTCTCGGCCGCGCGCTTGGCCGAGGGGTAGCAGGCGCGCGCCGTGGCGCAGTCTACATAGCCGCTGTCGCCCTCGGCGAAAGGCTTGCCGCCGTCGCCCTGCCCGTACACCTCGCCCGACGAGACGTAGAGGAAGCGGCGCAGGCCGTGCGCCATGCCGTAGGCGAGCAGGTTGTCGGTGCCGTTGAAGTTGGCCCGCATCACCTCCACTGGCGACGAGGCGAACGCCGCGGGCGAAGCTCCCCCGGCGGCGTGGATGATATAGTGGAAGTCGGTGGCGAAGGCGGGCTTTTCGTTTACGTCGTAATTCACGAAGCAGAAGCCACCGTCGCCTGCGTAGCGGGCAAACCGGCGCTGCGCCCGGGCGGCGTTGCGCCCGGCGGCGAACACGCGGTAGTCGCGCCCCGGGCGGGCCATGAGCACATCGACGAGGCATCCGCCTATCAGGCCCGTTGCGCCCGTCACGAGGATGTTGCAGCCAGAGAGCCTGCCCCAGGGCAGGTCGGCCGAGGCGGCGGCGGCCACGTCGGCGGCGTAAGCGCTCACTTCAGCCATGACTCCTTCTCGACGTGCATCAGGGCCTTGAGTATCTCCAGGTCCTCGACGGTGGTTATCTTTATGTTCTTCTCCGAGCCGGGGACAATGTGCATCTCGCCAAGCCCCAGCTCGGCTATGAGCGTGCACGAGGCCACGCTGTTGGTGACGCCGCGCTCCGCCGCCGCCTCGTGGGCGGCGATGATGTTGCGCAGGCGGAAGGTCTGCGGCGTCTGCGTGCGCACCAGCTTGTCGCGCGGTATGCTGGTGACCGCGGCGAAGCCGTCGTCGCTCTCGAGTATCGCCTCGCGGCACTTTATGCCCGTGATGGCATAGCCGTACTTCTGGCAGATGGCTATGTTCGACGATATTATGTCCTGCGAGAGCAACGGGCGCACCGCATCGTGTATGAGCACGAGGTCGTCGCCCGTGCAGCCGGCGTCGCGCAGCCCGTAGATACCGTTGCGTATTGACGCCTGCCCGTTGTCGCCGCCGTCGAATATCCACTTCAGCTTGGTGACGGAGAACTGGTTGGCATACGAGCGCAGCACCGTCTGCCAGCCGTCGAGGCACACCACGGCGATGCCGTTGATGTCGGGGTGGCGCTCAAAGGCGAGCATCGTGTGGATGATTATCGGGCAGTTGTCTACGTGCATGAACTGCTTGGGTATGTCCTGCCCCATCCTGTTGCCGGAGCCTCCGGCTATTATCAAGGCGTAATTCATACTCTGTGTCTTGCTATCTTGTCTTTACTTTCGTCATTACTTCGGCCAGCGTCTCCCTGCGGCTGAGGTTTATGTAGAAGCGGCTGTGCTTCCCGGTGCGCTGCTCCACGGGCGGCAGCTGCATGTAGTCGCCGAAGAAGTGGCGCAGGTAAGTGTCGTACTGCTCCGGCAGGCGCACCGTGACGCCTTCGAAGGTGAACGCCGCGCCCTTGCCGAGCCACTCCTTCGGGAACACTTCCCTCATGCCGTAGGAGCCGGTGTACACCTGCACGTTCCTGGCCGAGGCGTAACCGTACTTGTGGCTGATGGCGTCCATCTGCCCGATGAGCGCCCGCCGCAGCCGCCTGCGGGCGAAGAACGCCGCTGTCTTCACGGCAAAGCGGCCCCATTCGGCCGGCTTGGCGAGCAGGCTTATGTATTCGAAGAAACTGTTGTGGGTGGAGATGGCGTTAAGGCGGTTGATTATCTTGGTGTATTTACGCTTGAGCCGCTTGGCTTCCTCAACGTCGTCATCGGTGGCATCGAGCGGGAATATGTCGATGTAAAGCCCCGTCACACACGGAATCCGGCTGTCCTCCACAAGCGTGGTGCGCTTGTCGGCCAGCTTCGAGAAGTAAAGCGGGTATGTGTCATCGCCATAAGGCGTTATCAGCTCGTAGTCGCCGAGGTCGGCATGCTGCCCTATCTCAAGCAGGCGGTCGTAGTCGGGGCGCGGCATGATGACGTCGATGTCGTCGTCCCAAGGTATGATTCCGTGGTGGCGCACTGCCCCTATGGCCGTTCCGGCGCAGCAGTAGTAAGTAAGCCCGTGCCGTTCGCACAGGCCGATGAACGCCTTGAACACGCCCATTATGGTGGCGTTCCACTCTTTCTTTATGTCGTTGATGTCCATATGCGTCCTTGTTGTGCAGGTAAACCGGGCCTCCATGGCGCGGTGCGGTGCACCCGGCCGGGCTGCGGTGCGCCCACGCCTGGCAGGCGTGGTGGCCGTTCACTTGCCTTTCCTATATAATTCCTCGTACTTCCTGCGCATCGTCCCCACCCCGAAAAGCTCTTGGGCATGGCGCTCGGCGCGGTCGGCGAGAGCCTTGCGGTCGGCTTGCGGCAGCACCTCGCGGAACAGGCGGAGATATTGCTCTAAGCTGTTGCCCTCCACCCTCAGCGGCCAGTCGGGAGGCATGGTGTCGCCCAGGCCTGGGCAATTGTTTATGATGTTAGGCAGGCGGGCCATGGATGCCTCGATGGAAACAATGCTCAGGCCCTCGAACTCCGACGGCATGAGCATATAGTCGAACGACGGCATGAAGGCAGGCAGGCCGTAGAGCGGCGGGCGCAGGCTGGCGTTTGCAAGCCCGGCGAGCCTCCGCCGCACCTCGCCAAGCAACTGCCCGTCGCCTATTATGTGGAAGAAATACCGGCTGTCGCCGCGCAGGCAGCTGATGATGTCGAGCAGGCGGGCTACGCCTTTCTGCGGCTCCAGGCGCCCGGCGAACAGCACGTTCACCTTGCCGGGAACGATGCCGGGATACGGCTTTGGCCCGGGCAGCTCCACCCCGTTCAATATCATGGGCGGACGCTCGCCGTAAACCTGCGCGTAAGCATCCTGCACGGACGGCGATATGGCGATGTTGGCGCCCTGGCGGCAGAAGAACCGCTCCACAGCCGCCCCGAGCTTGCGCTGCCCTGTCCACAGCCTTGTGTTGTGGATGGTGCGCACCACGCGGCACCTCCGCGCAAGCCAGGGGAACAGGAGGAAGAAGGCGCGGATGCTCATGTCCGGCACTTCGGTGTGGGTATGGATTACATCGGGCCGCCACCGCAGCCACACGATGATGAAGCGCAGCGGGAACAGCAGCGCGGCAATGCGCTCGAAGAGGAAGTGGAAGCGCACATCGGGCATCAGCGCGCGGTGGCAGCGCACGCCTCCCTGGCGCAGCTCGCCGATGAACACCTTTGTGTAAGCCGAGCGGCCGCGCACAATCTCCAGCACATGATACTCCATGTCGGCCGCCGGCGACTTGGCTATGCTTGCCGCCACGCGCTCGGCCCCGCCCATGTCGAAATGCGTTATGATATGGAACACCCTCTTCATCGCCCGCTGCCGTTTACACATTCCTTTATCGTGCCCGCCACTTCAGCGGCGCAGTTCCTGTCGTTGTACAGCCTCTCGGCCAGCAGCCGGCCACGCCGGCCCATCGCCGCCGCCTCCTCCGGGTGCTCCGCCATGTAGCGTATGGCCCGCACCCAGCCCCCGGTGTCGTAATAAGGCACCGATATCCCGCACCCTTCCTTGTCGAAGTCGACCGGTATCTGCGGGTTGCGGCTGCAAATCACCGGCAGGCCGAGAGCCAGGGCCTCAACCACCGTGGTAAGCCCCACGGTGTATTTCGTCTCCATGCAGCAGATGACCACGCAGGCAGCGCGGTGCACGGGCAGGCAGAGCTTGTCTTGCTGGTAGCCCGACACGTAGTGGAGCCTCACGTTGCCGCCCACTTCCATCTGCCTGAAGAGCGCGGCGTAGTCAAGCTCGCAGTTGGTCTCGTTAAGGTAAATGTCTATCTGCTCGCCGGTGGCGTTGAACGCTTCGACCAGCGTGCGGAAGTCGCGCCGCTCGCGGCCCGTGGAGATGAAGCCGCCCCTCGCGGCCACGGGGTTGGCCTCCATCATGCGGTCGTAGAAGTCGAGGTCGGCCCCCCAATGGCCCACGCGCATCTGGCACGGGGCGACCTTCCCGGTCTTGAGCGAGTCGTCATAGAGTTTCTGCGAGAAGAAGAACATACGGTCTATGCCTTTGTAGAACAGCCGCCCGAGCCGGTCGCGCCACAGCTTGTCCGACTTTATCACCGGCTGGTGGTGCCAGATTACTATCTTCGGGCGGAAGAGTCCCAGCGCCCTCAGGAATATTATAAGCTCGATGCCTTTGTAGTGCGTGGCGTACACGGCATCGATGCGCTCCGGGCAGGTAAGGATGCGCCAGGCGGTGTACAGGGCCGTCCGCCAACGCGAGTGGTAGTCGCGGTGGCGGTGCATCACCATCTCTATGCCGTGGTCGGCAAGGTGGGTTGCGCCGTAGAGGAAATGGCCCGGGAAAGCGCCGCGCCGCCATCGGCCGTAGATGTACTGCACGTCCTCCGTGTGGTAGAAATATATCTTCATCCTCATGCCATGCTTTCTCCCGCCGCCGACAGCCCGGCTGCGGGCGTTCACTGTGGGTGGTGCGCTCCGTGGCGTCTTGCCTGTATGCAAAGACAATGCCGGCGAGCGGGAAGAGGGCCAGCTCACAATCTCCCGGGCGCAGCTTATCTCATGCAAAGATAATGCATTTCTTTTGGAAATCAAACTTTTATTGTTACTTTTGTAAAACGAATATGGAAACATTGAAGGAAAAGACTGCCAAAGGCCTGTTCTGGGGCGCGGTGAACAACGGCGCCACCCAGCTGCTCAACATAGTGATAGGCATATTCCTGGCGCGGCTGCTCTCGCCGGGCGACTATGGCCTTGTGGGCATGCTGTCCATCTTCTCGGCCATTGCCGGCAACCTGCAGAGCAGCGGTTTCTCTACGGCGATAGTCAACATGAAGAGCCCCACGGCCCGCGACTACAACGCCGTGTTCTGGTTCAACGTGCTCACGAGCCTGGCCATCTACGCCGTGCTGTTCTTCTCGGCCCCGCTCATAGCGGCGTACTTCCGCCAGCCGTGCCTGGTGGAGCTGTCGAGGCTGGTGTTCCTTTCGTTTGTCATTGCCTCGTTCGGCATAGCCCACAACGCCTACATGTTCAAGAACATGATGAACCGCGAGCTGGCGGCCATAGGCGTGGTGGCCCTGGTGGTGTCGGGCGCGGCGGGCATAGCCATGGCCTACTGCGGCATGGCCTACTGGAGCCTGGCCTGGCAGCAGATAATCTACATCGCCATGGTGAACATAGGCCGTTACCGCTTCACGCCGTGGAGGCCGAGCCTGCGGGTGGACTTCTCGCCGATAAGGCGCATGTTCCCCTTCAGCGTGAAGATTCTTGTCACCACGATAGTCAACACGGTGAGCAACAACATCCTCACCTTCATCTTCGGGCGGCTCTACAAGCCCAGCGCGGTGGGCAACTTCTCGCAGGCATACAAGTGGAACTTCATGGCCTACTCGTTCGTGTCGGGCACCGTGGCCCAGGTGGCGCAGCCCGTGCTGGCGGCCATCGCCGACGATGCCGGGCGCGAGAAGCGCGTGTTCCGCAAGATGACCCGCTTCACGGCCTTCATCGCCTTCCCGGCCATGCTGGGCTTCTCGCTGGTGGCCAACGAGTTCATAACCATCGCCATCTCGTCGAAGTGGGCCGACAGCATACCGCTCATGCAGACGCTGTGCGTGGGCGGGGCGTTCATGCCGCTGTACACGCTGTTCCAGAACCTGGCCATAAGCCGCGGTCGGTCGGGCATATACATGTGGTGCAACATCGCCCAGATAGCGCTCCAGATAGCCATCATCATGGCCTTCCACAGCCATGGCATCGAGGCCATGGTGGCCGCCTACACGGCGTTCAACATACTGTGGCTCGGCGTGTGGCACGCAGCGGCTGGGCGGCTCATCGGCCTGCGCGCAGCCGAGTTCATCGCCGACATCGGGCCGTTTGCCATCGTGGCGGCCGCCGTGGTCGGCGTGGCATGGGCCGTGACGCTGCCGGTGGGCAACATCGTGCTGCGGCTGTTGCTCAAGGTGGCGGTCACGGCGGCGCTCTACTTTGCCGCCATGCGCGTGGCGCGCGTGCAGATATTGCAGGAGTGCATTGATTTCATGGTGAAAAAGACAAGGAGGAAGTGAGGCATGGAAGTATCGGTTGTCATCCCCGTATATAATAAGGAGGAATATGTGGAGCAGTGCCTCAGGAGCGTGCTCGCGCAGCAGTTCGACGGCTTTGAGGTGATTGCCGTGGACGACGGCAGCACCGACGGCTCCGGCGCCGTGTGCGACCGCCTGGCTGCCCGCGACGCCCGCCTGCGCGTTGTCCACACGCCCAACGGCGGCGTGACGGCGGCCAGGCGGCGGGGCGTGGAGGAGGCACGCGGGCGCTACGTCACCTTTGCCGACGCCGACGACATGATGCTGCCCGGCGGGCTGCGCAGCCTTTACGACGCTATAGAGCGCGAGCAGGCCGACGAGGTGGTGGCCACATACCGCAACCAGCACGGGCAGCACGTTGACAGCGGGCTGCGCGGCGCAGCCGACCCGGCCTTCATGATCCGCCAGCTGCTCGGCAACAGGGCGCGCTTCTGCGTGCTGTGGGCGGTCATCTTCAGGCGCGGGCTGCTCGACGGGTGCCTTGGCGCGCCGCGACAGATACGCTCGGGCGAGGACATCCTGATGCAGGTGATGTGCCTGGTGAAGCGGCCCAAGGTGGTATGCATACCCGACTGCGTTTACTTCTACAACGAGGGGCTGCCCAACGACCGCCGCCTGGAGCTCGACGAGCAGATCGTCTATGACCGGGTGCTGCGCGAGGCGCTCGCCCCGTGCTGGGGCGAGCACAGCGACGACTTCACCTTGCGGCAGCTGAAGATGTATGAGAACTTCATCGACCAGAAGATGTTCTACGTGCGCAAAGCCTACTACCACCGGCTGCGCCCGCGCCTCAACGCAAGCCTGCCGCTGGCCGACCGCCTGGCGTTCCTCCTGCCGCCGCGGCTTGCCTACTTCCCCATACACCTGAAGAAGAAGCTGGCCAACAGGAGATTGGCTCAATAAGGAGTATTGCTTAGGAGAGTCTTGTTTAGGAGAGTCTTGTTTAGGAGTTAGAAGGAGTTAGAGGGAGTTACAAGGAGTTATAGGACAATGGCGGCTGTGGCAGTTTGTTGCCATGGAGCGCATCTGCATACGTCCTCTAAGTCCTTGTAACTCCCTCTAACTCCTTCTAACTCCTTCTAACTCCTTCTAACTCCTAAACAATACTCCTTCTAACTCCCCACGAGATACCCTACGAACAGCGTACCGTTGTAGGCCCAGAGCCATATGGCGAGGGCCAGCACCGCGGCGCGCAGGGCGCGGAGCCTGCGCCCTGCCGAAGCCTTGAAGGCAAACGCCATGGCCACCGGCACGACGAAGAGCCAGTGGGGGGCGAAGATGTATATCTCTGTTATGCCGAAGCCAAGCCCCAGCGACAACGCCATGTCGAAGCCGAACCACGCCAGGCACAGCCACAGCAGGCGGCTGCGCCGCCCGCACCACGCGCCCCAGGCGAAGAGCGCCACCAAGGCCAGCTCAACGGCGTAATTGGCAGCCCAGCGGTAGCGCACAATCACGGGCCGGTCTATCCACACGTCGCCCAGCAGATGGTCGCTGTGCAGCTGCACCGACTCGCCGAAAAGGTTCTCCACCACCACGCCGAGGCGCGGTGTGGTGGCGTCGGTCAGGCTCAGGAAGCCCTCGCGGGCGAAAGGCTCGCCGCCCCGGTCGTGGTGGCGGGGCATCTTCAGGCGGGCCAGGCGGGCGTTCTGGCGCTCAAGGTCGGCCGCCGTCCTGTACTTCGGCACCTCGCCCACGTAGAAGCACGCGCCGACAACCAGCGCCGACGGCAGCGCCACGGCCAGCAGCAGGTTGCGCCAGCCGAAGAACCTGCGGCCGCTGGCCATCCACTGCGCCATGAACACCTTCACGCCGTTGGTAAGCGTAACGCCCGCCGTGGCCACGAAGAGCAGGGCCGTGAGCCACCCCGGCAGGGGGCGGCCCTGGCGCAGGCGCAGCCCGGCCACGTAGAGCGTGAGAAGCAGCAGGCACTGCGAGAAGGCAAAGTGGTCGGGCACCGCCACCGCCACCATGACGTAGGCAAACGAGAAGA
The DNA here is from genome assembly GCA_944320235.1 of uncultured Prevotella sp. GTDB lineage: Bacteria > Bacteroidota > Bacteroidia > Bacteroidales > Bacteroidaceae > Prevotella. Next base: position 24,967 of record CALUGQ010000015.1, read on the forward strand.
AGAGGCCCGCAAGCAGGGCCGTGTCGCCCCGCCCCAGGCCCACCACGTCGCGAAGCAGGCGGTGCAGCAGTATGAACGAGGCGAAGCCGGCAGCGGCCAGCATGGCCGCCGCCACTATCTGGGTGCAGTTCACGCCGAGCGTGTCCATCAGCCAGCCGTTGAGCTGCGCCGCCGGCCACAGCATCCACAGCAACAGCGGGTGGCGGAAGCCGTTGAAGGCCACCTGCCACACGGTGAGCACGTGGTAGAGCGAGGGGTCGTAGCCCGACACGTGGAACTGCCCGCCGTACATCACCCAGAACCCGCCGCTCACGTTCTTGGAGAAAACGGCGAAGTGCCTGGCCACCATCAGCGCGTTGAGGGCCACTATCACCACGGCGGCCACCAGCGCAGGCCAGCGCTCCTCGCGCCGCAGCCGCAACTGGGCGGGAATCCTTATACGTTTTACGATGCTGAAATCCATGTGCTGCAAAGTTAATAAAATAGTGGGACAATCATCTTTCCGCACCGCCATTTTTGCAAAACAATGTTTACATAAAGGCCCGCAGGAATGGCGCATACGCGCCCGACCGCCCATCAAGGCGCAAATGCGCCATCCTCGCGTGTGCAACACCAACGCGCTGTGGCTGAGCGGCTTGCGCCCGGACCGGGCATCACTGTGCAGCGTTTTCGCGGCAAGAATCGGCCAAGCACGCCCCTTTTTCATGCCCGGACGGCCCGTCCGGCACCCGCAGCAGCGCCACCCCGACCGGCAAGAGGGGCCGCATGGAGCCGCGAAACAAGCCGTTCGGCACGGCGAAACAGGCCGTTCCGCGCTTCCACGCGGCAGCTTCAGCCCTCCGGAAGCCCCGCCACGGCCTCACGTCACGCCCCGCCACGGCCCCGGCGCAGCTGTTCCGGCAGGGCGCGGCGGGGCTTTTTACGGCCAATAAACTTTACATATCCGCAGCCGCCCGGCACCTCGCCGCCGAGTGCGCGCCACAGCCGCCACGCGACAGGCAAAGATTAATAAAACATAAAAATCTGTTGAGATTTATTCTAAAACAGAATTAGATGTTTATCTTTGCACCACGTAAACCAAAGGGGGGCATAGTGCCTTGCTACGACGCCTGCTTTCCCATAAAAACAAGACAAAATGCAAAAGAAAAAACTCGTTTTCATGTCAGCCGCATCATTGTTGTTGCTGACTTCGTGCTCCAAGCTCGGGCCGCTGACCGCCGACAATTTCAAGGTAGTGCCCAACCCGCTGGAGTCGCACGCCGGGCAAGTGTCCGCCACAATCAACGGCACTTTCCCCGAGAAGTACATGAAGAAGAAGGCCGTAGTCACCGTTACGCCCGAGCTGCGCTACGGCAACGGCCAGGTGGCACGCGGCACCAGCGCCACGTTCCAGGGCGAGAAGGTTGAAGGCAACGACCAGACCATCTCCTACAAGGTGGGCGGCAACTACACCATGAAGTCAACCTTCGCCTATGTTCCCGAGATGCAGAAGAGCGAGCTCTACCTCACCTTCGACGCCAAGATAGGCAAGAAGGAGAAGGAAGTGCCGGCAGTGAAGGTGGCCGACGGCGTGGTCGCAACGTCCGAGCTGGTGGGCCGCACGGTCAAGAGCGCACAGGCATGCATCGCCCCCGACTCCTTCCGCCGCGTGACCGAGGCCAAGCAGGTGGCCAACATCAAGTTCCTCATACAGCAGGCCAACTTGCGCAAGAGCGAGCTGAAGAACAACTCAGTGACCGAGTTCGTGGAACTGCTCAAGAAAATCAACGCCGACAAGGAGGGACTCAACCTCAACAACATCGAGATTTCGGCCTACGCATCGCCTGACGGCGGCGTCGAGCTCAACGACAAACTGGCCAACCAGCGCCAGAAGAACACCGAGAAGTATCTCGACCAGCAGCTCAAGAACGCCGAAATCGCAGACGCAAACGTGGACGCAAAGTACACAGCGCAAGACTGGGAAGGCTTCCAGGAACTGGTGCAGGCATCAAACATACAGGACAAGGATGTCATCCTGCGCGTCCTCTCCATGTATAAGGACCCCGAGGAGCGCGAGCGCCAGATCAAGAACATGAGCGCAGGCTTCCGCGAACTGGCCGACGGCATACTGCCGCAGCTGCGCCGTTCGCGCATGACCATCAACTATGAGGTCATCGGACGCGACGACAGCCAGATACAGGCACAGTACAAAGAGGACGCCACCAAGCTCAGCCTCGAGGAGCTTCTCTACGCCGCTACGCTCTCAGAGAACGCCGACGAGCAGGAGCAGATATACAAGAAGGCTGCCGAGATATACCCCAACGACTGCCGCGCCTACAACAACGTGGCTACAATAGAGTACGCAAAGGGCAACTACGACGAGGCTAAGAACTACCTGCAGAAGGCTCTCGCCATCGACGCAAACAACGCTGAGGCCAACGCAAACCTCGGTCTCATAGCCCTCCAGGCCGGCGACAAGCAGACCGCAGAGACCTACATAGCCAAGGCCGCAAACGCCAACGGCATCAACGAGGTGCTCGGCAACCTGCACCTCGCACAGGGCAACTACGCACAGGCCGAGCAGGACTTCGCCAAGGTGAACTCGAACAGCGCCGCACTCGCGCAGATTCTCAACAAGAACTACTCTGCCGCATCGACCACGCTCAACAACGTAAAGAACGCTGACGGCATGACCGACTACCTGAAGGCCATCCTCTACGCCCGCCAGGGCAACAACACCGAGGCCGCAAACGCACTGCGCAGCGCAGTGGGCAAGGACTCTTCGCTCTCTGCCTACGCAGCCAACGACCTTGAGCTGAGCAACGTCAGCAAGTAAGCTGAAGCTTATAAACTTTTGATTCATATTCCGAGGGAGCACCAGCAATGGGATTTGCCTGTACGAAAGGACTCACGATAACGCGCATCTTGCGCCGCGCAGCGTCAAGCCGCAGGCCGGGGCGCAGCAGCGAGTCAGCCGGGCAGCCCATCCCATTGCGCGGCGCTCCCTCTTTTCTTGCCTTCCCCGCAGCGCTCATCGCGCTCGCCGCGCTCCTTGCGCTCACTTCATGCGGCGCAGGCAACGGCCGCTTCCGCATAGAAGGCCGCTTCCGCAACCTAAACAGGGGCGAGTTCTACGTATACAGCCCCGACGGAGGCACCACCGGGCGCGACACGATCCAGGTCGTAGACGGACGCTTCTCATACAACGTGCCGCTGTCCGACAAGGCCACGTTCATACTCATCTTCCCCAATTTCTCGCAGCAAGCAGTGTTCGGCGAGAACGGGAAGGTAGCCAAAATCAGCGGCGACGCATCGCACATGAGGGAGATGGAGATAACCGGGACAGACGACAACGAGCTGATGACCGACTTCCGCCTTGCAGCCAACCGCCTGTCGCCGCCCGAAGTGAAGGAGGCCGCCGCGCGCTTCGTTGAGGAAAACCCGGCCTCGCTGGCAAGCCTTTACATCGTCAACAGCCATTTCCTGCAAGCCTCCCAGCCCGACTACGCCGAAGCATCGAGGCTGCTCAAGCTGATGCTGAAGGAAGACCCGTCCAACGGGAGGGTGGCCCTGCTGCTCAAGCAGGTGGAAAGCCTGAAGCCGTCGAGCATCGGAGCCATGCTGCCACAGTTCACCGCGACCGACACCGATGGCCGCGCCATAAGCCGCAAGAGCCTCAACGGCAAGGTCAACGTGGTCAGCGCATGGGCCTCATGGAGCTATGACAGCGTCAACCTGCAGCAATGGCTGCGCCGTTTCAAGAAAGAAAAGGGGGCCGACCTGGCCGTGGTGAGCATCTGCGTCGATGCCGACCGCAAAGCCTGCCTGCGCCAGATGAAGGCCGACTCCATCAATTGGCCCAACGTATGCGACGGCCGCATGTGGGACACACCGCTCATGCAGACGCTCGGGCTGTCCACAGTGCCTGGCAACATCGTGGCCGACGCCAACGGCAAGATAGTGGCCCGCAACCTCAACACGAGCCAGATGAAGGAGCAGCTGGAGAAGATGCTGGGCAAGATAAGCACCGGCGACAGGCGCACAAGGTGACCTGCGGCTGGCGCACGGGCCGCCAACCGTGCGCAGGAGACATACTAACCATACTTGAAAACATACCCCGCAATGCTAGTCAAGACTTACTGTGCCGCTGTGACAGGGCTCGAAGCCACCACCGTAACGGTGGAGGTAAGCCTCACGCGCGGCGTGTTGTTCCATCTCACGGGGCTGCCCGACAACGCCGTGCGCGAGAGCCACGACCGCATAGTGGCAGCGTTGCAGAACAACGGATACAAGTTCCCGGTGGCCGACATCACCGTAAACATGGCCCCGGCCGACCTCCGCAAGGAGGGCAGCGCCTACGACCTGCCCCTGGCCATAGGCCTGCTGGCCGCCTCAGGCAAGGTTGAGGGAAGCCTGCTGGGCAGCTATATGCTCATAGGCGAGCTTGGCCTCGACGGGCGGCTGCAGCCAGTCCGCGGCGCGCTGCCCATAGCAATAAAGGCCCGCGCCGACAAGTTCAAAGGCTTGATAGTGCCGCGCCAGAACGTGCGCGAGGCCGCCGTGGTGAACAACCTCGACGTATACGGCATGGACAGCATCACCGACGTGGTGGAATTCCTCAACGGCGGGCAGCGGTTCGAGCCTACCGCCATAGACACGCGGGCGGAGTTCTACTCGCGCCAGAGCCACTTCGACAACGACTTTGCCGACGTGCGCGGCCAGGAGAGCGTAAAGCGCGCCCTCGAGGTGGCCGCAGCCGGGGGCCACAACCTCATCATGATAGGCCCACCGGGCAGCGGCAAGTCGATGATGGCCAAGCGGCTGCCCTCGATACTGCCGCCACTGTCGCTCGCAGAGAGCCTGGAGACGACACAGATACACAGCGTGGCGGGCAAGCTCAGCCGCGACACGTCGCTCATATCGCAGCGCCCCTTCCGCGCGCCCCACCATACAATCTCGCCCGTGGCGCTCGTGGGCGGAGGCACCAGCCCGCAGCCGGGCGAAATCTCGCTGGCCCACAACGGCGTGCTCTTCTGCGACGAGCTGCCGGAGTTCAACCGCAGCGTGCTCGAAGTGATGCGCCAGCCGCTCGAAGACCGCCGCATAACAATCTCGCGGTCTAAGTATTCGGTTGAATACCCGTGCTCGTTCATGTTCGTGGCGTCCATGAACCCATGCCCCTGCGGCTACTACGGCGACCCCACGCACCGCTGCGTATGCTCGCCAGGGCAGATACAACGCTACATGAACAAGATAAGCGGGCCGCTGCTCGACCGCATAGACATACAGGTGGAGATAACGCCGGTGCCCTTCGACGACATATCGCGAGCGGCGCCGGGCGAGCCGAGCGCGGCCATAAGGGAGCGCGTGGTCAGGGCGCGCCGCTTGCAGGAGGAGCGCTACCACAGCCACGCAGGCATTCACTGCAACGCGCAGATGACCGAGCGCATGATCCACCAGTACGCCGAGCCCGACGCCGACGGCATAGAGCTGCTGCGCATGGCCATGCGCCGCCTGAGCCTCAGCGCGAGGGCCTACAACCGCATACTGAAGGTGGCGCGCACCATCGCCGACCTGGCCGGCAGCGAGAAAGTAGCCGCCGAGCACCTGGGCGAGGCCATAGGCTACCGCAACCTCGACCGCGGCGACTGGGCCGAGCGGGGGCTGTGATGCGCACCGCCGGCGGTGCGCACAGAGGCCTCCTGCTTGCTTCGTGCGGTTTGCAACCGCCCGCACTGCGACAAGGCTTTCGGGCCATTGCAAATCGCCAGAGACACAGGCTATGACTTTGTTTGCAAGATTGCGGACACACATTTTTGTAAAACCGTTTCGCGTCACCGCCTCCACAGCCAAGTGGCTGTGGTCCAGCCGGTTGCGAAGCGGACAGACCATCACTACAAAACAGGCCGTTCGGCGGGGCAAAACAGGCCGAATGGCAGCGTGAAACGCACTGCACGGCTGCGCGAAACGGGGCAGGCGGGGCAGCATGAAAGGCTTTGTAAAACTTTTATCACCTTCCTGCCGCCACCCATCACCCGCGCTTCGTGTAGCAGCGGGTCCGGACGTCACCTGCCTCCGGCACCGACGCCGCGACAGGGGCACTAAACGCTGGCGAAGCACAACGGCCTATTTATCCCCATAGTTTTTCTACTGAGCCAATTATGGACGATTCTTTAATCTGCCAAATTTATCCCAATTGTTTTTCTACTGAGCCCCTATTTGGCGCAGACACAAAAAAAACCGCGGCACAGCGAAGTGCCACGGCTGACAAAAAACTGTCAAATTATCCAAAATGATGATGCATACGCATCGGCCATCTGCGGCAGACATCATCATCAGTGTGCCGCGAGCGGGACTCGAACCCGCACGGCCATTTCTGGCCAAGGGATTTTAAGTCCCTCGTGTCTACCAATTCCACCATTGCGGCAGCCATGTCTGCGATGCCAAATCGCCTGCAAAGATATGATTATTTCCCGTAACGGCCAAAAGTTTATGCCAATAATTTGCAGCAATGCCCGCCACGGGCGGCCTGGGCAGGTCAATCGGCCGCCTTCAGCCCGGCCTTCAGCCCGCGTATGACAGCACTGGTGAAGCCAGCGTGCTCCATGGCGTTGAGCCCGCGTATGGTCACGCCGCCAGGAGTGGTCACCTTGTCAATCTCGGCTTCGGGGTGGCCGCCGCCAGCCTGCAGCAGCTCTACGGCGCCGCGCACCGTCTGCAGCACTATGGCGCAGGCGTCGGCGGCCTTGAAGCCCAGCTCCACCCCGCCCTCGGTGGCGGCGCGCACGTAGCGCATGGCGTAGGCTATGCCGCACGAGGCGAGCGTAGTGGCGGAGGGCAGGAGCCGCTCCTCGGTGATGAGCGTGCGCCCCACGCTGTCGAACAGTGCGCTCACAGAGGCCGTCTGCGCCTCGTTGGTCCTCACGGGAACGACGAACGTCATCGAGCACAGCTCCGCCACGGCAATGTTGGGTATGGCGAGCAGCACCGACGGGGCGTTGCCCTGGCTGTCGGCTGCCCACGTGAGTATGTCGGCGGAGCTTACCCCGGCGGCAATCACCACGAGCGTCTGCCGCCCGCAGTCCATCGCCGGGCGCACCTGGCGTACCACCCGCTCCACTATCCACGGCTTGACGACCACGAAAACCACGTCGGCCCCCTGCACGGCGGCCACGTTGTCGGTGGTGGTGTGCGCCCCGGCGGCGGCAAACGGCTCCAGGGCGGCAGCCGTCGGGTCGGCCACGGTCATGTCGCCTGCGGCCACGCGGCCGCCCTTAAGCAGTCCTGCGGCGAGCGAGCCGCCCATGGCGCCCGCCCCTATAACAGCTATCTTCATAGTTCAAGGCATTTTTTCAACTTCATAACAAACTCGTCGGCCATCTCCTTCGTGAAGCACAGCGGCGGCAGGAGGCGCAGCGTGGTCGTGCCGGAGCAGCCGGTGAACACGCGCTCGTCGTAGACGAGGCGGCTGCGCACTTCCTTGTGAGGCACGTCAAGCTCTATGCCCACCATCAGGCCGCGCCCGCGCACGTCGGTGATGTGCGGGCACTCGGCCTGCAACCGGCGCAGGCTGTCCATGAGGTAGGCACCGGTCTCGCGGGCGTTGTCAACGAGATGCTCGCTCTCCATCACGTCGAGCACGGCCAGCGCGGCTGTGCAGGCCAGGTGGTTGCCGCCGAAGGTGGTGCCGAGCTGCCCGTACTGGGGCTTGAAGTCGGGCGATATTAGCACCGCACCCATGGGGAAGCCGTTGCCTATGCCCTTGGCCACGGTGATGAGGTCGGGCCTGATGCCGAGCCACTGGTGGGCGAAGAAGCGGCCGCTGCGGCCGTAGCCGCACTGTATCTCGTCGCAGATGAGCACCGTGCCGTGGCGCTTGCAGGCGGCGGCCAGGCCCTGCGCGAACTCAGGCGTGGCCAGCCTTATGCCGCCGACTCCCTGTATGCACTCCAGTATGCAGGCGCAGACGTCGCCCTTGGCCAGCTCGGCCTCCCAGGCGGCGAGGTCGTTCAGCGGCAGGTAGCTGACGTGGCCGTTGGCGTTGATGGGCGCTATAATCTTCGGGTTGTCGGTGGCTTCGACGGCCAGCGACGTGCGCCCGTGGAACGCTTTCTCGGCCGAGAGCACGCGGGTGCGCCCGTTTGTGAACGAGGCCAGCTTCAGCGCGTTCTCGTTGGCCTCAGCCCCGCTGTTGATGAGGAACAGCTGGTAGTCCTCATAGCCGCTGGCCCGGCCAAGCCTTTCGGCCAGCTCTGCCTGCAGCCCGTTGATGACCGAGTTGCTGTAGAAGCCCAGGCGGCCCAGCTGCGCTGCCATCATCTCAACGTAGTGGGGGTGGCAGTGGCCTATGCTTATCACGGCGTGGCCGCCGTAAAGGTCAAGGTACTCACGGCCATCGGCATCCCACACGTGGCAGCCGCGGCCCTCGACGATGTTTATGTCGAACAATGGATAAACGTCGAATAACTTCATTTTTGTCAAACTAAAACCTTTATGACTATGTAAACTATGCCGCCCATGAACGTCCCGGCGATGAAGGCGTTGGCGAAGGCATCCTTGCCGGACTTTGCCATGGCCGGCCTTTCAGAACGCCGAAGCCTTGAGGCGCAGCCCTGAGGCCTCTTCGAGCCCGAACATTATGTTCATGTTCTGCACCGCCTGGCCCACCGCGCCCTTCAGGAGGTTGTCGATGCAGGCCGTCACGAGGAGCTTGTCGCCATGCTTGTCGCAGTGTACGAGGCACTTGTTGGTGTTCACCACCTGCTTCATGTCGACGGGGTTGACGGAGTAGTGAGTGAAAGGCTCGCCGGCGTAGAACGCCTTGTAGCCATCCACTATGTCCTCGATGGGCGCTGATGTGCGCACCACGGCGGTGGCAAAGATGCCGCGGGCGAAGTTGCCGCGGTATGGAATGAAGTCGATGGCGGCGCAGGGCTTGCCCTGAACCTCGGTGAGGCTCTGGCGTATCTCCGGCACGTGCTGGTGGGTGAAGGCCTTGTATATGCTCAGGTTGTCCACCCTCCAGGAGAAGTGAGTGGTCGCCCCGGGCTTCTGGCCCGCGCCTGTGGAACCCGTTATGGCGTTCACCATCACGTCGCTTGTGAGCAACCCCATCTTCGCGGCGGGCAGCAAGGCCAGCTGTATGCACGTGGCGAAGCACCCGGGGTTGGCCACGTGCATGGCCGCGGCCACCTGCGTGCGGTGGATTTCGGGCAGCCCGTAAACGAAGTCGTTGCCAGGCGCGGCCAGGCGGAAGTCCTGGGCGAGGTCTATTATCCTCACCCCTGCGGGCACACTGTGCTCGCGGAGGAAGGCCTCGCTCTTGCCGTGGCCGAAGCAGAAGAACACTACGTCGGCCGCATCGAGCGGCATGGCGTCGGTGAACCGCAGCTCCGTGTCGCCAAGAAGGCCCCCATGCACGTCGGCCACGGCGTTGCCCGCGTTGCTCTCGCTGTTGGCAAACACTATCTCCGCCTCCGGGTGGCCCAGCAAAACTCTTATAAGCTCGCCCCCGGTATACCCGGCTGCGCCCAATATTCCAACTCTTATCATAACTTATACTTGCTTGGTATTATCCAGTAAAGGATGATGTAAATGAATGTTCCGCTGAAAGCCGTGCACACGGTGAGCAGCGCGTAGGCTATGCGCACGAGCGTTGGGTCGAGCCCGAAATACTCGGCCAGGCCCCCGCACACACCGCCGAGCATCCTGTCGTCAGACAAGGTGAGTCGCTTTCCGCCGTTCATGGCTCAGCGTTTTTCGTCCTTGTGGATGCCATAGTAAACGCGCAGCGGCGTGCTGAGCACCTTGATGAAGCCCTTGGCCTCGTCGGCTGTCCAGCCGTGCTGCATCTCGCCGTACTCTCCGAGCTTCGACTTGGTGAGGTCGTCTGGCGAGTCCACTCCCACGGTCTCGAAGCCGTAGGGGCGCAACTTGAGTATGGCGGTGCCGTTGACGTTGCGCTGCGACGAGGTGAGCATGGCCTCGATGTCGGGCATCACCGGCTCGAGGTACTGGCTCTCGTGCAGGAACATGCCGTACCAGTTGGCCACCTGGTCCTTCCAGTACTGCTGCCACTTGCTCAACGTAGACTTCTCCAGCAGCCTGTGGGCCTCGATTATGAGCTTTGGGGCGGCGGCCTCGAAGCCCACGCGGCCCTTTATGCCGATGATGGTGTCGCCCACGTTGCAGTCGCGGCCTATGGCATAGGTTGCGCCTATCTCCTCTATGCGCTGTATGGCGGCCACCTTGTCGGCGAACTTCTCTCCGTTCACGGCCACGATTTCGCCCTTCTCGAAGGTTATGCGCATCTCTTCCTCGCCGCTCTTCGTGGCGTGCTTGAGGTAGGCTTCCTCGGGCAGGCCCTGCGCGGGGTCGAGCAGTTCGCCGCCGCAGATGCTGGTTCCCCAGATGCCCACGTTGTATGAGTACTTCAGCTTGGCGAAGTCGGCCGTGAAGCCATGGTCGTTGAGGTAGTCAACCTCCTCCTTGCGCGAGAGGGCCTTGTCGCGCGTCAGGGTGATTATCTCCACGCCCGGGGCCATGACGAGGAAGGTCATGTCGAAGCGTATCTGGTCGTTGCCGGCCCCGGTGGAGCCGTGCGCAATGGCGTCGGCGCCAATCTCGTTGGCATAACGGGCTATGGCTATGGCCTGGAATATGCGCTCGGAGCTTACTGAGATGGGGTAGCAGTTGTTGCGGAGCACGTTTCCGAATATCATGTACTTAAGCGAGCGCTCGTAGTACTCGTGCGTGACGTCGAGCGTCACGTACTGCACGGCGCCCAGCTTGTAGGCGTTCTCTTCGTTCTTCTTCAGCTGTTCGGGGCTGAAGCCGCCCGTGTTGGCGCAGGCGGCGTACACGTCGTAGCCGTCGTTGGCCAGTTTCATCACTGTGTAAGAGGTGTCCAGTCCGCCTGAGAAGGCCACCACGACTTTCTTTTTTGCCATATCTTGTTGTTTTTGGGAGTTATTGGAGTTATGGGTGCTATGGGGGTGCAGGGATGGATGGGATGTATAGAGCCGCGCACAAGCATCCGGCGACTGCCGCCACAGCCAGGCCAAGGCCTGCCCACACCCCTTTTCCGGTAATTTCCTTAATCCTAACCCTTAATTCTTAACTAATTTCTCGATTTCCACCGGCGGTTTCTCGCCCGGGTGGTCGGCCGGGTCGTAGAGCATGCCGGTACAGATGCAGTAGCGCCGGCCCGTGCGCTTAAGCACGTCGACGTTGACGCAGCCCTCGCACCCGCGCCAGAAAGCCTCGTCGTCGGTGAGGTCGGCAAACGTCACGGGCAGGTAGCCCAGGTGTGTGTTCATCTTCATCACCGCCGAGCCGCTGGTAAGGCTGAATATCTTGGCCTTGGGCCAGCGCGTGCGCGCCAGCGAGAACGTAAGGTCCTTTATGCGCTTGGCCACGCCTTGGTTGCGGTATTCGGGCGCGACGATGAGCCCCGACGTGGTGACATACTCCTTGTTGCCCCACGTCTCGATGTAGCTGAAGCCGGCCAGCCGCTCGCCGCACAGGGCGATGACGGCCTTGCCCTCCTTCATCTTCGTGGCTATGTAGTCATGGGTGCGCCTGGCGATGCCCGTGCCGCGCACCTTGGCGGCGGCGGCCATCGTCTCAAGTATGGTGTCAACGTAGCGCTCATGGCTGGCATCAGCCACCATAACCATAATCTCTTCCATTCTTTGTATTGTATAATGTACGGTTGCGTTGTGTTGCTTTGGTTGTGTGCAGCCCTGGGTGCGCGGCCTGCCGAGGCAGCGGCGCCGGGCGCGCCGTCATTCGCCGGCCCGCGCCATCTCCGGCACCACCGCGCTGAGGGCGCTTACCACGTCTCTCTGCTGTATGCCTTCCTTTATCACTATGAAGATGGTGTCGTCGCCGGCTATCGTGCCGAGTATATGGGGTATGCCGCTGGCGTCGATGTTGTACGCTATGCTGCTGGCGTAGCCGGGGCGGGTCTTGATGACGCACATGTTGCCCGAGAAGTGTATCGACAGGAATCCCGGCACCTGCATCATCTCCTTTACCTGGCTGGGCGTGCTGACGCGCTTGTACATCGCCACGCTGGGCAGCACATAGACGTAGCTGCCGCGCATCGTGGCGGCCTTGGCCACCTTGAGCTGCTTGAGGTCGCGGCTCAGCGTGGCCTGCGTGACGACGAAGCCCTCGTCGCGCAGGGCAGCGAGTAGTTCTTCCTGGTTGCCCAGCTCGCGGCTGGAGATAATCATCCGCAGGGTTTCAAGTCTGTCATTCTTTGATTTCATTCCTATGTATGTTTATGCGAATACGGCTGCAAAGGTATACATATTCATGCAAACAACCAAAGGTTTTGTGCATATTTTTTCACCCCGGCGGCATTTTCCTGCAATTTATATACCACTGGCCGCCCGTGCGCTGGGGCGCGGCGGCCAGTGGGCCGTGGCGGCGTGGCGGCAGGTTTGCCCCGGCTGGGGCGGCTGCCATGGCCGCGGCTGCTATTTACGCTCATAGAGGCGGAACTGCCCGGCGGGCCTGCCCTCAACGCCGATGCTGCCGTGCAGGATTACCTCCACGCCGTCGTCCATGCCGAAGCCGTCTTCGTCGGCCGAGGCGCGCCCGTCGGGCTGCACCATCCACTCCACAGCGGCCAGCCCGTCGGGGCCGAACGGGAACACCCAGAAGCGGTAGTGCGCCTTGAGCATCAGCCATGGGCAGTGGCGTTTTATCGCCTCTACGGCCTTAGGCTCGATGTCAGCCTCAGTGATGAACACCACGTCGCCGTCGATTACCAACGGCAGCAGCCGTTCCCCAGGGGCTGCCTGCCTGCGCAGCAGCCACATGCTGCCGCCCTGACTCACCGACGCCATGCCGCCGGCTCCGAGTTCACTGATTTCATACAGCATCGGGCGGGCCTCGATGTCTTCAATCCTTTCCTCTTGGTTCATGTCCTTCAAAATTTGTTCGGGTGCAAAGGCAACACAAACGAAGGGGCGAAGCAGGGGCGATGCCCACATCGCCGCCACCGCTTGCTGCTTCCCGGGCGCAGCTTGCCTTATGCAAATATACAAAGGAACCCATGGCGAATCAAGGGCTGCCATGTGTTTTCGCACCGTGTTTGAGCATTTTTAACTCTCCTCGCAGCCAAGGCGGGGCGGGCCTTGGCTGCGAGGGGAAACAGGCCATGCCGTTTTGCATCATGAAACGGGCCGTTCGGGGCAGCGAAACAGGCCGTTCGGGGCAGCGAAACTGCCCGTCTCGGGAGCCACGGCCCCCAAGGGTGAAAGCCGCCCCGGCAAAGGCTCATCGCAAGGGTGACTGACGGGCGTGGGAAAGAAAGTTGCGGCCGGCACAATTTTCATGTGGGCTGTGCCGCGTTTCGGCACAGCCACACCGTAATTTTGCGGCAAAAACAACCAACGACATGACACAGAAGACAGAACTGACAACGGAGAGACTCATAATCAGGACTCCCAGCGAAAGCGACGTGAACGACGTCTACCGCCTGATGGCCGACGCGGAGACTGCGCTCAGCACAGGCTTCCGGCCAATGACAGACCCCAGCGAGGCCGAGGGGAAGATACGCCGCGGCATGGCTAACGGGCTGATGTTCGCCATAGCCGAGAAAGCCAACCCGCAGCGGGTGGCAGGGGTGTTCGAGGTGGCGCCGCACACGACGGCGACCGCCGCTGGCGAAAGGCTCAACTACGGGATATGTTATTTCCTGGACCGCGAGGCGCGCGGCAAGGGTTACATGACCGAGGTGGTAGGGCGGATGAAGGCATACCTCTTCGGCGAGCGCGGCGCCGACTCGCTCACCATATCCGTGCTGCCGCGCAACGACGCCTCGCGCCGCGTGGCGCTGAAGAACGGGTTCGCATACGAACGTATTGACAAGCGCTGCGGGCTGACCTTCCGCGACGAGCTGGTGGACCTGGAGTCCTACACGCTCAGCAAGGAGGAATACCTCAACCCCGGCTCCGACGCCACGAAGGAACGCGTGGAGACGGTGGAGCGGCAGAAGTGGATCAGCGACGGGGGCATACTCTACCCCATCCCCGGCAGCGCCACGCTGCTGCCATGCCCCGACCGCGGCGTGTTCCGCATACACGAAGACGCGCGCAACCACCGGCTCGGGCTTGAGAAAATCGGCGACTCGTTCACCTTCAGTTTCAAGGTATACGACCTCGGCTGCGAGGACATCATGAAGAGAACCATCAAGGCGTGGACGTCGCCGCAGTTCGCCGCAAGCGGCAAGAACCTCGGCGTGATATTCAACGGGCTGAAAGGCACGGGCAAGACCATCGCCGCCAAGCTGCTATGCAACCGCACCGGGCTGCCCGCAATAGTCATATCGCGGCCCATGGACGGCCTGCTCGAGTTCGTGCAGTCGCTCTGCTTCGAGTGCGCAATACTCATCGACGAGGCCGAAAAGACGTTCAACGAGGAGCGCGACGTGCTGCTAAAGATGATCGACGGCGTTTACAACAGCAAGCGCAAGCTCTACATACTGACCACAAACAGGCTGGCCGTTGACGAGAACCTGCTGGGCCGGCCCGGGCGCATACGCTACATCAAGGAGTTTGCCAACCTGCCCGCCAAGGCCGTCAGCGACGTGATAGACGACAACCTCGACGACCCTGCGCTCAAAGACGGCATACTCAAGCTGGTGGACACGCTCGAGATATCCACCATCGACATACTGAAGGCCATCATCGACGAGTGCAACATCATGGGCGAGGTGCCGGCCGACACGATGCTCAACATCCCCAAGGCGAAGTACAAGGTGCGCGTCATATCGTTCGACGACCTCGACGAAAACCTGCATGGCGAGCTGCGCGACTACATCACGCACAGGCTCGCCCCCTGCGAGACCGTCGAGGAATGGCTCATGACAGTCACCGGCACCGACGACAAGAAAAAGACAAACCGCAACAAGGACAAGATAGAGGAACGCTTCGGCTGCAGCGTGGACATACGGACGCAACCATCAGCCAGCCCCTGCCTCCATACCGGCCAGCACCTACACTACGGCACGATATCCTCCGAGCCAGACCAGCACGGCTTCTTCACGCTCGAAAGCGACTGGGACAACGACACTAGCCTGTGCTGCGCAGGCAATACCGTGGGCAAACCGTCGCTTTACCGCGGCTGCCTCTTCTGAGGCTGGGATTTGCAGTGAGGCCATGCATGGACAGCAAGGCGGATGTTGCCAAGCAAGACAGGGCAGACACAGTATCGCAATGCCATCAGCCGTATTAACGTGGCGTTGAAAGAGGTTGCCCGTTTAGCTGGGTTGAATATGCCGCTGACCATGCACTGCGCCCGGCATTGCTGGGCAAGCATCGCCAAGAGCAAGCATCGCCAAGAGCAAGAACATACCGCTTTCGGTCATCAGCGAGGGAATGGGGGCACGATTCGGAAGAAACCACGCGCATCTACCTTGCATCGCTTGACACAAACGTGGTGGACAAGGCTAATAGCCTAATCTTAAAAGGCTTGTAACCGCAAAACTTCGATGGAATCTATTTAGCAAAAATCGTAATCTCTTGATAAGAGAGATGCCATCATTGTTTTAGAGTTCAAAAACTATACGGGAAGTTTAACTGCTTCAGAATTTGGAGATTGGCATATCATTGACGATGAAGGCACAGAGGTTGTTGTCAAAGGAGGATTTGGCAATAAGAATCCTTATGTTCAGGTCAATCACAATAAATGGAGCGTTGTCAATAAATTTAAAGACGAACTTAATTCTCCTTTGGTGAATGCTTATCATGTCAGTGGAATTGTTGTCTTTAAAGGGAACATTACAGAGGACAATTTTAACTTTTCCCCCAAAGTCCGTACTTGGTTTCGCATAGCGGATATGACTAATGTTGTAGAAGCTATTGAGAATATAGCTTCTCCTAAGATAGATTTTAACGATGCCTTGTGGAACGAATTGCCCAAATTCCTGAATGTCGAAGATTATCTTTGGACGGACTATGAGCAAACGAAATCTGAGATTTCAGTGAATAATAACAATGAAGTGGAAACCCGCCAAGATGAAAAAGTTTTGGCTGAAGAATCTTCTCTGTCCGTAAGGAATGAAAAAGACATCAAGAGCATTATCGTTGCCAATGGATTCAAAATATGCAAGGAAAAGAGAGAAGACAAACGGGATGCAAAATTTGTATCTTATTCGGATTTGAACCTATCAAAGCAATCTATTGATTTTCTTAAAAAGAAAGATATAAATACACTTTGGGAGCATCAGTATTGGGCCATCAAGAAAGCCAAAGAAGGAAAAAACCTTTGCGTTACCACGTCTACGAGTTCAGGTAAAACGGAAATTTTCCAAATCATTGCCATCGAGAAACTGAAAGAATCGCCTGATTCTAAAATTTTAGCTATCTATCCAATGAAAGCTCTGAACCGTCAGCAATTGGAACGATGGGAAAATACGGGATTCAAAGTGGGAAAAATAGATGGGGACGTTACGGATTCTGAGGTAAGAAAAGCAGTGTTGCAAAACAGTCAAATTGTGGTAGTCACTCCTGACGTGATGCACGCTTTCTTATTGGGAAGGCTGAATGACAATACTGTAGGAAATATCATACAAGATTTCATCAAAAAAATTTCCTTGATAATCATTGATGAATTACATCTTTTCAAAGGCGTGTTTGGCACGAACTCAGCTTATTTATTCCGCCGCTTCAACAATATTCGTAGGTTGTTAAGGAAAGGAAAAGGCTTCGCCCAATATATAACGGCCTCTGCCACATTACCCAATGCAGTAGAACACTCCTTCAACATAACGGGGGTAACAGGCTTTGAAGAAATAGGTATCCAGCAAGACGCATCTCCTATGGCTGAAAAGATATTCTACTTTATAGAACAAGATGATGTCAACGCAGATGTGGTTAATTTGGTATATGATTTTTCTACAGTGGACGATGCCAAAAGTATCACGTTTGTGGAAGGAAGACAACGGGCAGGGGAATTGGCTCACAGGATAGGGCAATTAGTTTCGGAAAATGCAGCAGACTCAGGCATATATCCTTATCGTGCGGGGTACGAAATAGAATCGGTCAATACTATAACGGAAAAACTGAACAAAGGCGACTTCAAAGGAGTCATAAGTACCAGTGCCTTGGAAATTGGAATCGACATTGACGGACTGAATATAGCCATCATTGCAGATATGCCGTATGATAAAAACAGCTATATGCAACGCATTGGTCGTGTAGGACGATTTGGATGTGAAAAGAGTTATGTGATTGTTGTAAAGACAAATTCCTTTGCCTCACAACTCCTTTTTGATGAGCAGAAATACAACTATGACATTGACAAAGTTCTTCCCAATTACGAGCCAGCTTTGTATTTGGAAGACAAGACTGTGCAAAATATTCATGCACTCTGCCATGTGGGAGATACTGATTACTGCGAATATGCAAAGTGGAGGAAGGAATTTAATCAAGCCCAACAATTCGATGATGGGGGATGTTTCCCTTCTTCATTTACGAAGTTGTGCCAAGACATTCTTACAGGACAAGAGTCTGAGAATTATCGGGCGAAAGAAAACAATTTGGTGGGCGCACCACAAATAGCTTATCCCTTGCGCTTCATCTCTGACATCTACAAGATTTTGTCAGCAAAGGGGGAAAAGGATTTTATTCCGAAAGAGAGCATTACACGAGAACAGGTAGTGTCTGAAGGCTATGAAGGTGCTGTAAGAAACACTTTATACAAAGGTAAACATATTCGGGAAAGAGTCAGATATATCAATTTCTCGAAAAGGGAAATTAACGTAGCCCGTGAATGGAACGATTACTTGTCTACTTCACCTCAAATATCAAGATACATCATACCTAACTTCAACAAAGATTTTAGGTATAGAACAATCTATTTTGGAGATGCAAAGATTTATAATCTTAGCGTCAAGGAATATTATAACATATATGGCTATTGGGAAAATCATAATAAGAAGAGGGAGTATTTTAGATATAAATCTTCTAATGGTGATGCTAAGATTCTCAAAATCCCCCCTTTTTCAACAACAGGAGTTGTCTTCTTCCATCCCTCATTGAATGTTCAAGGGGTAAATAGGCAGGACATTGCAATGATATTGTTTGAGGTATTTTTGCGATTGAGAGCTTTTGAAAGGAACGATATTAACTATAGAGGAGGCAGACTGTTCAATAGCAATGACATATTGAAACGAGATGATTGTTTTGTAGCCATTTATGATGCAAACGACCTGAATTTGACCAGTAGAGCCTTGGATGAGTATCTGTTGAAACAGATTTTTGAATATATCTCCAATAATATGGATGTGATTACAGCTTCAGTTTGTCCGAACATTACTTCTGAGACTGTAGATGCTTTGAACGATTTGTGCCAAAGTGTCTTAAATAATGAAGCAGATTTGGCATATAAAGACTTGGGCAAGGAGCGTAAGTTCAAAAAGAAAACGGAAGTCATTTACCGAATGTCGAGTAAAGAAGATCCCGAAGTTTTCAACGAATACAAATGTAAATTTGTAGCACGGGATGAAGATGGCACATATACTATTCTTTTGAACGGCGACCTTATATTTGATATACCAGCAGATAGCATCGAACCATCTGAAAACACAGAGTATGAATAATTAGAAACAGTTTATGACAGAGATTATTCCTCTTGACAATGGACGTTACACACTAAACCTTGGTACATACAGGTTAGATGCTGATTTCTTCAAGGTTGAAAGGCTTGCAGAAGATAGTAACTACTATCTTCTGTGGCCTGATGCCCAAAAGGATGATTTCTATCTGTATAATGCCCAAAAGCAGACTTACGCATTTAATCGTAAACTTTTCAAGAAAACTGAACATTACTCTGAGGATAGCTTGTCGTTTGTAGCATACAGAAGCGACCATAACTATGCCTATATGTTCTATGAAGACGGATATATAGACAAAGAACATGTATGTGGGTATATTGGGGAAGAATCTAACGGAGTACGTCCTATAAAAACTTACGGAGGCAGATGGCTATACTACAATGTTTATATGCGAAAACCCCTATGGAAAGTGGAATATGGGTATAAACTGAAAGAAGGATGGTCTTTAGGCAAAAAACTCGATTATAACTGTTTCATAGTAAATCGAGCCGATGGTGGTATGTGCATTTGGAGGTATAATGAGAAAGCGCATAAGATTGAAAATCATCCCTCAATTTATGATTCTATTGAATGTATTGATTCCTCCTATCTGCTCTGCCAAAAGCACAGAGAAAGCCTTTTTGAATTGTTCTTGTGCAGGAAATTCAGATGCCTAAGTAACCCTCAATGGCGAACCCCGTATTTCTTGTTCAAAGGAAACTATATCTTTTACAACTCTTCGCCTGACGTACCAGCGAATGGCTCTACGGGTTGGCAAATATTTAATACGAAAGACGGAAAGCCTGCACTTTGTTTAGATTGGGAGAATATCAGGCTTTACGATTTGGACGGCGATTTTTATATGTTGGTTGACACTGATACCGAAAAAGGCAAAAAGGTATTCTTGAGTGACATTGAGAAATCGGCCAATGATTTGAAAGCTCTATCCCAATCGCTTTATGCCCAAAGCAAACAAGAGAAAACGACAGATGTTCATAATGAAGAAGGCACAAATCAGACAGACATTGATGAACTTAATGAGATAGAGAAGAAAGACGAAAAATGTAATGCGCAACCGATAAGGAAAGAAAAGCAACCTTTCCAATGCAAGAACCAATTGCCTTCTTCAATTAAATATTGCACTTCGATTAAAACGTCTGAAAGAATAACACGTGGTGGTTATTTGCAATGTAATAGGAAGTGTACGGACGTGTTGCATAAGGAGTATATTTGTTGGATTGTTCCTCAAAATAACAGGTTGATTATTACTCAATATATACGTCGTAATACATATAAAATAGTCTATTACAAGACTTACGACCAAGCACACTTCATTGACAAAAGAATCGAGTTGCCTACTCGTATAATACCCATTACGCTCGAAAATGCGCAAGAAGATACACTGATAGAACAACTTGAAAAGGCACTTGACATAGCGGCAAAAACTAAGAACAACAAAGTTTGTACGGAAAGCGTTTTGCAGGAGAATCATTGCGTAACTGAAAGTCCTAAAATTGCGGACAAGCAAATGCAACTATCATCGCAAGACAAGGTATGCTTTACTTTTAGTGATAAATGCTATGCTCTTAATGTCGATGATGTTTGGGAGATTGAAAATGTGTTTGACAAGCAAAAATATCTTTTAAAAGAAGAAGTGCTTGCTATTCTTCTGACCCCTGAAAATTTGGTCAGCATAGAGTATAAACAAAACGTCAGTCCTCATTATAAGATAATAGGCGTGGGGAAAGATGTGAGATTTGACCAAGATTTTGGCCCAATAAATAAGGCAATCCGTGATAACGCAAGGAAAATACTTTTATTTAAAAGAGATGATGATAAGATATATCTTGTAGATGAGGTGCGTTGCTGCGGCTATACCATGGAAACACAAACATTCCATCGCAAGGATAAAGAACGGAAAGTTATTCTGTTTGATTTGGTTTCTCTAAAGCGAATCAATGAATGGTATTTCAAAAAATAAAGATGAATCTCTGCAATTTGCCAATACTACCGCATTAAAAACGAAGTAGCACAAATTTTATCAAGGAAGTATATATCCATAGACAGATGCAGTATATATTCAACGTACATACAGTATATATGACGACATATTTAAAAAAGTTTGTATATGAAGAAAGTCTTGCTTTTTATTTTGTGTTTATTATCAGTAAATCTCTATGCACAGAGATTAAATTCTGATGGTTTGAATACGATGATGAAAACAGATTGCAGGAAGTTATTTACACGTACGCATATACATCCACATTCAAGTCATTATCAAACAGTACAACCTACAAAGAGGTCATCAGCAAAAACGGAAATGTCATT
>CALUGQ010000016.1 GCA_944320235.1 uncultured Prevotella sp.
ATACTTTCAAAGAACTCTTCCTTTTGTGCTCTGCGAGGCTTCAACCTCGAAAGCGGATGCAAAGGTAAGGAGTTTTTTCTTTCGGACAAAGCATTTCAACTAGAATCTTTTGCAATTTAACTTTACTTTGCATTTTAGATATACTTTCTTTACCGGTTGTGGGCGCACACATTATATTATTTGCACCAGAACGCACCATTTGCCCAAATATGTGACATAAAGTGGCAAACGGCATGGCACGCCGCACCGCGATGGCGCAACCGCCCACGGGCAAAGCCACCAGGCAAAACTCCCAGGCAGCCGTAAGCCACCCATATGGCGCGCGCTCGGCGACGGCCATTGGCAAACGGCCTGTTTGGGAAGCCGAAACAGGCCGTTTTGAACGGCAAAACAGCCTGTTTCGCCGTTCAAAAAAGCCTGTTTCGCAACCACTGCCGCCGCAGCTGGCTGCGACTTCGGCAAAAGCGTGGCCCGACCTCGCCGGAAACAACATTAAACACGACTGAAACGTTTGCAGGCCCAACGGGAGACGCGGCGGAGTTTTTCCCGCGAAATAATTTGTTTCTTCAGACATTTCTGCTAATTTTGCACTTACTACTGGCAAGTGCCATCCTTGGCGAGGAGGCAAAGAGGCAGGCATACAAAACCAACAAACGAGACACATATGAACAAAAGGAAGACAAAGAGGCTCATAGCGGCCACAATGGCGGCAATGGCCACAGTGACAGCAACGGCGCAGATACCCGATGGCTACTACGACGGACTCAAAGGCAAAAACGGCGCAGAGCTGAAGGCAGCCGTCCACGAAACCATAAAAGACGCTGACGTGCTGGACTACGGCAGCGGCAGCGGCCGCACATGGGATGGATTCTATTCAACCGACCGCACGGACGACAACCAGGTAATCGACCGATACAGCAATGACAAAAGGTATTTCGGCGAGAAAGGCAAGTCGGTAAGCGGCATGAACATAGAGCACTCTTTCCCCAAGAGCTGGTGGGGAGGCTCTGAGAACCAGGCGTACAAAGACCTGTACAACCTCATGCCCAGCGAGCAGAAGATAAACTCGGCCAAGTCAAACTACCCCATGGGCGAAGTGACCGAGGCCACCACCGACAACGGCTGCACCAAGGTAGGCACGGGCCACAACGGCTACAAGCTGTGGGAGCCTGCAGACAAGTGGAAAGGCGACTTCGCCCGCTCATATATGTACATGGCCACGGCCTACCAGGACTTCACCTGGAGCACCAAAAGCCCCCAGGCCTTGCAGATACTCGAGCAGAACGCCTACCCCACCCTGCAGCCGTGGGCCTACGAACTATACATCAGCTGGGCAAAAGCAGACGCGCCCGACGCGCAAGAGGCCGCCCGCAACGACTCGGTGTGCCTCATACAAGGCAACCGCAACCCGTTCGTAGACTTCCCTAACCTCATGGAATACATCTGGGGCGACAGCACGGAGTATGCATTCGACCCGGAGACGACGCTGTGCACATCGCAATACAAGGCCGGGAGCGGCACACCCACGCCGCCGACCGACGAGGACGTGATATACACGGCAACGTTCACCGCCGCCACGGGGGAGTGCACGGTGGAGAACAACGCCGTGCCATACGAGGGTTTCGAAGTATGGACACGCGACAGCAAATATGGATGGAAAGGCACCGGATTCCTCAACTACACCGACTATGCCTGCGATGCCTCGCTCACAACGCCCGAGATAGACCTCACGGAGTATGCTTCGGCCACGCTCACATTCAGCCACGCTGCCAACTATTTCGCCTCGCCGGCTGACGTCCTCTCGGTAGAGGTGATATGCGACGGGCAGGCCACCGCACTCGATGGCATCAACTGGCCGCGCGGCACGAACTGGACGTTCGTAGAGTCTGGCGAGATAAGCCTCGACAGGTTTGCCGGCAAGAAGATTCGCATAGCGTTCCACTATACCAGCACCACTGAAGAGGCCGGCACATGGGAGATAAAGAGCATGAGTGTAAAGGGAGAGAAACTGCCGACGGGCATATCAAGCGCAGAAGCAGACCGCGACGGCTTCGACCCGGCAAAGCCTTTCGAGACTTACACTATCTCCGGAACGAGGGTTGACAACGGCAATGCCAACGGCATCGTGATAATAAGGCAGGGAAGCAAAAGCATGAAAATAAAAAGGTGAGGGCAAAAACAAATTGAGCATCCGCAAAGTTCCCGCCCAGATGGGCAACAAGAAGCCATCGCCCCACTGCGTCACGCAAAAAAGCCAGAATACAAAAAAAGACCTTTTCGCCGTCGTCTTCCATTCGTCAAAGCTGAATGCGGGGCATCAATAAAAAAGTAAGGGCTGCACCATCCAACC
The DNA here is from genome assembly GCA_944320235.1 of uncultured Prevotella sp. Classification (GTDB taxonomy): domain Bacteria; phylum Bacteroidota; class Bacteroidia; order Bacteroidales; family Bacteroidaceae; genus Prevotella. Next base: position 2,351 of record CALUGQ010000016.1, read on the forward strand.
GGATTCATTTCTCCGAGTTGTGTGGCACAGCCCTTACTTAATTATCCAACTTTTATCTTCTCAGCCTTATTCGTTGACTTCGGGAGCCTGCCCGATGAGATCCATGAACTGGTCGAGCTTCGGCGTGATGATAATCTGCGTGCGGCGGTTGCGCTGCTTGCCCACCTCGGTGTCGTTGCCCGTCACGGGGTTATACTCGCCGCGGCCTCCAGCGGTGAGGCGCTTCGGGTCTACACCATACTCATTATGCAAGGCCTGCACCACGCTTGAGGCGCGTAGGCAGGACAGATCCCAGTTGTTGCGAATGTTCTTCATCGAGGCTGCCGATGCGTTTACTGGCACATTGTCGGTGTTACCCTCTATGAGCACATCGTAATCCTTGTAGTCCTTGATGATTTTGGCTATCTTGCTGAGCGTCTCAGCGGCGCGGTCGTTAATCTCGTAGCTTCCGCTCTTGTAGAGCATGTTGTCTGCCAAGGAGATGTAAACTACGCCCTTGAGCACCTGCACGTCGACTTCTTTCATCTCCTCCTTGCTCAGCGAGCGGGTCAGGTTGTTGGTGAGCACGAGGTTGAGCGAATCGCTCTTGCTCTTCACCTCGACGAGATGGCGGATATACCGGTTCGACTCATTGATTTGATCCACAAGCTTTTCTATGCTGATATTGTTCTGCCCGGCGTTTGCCAAGCTCTTATCGAGCGAGCCTTGCAGTGCGGCATAGTCCTTCTTCTGCTGGTCAAGCTGGTCTTGCAGTGTGGTGGAGCGCGCGTTGGCCGCAGCGAGCTGCTCCTTGGCATCCTGGTAGTTCTTGGCCATGTCGCGGAAGTTCTGCGTCAGTTCGCTGTTCTCATTCTGGCAGTTCTCAAGCGCTTTCTTGCTCACGCAGCTGCTCATGAGCAGGCAGCCTGCGACGAGTGAGTACATAACAATGTTCGTCTTCATATTCATTCTGTTTTTGATTGATAATCGTTGCAAAGTTACCTATATGACACGAAAGGCAACAGAAAGTGACATTTGGTTAAGCAATTTTAACCTCTGCGGGCGTTCTTTGATGTTATTTCAGAGAAAGCCCTGCGCAGGGAGCCTTTTGTTGTGCTCCCTGCGCAGGGTTTTCCGCGTTAATACAAAATGGCGACAAAGCGCATACTGTCAATACTGGAAAATCATCCTCACCTTGGCGATGGTCTTAGAGTGCTTGATTTTCCATGTCCCGTAGAGCTGACGCACACTTTGCGGTAGCAGATTCATGTCGCGCAGCCTGCCTAGCAACGCCTCAAGCGGTCTTCCCGGATGGGTTTGGTCATCTTTCAACAGGCCTTTACGATCCAACTCACGATTGGCTTCGATAGTATCTATCTCCAATCTCCCCGTGCTGAGCATGTAATCATCCAGATCACTGAATATAGCACCTACGTTGAAGCTAAGATAATTAGTCATAAGCCCTGTATTTTAATTGATTAATGAATGGATGAATAAGTTCTTTCTCAATCACAAAGGTAGCAAAAATAATGATACATTGTTACGCAAACGGAGAATATATTCTGCGATTTAACACAATTAAACCTTGATGAACAAAAGATTATAAGCCACAGGCGAAAAACCGCACAGTGCCGTACTTTTGTGCAACCCACGCTGCACTGGATTGCCTCCTGCCAGCCCTGCCAAACGGCTGAGGCCGCCGCCTGCCGTCACCGACGGCAAAAAGGTAAAAATCATGGGGGCAACGGCCTGCGGATTCAGAATTTTTAATTACATTTGCAACAGCAATGAAGCTGCGCTCCCAACTGGCTGCAAGCACGTCACGGAGGAATGCGCAGACGCAAACATATTCACAGACAGCGATGAGAGTACTGATAGTCAACACAAGCGAGAAGACCGGCGGTGCCGCAGTGGCCGCAAACCGCCTGATGGAGGCCTTGAAGAACAACGGCGTGAAGGCCAAGATGCTGGTGCGCGACAAGGAGACCGACCAGATAACCGTCGTCGGGCTGCCCGGCACGCTGCGGATGCAGTGGCGTTTCCTATGGGAACGGCTCGCCATCTTCATCTGCACGCGCTTCTCGCGCACCCATCTGTTCGAGATTGACATTGCCAACACAGGGGCCGACATAACGCGCCTGCGGGAGTTCAAGGAGGCCGACATCATACATTTGCACTGGATAAACCAGGGGATGCTCTCGCTGGCGGGCATCAGGAAGATACTCGACAGCGGCAAGCCCGTGGTCTGGACGATGCACGACGCATGGCCCGCAACGGCCATCTGCCACTATACGCGCGGCTGCGACAGCTACACCACGCGCTGCCACAGTTGCCGCCTGCTCCCCGCGGGCGGCGGGGCGCACGACCTTGCCGCCCGCACGTGGACCCGGAAGCGGCGGATGCTGGCCGGCAGGAGCATATGCTTCGTCACCTGCAGCCGCTGGCTTGCCGGCGTGGTGAAGCAGAGCGCGCTGCTCACCGGGCAGAGCATAACGAGCATACCCAACCCGATAGACACACGGGTGTTCCGGCCCACCGACAAGCGCGAGGCGCGCATGGCCGCGGGGCTGCCCCTCGACAAGCGCGTGGTGCTCTTCGTCTCCCAGCGGGTGACCGACGAGCGCAAGGGCATGGAGTACTTCACGGCTGCCATGGACATGATTGCCGAGCTCAGCCCCGACCTGGGGCGCAACACCTGCGTTGCCATACTGGGTGGCCATGCCGAGGAGGTGGCAGGCAGGCTGCGCCTCCCTGCCTTCCCGCTGGGGTACGTCAGCGACGAGAAGCGCATAGTGAGCATATACAACGCTGCCGACGTATTCGTGCTGCCATCGCTCGAGGACAACCTGCCCAACACCATCATGGAGGCCATGGCCTGCGGGGTGCCGTGCGTGGGGTTCAGGATTGGCGGCATACCGGAGATGATTGACCACAAGAAGAACGGCTACGTGGCCGCCCAGCGTGACGCGGCCGACCTTGCCGAGGGCATAAAGTGGGTGCTCGGCGAGGCCGACGCCGACGCGCTGGGGCGCGAGGCCCAGCGCAAGGTCGCCGCCTGCTACTCGCAACAGGCCGTGGCCATGAAATACATAGACGTCTACAACCAGGCACTGACCTTCAAGCGTTACAGCCTATGACAAGCTTCACCATCGTCACCATCACGTTCAACGCGGCATCAGCCCTGCCCCGCACACTAGAGTCGGTGCTGGCACAAAGCCACCCCGCCATAGAGCACATCATAGTAGACGGGGCGTCGGCCGACGGCACGGTAAGCCTGGCCGAAGACTACAAGCGGCGGTCGGACGCCGCAGCCAACGGCCATGCCGTCACCATAACCAGCGAGCCCGACCGCGGGCTTTACGACGCCATGAACAAGGGCCTGGCCCGCGCCACGGGCGACTACGTGTGCTTTCTCAACGCGGGCGACTTCCTCCCGTCGCCCGGCACCATTGCCGGCATTGCCCGCGCCGCCGAAGACGCCGCCCGGGGCGGGTGCCAGCTGCCGGCCGTGCTCTACGGCGACACTGACATTGTCGACTCCGGCGGCCGCTACCTGCACCCCCGCCGGCTGCGGCCGCCGCGCAGGCTTACGTGGCGCTCGTTCCGCATGGGCATGCTCGTGTGCCACCAGGCTTTCTACGCCCGCACCGACATAGCGCGCCGAACGCCATACAACCTGGCTTACAAATATTCGGCCGACGTAGACTGGTGCATCCGCGTGATGCGCGAGGCGGCGCGCCTGGGCCTGCCGCTCACCGACACAGGCGCGACCATAGCCTGCTACACCGAGGAGGGGCAGACCACCATCCACCACCGGGAGTCGCTCCGCGAGCGCTTCCGCGTGATGGCCGCGCATTACGGCTTGCTGCAAACCATCGCCTTGCACGGATGGTTTGCAGTAAGGAACATTTTCCACTGAAAGAGGCATGGGGCGTGAGGCTCTTTCCTGCCTCCCGCCCCATGCCGCCATCCACATTGTCACTTGAAACAGAACTCCCTGACCACGCGCGTGTACTCCGCCGGGTGGTCGGTGTATGCCTGCGCGTGGGCCGAGCCGGGCGCTATCCACAACCGCTTTGCCCCAGCCTTGGCCTCATAGAGCCGGTACACCATCCACGTAGGCACGAACGTGTCGCGGTCGCCGTGGATGAAGAGCATCGGCCTGCGGCACTTGGCCACCTGCCGCAGTGGCGACGCCTCGCCGAAGCGCCAGCCGTGGCGCAGGCCGCAGAGCGCGCTCGTGGTATACATCAGCGGGAACGGGGGCAGGCCGAACTGCCCCTTGAGCTGGCAGGCGAACTCGTCCCAAACGCTTGTGTAACCGCAATCCTCGACGAAACATCTTATATAAGGTGGCAAGTCCTCGCCCGAGGCGCACATCACCGTGGCGGCGCCCATCGACACTCCGTGCAGCACTATGCGCGACTCGTGGCCCTCGGAGCGGAAAAGGCGCTCGGCCACCGCCGCCCAATGCACGAGGTCGCGGCGGTCGTTCCAGCCCATGCCTACGTCGCCGCCGTCGCTCAGGCCGTGGGCATGGAGGTCGGGCAGCAGCACGTTGAAGCCCATGTCGCGGTGATACATACGGGCAAGGAAGAGGAACTTGGCCGAACAGTCCTTGTAGCCGTGCACCACGATGGCCGTGCGGCCGCAGGCCGAGTCGGCGCGCAGGTAGAGGGCGTGGTGGCGCTCGCCGCCGGGCATGGCCACGAACGTGTCGCGCAGCAGGCCGCCACGCCTCAGGCTGTCGGTCCACTGCCTCATGCCGGGCAGCCACTTGTACAGCAGCGCGTAGGTGCTGTCAGTGTCGCGGCGGTTTGGGTCGGGCCCGAGCGAGTAGCCGAGCATGTAAGAGCTGGCGGCCCAGAGGCCCAGGGCCACCGCCGCCACGACGGCCAGCGAGGTTATTACGATACGCTTTCTCATGTCTGTATGGTTTTATGAAAACTGTTTCTTGCGCGGCGGCCAAGGCTGCCCGCACGCACGCCCGTCAGGCCCGCCGTCCACGAAGCCCTGCCGCAGCCCCAAATATACAACAAAAAGCGCAACCGGCAATGCATATCCCCCGTTTTTTTTGCGAATGCCCCGGATTGCCGGCATCCACCGCCCCGTCTTTTTTTTACAAAATGCCCAGCGCAAGGGGCTGAAGCACCAAGCAAGGCTGCCGGACGGCCTCTCCGGCATCGCTAAACGGCCCATCTTGCAGTGCAAGGCGAGCCGTTTCGGAGCGCGAAACAGGCTCTCCTGCAACCCGTTGAGAACCAAACCGTTGCAGGAAGCGGGCAAAACGATGAAAAGACATTACACCGACCCGGAAGCAAAACAGCCGTTAACGGATAAAAAACAAGCGGAAAAAGCGCGGGCGTTTCTTGCGTTTTCCGCAAAAAATCAGTAACTTTACAGCACCAATGACTTAAAGACATACCGCAACTATGGAACTACGATTCAACCTCACCTACGTCACGTCGTTCGGCGAACAGCTGATACTCAACATCATCGGCGGCGAAGGCCACCCCAAGGCCGAACGCCACACGATGGAGACGCTCGACGGGCGGGAGTGGACTTGCCGCCTCATAAAGGCCGTGAAGCCCGCAACCTACATAGACTACTACTACAGCGTGGAGCGGCGCGGCGCCGAGGCAAGGCGCGAATGGGACGCCATGCCCCACCGCCTTGAGTTCCCGAGCACGCGCAGCGCGCTTCACGTGATGTTCGACCGGTGGATCGACGTGCCCGACGACGCCCTGCTCTACAGCTCGGCCTTCACCGAGTGCGTTGCGCCACGCACAAGGCAGCTCAGCGCCGTGGCCCCATTCGCCAAGATGCTGCGCCTCAAAGTGCGCGCCCCGCAGCTGCGCGCGGGCCAGCGGCTGGCCGTCACCGGCGACGACCCGAGCCTCGGCAGCTGGATGGGACCGGCGCGGCAGCCCATGGCCGAGCACACCCCGGGCGAATGGGTGGTGAGCATCGACGCCTCGCAACTGGCCCGCCCGGCCATCGAGTTCAAGTTCGTCATAGCCGACGCCGGCGGCAACGACATCCTCATGTGGGAGAACGGGGCCAACCGCACGCTGGCCCTGCCCGACATAAAGGCCGGCGACGTGGTGACCTACGAGCTGCCACAGCCCGAGTTCGCCGTGGCGCCGTGGCGCGTGGCAGGCACGGTGGTGCCGGTGTTCGCCCTCCGCTCGGAGGGAAGCTACGGCGTGGGCGACCTCGGCGACCTCATGGCCATGGTCGACTGGGCCGCAGCCACAGGCCAACACGCACTGCAGGTGCTGCCAGTAAACGACACCACGGCCACCCACACCTGGCGCGACTCGTACCCATACAGCGCAATCAGCGTATACGCGCTGCACCCCCAATACACCGACCTGCGGCAGCTCCCGCCGCTCAAAGACCCGGAGCGCCGCGAGCACTACGAGCAGCTGCGCCGCGAACTGAACGCACTGCCACAGCTAGACTATGAGCGCGTGAACGCCGCCAAGACGGCCTACCTGCGCGAACTCTACGCCCAGGAATGGCAGGCCGTGGGCCGCAGGGCCACGTTCAAGCGCTTCTTCGAGGCCAACAAGGCGTGGCTCGTACCCTACGCCGCCTTCTGCCAGCACCGAGAACAGTTCGGCACGGCCGACTTCAGCCGCTGGGCCGGCCACGAGAAGCCCGACGCCAAGGAACTGGCCGACATGGGCAACCCGCTCACGAAGAAATACAGGGAGGCCAGTTTCTGGTATTACGTGCAGTACAACCTCGACTCGCAGATGCGCCAGGTGCACGAACGCGCCCGCCAGAAGCACGTAATACTGAAGGGTGACATACCCATCGGCGTGAGCAAGCAGAGCGTAGAGACGTGGACGCAGCCCCGCTACTTCAACATGGACGGACAGGCCGGGGCGCCGCCCGACGCCTTCTCGGTGAACGGGCAGAACTGGGGCTTCCCCACATACAACTGGAACGAGATTCTTAAAGACGGCTGCTCGTGGTGGACTGAGCGGCTGAGGAAAATGGCAGACTACTTCGATGCCTACCGCATAGACCACATACTGGGCTTCTTCCGCATTTGGGAGATACCGGCAGGAGCCGTGCACGGACTGCTCGGGCAATTCTCGCCGGCACTCGGCATGACCCGGCAGGAAATAGAAGCCTACGGGCTCCGCCCCGACATGGAGCGGCTCACGCAGCCCTACATCACCGACACGGCCCTCGAACGCCGCTTCGGCGAAAGGGCCGGCGAGGTGCGCCAGACTTACGTGGAACGCCGTGGCGAAGGCTACGCCATGCGCCCCGAGTACGCCACGCAGCGCAAGGTGGAAGCCGCCTTTGCCGGCAAGGACTCCGAAGTCGACCGGAAGCTGCGCGACGGACTGTACGCGCTGATAAGCGATGTGCTCTTCGTGCGCGACCGCACCGACCGCAACAAGTTCCACCCGCGCATCGCAGCGCAGGCCGACCTGGCTTACGCCGCGCTCAGCGACAGGGAGAAGACCGTGTTCAACCGCCTATACGACGATTACTTCTACCGCCGCCACAACCAGTTCTGGTACAACGAGGCCATGCGGAAGCTGCCGCGCCTGGCGCTGGCAACGCGCATGCTGATGTGCGCCGAGGACCTGGGCATGGTGCCGGAGTGCGTGCCTTGGGCCATGAACAGGCTGCACATACTGAGCCTGGAGATTCAGTCAATGCCCAAGGAAGCGGGCTGCCGCTTCGCCCACCTGTCGCATTACCCCTACCTGTCGGTGTGCACCACCTCCACACACGACACTCCCACCATGCGCGCATGGTGGGATGAGGACGCCGACCGGGCGCAAGCCTACTTCACGCAGATGCTCCACCACGACGGGGCCGCGCCCCACCCCATGCCCGGGTGGCTGGCCAAGGACATCGTGGAGCGCAACCTCATGGCACCGTCGGCACTGTGCATACTGCCGCTGCAAGACTGGCTGGCCATCGACGAGGGCCTGCGCCTGCCCGACGCCGGCGCAGAGCGCATCAACATACCGGCCGACCCGCACCACTTATGGCGCTACCGCATGCACCTGAACATTGAGGAACTGGCGGCAGCGACACGGTTCAACGAAACGATAAAGCAACTGGTTGAAGCCAGCGGGAGGGGTAACTGACAAAGAGTTCGGGAGAAACAGGCCCGGCGTGCGCCAAAGCCTTGTTTCTCCCGAACTTCTGCCAATACGCGGCCATGCCGCTCACCACTCCATGGAGTTGTATATGAGGGTGTCTTTGCCCGAGGCAAGCTCACGGTAAGTTATGTTGAAGTAAGTGGCGGTGGTGTCCATCTCCTCCTGTCCGTAGGTGGTGAGGAGGTAGTCGGCCGTGCGCCGCGTGCTGAAGTCGCCGTCCTTGTTGGGCGCGAGTATGCCTTTGTAGGTGTGGTTGCGCAGCGTTGCCCACAGCATGCTGGAGCCGTTGGTGTACAAGATGTAAAGCGGCGCCGACAGGCTGACGGCAAAGTCGTAGGCATCCTTGGTTGCCAAGGCGCCAGCTTTTGGCGAGTAGCGCGCCAGGAGGCCGTAGTTGCGCTCCTTGCCAGGGGCGAAGGCGACGGTCTTTGTCCACGCCCCGCCGTCCAAAGTGTCTTTCTTCATCGTGCCGTCGGCATCGAGATACTCCACAAGCACGTCGGCCACATCCCTCACCGCGGGGTCTGCGAGCTGCACGGTATATGCAACCCTGTATGCCGATACGGTCTTGTCGCCATAGTCAAGGCCCGGCCCCGAAGGCTCATCGTCGCCGCCGCACGATGCCAGCCCTGCGGCCAGGGCCGACGCAAGGACCACAGCTGCAATCAAGTTCTTTCCTTTCTCCATATCCATGTAATGTTTGTTATCGCGCTGCAAAGTTAATCCAATTTATCGCAGCGGCCAACGCGGCGGCCCGCTTTTGCCCCGCCGCGAAGCATTTTTTATGATTTTATCACAACACACACCGCATTTTAAGCAAATGCGGATGCACTTTCGCGCCATTTTTAGTATATTTGCACAACCCAATGAAACCTACACTTGAATACATAAAGGAGCAATTCGCCACGTTCAACCGTGCCTATTTCGGCGGCAAGCTGCCCGAACCGGCATTTGCCTTGAGCCATGCCCGCACCGTGCTGGGGCAATTCAGCTGCCACCGTTCGCGCTCGTGGCTTACGCACAGGCGCAAGCTGGCAGGCTGCACGATAAAGATAAGCACTTACTACGACATGCCCGAGCGCGAATGCCAGAACGTATTGCTGCACGAGATGATACATTATTACATTGCCTACAATGGCATCAGCGACACGTCGGCCCACGGGCCGGCCTTCCGCACGCTGATGGAAAGGCTCAACAGCTGCCACGGCTGGGGCATAAAGGTGCGCACCGACACGCGCCGCTGGGCGGCAGCCGGGGAGCAGAAGCAGCAAAGCCGCCTCGTGCTCGCGCTCACCATGGCCGACGGCAAGCGCTTCCTCACGGTGGTCAACCGCAGATACCGCGATGCCATAGAGTGCAAGGTGAGGGGCAACAAGGACATCGCCAGCCACAGATGGGTGGAGACGAGCAACGAATACTTCCGCGACTTTCCCGCCGTCCGCAGCCTGCGGGCGCGCCGCGTGAGCCTCGATGTATACCTTGAAGCCTCGGGCGACGGGCCTGCGCGACCAACCAAAGGAACAACACCAACAACTATAAGCCAATGAAAAAACTGTTACTGACCATGGCTGTGACGTTAGCCGCAAGCAGCCAGGCCCAAGACAGCTCACTGCGGTGGGCGCTGCTGGAACCAAAAAGCGGCACGACGGTGCTCATGGGCAACGTCAGTTTCCTGCTGGCATCCGACTGGCAGGACACGTTTTCAATAGTATGCAAGGACGGAACGGTGGTGACGGGAGCCGAGACGGTAAACTTCACAAAAGTGGAGCCGACCGGGATAATCCCTGCCACAGCCGCTGACGGCGGCCCGCAGATAGCAGCCCTTGCTGCCGGGCGGCTCACGCTGGCTGGCTGCAAGGCCGGGGCTGAAGTCGGAATCTATGACGCCGCAGGCCGCATGGTGGCCGGTTGCACGGCGGCTGAAGGGCGGACAGACATCGACGTGAGCCGCCTCGCCACGGGGGTATACCTGCTGCGTGCCGGCGACACGGCTGTAAAGTTCATCAAGAAATGAGGAAACGGAGGCCATATGAGGACAAAGATACTTGCAATCGCTGCCACCATGGCGGCCGCCACGACAGCAACCCACGCGCAGTTCGTGGCCGAACAAAATGACGGGGAGAAGATTACGGTAAGCGGCAACAGCCTTACGTTCACGCAGAGCGGCGAAGACGACGAGTGGACGCTGGGCGGGACGGACATTGGCAAGCTGCGCTCGCTGAGCATCATGCCCCTGGCACAGAGGCTCGCCAGCTACGAGGCGCCTGCCTACACCGACTACTACCGCCCCATATCGGACTGGGACCGGCGCGACGAATGGAACCTGGCTAACGTGCACGACCCATCGGTGGTAAAGGCAGAAGACGGGTATTACTATATGTTCACCACCGACGCGAGCTTCGGCAATGTACACACGGGCCACGGACACTTCATGTGCCGCCGCTCGAGAAACCTCGTTGACTGGGAGTTCCTCGGCACCACGATGCCCTCGCTCCCGGCATGGGTGGAGCCGAAACTCAACGAGATACGCGCCGCCATGGGCCTCGGCCCGAGCACGGCCGACTTCAGCGACGACTCGCAGTTCGGCTTCTGGGCCCCGTGTGTGCGCAAAGTGAAGGACGGGCTTTACCGGATGTACTACGCCATAACCTGCCCGGGGACCATCGACGGCGACGGCACATGGACCGAGCGCGCGTTCATCGGCCTGATGGAAACGGCCACGCCCTGGGACACAGACAGCTGGGTGGACAAGGGATACGTGGTGACCAACGCTTCTGACAAGGGCCTCAACTTCAACGTGAAGGCCGATGACTGGGCCAACTGCTACTTCAAGTGGAACGCCATAGACCCCTCATACATCATCACCCCGGAGGGAGAGCACTGGCTCATCTACGGCTCTTGGCACTCGGGATTCGCAGCCCTGCCCATCGACCCCGACACCGGGATGCCGCAAGACGCGCTGGGCGAGCCCTTCGGCGGCGACATCTCGGCCTACGGGCAGCTTGTAAGCACGCGCCAGATGGGCAACCGCTGGCAGGCATCGGAGGCTCCCGAGGTGGTATACCGCGACGGATGGTATTACCTCTTCATGGCTTACGACGAGCTTAGCGTGGCCTACAACACGCGGGTGGTGCGCTCGCGCAACATAACCGGGCCTTACACGGGCATCGACGGCACCGACGTAACCACCCGCGGGGGCGACGCCTACCCGATAGTAACCCACCCCTACCGCTTCTCCGAGAGCTGCGGATGGGTAGGGATAAGCCATTGCGCAGTGTTCGACGACGGCCAAGGCAACTGGTTCTACTCCTCGCAGGGCCGCCTGCCGGCAGACGTCTACGGCGATGCTTACAGCAATGCCATCATGATGGGCCAGGTGCGCCGCATCATCTGGACGGAAGAGGGATGGCCCGTGGTGCTCCCCGAGTGCTACGGGGCCGTGCCGCAGGCACCGATAAGCGAAGACGAGCTCACGGGGCAGTGGGAAAACATTGCCCTCGACTATGGCTACCAGCACCAGGACGTGTCTACTGCCATCACGCTGAGGGCCGACCACACCGTGGGCGGAGCGCCGATGGAGGGGCAGCAATGGAGCTTCGACGCGCAGAAAAACATACTGACAATAGGCGGCGTGAAGCTCTACGTGGCCCGAGAGGCCGACTGGGAGACTTCGCCGCGCAAGGCCACGCTGGTCTATGCCGGGCTCAACGGCAAGCAGACGCTGTGGGGCAAGAAGTCGCAAGGGCAGACTACATACGGCGCGACGGACAACACGGCTGCCTACTGGACGGCCTTCTCGCCCTACTACGCATCGGCATCGGGCGACTGCACGTTCAGCTTCTCGTTCACAAACCACACGGACAAGGGCGAGGTGTGGAACAACTGGATCCTGGCCATCACCAACGGCAAGGAGCGCGGAGGCAGCGGCTACAAGGAATACGCCGTGCTGAGGGCCGACGCTTACGGCTGGGGCGACTATGCCAACGACGCGCAGCGCGAGGCCGGGATGGCCAACGACTATGACTGGACGACGTTCAAGGACGACATGGACGGGGCCAACGTTGACCTGACGGTGAGCATCAAGGGAACAACGATGGACATGAAGGCCATCACGACCACCACTGAAGGCAAGACATACACGTACACCTACACCGTGAGCGGGCTGCCCTCGGGGGCCAAGGGGGCATTCCTCTCGATGGAGAAAGCCCACATAGTGCTCGACACTGACCGCTGCGGGGTAAACCTGCAAGGCTGGTGACGCAAGCCGGCTGGCACCATTCACCAAGCCGCGGAGGGCTTCGCCCGGTGGGAGAGACCACCGGCGCGGAGCCTTTTCCATGGCCTGGTGCGCCCGCCAACGCCCGCAGGGTGTAAAGAAACTTCGCAAATGGCCAGCAGCTGAGGCCTCAACGGCAACCTCCTGGCAACCAACAAGATAGCAGAAGTGCCCGTTTCGCATTGCGAAACGGGCACTTCTGCGTTACCATACAGGCCGGACGAGTACGCGAAACGGCTCGTCGGGCCGGGCGATACGGCATCCCCACGGCCACAGCCGGGCCTGTGTAAACAAAAGCGACGCCACTACTCAGCCTCCCGGAGCACAGGCCAGCCGTCAGGAGTCCACTCCATCTGTCTCTGCACAAGGATGGAGGCACCCTTCATCGGTATGCTGTAACCGTGGCAGATGAAGAGGTCCTCACCGTCGAAACGGTAGGCTGCGCTGTGGCCGGCAGCCTCAAACTCCTTCTTGTCGCCCTCTATCACGAGCGCGCCTCCGCCATCGAGCATATCGCGCCCGTCGCGGTCAAGGTACGGCCCGGCCACGCTGCGGCTGCGGCCCACGGCCACGCAGTATGTGCTCTCCATGCCCCGGCAGCAGTAATCCCACGACACAAAAAGGTAAAAGTAGCCGCCGTGGCGGAAGATGAACGGCGCCTCGATGGGGTTGGCGCGGCCCGTGGTCTTGCGGCGGGCTATGGTGCGAGGCTTCTCGCCTGCGGCAACGTGCATCGTGGAGTCGAGGCGCACGAGCTGTATGCCGCCCCAGAACGAGCCGAACGTGAGCCACGGCTGCCCCTCCTCGTCGATGATGAAGGCCGGGTCGATGGCGTTCCAGTTGTCACGCTCCTCGCGCGAGCACACCAGCGGCCCCTCGTCGCGCCACTCTGTGCCGACGGCGAGACTCCCAGCCGAAGCCAGGCCGATGGCCGACGTGCGCTTGCCGAACGTTGAGCAGCTGTAGGCCAGCCACCAGCGGCCACGGTAGCGTATCACGTCGGGCGCCCATACATGGTGGCGGAAGCCCGGCACGGAGTCGTGAGTCCACGCCGGGATGTCGCCCAGCACAGGCTCTCCGTGCACGGTCCACGTGCGGCGGTCGGCCGAAGTGGCGTGCTGCAGGCCGTCGCCCGTGCTGAAGAGGTGGTAAACGCCGCCATCGAAGGCCATGACAGGGTCGTGCACCATCACCGTGTCCGTGGTGAACGTGCGCCGCCCGTGGGGCCTGTGCTCTTGAGCCACGGCCGAGGCGGCGAGCAGCGCAAGGGCAAATGCAATGCAGGTTCTCATGATGTATATAGTTGTTTTGGAATTGTTCGACAGCAAAAACCGGCCATGCCTGCCTCACGGAAAGGACATTCCGGCGGCAAGGCAGAAGCGCATGGCGCGCCGATTTTCTTATTTCTCTACTATTGATTCTTGATTTCAATACAGCAGCACCAGCCCCGCCACGGCACTGTAGATTATCATCCTTATCGGATTGATGCGCAGGAACTTCGTGCCTACGAACGTGGCGACAAACAGGGCTACGCTAATCCAGAACTGCCATGGGTTCTCGTCGGGGGCGGAGAAGTTCTCGCGCGTCATCAGCAACAGCGTGGCCGCGCCCAGCAAGCCTACCACCGCAGGCCGCAGCCCGGCAAAGACAGACTGCACGGCCTGAGTGTTCATGTACTTGATGAACAGCCTGCTGATGAGTATCATGAGGATGATGGACGGCAGCATGAGCGCAAACGTGGCCAGGGCGCTGCCCAGTATTGACATCGTGTAACCGTAGCCGGCATTGTGCACGGCAGTGAAACCGCAGTACGTGGCGCTGTTTATGCCAATCGGGCCGGGCGTCATCTGGCTTATGGCCACGATGTCGGTAAACTCGCTCGTGGTCATCCAGTGCCAGTGGTGAACCACTTCGCCCTGTATGAGCGACAGCATGCCATAGCCACCCCCAAAGCCGAAGAGGCCGATGAAGAAGAACGTAACGAACAGATGGAAGAATATCATCACTCAGTTGGTTTGATGTACTTGCCGTAAATGTAGCCGCCCAGGCCCGCCAGGATTATTATCAGTATCGGAGACACGCCCAGCGCCCAGATGGCCAGCGCCCCGGCGATGGGTATCCAGCAGTTGGCCCATCCCACCTTCGCGCTGCGGGCAAGGTCGAAAGTGGGCACGGCGATGAGCGCAACCACCGCCGGGCGTATGCCGCGGAAGATGGCCGCCACCACAGGATTGTCGCCAAACTGGTGGAAGAACATGGCAATGAGCAGTATGCAGAGGAACGACGGCATGGCCGTGCCTATCGATGTGCACAGCGCGCCGCGCGTCTTGCGCAGCCTGTAACCTATGAACGTGCTCAGGTTTATGGCGAAGACGCCGGGGCAACTCTGCGAGATGGCTATGAGATCTACCATCTCTTCCTTGGTCACCCAGCCGCGACGGCCCACCACTTCCTGCTCTATGAGCGGTATCATGGCGTAGCCCCCGCCCAAGGTGAACATCCCTATCTTGAAGAAAGTCGCGAAACTCTCAATGTAAATGTTGCGCATCGGCTCTGTTTGTCTAAAGAAGTTAGGAGCCTTGCGGGCCATCCGCCCCCCAAGTCTCCTAACACTTGCATGATAGCATGCATCATTCCATGTGGCTCTCCACCCACTTGCGGGCGTTGACGAACGCCTCTATCCACGGCGTAACCTCGTCGCGCTCGCGGCGGTTGAGCGGATAGTAAGCATTGTTCCACGGGAAGCAGGCGCGCTCCAGGTGGGGCATCATGGCCAGGTGGCGGCCGTCCTTCGACGCGATGCCGGCCACGGCGTAGTCAGACCCGTTGGGGTTGCCCGGATATTCGGCGTAAGAATACTTCAGCACCACGTTGTAGTGGTCCTCCGGATATGGCAGCGAGAACTTGCCTTCGCCGTGGGCCACCCAGATGCCGAGCTTCGAACCGCTGAGCGAACCGAACATCACGCTGTCGTTCTGCGGCACGTCCACGCCGAGGAAAGCCGACTCGAACTTGTGCGAATCGTTGTGGAGCATGCGGCCCTTCTTCTCATCCTCGGGTGTGATGAGGCCCAGCTCCATCATCAGCTGGCAGCCGTTGCACACGCCGAGCGACAGGGTGTCGGGGCGCGCATAGAAGCGGTCGAGGGCTTCCTTGGCCTTGGGGTTGAAGAGGAACGCGCCAGCCCAGCCCTTGGCCGAGCCAAGAACGTCGCTGTTGGAGAAGCCTCCGCAGAACACAATCATGTTGATGTCGTCGAGCGTTTCGCGCCCTGTTATGAGGTCGGTCATCATCACGTCCTTCACGTCGAAGCCCGCAAGGTAGAGCGAGTAGGCCATTTCGCGCTCGCCGTTGGTGCCTTTCTCGCGTATGATGGCGGCCTTGGCGCCGCTCGGCGTGCGGCGGTCGGGGCTGATTCCGTATGAAGACATGAGGCCGGTGAAGCCGTGGTTGAAGCGCAACTGCAACGGCTGCTGCTTGTAGTTGGCATAGCGCCGGGCCGCACATCCGCCCTTGCTCTGGTCGCGGTCGAGCAGGTATGACGTCTTGTACCATACGTCGCGCAGTGCATCGATGTCGAAGTCGTGCTCGAAGCCGCCGCAAACCACGGTGAGCTTGCGCTCCTTCGGCATGGGATAGCCTATCTTGGCGTAGCCCACCCCAAGGTCATCCATAAGCTCCTTGAACTCGAACTTGTGGTCGTCGTGCACCTCTATGACCACGCCGGGGTTCTCTGCGAAGAGCGCTTTGGCTATGTCGCCATCCTGGCAGAGGTCGTGCAGGTTGATGTGCAGGCCGCCGTTGGTGTTGGCGAAGCACATTTCGAGCAGCGTGGTGATGAGTCCTCCGGCCGATATGTCGTGGCCGGCCATCACCCATCCGCGGCGTATCAGCTCCTGCACGGCGTTGAACGCATCGCAGAAGTACTCGGGGTTCTTGACCGTCGGCACGTCGTCGCCCACGCGGCCGAGGCTCTGGGCAAACGCGCTGCCTCCGAGCCGCTGGCTGTCGAACGAGAAGTCAATGTGGTAGAGCGACGCGTTCTTGTCGTTGACGAGCACGGGCGACACCACCTTGCGCACGTCGCTGACTTCGCCCCCGGCGGACACGATGACCGTGCCGGGCGCTATCACCTTCGTTCCGTCGGGATATTGCTGGCTCATGGAGAGCGAGTCCTTGCCCGTAGGCACGTTGACGTGTATGTCGCAGCAGAAGTCTGACAGGGCTTTCACGGCCGAGTAGAGGCGAGCATCCTCGCCTTTCTGCGAGCGGCAGGGCCACATCCAGTTGGCCGAGAGGCTGATGCTGTCCATCCCGTCGGCCAGCGGCGCCCACACGATATTGGTCAAGGCCTCGGCCACGGAGAGCACACTGCCCGCCTCGGGCGAGGCAAGCCCGGCCTGCGGGGCGTGGCCCAGGGCTGTGGCTATGCCGCTGCGGCCCCTGTAATCGAGCGCCACCACGCCGCAGTCGCTGAGCGGCAGCTGCAGTTCCCCTTGGCATTGCTGGCGCGCTATCTTGCCGGTGACGGAGCGGTCCACCTTGTTTGTGAGCCAGTCCTTGCAGGCAACGGCCTCCAACTGGAGCACTCGCACGAGGTAGTCCTCGATGTCCTGCCCGGTAGCCCCGGCCTTGGTATAGTCCACGTCGGCATAACGGCGCTCAACGGTCTCGTCGGTCATCACTGTCTTGGGCGAGTGGCCGAACATCTGGGCCACGTCGAGGTCGAACGGTTTCACGCCGTCTCCCTGCACGAACGAGAAGTGGGCGTCGCCCGTGGTCTCGCCGACGACATACATCGGGGCGCGCTCGCGCTCGGCGATGCGGCGCACGTGGTCGATGTGCTTCTCGTCGATGAGCAGGCCCATGCGCTCCTGGCTCTCGTTGGCTATTATCTCCTTGGCGCTCAGGGTCTTGTCGCCGATGGGCAGCTTGGTCATGTCTATGCGTCCGCCACACTCCTCGACAAGCTCCGAGAGGCAGTTGAGGTGGCCTGCCGAGCCGTGGTCGTGGATGCTGACCACGGGGTTCACGTCTTCCTCGCAGAGCGCGCGCACGAGGTTGTAGGCGCGTTTCTGCATCTCGGGGTTGGCGCGCTGCACGGCGTTAAGCTCTATCCCGTTGCTGTAGCGGCCTGTGTCCACCGACGAGACGGAGCCTCCGCCGAGGCCGATGCGGTAGTTGTCGCCTCCGACTACCACGACCTTGTTGCCCTTCTGCGGCTCTTTCTTCAGGCAGTCGCGCTTCGTTCCGTAGCCCACGCCGCCGGCGAGCATTATCACCTTGTCGTAAGCGTACTTCTCGTCGCCCTCCTTATGCTCGAAGGTGAGCACGCTCCCGCAGATGAGCGGCTGGCCGAACTTGTTGCCGAAGTCGCTCGCGCCGTTCGAAGCCTTTATGAGTATCTGCTCGGGGGTCTGGTACAGCCACTTGCGCACGGGCAGTATCTGCTCCCAGTCGCGCCCGGCGGCCACGCCGTCGGCCATGCTGTCGGCCTCAAGGCGCGGGTATGCGGTCATGTAGACGGCCGTGCCGGCGATGGGCCACGAGCCGGTGCCGCCGCCCATGCGGTCGCGTATCTCGCCGCCGGTGCCGGTAGCGGCCCCGTTGAACGGCTCTACGGTGGTAGGGAAGTTGTGCGTCTCGGCCTTGAGCGAGATTACGCTCTCTATGTCCTTGATGGCGAACCAGTCGCTCGTAGACTGGTCCTTGGGCGCGAACTGCTCCACCACCGGGCCTTGGGCGAAGGCTACATTGTCCTTGTAGGCGGAGAGAATCCTGTTTGGGTTCTCCTTGGTGGTCTTCTTGATCATGGCGAAGAGGCTCGACTCCATCTCCTTGCCGTCGATGATGAACGTTCCCCCGAATATCTTGTGGCGGCAGTGCTCGCTGTTTATCTGGGCGAAGCCGAATATCTCGGAGTCGGTGAGCGGGCGGCCCAGCTCGCCCTCTATCTTGTGCAGATACTCCATTTCCTCCTTCGACAGGGCCAGGCCCTCCTGCTCGTTGTACTCCTCGAGGTTCTCCACGTGCTTTATCGGCTCCGGCTCGCGGGCCACGGTGAACACCGTCTGGTCCAGCCCGTCGTACATACGCTGAAGCATCGGGTCGTGGTCGGCATCCTTCGAGGCCACGGGGAAGTACTCCTCGATGCGCGAAATGCCGCGGAGGTTCATGTTCTGGGTTATCTCCACGGCATTGGTGCTCCACGGGGTGACCATCTCGCGGCGCGGGCCTACGAAGCAGCCGTCGAGCCGCTCGCCCTCCACGAGGGTGGCGTCGCCATAAAGCCAACACAATTCCTTGATTTCGTCCTGGCCAAGCTGGTGGTCAGTCTCAGTAGCTATCACGCTCTGTTGCGGAGTTCTGAAAAAAAGTATCATGCCTTTATATATATAATGTATTTGTAATCGCACTGCGGTGGGCGCAGACTGTGACGTGGCAATGGGCCGGCCGGCGGCCCGGTGCGGGCTTGCCCCGCCTGCTGCCACGCGCAGGCAGACTGCTGCAAAGATGGTGCGGGCCGGCGGAAACGTGGAGACGATGTGTATGCCGTCTCTGCTGCGGATTTCCGGGCGCAACTTATCTACGTGCAAAGATACAACATTTTATCACTTCGGCCAAATGTTTGGGCGTTTTTAGGAGCGCAACGCCCAAAAGGCCCGCGCCGGCGGCACCATCAGCGGCGCGGGGCGCAAGCGCGCCACGGCGGCGGCCTCACTGCCCACCGGCAGAGCCGGCGGCCGCGGTTTGTAAAGTTTTCGCCCAATGCGCGGCAAGCGGCCCAACTGCCTGGAGGCCAACGCATTGCGAAACAGGGCATTCTGCCGCGCAAAACAGCCTGTTACGGCCTGCAATACAGGCCGTTTGGCCTACGTGAACGGGCCGCCGCACGGGGCAGGCAAGCCGCCGTGGGGGCGCGGGGAACTGCCTGTACAGTTTTTTCGCAGGCGCAACCGTGGCGGCAAGCGGGCCGCCACGACACTTTGCGGCAAAATATTTTGCCGTTACGCCCGTTTTCCTTATCTTTGCATAGGCGGCTGGCACGCGCTGAAAGCCCGCCCGCCAACATTCCGGACAACTAAGACAAAACGACATGGACAACAAGGAACTGATGATGAGGGCCATCGAGCTCTCTGAAGAAAGCGTGAGACGGGGCGGAGGCCCGTTCGGGGCGGTAATAGCCCGCAACGGGGAAATAGTGGCAGAGGCGGCCAACAACGTCACCCCCGACTGCGACCCTACGGCCCACGCCGAGGTGAGTGCCATACGCAAGGCCGCCCGCAGGCTTGGCACATACGACCTGGGCGGCTGCGAGATATTCACCTCGTGCGAGCCATGCCCCATGTGCCTAGGGGCCATATACTGGGCGCACATCGACAGGATATACTACGCCAACGACCGCAAGGACGCTGCCGCTGCCGGTTTCGACGACGATTTCATATACAAGGAACTGGAACTGCGGCCTGCCGACCGCCAAAAGCCGTCGGAAATACTGCTGCCCGACGAGGCCAAGCGCGCCTTCAGGATGTGGGCGGAGAAAGAGGACAAAAGGGAATACTGAACGCTCGGCAACGGGCCTGCCCCCAAAAAGGGGCGGGAGGCTGGCTGAACGGTGGCCGGCAAACGGCCTCAACGGGGGCTGGCGGCCGAGAACCGGGTAAGGGAAGGCGCCACGCCAGCCCCGCCCAAACGGCAGACAAGGCATCCGCCCGCCACGCCCCACAAGCCCAAAAGACAGCGGCAAATCTTCCATTTCCACCCTGTTTACGCACACAAAGTTTTGATTTACGTCAAGAATAGGGGCAAATGCAAACGATTTTCGTCACAAGTGTTTGCCAGTACGAAAATAGTGCGTACCTTTGCATCGTCAAAAGGTTAATAGATTGTTTTAGGTTAGTAATAATATTTATAGTTTTAGGTTTTTAGTTATTGGTAGAAAGAAAGTTTCAAGTGTGATAACAAAGGTCGTCGTGAGACGCTCTTAACTTTCAAAAGGTTAGTATTAGTATTAGTTATGATTCCTGCTTGCCATTATCATTAATGGCAGCGGGACTCAGGCTAATAAAGCCTGAGGAACTAAGTTTGCTAGGATTTTTAGTTAAACATAGGCTTGAACGCTTTCGCCCGCTGATGGGTGGAAGCGTTTTTTTCATGCCCGCACGGCTGCAGGCCGCCATGCGCGGGGTGCGGCCACGCCACCGCGGCCGTCGGCCCTGGCAGCGACGGCCAGCAAAGAGGCACGGCACGGCGGCCTCAGCCCCGTTTCTCAATCAGCGCAACGGCGTAAGCGCTTATCCCCTCCTCGCGCCCGGTGTAGCCGAGCCGCTCGGTAGTGGTGGCCTTGACCGACACGTCGTCTTCGTCAATGCCCATCACCGATGCCAGGCACTGCCTCATCGCGGGGATGTGGGGGTTCATCCTTGGCCTCTCCGCGCAGATGGTAGCGTCGACGTTTCCCACTGAATAGCCCTTGGCAGCTATCAGGCCTACCGTCTTGCGCAGCAGCACCTTGCTGTCAATGCCGTCGGTCTCGGCAGCCGTGTCGGGAAAGTGGTAGCCAATGTCGCGCAAGTTGGCCGCACCGAGCAGCGCGTCGCAGATGGCGTGTATGAGCACATCGGCGTCGCTGTGGCCCAAGAGGCCCATGCTGTGGTCTATCTTCACGCCGCCCATCCAGAGGTCGCGGCCCTCCACCAGGCGGTGGACGTCAAACCCAAATCCAACCCTTATCTTCATTGTCTGTATATAATTAATGTGACTGACGTATATAAACAATGTGCCGGAACGGCACCGCCGAGGACAAAAACCCGCCGCGCGCCACCGTTCCGGCACACTTCAAGCCATGCAAAGCCTTGCGCCCGCCTCAACAAGGGGCCTCACCTGCGGAACAAGTCCTTTATGCCGTCCATGTCGAACGCCAGCGAGAAGCGCAGCGTCTGGTCGAGGGGGTTGCTCTGCGCGGTGGAAATGACGTAGCCCACATCAAGCGAAAAGACACTCATGCGGAAGCCGCCGCCCACGGTGAAGTACTTGCGGTTGCCCTTGTTCTCGCTCTCGTGGTGGTAGCCGGCGCGCACCGAGAACTGGTCGTGGTACACATACTCGGCCCCGACGCTCCACTGAATCTCCTCTAGCTCCTCCTTGAAACCGCCGGGCGCATCGCTGAAGCTCTTGAAAATGCCCGCGATGGAGCTTACGTCGCTGTATTCCTCAATCACGCGGTTCTGGTAGTCGGCCGCACTCTCGCCCTCATTCTGCTTCGGCACGGTAGGCACGAGCAGCTTGTTGGCGTCGGCCGAGATGGAGAAACGGTTGTACTCGTCTATCGGGACCATCACCGACGCGCCTATGCGGAGGTTGGCCGGGATGAACTGGCTGCGGTCGTCGCCGTAGTAAGTTATCTTGCTGCCCACGTTGCTGATGTTCATGCCCAGTCCAATCTGGCACTCGCGGCTGCCCATGGTGAAGTAGTTGTTGTAGTACAAGGCCAGGTCGGCGGCGAAAGCCGATGCCGGCGAGGAGTCCTCGGTGTAGTCGTAGCGCAGGTCGGAGTATATCCAGCGTATCGCGGCGGCTATGGAGAAGTAGTCGCTGAGCATGAGCGAGTATGCCACGTCTATCGACATCTCGTATGGGTTGACCGTCATGGCGTTGTCATCCATGCTGGTTGCCACCTCTCCGAGGGAGAAATAGCGCAGCGAACCCGACACCGCGCTGTAGTCGCCGATGCGGTAATAGCCCGCCACGTATGCCAGGTCGATGTCGTTAACGAGCTGGCGCAGCCACGGGGTGTAGTTCAGCGACACGCCGGCGCGGCTTATGCAGAACGGGTATTTGGCCGGATTCCAGTATTGAGAGTTCACGTCCGGGTCGGTGGCGGCGCCCACATCGCCCATTCCGGCCGACCGCGCATCGGGCGCGATTGTCTGCGAAATGACCGCATGGTCAACGGGGTTGAACTCGCTCAGCTTGTCCTCCGCCCTGCCGGCAAGCGCCAGCGACGCGCAGACAATGGCCGCGAATGGTCTCGGGTTATGCTTCATCGTCAGGTTGTATAATTGCATTAGAAACGTTTGTCACACTCCTTAAAACGCCGGCGTGGCCTCATTTATTGCCCGCCGCGGTCATTTATTGGTCATAATTATGAGTTTCTTCGCCTTCGAAGCGTAGCTGCT
Source organism: uncultured Prevotella sp. (assembly GCA_944320235.1). Taxonomy (GTDB): domain Bacteria; phylum Bacteroidota; class Bacteroidia; order Bacteroidales; family Bacteroidaceae; genus Prevotella. The sequence continues at coordinate 24,922 of CALUGQ010000016.1, forward strand.
TCCGTCGCTGCTGGCACTGACACGGTAGAGGTAAACGCCCGTTCCGAGCCGCCGCCCGCCGTCAACGGTGAGGTCCCAGTCTACGGTCAGCACGTTGTCGGAAGGCACATCGTTCTCCGAGTGGGTCCACAGGTGGCGCCCGCTCATGTCGAACACGTCGATGACTATGTCCATCTCTGAGCCGACGCGGTCGTGTATGATGCGGAACGAGGTCGATGTCGTGGCGGGATTATTGGTGCAGCCAATGTCGATGATGGACGGCTCCACACCCCTGGCCACGCGGAACTTAAGCTCTACGACCGAGGAATTGTTCAGTATGTCCCACGCACGGAAGCGCAACGTGTGCTCCCCTTCGGCCAGCGAAGGTATGCTGTAACCTATGGTGCCGCTCTTGTAGCTCCCGTAATCAAACGCAAAGTAGTCGTTGAGCACGTAAGTCTGCCCCATTTCGCCGTCGATGCTGAGCTGCAGGTCGTGGCCTATGCCGCTGCCGGAGGCGTTGATTCCGTCCTCGTCGGATATCTCCGCCACGAAGTAAGGCGTCGTGTTCACGCAGTCTCCGTTTGTGAACGACGTTGAATTGAGGTAGCAGTAAATCGCCGGGCCTATGGAGTCGGTGCCGAGGCTGGCCGAGCCGTTGAGCGTTATCGCCTCGCTTGCCCCGCCTGCCGTGCGGCTGCGGTCGCCGCTGACGGCATATAGGTTGATGAGCCCGGTGCCGTCGCTGTAGCTGATGTCCTTTGGCACGGCGAATGTGAACGTGAACTGGCCTTGCGATACGGCATCGGAGCCTTTGAACACCACGCTTGAGCGGTCGGTGAACACAAAGGGCGTGCTGGCCCCGCTCTCCGGGTTGGTGTCGTTGAGCTTGCAGGTGACGGTCTGCTCCGCGTCGCTCACGGTGGCCGTCAGCGTGCCGTCGAAGTCGGATGCCGTGCGCCCGCCGTCGAGGATGCGCCCTTTCACCACCACCGACGCACCCGCCCCGAGCCTCACAGGCTCCCCAGCAGCCACGGCTACCCCGTTGATGCTGTCGACGACAGCGTCGAGCGTGGGCAGCGCCAGCTTCATGGCGGGGTCGCCAAGCAGCGTGAACTGCAGCTTGTTCACCGTCACGTCGCCGCCAAAGCGGCCCTCTACGAGATGCACCTTGGCGCGGCGCGCGGCCTCGCCCACGGGTACCCGGCCATCGGCCACGTCGAGTACCTCAGTCATGAAGGCCATGTTCATGTTCTCGTTATAGTTGGAGTAGACGGTGCGCGTGGTGCCGTAGAAGGCCACCGCGCCGCCGTTGGGGTTGAGCAGTGCCACCTCGCCGATGTTCTCTTCCTGCCCGTCGAAGGGCAGTATGTCGCAGGCGGCGGTCAGCCAGAGCGGAAGGTTCTTCGATACTGCGCTGCTGAAGTCTTCGAGATTCACCACCTGCTCGTGCGAGAGGCAGTATTCCACGCCGTGGCCGTTGTAGTTCATGATGAGCGCCCCGCTGGCCATGTACTGCTTGATGAGCCGCGTGACGTCGGGATAGCTGTTGTCCGTGGCCGACGCCTCTCGGCTGTACGCATCCCACATTATCTTCTTCACCACGTATTCGGGATGATTGCGCTGCACCATGTCGGCCACGGTGTTTGCCGTCTCCATGTGTATATTGTTGTTGCCGTCGTCGCCCATGAGCACGATGTTGGCCTGCCAGGAGCCTGCGTTCTCGTTGTTCATGTAGGCTTCAATCTTGTCCACCACGGCCGCGGCGTCGGTCTCGGTGCGCACAGGTATCCTGCCGACGGCCACATCCGGCTTTCCGTAGCACGAGTACCGGTCGGTATAGTCGTCCTGTATGGCCTCTCCGTCGTCGAGCAGGCAGTAGAAGTCGTCGCTTACATAGCAGTCTATATGGTTGTAGGAGTTCTCGCTCTCGAAACAGAGCAGGTAGTCATCGGCGGAATAGCCGCGCCAGTCGGAGGAGAGCATGCGGTTGTCCCATGCCCCGTCGCCGAACAAGACGAGATACTTTGGCAGGTCGGCCTCGGTCTCGGCGCGGTCGTAGAGCATCTTCATGTAGCGGCGGTAGGCAGTGGCGTCGGGCGTGCCGCTTGAGAACTCGTTGTAAAGCTCGTCGGCAGGCACAATCCTCACGCGCATGGAGTCGGCCTGCTCATGCAGGGCCGCCAGCCTCTCGGCCTGCTGCCTCAGCTTCTGCGAGGTGGGGATTATCACCACCATGTCGGCAGGGCCGTCGGCATGGAGGTCCTGGTTGGTTATGTGGTGCACATACTCCGGCACGGGGAACGATGCCGTCGAAAGGCTTGGGGCCTGCCGCGGTGCGTCGCAGTGGAGCGCGATGTAGTCGAGCCGCATGGTGCCGCCGGAGGTCTGGGTGATGCTCACCTTGTTTATAGAGCTGACGTTCCGCAGGGTGAACCGGGCATTCCCCTCGCGCATGACATCGTAAGTGCCCGAAGCCGGCACGCTGACCGTGCCTACCACGCTATCGTTGACGCTGACGCTGGCCACCGACGCGCCGTAGGCCGTGAGCACCACCTGCAGGCTGCCGCGTCCGGGCTGGCCCGTGGCAGCTATCTCATAGTCGCGCGCCACGCCGACGGTGAACACCTGCGAGTCGTAAAGATTGCGCCCGCCTTGAAACCAAGCGAAGTCATCGACCTCGTAAAGCGCGTTGCTGTCGTGGCCCGAGGGGTAGAAAGAGTCTGCGAATGCCGTGCTGTCTTGCGTGGCGGCAGGCCCGTCGCTCACGGTAAGAAAGTAGTAGCCGTAGTCTGAATAAGGGTTGCGCACACGGTTGCCGGCCTCGTCCCAGCTCAAGGGTCCGCGCGCATAGAACAGCCGCCGCCCGCCCACGGTGCAGGTAGGCACCTCGCTGAGGTCGTCGGTGGAGGCGAGATAATCGCCCGAGAGCGTCTCGGGCTGCAGCTCGCCGCCGTAGCCATACACCTTTACGCGGTCGGGCGTGGAGAAGCCCGCACGGCGTAGGAACTCGTCGGAAAGATGGTAAACGCCGCTCGAAGGCACGCGAATCTTGGCCCACGTGCCGCTGGCGAGCACAGAATAGGCGGCATAGCGGTCGGCAGGAGAGGCCGCGGCAGCGCGCGAACGGATGCGCCTTGCGCCCGAATCCTTGGCTTTCGCAGTGAGGCTGAGCTTGAAACTGACAAGTTTCTGGTACTTTCCGTCGCGGAACACGAGCGGCACGAAAGCCACGTCGAGGCTGCCCCGCTTGCGCTCCACGCCGAGCGTGAGGGTCACCTTGGGCATTGGCGGCAGCGTGTCGGCAGTGATGGCCTTGTAGCGGCGCACGTCGGCCTCGGTCATGTCTATGAATTCGGGGTACTCTATGGCCACGCTGTATGCCGAGTCGGCATATTGCCCGGCCAGCGGGAACGAGCAGGCGAAGCGCGGCAACAGCGTGTCGATCCTCACTTGCTCGGCAGTAAGGTTGTAGAACTCCTGCGCTGAGGCCCGGCGGGAGCACAGCGCAAGGATGGCAATCAGCGCAAAGCGGAATCTGTTCATCTCGTCATTTACAGTTAAAGTCGAGCACCTTGCGGTCTTCTACATACCCCTCAAGGTGGTCGCCTATGGCCACCGGCCCCACCCCGGCGGGCGTCCCGGTGAAGAGCAGGTCGCCGGTCTTCAAGGTGAAGTAGCGGCTTATGCGGGCAATCAGGCTGTCAATGCCGAAAAGCATGTCGCCCGTGTACCCCTCCTGGGCCGCAACCCCGTTGACATCGAGGCGGAAACGCAACTGCTGCACGCCGCGCAGCAGCTCCTTGTCCACCCACTGGCCTATGGCCGCCGAGCCGTCGAAGCCCTTTGCCACCTCCCATGGCAGCCCAGCCGAGCGCAGGCCTGCGAGCACGTCGCTGGCCGTGAAGTCTACCCCTACGGTCACCGCGTCGTAATAACGGTGGGCGAAACGCTCAGGTATACACTTGCCCAAGCGGCATATCCTTACCACGAGCGCGGCCTCGTGGTCTACCCGGCGACACCAGTCGGGCACGAAAAAGGGCTTGCGATCCTTGAGCAAGGCCGAGTCGGCCTTGGTGAAAACCACTGGCTCTACATTATCATATAACGCTGATTCCGGCGCGATATTGTGTCCGGGATAATTCATTGCCACTCCAAAAATCTTCATATCGTCATCATCTGAATGCAATTCCGTGATGCCGGACTTGCAGTCCGACGGGCCAAAGTTATACAGAATTTCCGAGAAAGCCGCACGCCGCGCCATGTTTTTTCGGCGCTCCCTGCGCCTCCGGGGCGCAAACAGCCACTGCACACCACCTGCCGCCGCATCAAAGCCGACTGCGGCCCGGGTACGCGCATCTACAAACCGGAAAGCGGGAAATGCCTTTTCAGCCTGCGAACAACAAGACTGCGCACGCGCGCACATACCATTCTGTGCATCAATGCGGCGTGCCGACCGGCAGTCAACGGTCGCTCACGACAACCGAAAGCCCGGCATGGCAGGCAGGCCATGGCCGACTTTTTGTTTACAAAAGGCCGCAACGGCAACAATGAGCACCCGCCATGGCGCACCAAACGGGCAGCCCGGCACTACCAAACGGCCTGTTTCACCGCCTGGAACGGGCCGTTTGGAAGCTCAATCCCGCCCATAGCGCAACTCTCTGTGAACCACGCACTTGCCTCGGAAGCCTCGATTGGCGAAATATCCTTACACCTGCGGCAAGGTCGGCTGCCGCCTGCCGACAGGCAACAAATGGCCGCCACACGCGCTTTTAACGCCAAACTATGTGCAGGAATCGAAAAAATGGTGTATCTTTGCATAACGCAAGCTGCACTCGGGAAATTGAAAGCAAGCTTTCTTTCCTCTCGTTTGCATTGCCTTTGCATAACGCAAGCTGCACTCGGGAAATTGAAAGCAAGCTTTCTTTCCTCTCGTTTGCATCGCCTCTGCAAAAGGTCAAACAACACAACGACAAAGAGACATACAAGGAATGAGACACCACATCATCTTAGCAGTGGCCGCAACGGCCATGGCACTGGCATCATGCAGTGAGGACAAATTCCGCATAGAAGGAACGATAACCGAGGCCGAGGACTCCGTGCTCTACTTCGAGCACGTGGGCATCGACGGACTTGAGCGGCTCGACTCGGCCCGCCTCGGGGCCGACGGCGGGTTCAGCTTCAGCGCCGAGAGGCCCGCCGCGCCTGAGTTCTACCGCCTGCGCATAGCCGGGCAGGCAATAAACATAGCCATAGACTCAACTGAAACCGTCACCATACGGGCCGCCTATCCCTCGATGGCCACCGGCTACGAGGTGGAAGGCTCGGGGGAATGCGCCAAGATAAAGCAACTGGCACAGATGCAAATAGACCTGCAACGACGGGCCATGGCCCTCGACCGCAACACGGCCCTGACGGCCGAAGAGGCGCGCGACAGCCTGCAACGGATGCTGGCTGCACACAAGCAGAGGGTGACGCACGACTTCATCTTCAAGGACCCGAAAGCCGCATCTTCCTACTTCGCCCTGTTCCAGGCCATAGGCGACTACCTCATATTCAACCCGCAGGGCAATGACAGCGACATAAAGGTGTTCGCCGCCGTGGCCACCGCGTGGGACACGTTCTACCCCGGGAGCCTGCGGGGCGAGAACCTGCACAACATCGCCATCGAGGGAATGAGGAACGAGCGCATCATCAAGGCCGACGCCGCCGGGCAGCTCGACCCGTCGAAAGTGGTGACTGCGGGCCTCATAGACATCCAACTGCCCGACAACAAGGGGCGCACACGCTCGCTGACAGAGCTGAAAGGCAAGGTGGTGCTGCTCGACTTCCACCTCTTCGCCATGGAGAACTCGCCGCAGCGCATCCTGTCGCTGCGCGAACTGTACAACAAGTACCACGCCCAGGGCCTGGAAATCTACCAGGTATCGGTGGACGCCGACGAGCATTTCTGGAAGCAGCAGACCGCCCACCTGCCGTGGATCAGCGTGCGCGACGCCGCCGGCACAGGCTCGCGCCAGCTCGCAATATACAATGTCACACAGCTGCCCGAGTTCTTCCTCATCGACAGGGAGAACAACCTCGTGAGCCGCTCGGTGCAGATTGCCGACCTCGACGAGGCCATACAGGCCCTGCTCTGAACCCACACTCCCACGAAGACGCCTGGGGAAAACACAAAAAACGGCGGCGCACCCACCACGGGATGCGCCGCCTCAACTTAGCATTCAACCTATACTTTATCTTGTTTCTTGGCCTTACTCTGCTGTTCCGAACACGATGTAGAACGTGCGCTCGGCGCGGGTCTTGCCGTCGGCAGACAAGATTGTTATCTTGACCTCGTGGACTTGTCCGTCCATGAACTCCTCAATGTTCGTGAAGCGGATGATGTAGGAATTCTGCATGGCACCCGTCACGGGCAGCTTCTCAAGCGTCACATCCGTGAAACTTGACGAAGCGTAGAGAATAGTGCCGCCCGTGTATTCAGAGATGCGCCACGGCTGCTCTGACGAACCGATGCTATGGGTGAACGAATTGGAAGCGCTGAACACGGTGTGGACTGTACCTTGGGCTGTGCTCCAGTTGCTTTGCGACTTGAAGTACTCCGTCGAATAGTTGCTCCTTCCGCCAGGATAGTTTGGCTCATCGGTGAAGTTGACATAGATTCTGTTAGCGCCCGAACGGAACTTCATGTTCTTGTCGGCATAAATCAAGGCCATGCCGCCACACTCATCGCCCGTGCTGCCCATGGAGCTTGCCGCAGCCTGGAGGGCCGAAGCGTCGGAGCCGCTGAACCCAACGGTGCGTGAAGTGCCCGTACTACGGTTGAGGTACGCGCTCAGTGTCTCTGCATCGGTCATGTTTATTGCCCCGTTGATTGTTCCGCTGACCGAATATCCCACGCAGCCGAAACGTATGTTGAGGTTTGAATTCTCCAGCAACGTGGCCCACGAGACAATGTCACGCGCTATCGCATCGGCCTCCTGGCTCATGCTCCCGGAGTTGTCCACACAGAATACAAGATCGACCACCGACTTCTCTTCGTCGCCTTGGTTGTCTGCTGTGTTCGTCACGAGGATGCCTTTCGGCTTCCCGTCGACCTCCACCCAAACGTTCTGGCCCTCGTTTCCTGTTCCTATGAGCCTCAACCAATCATAATCATCGGCATCCTGGATGCCCGTCATGTCAATCCGCACGATGGCATCGCCATCGCCAGTCTCCACGCCATACTGTATGTTGGGTATCGTTGTGGTTGCTCCATCGATATCCGGGTTGGGGCCGGCAATATCGTCACTGGGTATGCCTGATTGGTTCCCGCTTTCAAGAACAATGGTATCATCGCCGTCACTGAGGCACGACGAGAACGTGAATGCAGCTGCAACAAGCAGCAAGCACACTGAAAATAGATTGCGTTTCATCGTTTTTGAGATTAAAGATTAGAAGTTGTTTAGTATCGTGAACTCCACCCGGCGGTTCATTGCGCGGCCTTCCTCGGTGTCGTTGGTGGTGAGCGGACGCGACATGCCGTAGTAGCTGTAGGTGAGCTTGTTGCGGTCGACGCCTTTCTTCACGAGATACTGCACCACGGCTTCGGCACGCTCGCGCGACAGGTTCATGTTGAAGTCTTCCGAGCCGACATTGTCCGTATGGCCCTTCACCTCTATCCGGCGGTTGGAACGGATGAGCGTGGTGGCCAGCTTGTCGAGGTAAGCGTATGACTCGGGCTTGATGGTGCTCTTGGAGAAGTCGAACGTTATGGCATCGACGGCGCAGATGGTCTTGCCCTCAATGCTTTCGTTCTTCGCCATGAGGTCTATTATCTCGTCGAGCGTGTAGCACGGCTTCTCCTCGGGCTGCGGCTCAGGCGCAGGGGCGGCCGCCACGGGCTGCAGTGCAGGCTCGGGCGCAGGCTGCTGCTTCTTCTTGAAGATGCTGAACGGCACCGACAGCACCGCCTGCACCTCGAATCCGCCGAACTTGCGCGAGCCGTCTATCTTGTAGTTGCGGTTGAAAAGCTGCGCAAGGTCGTTGGCTTCGCTGTCCTTCTCCTTGCTTCCGTAGGTGTCGGTGAGGCCAAACTCGTAGCTGGCCTCTATTCCGAGCCAGCAGCGGTCGCTCGCAACGGGGATGGCAAACTTGACGCCTGCGCCCACTTGCCCGGCGAAATAGGTCGACGCCATGTTGGCATCCGAGATGTCGGTCTTGTATCCTCCGACCGTGCCGTCGGCATCCTCTTCAATCAGCATGATGTTCCCGGCGGTGGCAAAGCCCAGCACCGGGGCCACGAAGAGGTAGGGGCGGACTGTTGATGACTGCTTGCCGAACTGGTAGATGAGCGGCACGCGGATGTCTATGTAGCGCGAACGGAGGCGGTAGTAGATGTCGTCGATGCCCTCAAGTTCATAGTCGAGCGTGTTGGAATAGATGCCGGTGAGCTTCCCTCCGCGCGTGAGGAACGAGAGCTGCGGGCGCACCGCGAAGTTTCCCTCACGCCCGAACTCCCCCTGAACGAACAACGAGAACACCCCGCTGCCCATGTTCTTGTTGTCGGGAAATACATCCTCGTCGATGTCGGAGAAGCGCATGTGGGTTGAATGGTAGCCTCCGCCCAGCCCGAAATACCACTTGCTGCCTCCTTGTTCCTGTGCCGATGCGCTGGCGGCTGGCAGTGCCGCCAATGCCAGCGCGCCGATGATTGCCTTGATTGTAAAATGTCTCATAAGCTCGTCTGTATTTAATGAATGTGATATATGTGCCGCCCTTGCGCCTTGCCGGCGCACCGCGGCTCGCCACCACAAAGTTAGTGGAAATCCTTGCACCATGCAACTGCCGTTTGCCGCGAACGGGAACAAACGCAGCCATGGCGTGAGCAAGCGGTAGAAATTCATGATTATGTGGATGAAAAACGAACGCCCAAACGGCCTGGCGGCCCCAACCGGCTGCCTGCGATGCCTTTTCGCAGACAAAATGCGCCTGCACGGTGGCACATCTCAAAATAAAACGCGGCATGGCTTTGCCCGTCGAAAGGTTTTATGTATATTTGCAGACAGGACGCCACCTGCCGCGACAGCCCGCAGGGCGGCCCCCTTTCCACGCCCGGGCTGGCATGCCCCCTCTGCAGCCACGGTGCCGGGAGACGCTTGCATGGCAGACGCAGGCGCGCGCATAAGCCTGAGGGGGCTTACGAACAACTTAAGGTCATGAAGAAATTAACAATGAAGGCAGCCGTGTGCCTGATGGCTGCGACAATCACTTTCAGTTCCTGCATAGGCTCGTTCGGCCTGTTCAACAAGGTGCTCGACTGGAACAAAGGCATCAGCAACAAGTTTGTCAACGAGATAGTGTTCCTGCTCATATCGCCGGCCTATGCCGTCTGCGGAGTGGTAGACCTGCTTGTGCTCAACACGGTTGAGTTCTGGAGCGGGTCGAACCCAATCGCAAAGGTGGGGCACGTGGAGAAAGTGTGGGGCCAGGACGGCAGGCAATATGCCGTGAAGACGCTCAAGGACGGCTACGAGGTGACCAAGCCCACGGGCGAGAAGGTGCTCTTCACCTACGACGAGGGGCAGAAGAGCTGGTCGATGCAGGCCGACGGGCAGGAGCGCGAGTTGTTCCGCTTCAACGAGGATGGAACCATCCAGGCCATACTCCCGAGCGGTGAGACCAAGGATGTGGCGCTCAACGAAGAGGGTGTAAGCTCGCTCCGCATGGAGCTGAACGACGGTCTGTTCTTCGCCGCGCGGTAAGGCAGCCCGGGCAAGGCTGCGGCCCACGCCCCAAGGCCGGAGCCTGGGAGGCCTGAATGCCTCCAGGCCGGCTATCGGCTTGTGGCCCGCTGCGCCACGGCCCTGCACGGACACGCCAAGAAGCAAGGCGGCAATGACGGCTGCGGGAAGCATTCCCGACCGTCATTGCCGCCTTTATGTTTCACTGCTTCGGCCAAGACATGGGCCGCAAAGCCTGCCGCCTCACACAAGAAAAGCGTCACGCCCCAGCCACTAAACGGGCACGGCCCTCAGCACAGGCCCCCTGCCCCGGCTCACGCCTGCGGGCTATTGCCCCTGCGCAGCAACACGTAGCCGGCGAGGCCGCCAATGAGCGACGCCGCGAAGATGCCGAGCTTGGCCTGCAGAAGCATGGGGCCGTCGGCAAAGGCGAGCGTGGCGATGAACATCGACATGGTGAAGCCTATGGAGGCCAGGAAGCCCAGCCCCACTATGCCGCGCATGGTGAGCTGGCGTGGCAGGCGGGCTGCGCCGAGGCGCACCATCAGCCACACGGCGAGGCACACACCGAGGGGCTTGCCGGCCAGCAGGCCGAGGCATACGCCCGGGGCGACGGCGGTGGACAGCACATCCCCGAGGCCCAGCCCCGCGAAAGACACGCCTGCGTTGGCAAGGGCGAACACGGGCATCACGACAAACGAGACGAAGGGGTGCATGGCGTGCTCAAGCCGCTGGAGCGGGGGCATGGCGTCACGGGCGTCGGCCCGCATGGCAGCCACCTCCTCCAGCTGCTCGTGGGTGAGCGTGGACACACCGTTGGGCTGCATGGCCGTGAACCTGCGCAGGCGCGCGGCAACGCTCCCCACGTAGCTCTTCTCGGGCAGCAGCGCGTCGGCCGGTATGGCGAAAGCGGCCAGCACGGCGGCTATGGTAGCGTGGATGCCCGACATGAGGAAAGCCACCCACACGCCACCGATGCCCACAAGGGCATAGAAGGCCACGTTCTTCACGCCCAGGCGGTTGGCAGCCAGCATCACGCCGAGGAAGCCCACGCCCACGGCAACGTTGGCCAGCGAGATGTCTGACGTATAGAACAGGGCTATGACCACCACAGCCCCGAGGTCGTCGACGATGGCGAGCGTGGTGAGGAACACCTTGGCCGCCATCGGCACACGGTCGCCCAAAGCGTAGAGTATGGCCAGCGAGAAGGCGATGTCGGTGGCCATGGGTATGCCCCAGCCGCCAGCCGAGTGACTGCCGGCGTTGAGAGCGGCGTAGATGAGCGCCGGGACGGCCATGCCGCCCACGGCTGCCGCGGCCGGCAGGAGCACGTTGCGCACGTCGGACAGCTCGCCGCCTATGAACTCGCGCTTAAGCTCCAGGCCTACCACGAAGAAAAACATCGACATCAGGCCGTCGTTTATCCAGTGGTGGAGCGAGTGATACAGGTATGGCTCGCCGTCGAACCAGAAGCCCAGCCTGTGCTCAAACAGCCCCTGCCATGCCGCTCCCCACGGCGAGTTGGCCATCACCATGGCCACCACTATGCTCACGGCGAGCACAATGCCCGCCGACCTCTCGCGCCCCATGAACTGCTGCAGGGGCGCCGCTATACTGCGGCTGAGCCGCTCTCCGTACTTTCCTCTCATGTAGCTCTCGTCTTGTCTCCATGCACACGCTGCCACGAAGGCATGCTGCCTGCCCCGGCGTGCGCCATGCAAAGATATGATTTTTGCGCCAGACGGCAAAACATTGCGCCGCCTTTTGTCACGGCCGGGCTGCCTCGGGCCGGGTATTCTTTCACGACAAAAGGCGTGGCAGGAGGCACTGCGCACCGAACGGGGATGCAGGGAAGCCCGTTCGGCGATGCAAAACCGGCCGTTCGGCAAGGCGGAACAGGCCGTTTTGCGGCTGCAACAGGCGGCTGTCGCAACTCGCTGGGCCTCAATGCGTTGCGCGACACGGCAAATCCTGCGAAAACACATTACAAAATCAGCCAAGCAGATGTGCCCGCCGTCAGCCGGCAAACAACCGGGCGGAATGGGATGGCATAGGAAAATAAAGGATTGCAGCCTCTGCCCGAACGGTGAGAGCAGGAAAAAATGGCGCCTGCCAAGACAACTTCGCGGCACGACAGCAGCCGGCACAAAACGAAAAAGCCACGGAAGGCACACCTTTGCACCTCTCCGTGGCAATTTATCTAACCAGTCTCTCTATGTCGATTACTCGGCGCGGAGCGTAAAGCGCTTGAACGCAACCACCGTCAGCTCCTTGTCGGCAGCCTTCAGGTAGTCAGCCACGCTCAGCTTGCTGTCCTGGATGAACTCCTGGTTGAGCAGGCAAGAGTCCTTGTAGAACTTGGCCATGCGGCCCTTGGCTATGTTCTGTACCATTGCCTCGGGCAGGTTGGCGGCCTTCTGCTCAGCCGTGGCCTTCTTCAGCTGGCGAATCTCCTCGGCCTGGGCCTCGGTGATGTTGCCTTTCTGAATGCCTTCGGCCAGGTGCTCCTCGTTCTCGGCGATGTAAAGGTTGAAGCCGGCCTTCTTCAGAGCAGCCTCAACGGCCTTCTGCACCTGCTCCTCCTTGGTCTTCTCGATGGCGACCTTCATCTCGGTCTCCTTCACTTCCTCAGGCACACTTGCCTCATCGAGGGCCACAGGGTTCATCGCAGCCACCTGCATTGCGATGGCATGTGCCTGCTCCTCGGCGGGTTTGTTGGTCTGTACCATCGTGCAGAGCAAGTGCTTGTTCATGTGGTCGTAAACCGAAACGTTGGCACCTTCGATGAAGTTGTAGCCGTCGAGCTCCATCTTCTCGCCCGTGATGCCCGAGCGTGCGATGACAGCGTCCTGCACTTTCGTGCCGTCAGCCAGCGTGAGTTCTTTCACTTCATCGAGAGTTTTCACCTTTGCAGCCACGGCAGCGTCGAGAATGTCCTGCGTAAGTTTGATGTAGTCGGCTCCGTTGGCCACGAAGTCGGTCTCACACTTCAGCGCGATGATGGCAGCAAAGTCGCCTGTGGCCTTTACGAGCACGCATCCGTTGGATGTCTCGCGGTCGCTGCGCTTGGCGGCGATGGCCTGGCCCTTCTCGCGGATTATCTCCATTGCCTTGTTGAAGTCGCCCTCAGAGTCGGTCAGGGCCTTCTTGCAGTCAGACAGGCCGGCACCGGTCATCTTGCGGAGTTTCTGTATATCAGCTATTGAAACAGCCATAGTTTATTGTGTAATTATAAGTTTTGTATTACTGTATGTAGTTTGCGACCGCGCCAACCGCGCCCTGCACTGCCCCGCCACGATGTGCCTGGCAGCCGCAACGGCAGCGTAACGCGCGGCCATGCCTCAGCTTAAGCCTCGGCGGGAGCCTCTTCGGCGGCAGCCTCCTGTGCAGGAGCCTCAGCGGCGGGAGCCTCGTCGGCAGCCTTCGGGGCTTCCTTGCGGGCCTTGCGTGCGCGGCGTGGCTTGTCCTCTGAAGCCTCTGCCTGTGCCTGTGCGGCAGCCTCGTCAGCCTTCTCGGCCTTGCGCTCCTCCAGGCCCTCGGCGATGGCGGTGCAGCAAGCGTTGAGTATCACGTCAACACTGTCCTTTGCGTCATCGTTTGCGGGGATGACGAAGTCTATGTTCTTCGGGTCCGAGTTGGTATCAACGATGCCGAACACGGGTATTCCGAGGCGGTTGGCCTCCTTTACAGCAATGGCTTCCTTGAGCACATCAACCACGAAGAGGGCTGCAGGCAGGCGGGTGAGGTCGGCAATGGAGCCGAGGTTCTTCTCAAGCTTGGCGCGCTGACGCGATATCTGCAGCAACTCACGCTTCGAAAGGTTGGCGTATGTGCCGTCACTCATGAGCTTGTCGATGTTTGCCATCTTCTTCACGGCCTTGCGGATGGTGGGGAAGTTGGTGAGCATGCCGCCCGGCCAACGCTCTATCACGTAAGGCATATTGATGCCGGCTGCCTTCTCGGCAACCACGTCCTTAACCTGTTTTTTAGTAGCTACGAACAGTATCTTCTTGCCAGAACGGGCAATCTGCTTCAGTGCCTCGGCGGCCTCGTCAATCTTTGCCACCGTCTTGTGGAGGTCGATGATGTGGATTCCGTTACGCTCGGTGTAGATGTAGGGAGCCATTGCGGGGTTCCACTTACGGTGCAGGTGGCCAAAGTGGCATCCGGCCTGCAGCAACATATCAAAGTTTGTTCTTGACATTGTTCTCTTGAATCTTTTGTTTGTTGTTTACTTTCTTTTTTATTCTGTGGTTAGAATCAGCCTGCGGGTAATCCGTCCGCCGTTGCTTCGCGGCGCGGAAGACAGCTTCCGTTGTGCCGTATCTGTGCCTGGCCTGGCTGGGCGTGGCAGAGTCGCGCAGGTTTAGATGCTAAACGTTGTCCAGTTTTCCTTCGCCTTGCGTGGCACCGGGGCCGCTTGCTCAGGCAGCGTGACAGCGTAGAGCTGCCCACGGCCGACATTCGAGCCTACAGGAGCCATGGCGGCAGGAATTAGCGCTTACTGAACTGGAAGCGGCGGCGAGCCTTGGGACGACCCGGTTTCTTGCGCTCCACGACGCGGGAGTCACGTGTGAGGAAGCCGTGATCTTTCAGGTTCTTCTTGTCTTCGGCGTTGACCTTTACGAGAGCGCGGGCAATCCCGAGGCGCAGAGCCTGGCTCTGGCCGGTGAATCCGCCACCGTCGAGGTTGGCCTTGATGTCATACTTGCCCTCAACCTCAAGCAGCTGAAGCGGCTGCTTAACCACATACTGGAGGATGGCAGAGGGGAAATATTCGGTTATGTCCTTCTTGTTGATTGTAATCTTGCCTGTGCCTTCGCTGAGGTAAACACGTGCCACAGCGGCCTTGCGGCGGCCTATTGCGTTAACTACTTCCATTATCTCTTGCTTATTTATACTGGTTAATGTCTATTGTCCTTGGCTTCTGTGCCTCGTGCTTGTGCTCCGAGCCCTCATAGATGTAGAGATTGCCCATCAGGCTGCGGCCGAGGGGGCCTTTGGGGAGCATTCCCTTCACGGCGTGGCGCAACATCTTGTCTACGCCGCCCACCTTTGTGCGGAGCTGTGCGGGCGAGGTGAAGCGCTGGCCACCTGGGTAACCAGTGTAGCGGGTGTAGACCTTGTCGGTCTCTTTCTTGCCAGAGAACACCACTTTCTCTGCGTTGATGATGATAACGTTGTCTCCACAGTCAACGTGAGGAGTGAAGTTGGGCTTGTACTTGCCACGCAACAGCTTTGCCACCTTTGAGCAAAGGCGACCTACTATCTGGTCGCTGGCGTCGATGACCACCCACTCTTTCTTGGCTGTCTCCTTGTTGGCGGAAATAGTCTTGTAACTTAAAGTGTTCATTTTAAATTTTAATTTTACTACTAAAAAACATTTTTCGTTTATCGCCCGCAGCCTTGCCGCGGGGTTGGGCGGCGATTCACTAACCACCATGCCCGGCCAAAGACATGGCTATTAACACTCCGTCCATGGGGGTTCTAAGTGCATCCCCCGCAATAATCGGTCTGCAAAGGTACATATTATTAGTCATTTAGGCTTCCGATGGCCACCGCAAGCGCAAACAATTTATAGTTATTTAACACTCAATTACTTCAAATTGGCTGCTGCCGGGCTGGCCCATTGGTGTGTGGCAAGTATGCGTGGCCTTTCCTTGAGAGCCGGACGGAGTGCTCGCTGCCGCCCCTCGTGGCTGCGGGCGGAGGCGTCGCGCAGCCTGAAGAGGGCTACGCCGAACGGCTCCGACCTGCCGACAAGCTCGTAGCGGCTGGCCAGCAGGCCGCTGATGTTCATGCTGTCCACGTCTCCTTGGGTCATTATCCACTTGGCGCGGCAGCTGCCGAAGTCGTCGAGCAGCAGCTTGCGGAGGCTCGGCCCTTGGTATGCCATCCAGTCTTGCAGATAGAAGAAGCGGTAGGCGGGCTTCATGTCGTAGCGCAGGTAGATGTTTGTCGCGCAGTTGTATGCCACGAAGCTGTCGCGCTCATCCGCCGGAACGAGAGCCATGAGCTTGGCGTATGGGTCGCTGAAGTTGCGCACGTAGTTGACTTGGAAGAGCGACACGTGGACGCGGTATGCCAGCGACGTGGCGAGCACGGCGGCCATAACCCATGCCCCGGCACGTGCCGGGAGCGGGTGCGACAGGGCCATCCGCCCTGCCTCTATCACGGCAATGGCGAGGTATGGGGCGGTAATCATAAAATAATGTGGGAAAAGGTGGGTGTTGGCGAGGTAAACCAGAGTGGCCAGCGACACCGCGAGCCAGCACGCTGCCCGCCTGCGCTGCCCCCACGCCATCTGCGCAACGCTCACGGCGAGCAGCGCGAGGCAGGCGAACGCGCTGCAAAACCCCTTGCCATAGTCTATGAGCGTGAAGCCCGTCCAGTCGGTCTTGTATTCCAGGTTGTACAGCAACGCGCCATACATCATGTCGCCGAGCGCACCATGGCAGGCAAAGTATGCCACAAACGGCACCACCGCCGCAGCCGCGCCAGCCACGAACGCGGCAGCGCAGCGCGACAGGCAGCCCCACCGGCTGCGCATGGCGAGGATGCAGGCCACGGCCAATGCCGCAGCGCACAGCCCCACGGCGTTGGTGAGCCGCGTGCCGAAGCACAGCCCGAAGGCCACGCCGCAGAGAAGGGCATCGCCCAAGGGGAAGTCTTGCCTGCTGCCGTCGAGCCAGCGGTGGAGGCGGTAGAACAGCCACGCTATGAGCGGCATGACGAACTCCTCGGCAGTGTCGCCGCTGCCGTAGACGTAGGCCAGCGTGCAGAACACGCCGAAGGCGGCCAGCGCACTGCGCCCCGCGCCGAACTCGCAGCGCAGCAACTTGTACGTGAAAAAGAGCGTGGCCGACATGAATACCACCTGGAGCAACGCCACGCCGAGCGGGCTTGATGTGATGGAGTAGCCTATGGCGTTCACCAAAAAGAGGAAAGGCCCCTTTGAATCCCACAGGTCGCGGTATGGCAGCCAGCCCTCCCGCCAGTATTTCCCGACGACGAGGAAGATGGAAGAGTCATCGGACATGATGCTGAAGAGCGGCGACGTAGACGAGCACAGGAACACCAGCGCAGCCGAGACCGCCGCGCAGGCCGCGCAGGCGAGCCACGCCTCCCTTGCTGTCATGCCGCGCCTTGTCGTAGTATGTGTGCCAGTTTTGCCGCTGTCCATGCAGCCGTGCCTCCGTGCAATGAAAAACTTTATTAGAATATCCGCAAAGTTCCTATTCAAAGGAGTTAGAGGAGTTATAAGAAGTCTGCGTTCCGCTAAAAAGTTAGAGGACGTATGCTTTTCGCTTCCTTATTTCATTCGTATATGCAAAATGCGGGCATTCATTAAACTTTATTGTCCGCGCCGCCGTCATTTGCGCCCGAAGTCGGCAGGCACCTCGCCCCACTTCTTCGTTTCCCATTTCACAATAGGTGTGGAATAAGTGTGGGTGCGCAACCAATTCTCCGCCCGCGCGATGATGCCGAAGAGCTGTTCGGTGCGCGGCGTGCGCTCCAGCTTGGTCTTGCACTGCTGCTTCTTCACCCAGAGTATGGCGTTGTAGCTGTCGGAATAGATTGTTTTCTTCACGCCCGTCTTCTCCATCAGGGCCAGGGCGTGTACTATGGCCAGGAACTCGCCGATGTTGTTCGTGCCGTACACGGGGCCGAAGTGGAACACCTGCGCCCCGGTGGCGAGGTCGATGCCCCGGTATTCCATCTTGCCGGGGTTGCCGCTGCACGCCGCGTCTACGGCGATGGCGTTGGCCGTAACCTCCATCGGGAGCGGCAGCACGGTGTCGTTGCGGTAGGAAGGTGGATTTACGCAGTCCATAGCGTCTATCTGTTACGTTTGACGAAAGACGAGCTGCGCCGCAGCTTTGGCCACAGCGCAACTATTTCTTTTAATTTTTAACTCTTAACTTTTAATTGGATTACATTCTCTCCGGCACCTCGATGCCCAGCAGCGCCATGCCGTTCTTTATGGTCTTGGCCACGTTGCGTGCCAGCACGAGGCGCAGTTGCTTCTTGGCGGCGTCGGGTTCCTTGAGTATCGAGTAGTCGTGGTAGAACTGGTTGAACTCCTTGGTCAGCTCGTAGCAGTAGTTGGCTATGCCGCTCGGGCTGTAGTCCTTGCCGGCCTGCTCCACTGCGGCGCCGTATTCGTTGAGCTTCTGTATCAGCTCCACCTCCTTCTCGTTGGGCTGCGCGGCTGTGGCGTCGAGCTTTTCGGGCAGGCTTGCGCCCTCGGCCTCGGCCTTGCGCAGTATGCTGCGTATGCGGGCGTGGGTGTATTGTATGAAGGGGCCTGTGTTGCCGTTGAAGTCGATGGACTCCTCGGGGTTGAAGAGCATGTTCTTGCGCGCGTCTACCTTGAGGATGAAGTACTTCAGCGCGCCCATGCCCACGATGCGGGCAATCTCGCCGCGCTCCTCTTCGGATATGTCGTCAAACTTGCCAAGCTCCTCGCTCGTGCGGCGTGCCTGCGCTACCATCTCGGATATCAGGTCGTCGGCGTCCACAACGGTTCCCTCGCGGCTCTTCATCTTGCCGTTGGGCAGCTCCACCATGCCGTAGGAGAAGTGCACCAGCTCCTTGCCCCACTTGAAGCCGAGGCGGTCGAGCAGTATGGAGAGCACCTGGAAGTGGTAGTTCTGCTCGTTGCCCACCACGTATATCATCTTGTCTATCGGGTAGTCGTTGAAGCGCATCTCGGCCGTGCCGATGTCCTGCGTCATGTAGACCGACGTGCCGTCGGAGCGCAGCAGCAGCTTCTGGTCGAGGCCCTCGGCGGTGAGGTCGGCCCACACGCTACCGTCGGCGTGGCGCTCGAAGAGGCCCTTT
The DNA here is from genome assembly GCA_944320235.1 of uncultured Prevotella sp. Lineage (GTDB taxonomy): Bacteria > Bacteroidota > Bacteroidia > Bacteroidales > Bacteroidaceae > Prevotella. The sequence continues at coordinate 43,467 of CALUGQ010000016.1, forward strand.
GCCAGCCCCTCCTCCACCTTCGCCTTGCCGCGCAGGTAGGTGTCAGACTCGTAGTATATCTTGTCGAAGCCCACGCCCAGCGCCTTGTACGTCTCGTCGAAGCCTGCGTAGACCCATCCGTTCATCTTGCGCCACAGCGAGCGCACCTCTTCGTCGCCCTGCTCCCAGCGCACGAGCATCTCGTGGGCCTCCTTTATCAGCGGCGCCTCTTCCTTGGCTTTCTTCTCCGCCTCGTCGGCAGCCATGCCTTCGGTGGCGTACTTGGCCTGAAGCTCTTTCACTTCCTCGCGGTAGTGCTTGTCGAAGGCCACGTAGTAGTCGCCTATCAGGTGGTCGCCCTTCTTGCCGCTGGTCTCTGGCGTCTCGCCGTTGCCCCACTTGAGCCATGCCAGCATCGACTTGCAGATGTGTATGCCGCGGTCGTTGACGATGTTGGTCTTCACCACGCGGTTGCCGTTGGCCTGCATTATCTGCGCCAGGCTCCAGCCCAGCAGGTTGTTGCG
>CALUGQ010000017.1 GCA_944320235.1 uncultured Prevotella sp.
GTGGAGAATCAAAAGAAGAAGTTGAGTTCTACAATCTTGATGCCATTATATCCGTAGGCTATCGTGTCAATTCTGTTTGTGCCGCTACTTTAAGTGCCTTAACTTACAAAGAAAGTATCAGGTCTGCTAACAAGACAGCCGTTTCCGCTTCATCTTTAGGTGCATCTTTAGGTTTCCATGCCACAACGAATCGTACAGATGCAGACTTTACCTTATAGCCTCTTTGCTCCCAGCCAGATAATGTTTCCTGCATTTTTGATGATAATTTGGCAATAGGTTTATCGGTTGATGAACTGTACAAAAAGAAATTACTGTAGATTAAAGAATCTCCCCCTCTCAGTGCCAAGACCTCTTGTTTCCTGTCTTTGAAGAATCCCAAATTGACATCTTTGTGAGAGAGCTGTAGTACAATTTCTTCGGGCATGTCATATTGCCGTTGGTCAACGTGATATTGGTCTACATTTAAATGGTTAAAGCAATCGCCGTTTGTGTGTATGAATAGTCTGTTTTTTGCACGGGTTATGCCTACGTAATATCGACGCATCAGATGGTCTTCCTTTACATAGCTGTCCGATATGAGCATATATACATCGTCAAACTCCCTGCCTTTAGCCTTGTGAATGGTTGATATCACAACATCGGTTCCTGATGTGTCACAGAAGTCTTCCACTGACGACTCAAATGCAAATTCTCTGAAGTCACTGAAATATTTTGTTCTGTTAGTTTGCTCAAACTGTTCCACACACCGCTTTACATAGATCAAACTTAGACTTCTGTCATAAATAGAAAAGGTTGCATGTTTGGCCTCTTCCCATAGCTCTTCTGTGATTAGTGGTGTTTTTATCCGTTTGTCTATATACCTCAGGAAGTATCTCATTTCCGCTATGTTCCAAAAACGCAAGCCGTCCATTGATTGTATCAGTTTGCTGTTTATGCCATGCTTTCGCAGGAGGGCTGTCAAGATTACGGCCTCTTCGTTTGTTTGGGTGAGTACACACGAAGTGCCTTTGCCCTTGTGCTGAAGTAAGTTTTCGACAAGCGGTTGGTACATATATGCTGAGTGATGGCGTATTATTTCTACCCATCCTTTCTCTTTTCTCATAGAGATGATAGTTGTGCTTTTTATCCTTTTATGGATGGTTTTCAAGAATCCGTTGGCAAAATCCACCGGCTGGTGTGCACTGCGGTAATTCTCGGTCATTTCGACAAATGTGCTTCCGTTTTTTTGCGATAGCCGATACATATAATCGGAATCGGAACCTCGGAATTCATAGATGTTTTGGTCATCGTCTCCCACTGCTATCACTCGCATTTCTTCGTTATGGGTCATCAGACTCATTATAAGAGTATATTCTTCTGTTCCCATGTCCTGTGCCTCGTCTATAACCAATACAGTTTTGCCGATTTTGTTCGGTTCAACTTCTCCATGACGTATCATTTCGGCTGCCTTTAAGACGACATTCTTTGAATCTTCAAGATTTCCTATTCGCCCCAAGAGGTCGAAACAATAGGAGTGGAATGTTTTTATTTCAACAAAATGAGCTGCATTGCCTATCAATTCCATAAGCCGTTGTTTGAATTCTGTAGCGGCTGCCCTTGAAAATGTCAGCATCAATAACTGTTCGTGTTTTACGTCTTCAAGCAACAGAAGTGAGGCCAGTTTGTGAACCAGTACTCGTGTTTTTCCGCTACCGGGACCTGCCGCAACCACAATGCAACGTGAATCTTTATCGGAAATAATTTCCATTTGCCGTTTGGATAATTGCCCAAACAACTGATTGTATTTCTGCGGTGTCAAGTTGCGTTGTATCTCGCTTGTTCTGTCTCCCTTAAAATATTTTGCGACAAACTTCTTGTAGTCCATCTGGAAATAATCCTGTACATATTGCAAGGCTGCTTGATAATTCCTTACCATTAGATTGGCATATTCCCCCACAATATGCACTTGCTGGATTTTCAGTTTGTAGAATTCGTCCAGCATTCGGTAGTCGTCTTGCTTGTATCTTGACTTATTGTCTTTTATTCTTTGGATAGTCATGGCGTTGTACAATACCAGGAAACCGCCTTCAAGTTTTAGCGCGCCGATTTTCGATAAATATAAAAGTGCTTCTTCTACATCTTCTAATTGAATATCATCAAGTCTGCCAAAAAGAGATTGGGAACTAGATTTTATCCGGTTCAGAAGCTCTACTACGGAGAACTGTATGGCTTTGCCGGGTACATTCTCCTTTTCTGCATTTAGCGCCAATTTGTATAGCCATTCCACGGTAAAGCGACTTATTTCCAATCGTTTTTCAAATCGCCTGATGGTAGATTCCAGATCTGCCTGACGAGTTATCTCCATGTTATGGACCGCATCCTCTTTTTTACGCGTATATCCCTTGATGGTGAGGAAATAAAGTAACGTCCGAATGTCTTTCTCTTTGGATGTGCTGATTCCATCGTTTACGGCATTTTCATTCAGTTGCTTGTATGATATTCGTAAAGACTCATCGGGAATATGATTGAGAATGTATTGTTCAAGTTTTGCAAAGCGTTCGAGGAGCATTTGCGACTTTCGTTCCGAATCACCTGCGTCCTGCAAATAGGCAGATATGTCTTTGCTGTCAGCCAATATACCTTCCTGCCGCATTCGTTCCACTACTGATATGACATCTTTTTTGCTTAATCCCAAAATGTCTGCCAGATAGTCGATTCGTGATTCGGCTTCCGAATCTTGAGCCTTGGCTATATGTTTTTGAGAAATCAATGACTTAATGATACGGACAGCCTTTTCGATTTCATCGCTGCCAAAAAGCAGCGATGCTGATATGCGCTCCCTTGCCTCGTCCATATTCTTTACAGTTATACCCGTGGCATATACATGAGGAACATTGCTTCCTCTTACCAAGTATCCGCTTTGTTCCAAAGCCGCCAAAGCAGTTCGTACACGGGTCTCAATGTCTGATACAGAATCGTCCCATCCTGCTTGTCGGGCAATCTCCAATGCAGAGCAGTTAACTTTCATACGGTGTTTGGTAAGGCTTTTGACAGCTTTCCATACCTGTTGTATTTCGCTAATGCTAAGTTTTGTCTGGTTCAGCAATATAAAATGCTTGTCCAAATCATTGTCATTATAAAGCACATAACAACGTGCGCTAAGATTGGGGTCACGGCCTGCCCTGCCTGCCTCTTGAACATAATTCTCCAGCGAATCGGAAATGTCATAATGTACCACAAGACCGACATCTTTCTTGTCCACTCCCATGCCAAATGCGGATGTGGCCACAATGATGTGTACCTGATCGTTCATGAAAGCGTCTTGGTTGGCTATTTTTTCATCGGCTTCCATTTTCCCATTGAAAGAGAGTGCTTTGTAACCGTCGCGAGTAAGCTTTGCAGCCAGTTCTCTTGTCCGTTTTGTACGTGATACGTAAACAATTGTCGGACAATCGGCTTCTGCGACAAGTTCTCTTAGTTTCAGATATTTGTCATTGTCATTCTCCACATGTATGACAGAATAGTGCAGATTCGTTCTTGTGGCAGTTGATGCGAATAATTCCAGATTCAAATTCAAAGTCTGCTTGAAATAGTCGCAGATGTCTTGGATTACTTTCTGTTTGGCCGTAGCCGTGAAACAAGATACTGGTATCGGGGTTTTACATTTTTTCTTTTCCTGGTATTGTTGGATGAATTTGCCAATGTAGAGATAGTCAACCCTGAAATCCTGCCCCCATGAAGAAAAGCAGTGCGCTTCGTCTATTACAAACCTTACAACGTGGCGCGCCATCAATATTTTCTCGATCGTTTTTGAGCGAAGCATTTCGGGAGAGATATATAACAGCGAGGCTTCTCCATCTTGTACTCTTTGTATGGACAGCGATCTTGTGATGGGATCTAACATTCCATTTATGGTTACGGCATCCGTGATGCCTCTGTCGGCAAGGTTATCTACCTGATCTTTCATCAAGGACTGCAAGGGGGAGATAACCACCGTAAGCCCATGCATGGAATGTCCAGCCATGAGTGCAGGCAATTGGAAAGTAAGTGATTTGCCGCCACCGGTAGGAAATATCGCCAACAGCGATTTCCCTTCCACTGCAGCTTGGGCAGCATGTTCTTGCAGTGGCTCGCCTTCGTATGTCCGGAAGCACTCGTAGCCAAAAAATGTTTTTAAGTTATGAAGCACATCCAATTGCGTACGGCAATAGTCACAGCCTTTGTGGCAATTGGTATGGCGCAAGAGTTTTACGATAAATTCCACTTCCGGATAATTATAAAGCACCCATCCGGGAGTGATGGAGCGGTAATCGGTGGTATCAATCAGAGCCAAAGCGTATGCCAATCCGCATGGATATTGATGAATGAGCATGTCAAGGTCGGCATGTTGGCAAATCTTTCCTGCATAAAAATCTTTTATAAGTCCTGGTATTCCTTCATGGATATATGCTGCACTTACCATACTGAGAAATCCTTCAAATTCCTTCTTGTCTTTCAGCAGCGATGCGAATAGCAAACGCTTTTCTTTCGGTAATGAATGCCAGCGTGCTATTTCATCCAGCAATAAGTCCTTTGCTTTTTTGCAGTCGTTTACCGGATTGTTCATCTGTTCGCTGATTAGCTTGTCATCTTTCACAAGTCTGTGATATGGACGTTCCGGGAACAGTAAAGGCGAAACATAAAGTGTGTCAACTAAGATCCAGCGGCATTTTTGGTCCGTAAACAGGTATTTGGCATCATGGTGAATGATATTGTGCCCGCAGATGTAGTCTACGTCGTTTAAGAAAATAAATAATTCTTCTTTTGAAGTATTATGAAATGTCGTGCCATCGTGTTTGAGTGCTCCTATATCATGAATTTTATGGTCTTTCAAGCCCACTTCAACATCTACTATGGCATAATGAGGAGCACTGCATGGTGCAGAGTTTGTTTTATTGTCGATAATTTTGTTTTTATTCTCGACTTTCTCAGTTCCAAAGAGTTTACCCCATATTGACATATCGCAATATAATAAATAGTTTTAAAACTTGGATTTGTGATGTATTTGCATAGATCCATTATGATTCAAGTATATTACCCTGATATCATATACAAAAGTAAGGATAAAAATCGAAAGATACCATAGACTTTTGATTATTATGCGTTTATATCACGATATTTATCAAATAAATCTGTACTTTTGCAGTAAAGAGCTGCGGTTGCTTATGGATGCTTATTTTCGAGTTTGCATGATATTTGCAACACGTTCACGCAAGTCGCTGAGAGATATAACGTATTGATTTTGAGGAAGAAAGTCTTGGCTTCTTGCATACGTTCAATCACATTCGCATGGAACGGACACTGTTGTTCGCAAACACCGCACGCAATGCAATCTTCGGCATGATGTTCCAGTTTCATATAATGGCCAATGGCAAGCGTGTCTCCAGACTTGCCCAAAACGAGATATTTGTTTACCGTACCTATCTCTATCTGTTGTGGGCAGGGCTGGCAATGGTCACAATACAGGCAGGCTCCTTCCGTATTCTTGTAGGCAAGCGCACCGATGAACGAATAGTCTTTTTCTGTTATATTCAACAGCGGATTTGCCAATATACGCTTCTTTCTTATCCCGAACTCGCGTATATTTCATGCAATTAACAGTTCTGTTTGTATTCTTTAGGGGTACATCCTGCTCGCTTCTTGAAGAATCGAAGAAAGTGCTGTGGATATTGAAAGCCCAGCATATCGGCAATTTGTTTGATATTCAGGCGAGGATTTAGAATTGCTTCTTTTGACATTTCTATGATTTTAGATTGTATGCGTTCTTGAGCGCTTTTCCCGGTTGCAGCCTTTATTAAATCACCGAAATAATTTGGGGAAAGACAAATTTTATCCGCAAAATATTTCACCGTAGGAAGGCCGTGAATTTTTGCTTCACCTGAATCCCAGTATTCATCCAACAGCTGCTCAAAGCGGGCAAGGACATCGTTGTTCAAATCTTTACGGGTGGCGAATTGACGCTCATAAAAACGCATGCAATAGTTGAGCAGCACTTCTATGTTCGAGACAAACAACAGGCGGGAGAACTTGTCGGCCGGGTGTTCCAATTCGCGGTTTATGCTATCCATGTAGTTTTGTATGACAGCACATTCATCCGAAGACAAATGCAATGCCTCATTGGACGTATAGGAGAAGAACGTAAATTGTTTCATCTTTTTAGCCAAAGCCGTGCCATGCAAAAGGTCGGGATGAAACATCAGGCCAATGGCTACCGGGACAGGGCCGCCCGGCATGCGATGCACTCCTATTGTTTGTCCGGGAGCCAGGCATATCATTGTCCCATCATCAAAGTCATATTTGGTCTTGCCGTAATCCATGGTTATTCCAACTGTTTTCACTAAGTATAAAGCATAAAAGCCAAATGTCATCTTGTGGGTAGGCTGGTTTTCAGAACGGTCAAAATAGATGATGCCAATTTTGGGGTGCATGGTTTTCACCCCGAAAAACTGATTGTATTGTTGTATTGTATCTGCTGTTATTATATCCATGCCTTGCTCTTTTTGAATTGCAAATATAGCTTTTTCCCGTTACAATCTGAACATTAATATTTTGTGCTCATGTAATTGGGGTATGTTTTCCAGTTATACAGGTACTTTTTTTGACAGCATGTTATTGTTTTGTTCGGAAAACGTAATTGAGGTATTTTTGACGGTTATGGAGGTACTTGGAGTTATGAACTTTGTGACTATCTTTGCGTTAAAAATTGCAGGGAAATCATGAAACATGCAACAATAACGATGATTGCGGGTTTGCTGGCCATTAGCACCACAACAGCCGTTGCCCAACAAAATCCCATGCAGGGAAATGACGGGGATAAATATGTGCCGTATGAGAAGCTTACAGGCAATGAATCCATTGTATATTTCACGCGTAGCCTTACCCCCCCCCTGAAGGTCTTGTCAAAGCCTACGGGCAAGTGAGTGAAAACATGGAAGGGAACATAGGCATAAAACCGCATACCTGTGAGCAGGACGGACCGAATGTCATTCCGCGTGAATGGGTAAAAGCCCTGCTCCAAAAGGATTTGCCCGACGCTTAGATTGTGGAAACCAATACTTATTATATGAAAGAACCTGGCATGGGTAATAACCGTTATATCCTTATTGATTTGGACAATGGAGGAAAACGCATCACTGCCGCTGAAGCCGTAAAGGGACTTAAACCGTTTATACAGAACAAATAATCATAAAAGGTAAAGACGTATGAAATTCATGACAATTCTCGCTGCAAGTCTGTTAGCTTTTCATGCAGCAGGTTTTGCGCAAAACGACCAAACGACAAAGGCTCATATGGAGAATCTGGAACTTACCCAAGAATGGGACAAGGTATTCCCCATGAGCGATAAGGTAAACCACAGTAAGATAACTTTCCACAACCGTTACGGCATCACGCTCGCCGCCGACTTGTACATGCCTAAGAATGCGACAGGCAAACTCCCAGCCATAGCGGTCAGCGGACCGTTTGGGGCGGTGAAGGAACAGGCATCGGGACTTTATGCGCAGACGTTGGCGGAACGCGGCTTCCTGACCATAGCTTTCGACCCTTCCTATACAGGGGAAAGTGGCGGGCAGCCACGCAATGTCGCTTCGCCAGACATCAACACTGAAGATTTCAGTGCGGCTGTGGATTATCTGTCAACCCGTGACGATGTGGATGCCGAACGCATCGGCATACTCGGCATCTGCGGGTGGGGTGGCTTCGCCATCAATGCGGCGGCTATGGACACGCGCATCAAAGCTACCGTGGCATCCACTATGTATGACATCTGCCGGGGGACAGCCAACGGCTATTTCGATGCAAACGACAATGCCGAGGCCCGGTACCAGATGCGCAAACAACTGAATGCCCAGCGCACGGAAGATTACCGTAACGGTTCATACAAACTGACGGTCATGAATCCGAAACCGGCCGATGACGCACCACAGTTCATGAAAGATTATTATGACTATTACAAGACCAAGCGTGGTTATCATCCACGCTCTATCAATTCTGGTCTTGGCTGGCACGTAACTTCATCGCTTTCTCTTATCAATATGCCGATACTGGCTTACAGTGATGAAATCCGCAGTGCCGTATTGGTGGTGCATGGCGAAAAAGCTCATTCGCGCTATTTCGGCGAGGATGCTTTCAAGAAGCTGAAGGGCGACAACAAAGAATTGCATATCGTGCCGGGCGCCAGCCACACCGATTTGTACGACAATCTGGAAAAGATACCTTTTGACAAAATAGTGGAGTTTTACAACCAATACTTGAAGTGACATGAAACGGCTTATTCATTGCTGGGGGCTGGCAGTTCTCTTCCTTTTCGCGGCAAACGCCCTCATTGCCTGTTCTGACGATGACCCGATGGAAGAAAGAACGGAAGTACCGGTTCCGCCATCTGATGAAGGCGGGGGCGAGGATGAAGGAAACACTGACAACACTGACGGTGACAACACTGACGGCGAAAACAATACGTCCATGGAAAGAAATATTATTGTATCAGTGAACGGAACATCGTTTGCCGCCACGCTGGCGGATAATGATGCGGCAAGGGCCTTTGCAGCCTTGCTCCCTCTTACGCTGGATATGAATGAGATGAACGGCAATGAGAAATATCATTACCTGGACAGCCACCTGCCTACGGAAAGTTACCGTCCCGGAACCATTCAGGCTGGCGACCTGATGCTCTATGGCTCTTCTTGCATAGTCTTGTTCTACGAAACATTCCGGTCTGGCTACAGTTACACACGCTTGGGGCAAATAGACAACCCCGAAGGGCTTGCAGCTGCCTTGGGCGGTGGAGATGTAAGCGTAAGGTTTGAAGTAAGGTAGCATATGATTTGAGGAAAGAGGCAAATTCATACTTGATTCGCACATAGGACAGGCGACGGTATGGGGTATGGACATTGCCGACGGTAGGGTGGCAAGCTGGAGTTGGGGACTGGCCAACACTGCTTGCTGTCCTACTGCATATTGACTTTCATCTTTTGCAGGCTTTTCTCCTGTCTTTTAGAATCGCATCCATATTTTCCAATGCCCAACCTATCAGGGCATTGATATGTGGAAGCAAAGAACGTGTCCGCTCAGTGAGCGCATACTCTACCCTTGGAGGAACTTCAGGATATACGGTTCTGGTGACATATCCGTCATCCTCCAATGTCCGCAAAGTAACCGTCAGCATCTTTTGCGATATGTCGGGGATTTCACGTTGCAATTCCTTGAAACGTATCGTTTCCTTGCCTGCCTTGTTCAGCGTGTATATCACCAAAAGCGACCACTTGTCACAGAGTTTGGCCAAGATATTCCGTATCGGGCAACCAGGAAATACGGCATCTTCTATCATTGTTCTATCCATAATATAATGTATTTCAAATCACTCTACAAAGGTAAGCAAATTCCTTAGAAGCAGCAAGAAACTTTTTAAGCGAATATGAATTTCCGCAAGACAGCCCATACACCATATGCCCGCCCATGGACACGTACAGCCACCTGCACTTTTATGTCAAAGACACCAATTGCACCCATAAGGGGCATTCTTGCTAACCTTCAGATTTTCAGTGAGTTGCAAAACGCCCTGTCTTGCATTCTGAAACAGGCCGTATTGACGGCTGAAACAGGCCATGTCGCAGCGCGAAACGTGCGGTTTCATGGTGCGATATAAGCATACTCAGGGTTCAATGGGTGGCTATGCCATTTTGACTCCGGCAAAGGCGAATGTCAGTCATTTGCTGGTTACATCTCCGGCGGCCATCGACGCGGAAATCGCGGAAGCAGAAAATTCATTGGCTTCGGGCGCAGTGCTGTTCATCGGCGGACATGGCGGTGCGGCAAATTATGGCACTTCGGACGGTTTCAAGAATTGTCACACCGTTCGAAGTATTCCTTACGCAATTAACAAACTGGCTTCAATCATGGAAAAAGCATTTGATTTTTTAAGTCGGCACAAGGATGTGGCATTTGCCACGGTCGAGGACGGCATGCCGAAAATCCGTGTTTTCGAGATTATGAAACAACAGGGGAACACACTGTATTTCGCGACTGCGTCGTGGAAAGAGGTTTAGAGGCAGCTGCAGGAGAATCCGAATGTGGAGATACTTGCAATGAACGGAAACATCTTTGTCCGTATCGCGGGGCAAGCCGTGTTCGATGTGGACGATGCGACGGCACGGGAGATATATGCCGCCAACCCTGTGTTGCCACGACTTTACAAGGCATACACGGACTTGGTCTATTTCCGGCTCTCTGCCGCAACGCTCGACTATTATGACCTGGCGCCCGACCCACCTTTACAGGAGCATTACGATTATGGACAGAAGCGGTAATCTACGGTTTGTACTCCGGCCATTGCTCGATGAGCGGGCGGAATGCGCCGACAGGAAAATTCCCGATTCATTGCCGTGACAGCAGGCTTCCGTCAGGGCTTGTACCCTGTTGTCACGTATGTGGCGGGAGAATGGGCGTGCATGTCAGAAAAGGCCGCCACTTCGTGCAGGACGGCCAGTGGTATGCAAGTTATGAATGCTATCAGGATTTCATGGAAAAGGCCTGCGCCGGGAATGCACTTTTGCTGGAACTTGGGGTAGGCTACAACACTCCGACCATCATCCGTTTCCCGTTTGAGAGGCTGGCGTCTCAAATGGGAAACGTCACATTGGCACGCATCAACAGGGATTATCCCGATGCACAAAGCCGGATGGCTGATTTTGTTCCCTTTGATGAAAATATCGGTTCGGTTCTGACAGATGTCAGCACCTCAAAATTATATTAGTGCATTCCTTTTCGCTCTGACTTTATTTTTCAAGAAAGGCAACAAGCATTACAGCCGCATGGCCGTATAATGTTCTTGTCATTACCTGCCGGCAGGTGGGTTTTGCAGATGTCTGCCTTTCTTCTTAGCTTATATCCTTATCCAGCGTTCTTCCGACATTCCTCCACAATGTGACACAGACAGGAAAATGACAAGGACAGAAATAATCCATGCCGATACGAATATGATTATCAGCTTTCGTTTCATTCCGTCTTCCAGTGAAATCCATCGCCATCTCAAGAGGATGCAATATGCTGAAGCCTTGGCCTCCAATGCTTGCACTTTCTGGTAGATTCTTTTCCATTTGCCCAAGTCTGTTGGCTCAGCCTGTTTAGGCTCATTGGGCTGCCATCGTTTTTTGAATGCCGGCTTTATCTCGGCAAAACTGAATCGTGAGAATAGTTTTTTGAATGTCATGATGTGTATCTTTAGAGTAACAAATTCCCTCAACCCGCCGTTGTCCTTCAGCCACGGCCGTCGTTATGAAGTAATGGCAATAATCTTCCCTTGTGGCCGTGTGCTGTATGCGTACACAGGAATGCGGGGAAACAGCTGGCGGCTTTGGCTGCGCATTTGCAAGTATGGGCAGATTGCGTATGTCCATTTGCATATTGAGCCTTGGTTTCGCGGGCAAGCCGGCTTTTGCGCAGAGAGTTTGACGCGGCGCTAAAGCCAGGTCAATATGGTTTCGCGTCTCTGCGCTGGAGCTGTCCTCGATGTTGTCCGTGTAGATTTTTACGTTATGGCCTTCTATGGTTTTCATTATTTTTCTATGAAAGGATGCGTATCTTTAATTGTTTCTTTTCATCTTCAGACAATTTGCCCCACAGGCGGTAACGCTGCAAGGCGGATGCCGGGATGTAATCCTGGCATTCCTTCATGAACTCCATGCCATGCAATTCGTTCCGGCGGTAGCTGTCAATGATTTCACTCCAGCCCCAGTAGCCGGCAATTTGCTCCAGGAGTGGTTCCAGCTCTTTGTAGGCATAATACTTCTTGTTAAATGGTTTGACATCAATTCTGCTGCAAAGTAAAGGCATCCAAGTGCCAAAACGTGGCAGAGCCACAAAAAAACAAGTGGGAAGGCTGAAAAAAAGTCAAGGAAGTGCCGCGATTTTTTGCAAGCAAACGGCTGACTTTGCATGGAGCAAGCTGCACCCGGCAATTAGTGGGCAAGCTTACATTACGCTCGTTTGCTACCTTACGGGCAGCACCACCGTGCAGGCGACGATGCCGAGATGTGCGCACGGCTGTTTACGAGGTAACTGGAGGATGCAGGAGAATTGGAGAATATGGGGAATTGTGGAGGTAAACTGTGATACGAATATAGTCGTAAGGCGCGCTGGTGGCCGGCGTATTGTGTATGGTGCAGGGCAGGCGGGGCTGATGCGGGGGTAAGGCGCTTGTGCGTGAGCGGCTGCAGGCAGGGGCAGCTCCGGCATGCGCGGCGGTTGCGTTTGTGTAAAGAAATATCGCAGTGTTTGCCGCTGTGCGTAAGTGGCTGGCAGCCAGCGTGGTGCGAAACAGGCCGTTCTGTCATGCGAAACGGCCCGTTCTGGGCTGCCGGACGGCCCGTTTCGGCGTGCTGTGCAGCCAGTATTGCGTTTCGGCGTGGGCGAGGCCGTCGGCGGGCGGGAGCTTTGTCGGGAGTTTTCGTCGGCAGCGGAGCAGGGCAGGGTGGTGGGCATTGCATGGCTGTGCGGCATGGCCGGCTTCTTGATTTAAGTCAAGCGGAGTGTCAATTCCTTTAGTCTAAATATCAAATAACAATGTTGTTTGAGCAAAAATAAGTATAAATTTGCAAACAATAAAATTTAAAACACTTAAATAAAATGGACAGTATATTGACAGGTCGTGAAACCTTGAAGAAGGAAATCGACAAAATCGCAGAAGTGGCCGGGTATCTCTGGCAGAATGGTTGGGCCGAGCGCAACGGCGGCAACATCACCGTTAACATTACGGACCTTGTGGACGACGGCATACGCCAGTTGCCCGCCATCAGCGAGGTGAAGCAGATAGGCGTCAAGCTGCCTGCGCTGAAGGGCTGCTACTTCTACTGCAAGGGTACGGGCAAGCGTATGCGCGACCTGGCCCGCTGGCCGATGGACAACGGAAGCGTCATCCGTATCCTCGACGACTGCGAGAGCTACGTCATCATAGCCGACAACCCAGTGATGCCTACGAGCGAGCTGCCGTCGCACCTCACCGTGCACGCCCACCTCATCGAGACCGGCTCGCCCTACAAGGCCACCGTGCACACGCACCCGATTGAGCTTGTGGCAATGAGCCACTCGAAGAAGTTCCTCGGCAAGGACGTGCTTACGCGCATCCTGTGGAGCATGATTCCTGAGACAAAGGCTTTCTGTCCGCTGGGCCTGGGCGTGGTGCCCTACGAGCTGCCCGGCTCGAACAAGCTGGCCGACGCCACGCTCAAGGAGCTTGAGGACTACGACGTGGTGCTCTGGGAGAAGCATGGAGTGTTTGCCAAGGGGCTCGACGTAATGGACGCTTTCGACCAGATAGACGTGCTCTCGAAGAGCGCCAAGATATACATTGACGCCAAGTGCATGGGCTTTGAGCCCGACGGCATGACCGACGGGCAGATGGCCGAGATGACTAAGGCGTTCAACCTGCCCAAGTAAGCAAACAACTACTGACTACATATAATTTTACTTGTTACTTACTTTGAGAAGATAGGAGTCCCGTGGCTGTGAAGCTGCGGGATCTTTTTTGTGCGCCGTGTGGCGGCGGGGCGCCTGTCGGTTATGCAGCCTTGTTTCAGCTGGGCGCCGCTGCGTGGCATCAGCGGTGGAGGCAAGAGTGCTTGATTGTTGTCAGCGCAAGTTTGGCCATGCCAAACTTGCGCGTATTAAATCAAAAACCGCACCAAACGTCAAGCTGCTTATGCTTTCCAGCCGGCAGTGATGCTTCACGTCTTGACGAAAGCGTAGCGGGCTACGCCGGGAATGGGCGTGAAGCAGAGAGGCGGCATGGATGCATAAGCAGCCGAAGCGTGTTGAAAAGAGGCAATATCTGCCAATAACCGGCCGTAAGGCCGGTTCGGGTTAAATCAGCTGGGGCAGGAACGACGATATGATGAGCACAATGATGCCCACGATGAGCACGCCGATGGTCTTCGGCGAGCAGCCCTTCCACTCCTTCAGGATTATGCCCCATACGTTTGAGAACACCACGTTGAGCGCCATGAGGATGCAGAACGCGAGTGTCATGAGCGTTGGCGACTCGGTGAGGAAGCCCTTGCCGAGCGACAGTCCGAAGAACTGGCTGTACCACAGTGCGCCGGCCAGTGCGCAGAACACGAGGTTGTTGCCCCATACGCCACCCTTCTTGTAGTCGCCCCACGTCTTGTTCTTGCTGTTCTGGTAGAAGCAGTAAATGGCGTTGGTGACGAACCCGCCGAGCGTTACGAGCAGCGTGGCGGGCAGGGTCTTGTACATGTCGGGCGTGAGGTCGCCGAAGTTGATGTCCTTGCCGAACTCCAGGCCCACGTTGAAGCAGCCGCTCATGAAGCCTGCGAGCAGGGCTATGGCCAGTCCTTTGGGGAAGTTGAAGTCCTTCACGGCCTCGCGCTTCTCCTCCTCAGAGAGCGAGGACGCCTTCATCGAGCCTGCCACGCCGATGATGGCTATGCCGAGCAGCGTCACCACCACGCCGAGGATGACGGCGAAGGTGAGCGAGCTGAGCGCGTTGAGCTCGGGGAAGAAGATGTTGAGCAGTACCGGGCCCATGATTGTCCCGAGGCCGGCGCACGTGCCGAGCGATATGCTCTGCCCCAGGGCCACGCCCAGGTAGCGCATGGAAAGGCCAAAGGTGAGCCCGCCAACGCCCCAGAGCACGCCGAAGAGGATGGTCATCCAGATGTTGAACGAAGCCTCGGCCGTGAACAGTTCAGCAAGGCTATGGCCTGCCGGGACAGCCAGCAAGGCACCCAGCAGGGGCAGCACGAGCCAGGCGAACACGCCCTGCACTATCCAGTAAGACTCCCAGCTCCAGTCCTTTATCTTGTTTATCGGCACGTAGCAGCTCGACTGGCAGAACGCTCCCACGGCTATTATGAGCAGTCCTATGACTATGTCCATTGTTTCATGTATATAAAAGAAGCCCCTCTCCGGCTCTCCCTGGTGGGGAGAGGGCTTGCCCGCCTATAAGCAGGAAGGCGCGGCAGCTTATCCCCACGGGGGAGGCTGGAGAGGGGCTTGCTTGTCCTTGGTTTGTGTTATGCACGCTTTGAGGTTACGTCGGCCTCATACTTCTCTACGTCGGCGATGAATTCGTCGCCCACGGGAACGTTGTTGCGCAGGCAGAACTCGTCGTAAACGGCGTTCCACGGCATGGCCTTCTCTTCCTCGAGCAGTGCGAGACGCTCGAAGCCCTTGCCCTCTGCCTCATACTTGCGCAGCGTTGCCAGAGGCTCGAGCAGTGCGCGGAGCATGCACTTTTGGGCGGCGCGGCTTCCTATTACGTATGCACCGATGCGGTTGATTGATGCGTCGAAGTAGTCGAGGCCGTAGTGAACGCGGTCCAGTGCGCCTGCGCGTACAATCTCCTGGAAGAGGTCCAGCGTCGGGTCGTCCATGATTGTGACGTGGTCGGAGTCCCATCTGATTGGGCGGCTCACGTGGAGCATCAGCTCAGGAACGTAGAGCAGCATGGCCGAAACCTTGTCGGCGACGCTCTCTGTCGGGTGGAAGTGGCCGGTGTCGAGGGTGATGAGCTTGTTGTTCTGGGCTGCATAGGCTGTGTAGAAGTCGTTGGAACCCACGGTGAAGCTCTCCAGTCCGATGCCGAACACCTTCGACTCGATGCAGTCCTTCATGTTGTCGTACTTCGTGGCGAAGATTTCGTCGAGCGACTGCTTGAGCAGCGAGCGGTAGAGGTACTTGTTCACTGTCTGGTCTTTCGAGCCGTCGTGTACCCAGAGGTTCATGATGCAGGGGTCGCCCTGCGCCTTGCCGAGAGCCTCGGAGATTTCGCGGCAGCGCTTGGTGTGCTCAATCCAGAAGTTGCGGATGCCGTTGTCGGGGTTGGCCAGCGACAGGTCGCCGCTCTTGGGGTGTGAGAATGACGTAGAGTTGAAGTCGAGCTTCATGTTGTTCTCCTTCGCCCACTCTATCCAGCTCTGGAAATACTCGGGCGTAACCTCGTCGCGGTCAACGACCTTTCCCTTGAAGTCACCGTATATCTCGTGGAGATTCAGGCGGTGAGTGCCGGGGATGTATGACTTTGCCTTGACGATGTCGGCGCGCAGTTCGTCGATGTTGCGTGCGGCTCCGGGGTAGTTGCCTGTGGCCTGGATGCCACCGGTGAGTGCTCCTGCCTGCACTTCGAATCCCTTCACGTCGTCAGCCTGCCAGCAGTGGAGGCTGAGGTGGAAATCCTGCATCTGCTCCAACACTTTCTCGGTGTCAACACCCATGGCTGCGTAGCGCTCTTTGGCTATCTCGTAAGCCTTCTGTACTAATTCTGATTTCATTTCGCTTTAGGTTTTGTTTTTGTTTATTTTGTTGCTTGATTGATTCATGCCTGTTTGCTGCCTGTTATCTTCAGGAACCGCTCGTAGGCGTTGTCCCATGCGTCGCGGTCGGCCGGCGTGAAGCGTTTGAGCTCGAGGCTGGCTGCGATGATGCGCCTCATGTCCCAGATGTCGGCCACGTTGCCTGCTGCCTTGGCCTGGAGCATGATGTTGCCTATGGCCGTTCCTTCCTGCGGCCCGGCTAGCACTTCGATGCCGAGCGAGTTGGCCGTGAACTGGTTGAGGTATGCGTTGAGCGAGCCTCCGCCTATGATGTGGAGTACGTCGATGGGGAACGAGGCCATTTCGCGCAGGTAACTGAACACCTGGCGGTATCGCAGCGCGAGCGACTCGAATATGCAGCGGCATATCTCGGCGTAGCCCTCGGGTACGTGCTGGCCCGTCTGGCGGCAGTAGTCCTTTATGGCTTCTACCATGGAGCTGGGGTTGGCGAACATCGGGTCGTCGGGGTTGATGATGCACTGGAAGGCTGGCTGCTGCATGGCTGCCGCCTGCAGCTCGGCGTGCGACTTCGGTGCGTCGGTCCATTCCTTGCGGCAACGCTCGTAGAGCCACATTCCGCAGATGTTCTTCAGGAACCGTGTGGTGCCCTCGATGCCCCCTTCGTTGGTGAAGTTGCGCTCGTAGCTGAGGTTGTCTATGATGGCGTTCTTTGTCTCTATGCCCATGAGGCTCCATGTGCCGGAGCTGAGGTATGCAAACTTTTCGTCCTTTGCCGGCACGGCGGCCACGGCGCTGCCCGTGTCATGCCCGGCCACGGCTATCACCGGCACGGGCCCCAGGCCCGTCATCTGCTGCACCTCTTGCGTGAGCACCCCTATCTCGGTGGCCGGGTTTACCATCCGCCCGAAGTTGTCGCGCGCCAGGCCTACGCTCTGCAGCAGCTCCTCGTCGAGCTGCTTGGTGCGCGGGTCGAGCATCTGGCTGGTTGAGGCTATGGTGTACTCGCATACCATCTTGCCCGTGAGCATGTAGCTCAGCGCGTCTGGCACGAATAGTATCTTCTCGGCGTTCTTCAGGGCCGAGTCGCCGTTCTTGCGCATGGTGTAGAGCTGGAAGAGCGAGTTGAAGTTCATGAACTGTATGCCGGTGATGTCGTACACCTTCTCCTTGCTCACGGCGTGCTCGAAGTAGTCTTCCATCATGCCGAAGGTGTGGGGGTCGCGGTAGGCTATGGGGTTGCGCAGCAGCGCTCCGTCGCCGCCTACGCACACGAAGTCGACGCCCCACGTGTCGATGCCTATGGAGCGTATGGGCAGCCCTTGCTGCGCCACGAGCTTCAGTCCTTTGATTATTTCGAAGTAGAGGGCGTATATGTCCCAGTAGAAGTGGCCTCCGGTCTCGATGAGGTTGTTGTCGAAGCGGGTCAGCTCCTCGAGCTCGATTTTGCCGTCCGCCAGGGTTCCGATTATAGTCCTGCCGCTGGTTGCTCCCAGGTCGACAGCGAAGAAATGCTTTTTATCTTCCATGATTTGTTATATTGGCAGTGGTTGTATTGTAGTTTCTACGATTGCAAAGTTAGCGAATATATTGCAAAAATCGGCATGGTTATTTGATTTTCTTGCTAAAACTTTTGACATGCTGCGCCCGTGTGCCGCCACGGGCGCGGCCGTTGGCCGCCTGCGGTTTTGTCGTGTTTTGTTACCTCGCTGCCACTGCCATGCAACGACCTGGCGCTCAGCGCGTTGCGCGGGCGTCCGTCTTGCGGCTCGAAACGGGCTGTCTGGCATGGCCGAACAGCCCGTCTTGCACGGCCGAACGGGCCGTTTGGCCTGACGTGCAGGCTGCTGCGGTCTTGCTCCGGGGCCTTTGTCGTGAAAAATTCATGCTGCGGCAGCCTGCCGCCGCCGCGCACAGCGGCAGGGGCGTATGGCCGTCAGCGGGCGCAATATATAATAAGGTGTGCCCGCGCCGGCCGTGAAGCTGGCTGCGCCCTGGCGGGGCAGTGGCGGCAGGCGGGGCGTGATGAAAACGATTACGCATATATTTTTGCAATATGGACATTACAATTGGAATATTATTGCTATCTTTGCGGCGACAAAATCAAAACTCATAAATAAACACCTAAAATGACAACTTTAACAATTGCGATTGTGGTCGTCTTCGTGTTCGGCTATCTGTGCATAGCCCTCGAAAGCCTGACCAAAGTTAACAAGGCAGCCGTCGCGTTGCTGATGTTCGTGGCGTGCTGGACGCTTTTCATGGTAGATCCGGGCAGTTACATCCCCGCAGCAGTGGGCGACAACGTGGCCTCGGCCGTGAGCGAGGTCATGGAGCGCCACCTGGGCAGCACCTCTACCACGCTCTTCTTCCTCATGGGAGCGATGACCATCGTTGAGCTGGTGGACCAGAACGGCGGTTTCAACTTCGTGCGCGGCATCATCGCCGCCAAGAGCAAGCGCGCCCTGCTGTGGCGCATAGCCTTCATCACTTTCTTCCTCTCGGCCATCCTCGACAACATGACGACGGCCATCGTCATGGTGATGATACTGCGCAAGCTCGTGGCCGACCATGGCGACCGCATCATCTACGCCTCGCTCGTGATCATAGCCGCCAATGCCGGCGGCGCGTTCTCGCCCATCGGCGACGTCACGACCATCATGCTCTGGAACAAGAGCCTCATCACCGCAGGCGGAGTGATCACGGAATTGTTCCTGCCGTCGGTCATCTCGATGGTTGTTCCGGCATTCCTGCTCTCGCATTTCCTCAAGGGCGACCTCTCGTACAATGACGAAGGCGGCACCGCGGCCGTTGAGGGCGACCTCTCGGCAGGCCAGCGCAAGGCCATATTCTTCCTCGGCGTGGGCGGCTTGATCTTCGTTCCCATCTTCAAGACCATCACCCACCTGCCCCCGTTCGTGGGCATCCTGCTCGTGGTAGGCGTGCTCTGGCTCGTCACCGAGCTGTTCTACCGCAGCCATGGCGAGGAGGACGGCACGCAGAAGCGCATACTCAACATACTGCGCCGCATCGACATGGGCACCATAATGTTCTTCCTCGGCATACTGATGGCCGTTGCCTGCCTCGAGGTGATCGGCGTGCTGGCAATGGCGGGCGAGGGCCTGAACGTGGCCTTCGACGGCAACCACTACCTCATCACCGGCATCATCGGCGTCATGTCGAGCATCGTTGACAACGTTCCGCTCGTTGCCGGCTGCATGGGCATGTACCCGATGGCCGAAGTGGGCGACTTTGCGCAGGACGGCATCTTCTGGCAGCTGCTGGCCTACTGCGCCGGCGTTGGCGGCTCGATGCTCATCATCGGCTCTGCAGCCGGTGTGGTGGTCATGGGCCTGGAGAAGATAACCTTCATCTGGTACATGAAGCGCATCTCGCTTGTGGCCTTCGCAGGCTATTTGGCCGGCATCGTGGTCTACTGGCTGGAGCGCACGTTCCTGTTCTGATTATGCAGGCCCGCCGCCGCAGCCCGGCCATGCACCGGGGCGCGGCGGCAGGCCTGCGTTAACGCCATGGGGGCGCGGACAGAAAGCCTGTCCGCGCCCCCATGGCGTCTCATCCGTTGCCAGCCCGGCTGGCGCATCGACTGCCGCAGCCGCCGGGGCTGCGCTCTGTCCCCGGGCCTTGCGCCCCGCTTCACGACTTGCGGCGCATGTCGCTCGGCTTGCGCCCCGTCTTTATCTTGAACTTCGCCGAGAAGTAGTCCGGCGAGTCGAAGTTGAGCCTGTAGGCTATTTCCTTCACGCTCAGGGCCGTGGTGCTCAGCAGCTCCTTGGCCCGCTGCAACTTGAGGTCCTGCTGGTAGGTGGCCGGGCTTAGCCCGGTGTGCTCCTTGAACAGCTTGCGGAAGTTTGAGTAGCTCACCCCAAGCTCCTCCGCTATCTGCTGGATGGTGAGGTTGCTCTCCAGGGCTTCGCGTATGCGGAGGCGCGCCTTGTTGATCATGTTCACGTGGCTTGCGTTCTTGCCAAGCACGATGTTGCGCTCAAGGGCGTACATTATTCCTATGAGATGGTTTACTATGCCTGCCAGGAGCTGCTGCGTGTGGGCCTGCTCCTTCACAGCCGCGTCGTAAGCCGAGCGGTAGAGCCTCACAATCTCGCTTGAGAAGCCCACGTGGTAGATTGGCTTCTCGCGGCGCATGAAGCCTGCCGCCACGCGGTCGTCCATGTTCCGGCCGCTGAATCCTATCCAGAAACTCTTCCATCCCGTGTGCGGGTTGGGGTGGTATGTGTGCCATTCGCCGGGGAAAAGCAGGAAGAGGTCGCCTTCCCTGACCTTAGTCGGCTTGGTGTGGGTGCTGCTGAACACGCCTTCTCCCTCCATCACGTAGAGCAACTGGTACTCACTGAGCGTGCGCCCCTGTTCTTGCTCGAAGTAATATCCGTCGGCATGGCCTTTTGTGGGGTATGGTTCGCCGGGGGCAATCTCCTCATATCCCACAGTGCTGATGGTGAGTCCCCATCGATGGTCGTTTTCGTTGGCTACGAGATACTTGCTCTTTTGCATGCTTGTTAACGTCTTTCAGTTGTGCGGGCTGCAGCCTTGCGCTGGCTGGCTGGGCTGGCTTGGGGCTGCTGAAGATCTGATTGCGGTGCGGGAAACGTGCCATTCCCGCTACGTTTTCTATGCCACAAAGTTAATGGAAAGCCGAAAAATATCCAAAAGAACGTTGATAAATTAAGATTTATTTGTCTTATTGATGCTAAATTCGAACCTCAGGCCGCCATCCATGTTGTTGGCTGCCGAAATCGTTCCGCCGTGGAGCAGCACGGCGTTCTTCACGATTGCCAGTCCGAGGCCGGTGCCTCCGAGCTTGCGGCTGCGCCCCTTGTCCACGCGGTAGAACCTTTCGAAGAGGCGGTCGAGGTGCTCGTGAGGCACGCCGACGCCGTTGTCGCTGAACGTGAAGTGCCACTTCGCGTTGTCCTCGCGGGCTGACAGCGTTATGGTCACGCCGTCGCCGGCGTATGATATGGCGTTGTCGGTGAGGTTGCGGAATATACTGTATATCATCGACGGGTTGCCCTTGACCACCAAGGCGGGCGGCAGCTGGTTGTCGAAGGCTATCTTGCGGCGCTCCATCTCGAGCGCTGTTTCTTTCATTATCTGGTTTACGGTCTTGGCTATGTCCACTTCTTCGAACGGCAGCAGCTCCGGGGCGTCGTCCAGGCGGTTGAGTGTGGATATGTCGGTGAGCAGGCTTGCGAGCCTCTGGCTTTGCGCATAGCAGCGGTCAAGGAACTGTTTCTTCGTGTCGTCGTTCATGCCGGGGTTGTCTATGATGGTCTCCAGGTATCCCTGTATGCTCGCCACGGGTGTCTTCAGCTCGTGTGCTATGTTCTGCGTGAGCTGCCGTTTCAGCACGTTCTGTTCCTCCTTGGTGTGCTGCAGGCGCTTGTATATCTTTATTATGTGCTCGGATATCTCCCCCAGCTCGTCGGCGGGGAACTCTATGAGGTCCTCTGTGTCGAGGCTTTCGTTGTGGTCGGCACGCCGGGCGAATATGCGCAGCTTTGTGATGTTGTCGTCGAGGCGGCTCACGAAGCGGTAAAGCACGAACGTGAGCAGTGCCACCATGATTACCGTAAACCACAGGTAGTGCATGTCTGCCTGCAGTGACATCGTGAGGTCGTTGTTGTATGGCAGTGCGGAACGGATTATGTAGCCGTCGTCGGGGAAATAGGTTGCCGAGTAGAAGTAGTCGTCGTGGTTTACGGTGCTTTTCCTGTTGATGTCGTATCCGGAGCCGTTCTTGATGGCGTTGCGCACCTCAGGCCTCTGCGAGTGGTTCTCGAGGCTGTCGTGCGGGCCTGCCTCGCTGTCGTATACCACCTGCCCGTCGCGCCTTATGAGCGTCACCCGCAGGCCCGGCATGTCGTGCCTCTTCACGTAGCTGAGCAGCATCGGCGTGCTGGTGTCGCCTGTGTAGTGGAGCGTTTCGTGCATCCTCATGTTGTAGTCCTGCAGTTTTAGGTTGAGCATGTTCACCTTGTACTCGTTCTCGCGCACCTGGTGGAACGCTATGAAGAGCACGGCGAAGATGGTGAACAGCGACAGCACGCTCCAGAAGAGGCGCTTGCCTACGGTCAGGTTGTACATCATGCGGCGGGTGGGTTATGCGGTTTTGAGGTTGGGGTGGGGCTCAGGCGTCGAAGAAATAGCCGAAGCCCAGGCGCGTGATGATGCACTTGGAGTAGCGGCCTATCTTCTTGCGCAGGCGTGTGATGTTCACGTCGACGGTGCGGTCGAGCACCAGCACATCCTGCGGCCATATCCTGTTTATCAGTTCCTGGCGCGAGAACACGCGGCCTTTCTCTTCCAGGAGCGTGCGCAGCAGCTCGAACTCAGTCTTGGTGAACGGCACCTGCTCGCCGTCGATGCTGACCGTCTTGTTGTCGAGGTTCAGTTCGAGGCCCTGGTACTTCATCACCGATGGCTGCGGCTGGCCTTGCGCGTCGGCGGTGCGGCGCAGCACGGCGCGCACCCTGACCATCACCTCGCGTATGGAGAAGGGTTTCGAGATGTAGTCGTCGGCCCCCAGGTTGAACCCTGTGACAGTGTCGTTCTCCGTGTCGCGTGCGGTCAGGAAGATGATGGGTATGTCCTTTGTGGACTCTTCGGCCTTGAGCTTGCGGGCGAGGGCGAAGCCCGACATCTCGCCCATCATCACGTCGAGCAGCATGAGGTCGAATGTTGGCAGGTCGAGCGTCAGCGCTTCCTCGGCAGAGCTGGCCGTCTCCACTTCATAGCCTTCGGTCTCGAGGTTGAACTTCAGTATCTCGCACAAGTCCTGCTCATCGTCTACGACGAGGATGCGGTGGTTTTTCTTTGCCATTTCCATATCAAAACTTTTTGCAAAAGTAGGCATTCGTTTATACATTGCCGCGTCAAAGAGGTTACATTTCGGTTACAATGGCTCTCAGAGCGGGTAGCCGTCGTAGTCGCAGAGGGCTGTGGAGAGGTAGCGTTCGCCCGTGTCGGGCAGCAGCGTGGCCACCATCTTTCCCTCCATTGCCGCCCTTCGTGCCACTTGGGCGGCTGCAAACGCCGCCGCACCTGCCGATATCCCGACGAAGAGGCCCTCTGTGCGGGCCAGCAGCCTGGCCGTGCGCAGGGCGTCGTCGTCGGTCACCGCCAGCACCTCGTCGACCGCCGTGGGGTCGTAGGTCTCAGGTATGAAGCCTGCGCCGATGCCCTGTATCTTGTGCGGGCCGGCCTTGCCGCCGCTGAGCACGGGCGATGCGGCCGGCTCTACGGCCACGACCCTCACGCCGGGCTTGAGCTCCTTCAGGCGCCGCCCCGTGCCGCTGACGGTGCCGCCCGTGCCGGCGCAGGCCACGAACACGTCGACCGCGCCTTCCGTCTGCCGCCATATCTCCATGGCCGTGGTGTCGTAGTGGCACTGCGGGTTGGCCGGGTTGGTAAACTGGCCTAGCATGACCGCGCCCGGCGTGGCGCGCCGCAGCTCCTCGGCGCGGCGTATGGCGCCGGCCATTCCCTCGCCGCCGGGTGTCAGCACCACCTCGGCGCCGTAGGCGCGGGCCAGCCGCTGCCGCTCGATGCTCATCGTCTCGGGCATGGTGAGCACCAGCCTGTAGCCCCTCGTGGCCGCCACCAAGGCCAGGCCCACGCCCGTGTTGCCGCTTGTAGGCTCTATTATCGTAGCGCCGGGCGCGAGCGTCCCGCGCCTTTCGGCGTCGGTTACCATGGCCAGGGCCACGCGGTCCTTTACGCTTCCGCCCGGGTTGAACATTTCTACCTTGGCCACGATGGGTGTTGGGATTCCGCTGGCTGCGGAGTATCGGTTGAGCCTGAGCATGGGCGTTTGGCCTATGAGGTCGGTAAGGTTGTTGGCTATCGTTTTCATGTCTGTGTGGTTTTGTCCTTGTCTGTGGTGTGGCTGCGCCTGCCGCAGTGCGTGGGGCGACACCGTTTGTGCCTCTCCCCAGGCTCCCCGGGCGCAATGCAAAGTTACGAAAAAAATCCCGAACGGCAATGTCTCGCGTTGTTTTTCGCCGGCAGTCGCCCCGGGGCGGTCGCGGCTTGCCGCCGCCAGTGTGCAGGCGTAGGCTATGGCATAGGCCGCGTTTTGTAAAATAAAATGGCCTGATTTTAACTTTTCCGGGATGAGGCAGCCAAGGTGATGGGGCTGTTTGGCGGTAATCGAAACCAGCCGGGAATGGCCTTGCTGTGCCAAACGGCAGTTGTCGCATTGCCAAACGGCGTGTCTTGGCCTGCCAAACGGTTCGTTTTATGATGCAAGGGAGGGCGTTTCGAAGGGCGCAATGATGGCAAAAACAGCCGTTTCGGCCCTGTTTTGCGTTCGTTTTCGCGCCGTTTTGCGCCGCAGGATTTGCATCGCCGCGCGTAAAGCGTTTAGGCTCAGTGAGTTAGGCTTTGGCCTCTGTGGCAGCCGTATTTGCGGCCTTGCGGCTGTTTAGTGGCGCAGGCGCGATTCTCGGCGCGGTTGTTGTAAAGGTGTTTCGTTCGGGTTAAAGTTCTTTTTCTTGTTTTAACGTTTGCGGCTCGCCAGCCGGCATTTGCCGCATCGGCTGTGGCTGCCGTTTGCCATGCTGTCGCGGAGCGGCAATTTTCACGCTGCAAAAATCAAAAAAATATTTAATTGCTTGTGTGATTGGGTAAAAACGCCTAAATTTGTAACTCAGAACAATATTCACAACACAATATTTATGATAGACGTAAAAGCAACATTGAGTTCCGCCGAGGAGAAGATGGAGATGGCTGCCATGTACCTTGAAGAGCAGCTGTCGCGCGTCCGCGCAGGCCGCGCCAACGTGGCCATACTCGACGGGATAAGGGTCGACTCCTACGGCTCGATGGTTCCGCTGAACCAGGTGGCCAACGTTTCCACTCCCGATGCGCGCACCATCGCCATCCGCCCGTGGGACAAGAAGCAGATAAAAGCCATAGAGAAAGCCATCATGGACTCAGACGTGGGCATAACACCTGAGAACAACGGCGAGATAATACGCCTGGGCATACCCCAACCCACCGAGGAGCGCCGCCGCGAACTGGCCAAGCAGTGCAACAAGATGGGCGAAGGCACGAAGGTGCAGATACGCAATGTGCGCGCCGACGTGAAGGACAAGCTCAAGAAAGCCATCAAGGACGGACTGTCGGAAGACAACGAGAAGGATGCCGAGGCCGAGCTTCAGAAGATACATGACCGCCTTATCAAGCGCGTCGACGACCTGCTCGCCGCCAAGGACAAGGAGATAATGACCGTATGAACGAAAGGTAAAAAGGCAAAAAAGTATAGAGGCAAAGCCGCGCATGAGCCTGCTCGCAGGCGGTCGGTGCAGCTTTGCCTTATGCTTTGGTCCGTAGCCCGCCGCTCAATGCTGGCCGAAGAGCCGCGCCTTTGCGGTGCGGCCACGCCAAGCCGGGCTTGTCGGGCAACGCGCAGCCCTTGGTTACAGTTTAGCGCGCCTGGCGTCGGGCCTTGCGCAGGCCTTGGTTACAGTTTAGCGCGCCTGGCGTCGAACATCGCGCAGCCCTTTACTTTTTTACCTTTTTACCTTTTTACCTTTAAATTATGCGTGGTTTAGTAGTAAAGAACACCGGGAGCTGGTATACCGTAAAGACCGACGACGGACGCCTTGTGAACAGCAAGGTGAAGGGCAACTTCCGCCTGCGCGGCATACGCAGCACCAACCCCGTGGCCGTGGGCGACCGCGTCGAGATTGCAGAGAACGCTGAAGGCACGGCCTTCATCACCGAGATACAGGACCGCACGAACTATATCATACGCAAGTCGCCCAACCTCTCCAAGCAGAGCCACATCATCGCCGCCAACGTAGACCAGGCATTGCTCGTCGTCACGGTCAATTATCCGCAGACGTCAACCACGTTCATCGACCGCTTCCTTGCCTCGGCCGAGGCATACCGCGTGCCTGTGGTACTGCTGTTCAACAAGGCCGACCTGCTCACTGCCGACGAACGCCATTACCAAGACATGATGATGGAGCTTTACCGCACCGTGGGCTATGACTGCCGCGCAATCTCCGCCGAGACGGGCGCCGGCGTGGCAGAGCTTGAGGGGCTGCTCGCCGGAAAGGTGTCCGTGCTCAGCGGCAACAGCGGCGTGGGCAAGTCGACGCTCATCAACCGCATACTGCCCGGCGCAAACCTGCGCACAGCCGAGATAAGCGACGCCCACAACCAAGGCACGCACACCACCACGTTCAGCGAGATGCTCCTCTTGCCATCGGGGGGCTACCTCATCGACACACCGGGAATAAAGGGGTTTGGCACCTTCGACATCGAGCCTGCGGAGCTTACCGGCTATTTCAAGGACATATTCCGCTTTGCCAAGGACTGCCGCTTCAGCAACTGCACCCATACGCACGAGCCGGGCTGCGCCGTGCTCCGCGCCGTCGAGGAGCACTACATAGCCCGGAGCCGCTACCAGTCTTACCTCAGCATGCTTGAGGACAAGGACGAAAGCAAATACCGCGAAGCCTTCTGAGCCTCGCGGTATTTGCTTTATGGCACATTTCAATGCCCCGTGGCGCCGGCGTTCATCACCGGTTGCGCAGGCTCGTCGGAGCAGAGCACCACCATGAGGTTGCCCACCAGGGCGGCCCGCTTGTCGCCGTCAAGCTCGACTACCTGCTCTTCCGACAGCTTGTCGAGGGCCATCTTCACCATCGAGACGGCTCCCTCCACAATCTTCTCGCGGGCCGATATGATGGCCTCGGCCTGCTGGCGGCGCAGCATCACGGCCGCAATCTCGGGGGCGTAGGCCAGGTAGTTGATGCGCGCCTCCACTATCTCTATGCCCGCCATGCTCAGCCTTTCGTTGAGCTTGGCTTCAAGTTGCAGGTTTATTTCGTCGCCGTCGTCGCGCAGGGTCAGCGCGCTGTTGTCGTGGCCGTTGTCGTCGTAGGCGTAAAGGCCGGCCACCTGGCGCAGCGCGGCGTCGCTCTGTATCCTCACGAAGTTCTCGAAAGCGCTCATCACCCCGGCCACGGCGGCTGCCCCTATGGCGGTTGCTCCGCCGCCCTGGGCCACGGTCTGCGCATCGATTTCAAACATGGCCTTGTACGTGTCGCGCAGTTTCCACACGAGCATCAGCCCTATCATCACGGGGTTGCCCGCCTTGTCGTTAACCTTTATCGGCTCGATGTCGAGGTTGCGGGCGCGCATCGACAGTCTCTTCTTTGTCATGAAGGGGTTCACCCAGTAGTATCCCGTGTTGTTGAACGTGCCTTTGTAGCGTCCGAAGAATATCAGCACCACTGCCTCGTTAGGCTCAATCCGCATCAGCCCGATGAAGTTCACGCCGGCTGCGATGAGCATCAAGAAACCCGCTGCGGCTGCTGTGTAGCCCCCGGCGCTCTCGTGCGGGATTGAAAGAATGATGGCTATGATGCCGCAGACGATGAGCAGCAGGTTCACGAAGAGCATCACGAAGCCGTTGACGGCCGTGCCGTTGAATCTTACTTCCTTTGTTTCCATGATTGAAAAATTACGGGTTGACATTATATCTGTATCACAAAGATAGCAGGAACTGGCCGTACCTCGATGCCGGGCTGCGCTTTTTTAAGCATTGTTAACGCCAGCCGGCCTTGCGCCACCGCCTGGTGGCCATGAATACGGCTATCGAGGCGGTGGTCAGGGCCTCCGATGCTGCCAGTGCAAGCCATATGCCTGCGTCGCCCATGATGCCCGGCAGCACGAGGAATGCCGGCGCAAGGTATATGACACCCCGCAGGAGCGCGAAGGCCATGGCGGGCTTTACGCGCTCCACGCTCTGGAAGTAGCCTATGCAGGTGAGGTTGACCACGTAGAAGACAAAGGCCACTGCGAAGAGCGGCAGCCCCGCCACAGACAGGCGGGCGGCCTCGGTGTCAAGGCTGATGAACAGGCCCGTGAGCAGCCTGGGGAACAGTATGAACACGACGGTGACAAGCAGCCCGCATCCCACGGCGGTCATTATGGCCACGCGCAGCGTCTGCCTGACGCGCTGCCACAGGCCCAGGCCGAAGTTGTAGCTTATTATCGGCTGGGCCGACTGCGCCGTGGCGTTGCCCACCATGAAGATGAACGGCGTGTAGTAGCAGGCTATGCCGAAGGCTCCCACGCCGTCGTCGCCCATGTGGCTCATGAAAACGTAGTTGCCCACGAACGTGAGCACGGCCAGCGTCAGCTCGCCTACTAGCCCCGGCGACCCTATGCGGCACTGGTAGCCCACGTTGCGCAGCGAGTAGAGCAGGCTGCGGCGGCTCCACTTGGGGCGCAGCAGCCGCAGTGTGCGCGCCCCGAAGAGCAGGTAGCCCATGGCCATCAGCCCGCCAAGGGCCAGGCTTATGGCCGTGGCGAAGGCCGCCCCCATGATGCCCCAGCCCAGGGGGAAGATGAATATGACGTCGAGCACGGCGTTGGCCACGGCCGTGACGAGGCTGCAGGCCATGGCATACTTGGGCGAGCCGTCGAGGCGGATGACGAACAGCGCTATGGCTTCCCACGCCTGGAACACCAGGGCAGGGGTGAACCACAGTGTGTAGTCGACCACGAGGGGCAGCAAGCGTTCCGACGATCCGAGCGCCATGGCCGTCTCGCGGGGAAAGGCCATGATGGCAATCGTGGGCAGCAGGGTGGCCAGTGTGGCCAGGGCCATGGCCTGGGTAACGTTGAGCCGGGCTGCCTTCACCTTGCCCCGGGCAAGGTGGATGGAGGCCACCACCGAGCAGCCAGCGCCGATCATGAGGCCGAGGCCGGTGGCTATGGTGAACACCGGCACGTAGATGTTGATGGCGGCTATGCCGTCGCTGCCAACGCCGTGGCCTACGCAGATGCCGTCGATGGCCGTCACGGCCGACATGCCCAGCATGCCCAGCAGCGTGGGGATGAAGTAACGGCGGAACAGTTTGAACACGTTGACCTTGCTGAGGTCGATGGAGTCTTTCTCAAGTTTTTCCATATTTCATTCTTCTTGTTACTGCCAGGGCCGAAAAAGCCGGATAAGCTGATTGGTTTTACCCAGTCATCTTATCCGGCTTTCAGGCCCTCCGATGAGGATTACAAAACGCTTTTGTCCGTAATTGAGTTGCAAAGGTAGGGCTATTATGGCGAGTTGCCAAATCTTTTTGCTTGTTTTAACACCGGCTGCGCGTTTTTTTTTGTCAGGTGGCGGCTCGTGTACGGCTTGCGGGCAGGCCCGCCGCTGACGGGCCACGATGGTAATGTATCTTTACATGGCGCTCCCGGCAGGCCCGCCTGTGGCGTCACATCACACGAAACAGCCCGTATTGCATGGTGGAACGGCCTGTTTCGTGGCCCCGTGCGGCCTGTTTGGGAGCGCAAGGCGGCCGGTTGCGCAACCTGTTGCCACTCAGCTGGTTGCGCCGGGCGGCGCGCATGGCGAAAAGATTTTACGCCCGCTGCGCCCGCCGGTGCCTGTTCCCTGCTTGCGGCGGCGATGATTTCTTGGCGGCAGTTCCGCCGTTTCGCGGAAATGTTGTAACTTTGCGGCAGATATGGAAACAAACTTAAGCGACAAGAAGATAGCCGTGCTGCTCTCCGGCGGCGTTGACAGCGCGGTGGTGGTGCATGAGCTGGCCTGCCGCGGGCTTCGCCCCGACTGCTTCTACATAAAGATAGGGCCGGAGGAGGAGGCCGAGTGGGACTGCTCCTCGGAGGAAGACATGGAGATGGCCACAGCCGTGGCCGCCCGCTACGGCTGCCGCCTGGAGGTGGTGGACTGCCACCGGGAGTACTGGAGCCAGGTGACGCGCTACACCATGGACAAGGTGCGGGCCGGGCTTACGCCCAACCCCGACGTGATGTGCAACAGGCTGATAAAGTTTGGCGCGTTCGACGAGAAGCGCGGCCACGACTACGACCTCATAGCCACCGGCCACTACGCGCAGACGGAGATTGCAGGCGGGCAGAAGTGGCTCACCACAAGCCCCGACCCCGTGAAGGACCAGACCGACTTCCTCGCACAGATATACGACTGGCAGCTGCGCAAGGCCCTCTTCCCCATAGGTCACTACATGAAGGACGAGGTGCGCCGCATAGCCGAGCGCGAGCACCTCGTGAACGCCCGCCGCAAGGACTCGCAGGGCATCTGCTTCCTAGGCAAGGTCAACTACAACGACTACCTGCGCCGCTACCTCGGCGAGCAGCCGGGCGACGTGGTGGACATCGACACCGGGCGCAGGATAGGGCAGCACCGCGGACTGTGGTTCCACACCATAGGCCAGCGCCACGGGCTGGGCTTCGGCGGCGGCCCGTGGTATGCCGTGAAGAAGGACGTGGCCGCCAACGTGCTCTACGTGAGCCACGGATTCGACCCGGCGGCAGCCTACAAGCGCGACTTCCCCATGCACGATTTCCACTTCCTCACCGCCAAGGAACTGCCCGCAAGCGTGACGTTCAAGATTCGCCACACGCCGGAGTTCCACAAGGCTGCCCTCGAGCAGACCGCCCCAGGATGCTACACCGTACACGCCGAGGAGATGATACAGGGCGTTGCGCCGGGGCAGTTCTGCGTCATCTATGACGCCGACCACCACCGCTGCTACGGCTCGGGCGAGATAGCGTGGGCATAAGATGAAAGGAGAAAGGAGTGCAGACGGATGCTTTCCTTCACGGGAAAGGAGTGCGGATGATGCCCTTTTGGCATATTCTATTAATTCTTAACGTTTAATTCTTAATTCAAAAAAATGCTTTTAAGTACTACGGCAGTGATAGAAGGCCGCCCCGTGATGGAGTACCTCGGGGTGGTTACGGGAGAGACGATAATAGGCGCTAATTTCGTGAAGGACTTCTTTGCGAGCATACGCGACATCGTAGGCGGGCGTTCCGGCAGCTATGAGAAAGTGCTCCGCGAGGCCAAGGACACGGCCATGCGCGAGATGGAGGAGCGGGCGGCCCGCATTGGGGCGAACGCCGTGATAGGCATCGACATCGACTATGAGACAATGGGGCAGAACGGCTCCATGATAATGGTGACGTGCAGCGGCACGGCAGTAAGGCTCTGACAGGCGGGCCTGTGGCGGAAATGGCAAGCGGGCGTCGGCGTTGGCGGTTGCGCAGGCACACCGCCTTGCGGAATTTTTCAGCGGGGCCATTGACTGTAGTCGATGGCCCTGTTGCCGTCTGTGGCTTGGCTTGGGGTGACAGTCGGCACCGGGGCATTGCGCCCTCCGGCGCGGTCTGCCACTTGCTTTATGATGCAGGCGGCGAGCAGCAGCGAGGCGCAGACGAGCACTGCCGCCACGGCGCGTTGCCACGGGCGCGGCTGCGGCTTGGCGAACAGGCTTGACAGCGGCAAGGGGCGGCTGGCCGGGTCGCGGCGTGTACACTGGGCTGCCATGCGGGCGAGCTTGCCGTCGCCGCAGGCTTCGGCCATGTCGCGCATCACCATGCCGAGCGAGTAGGCATCGGCGCGTGCGTCGGTCTGCGCCCCGGGGATGAAAAGCTCGGGCGCTATGTAGCCCGACGTGCCGGCGGGGAGCTTCAGCACGCCGAACGAGTCGCTGTCGGCGAGGCTGAAGTCTATCAGCTTTGCGTCCTGCCCGTGGTGCGTCACCATGATGTTCTGGGGCTTCAGGTCGCGGTGTACGGTCTGCCTGCCGTGCATATAGTCGAGCGCGGCGGCCAGTTGGCGGGCCACTTTCCAGGCAAGTGCGGGCGTGAGCGTGCCGTTGTCGATGACATCTTTGAGCGTGTCGCCGTCAATGTATTCCATCACGATGGTGCTGCCCAGCCCGTCAACCTGTTCCATGCCGATGGTGCGGCAGATGTTGGGATGGTCGAGCAGCAGCCCTATCTCGAACTCCTTGGCCAGGGCCTGCCGGTAGACGGGCGTGTAGAGGAAGTCGGGCTTGAGGCATTTCAGCATGTACAGTTTGCCGTAGCGCGTGGCGGTGAGCAGCCGAGTGTGGCCCGAGGCCGACACGTAGCGTTCGCGTATGTTGGCAAACGTGTTGACGATGGGCTGCTGGCTGCCCGGCGCCATCTCGCCGTTTATGTCCTCTGTGTAGCCCGACGACAGGTCTGCCCGTCCTTTTCCGCTTGGTTCCCGGTGTTGGTGCTCCATTCCGTCGCCTTTGTCTGTCATTTTACTTTGATTATCGTCAGCCCGCCGTTGCGCCCTGCCACGAAGGGCGCTGTACGCCCGCCGTTGCGCTCTATGTACGGCAGGTAGAGCGGCTGGCCCTTGATGAAGCATCCGGTCACGAAGCGGTCGCCCTCCTGCATCTTGCTGTTCTGGGAGCGGGTCACTTCATACAGGCTGTTGCCGAGGTAGCGCAGGGTGACGAGCCTGTTGGGTGACCATCCTATTTCTATCGTGCAGCCGTCGGCTATGTCGCCGCTCGACAGTTGTTCGGCAGCGAAGAACGACGAGTTGTAGCGCGTGTTGGTCTTCAGGTCTTTCACGAAATCACTGTAGTTCTTGTGGCCGAGGCACTTGGCCAGGCGGTCGAGCGTGTCGGTGCGCGGCTTGTGGCTGTCGCTGACGTAGCCCCACAGCCGCTTCAGGGTTGATGGCGATACGCACTGGTTGGTCTTCTTCTGCACGAACAGGGAGAATCCGTCGAAGTCGGTTGTCGAGGTCAGAGCCTTGTTGTACTTTTCTTCGAGAAGTATTTTCAGCTCTTCAATTTCGGGTGTGGTCATGTTATGATAGTTTTTATGTGCCTTCACCTTCTCCCGCAGTGGGTGAGGGGCGGCGTTTTGTTTTTTACTTTTAATTTTCCACGATGTTCTTGAACTGCCCCCAGTGGCTGTCGGCCTTGTAGAAACCTGAGCGGCCTGTCGGGACGTGGAGTGTGCATTGGCTGAACAGCGCGTCGTATGACGTGGTGAGCGCATTTGGGTTGCACACGGGCGGGTATTGCGCGTCTATGTATATGTGGCGGAGCGGGCAACCGTCGAACGCATAGTCTGACACGAGTTCGGCCTTGCTGCCCATACGTACGGTATGCAGGCTTGTGCATTGCTGGAATGTGGCTGTGGGTATGAGCCTTAGCCCGTCGGGCAGTGTCACCTCTTCCACCTTACTTCCGAAGAATGCCGCCTGCCCGATTTCTTTCAGCCCGTCGGGCAGCGTGAAGCGCGTTATGGCACAGCCGGCGAAGGCGCGGTCGCCTATCGACGTGACGCTTTCGGGCAGTGCGTAGTCGCCGGTCTTGCCCATGGGGAACCATGTTATTTCCTTGCCGTCGGCAGTGAAGAGCACGCCGTCGTGGCTACTGTAGGCCGTGTTTGCCGCCGGGGCGGAAATGGCAGCGAGCGATGTGCAGCCCGTAGACGGTGCCACCGACACTGCCGCCGACGGTATGGCCAGCTGCGTGAGCGATGTGCAGCCGCGCATTGCTTCATGCTCGATGGTGGTTGCGCCTGCGGGCAGGCGAAGCGTGGTCAGCCCTGTGCAGTCGGCAAACAGCCCTTGGCCCACCACGTTGACTTTCGTGTACCGCTGCCCGTCGTATGGCCCGCCGCCTTCCACTATTGTGGCATCGTTCATGTCCACCTTGGCGAGGCGTCCGTTGCCTGCGCTGCCGTCAGGCTCGCGCCCCATCATGCGGCGCAGCAGTCGCAGGTCGTCGCCGTTCATGGGCCCGGCTATGCTTACTTCCGTGAAGGCGTAGACATCGTTGGCTATTATCCCGGCGAGCAGGCCCGGCGAGGTGAGCACTATTGCTTCGGAGGTTGTCATGGTGATTTCGCCGGCTTTGCTTTCGCCAATGGTGTTGGCGGCGAAGGCTTCGATGCTGAACGTGGCGTGCTGTGCAAGTCCGGCGGCGCGTATGGTGAACACCGTGTCGGCGTTGATGTCAGCCGTGGCCTTTATGCGCTGTTGCTCGCCTGTGGCAGTGTTTGTGACTACCAGCCCGGTGGCGGTGAGTGGCTCGCCGCCGTTGTCGGTAACGGCGTAGCTCACCATTGCGCTTGTTGGGCCTTGGCCGATGAGCGTGGGGGCGGTTATGGTAGGCTTCTTGTTGGGCTTGGTGGTGAACGTCAGCGTGTCGCTGTATGTCATGTTGTGGCCGTCGAAGGCCCGCAGGCAGAAGCTGTAGGCTGTGCCGGGCGTTAGGTCGTCGAGGTGCTTTGTGGCCTTTCCGTCGGCGATGCTCATTCCGTCGGCCTGTTTCATCGCCCCGCTTCCCGTTCCTACGAGGAAGGCCAGCTCGGGCAGCTGCCCGTTGTCTAGCGTGTCGGCCTGCCCCTGCAGTGTTGCGCTTGTGCGGGTTATGTCTGTTGCGGGGCATATTGTCGGCCTGTCGCTGGGCTTGGTGGTGAACGTCAGTGTGTCGCTGTATGTCGTGTTGTGGCCGTCGAATGCCTGCAGGCAGAAACGGTAGGCTGTGCCGGGCGTGAGGTTTTCGAGGTGCAATGTGGCCTTTCCGTCGGCGATGGTTGTTCCTTCAGCCCGGCTCATTGCCCCGCTTTCCGTTCCTACGACGAACGCCAGTTCGGGCAGCAGGCCGTTGTCGAGCGTGTCGGCCTGTCCTTGCAGTGTTGCGCTTGTGTGCTTTATGTCGGTCGCCTCGCATACGGCAGGCCTGCCGCTGGGCTGCGTGGTGAATGAAAGGGTGTTGCTGCGCAGTTCTGCCCGTCCGTTGTCGGCGAGCAGGCAGAACAGGTAAGCCGTGCCGGGCTTAAGCCCCGTTACGCGCACGGCCACACTGTCGCCCACGGCTTCAGCCTCGTCGGAAGCCTGGCTCAGGCTCTCGTCCGTTCCGTAGAGGAAGCGCAGGGCGGGCATCTGCGTGCTTCCCTGCAACTCTATGCGCCCGCTGAGCGTGGCTTCCGTGTGCAGCACAGCTGAGGCTCCTGTGGCCGTCAGGCGCGGCTCGAAGTTGCCCGGTCCGTCATCGGGGTTGCAGGCTATGGCCATGATGGCTGCCGTGATTACTGTTGCAAGTGTCTTTATGCTTGTCATCTGTTCGATTTCATTGTTTTGTAGACTCAGAGCTTAACTGTTTGGTTCTCAATTGGTTGCCGGTATGGGTCGTTTCGGCTTCCCAAACGGCCCGTATTGCATGGCCAAACGGCCTGTATCGCAGTCTGGAACGGCCTGTTTGCATGGCCGAAGTCATTGTCTTTGTGGTCTCGTCCGTGGCGCAGCCTTTTATTTTTTTACCTTTTTACTTTTTTACCTTTAAACAGGTTTACCCCGATTCCCACGCTCCCCTGCCACTGCTTGCCCTCGATGGTGATGGCCGAGGCAGCCACGGATATGCGCCCAAGGCGCAGCGCGAGGCCCGCCTCGGCGGCAATGCCCTTGTGGGTCAGCCCGGTGTTGAGGGCGTAGCCGCCGCCTTCGCTCGCGGCGAGCTGCCAGGCCGTGGCGGCGCGGCCGTAGCCAACGCCGTAGAACAGGCTCAGGCGGCTGCCTATGCGGTGGATGGGGCCTGCGGTTACGGCATAGCTGGCGTGGCGCGTCTGCCCGGTGTAGTAGGGGATGGGGCCGCCGTCGGCGGTCGAACCATCCTCGGCGCAGTCCATCCTCGTATCGCCAATTCGGCGGAAGTCGGTCTCGGCGTGTATGTACGCCCCGTGGCGGCGCATGAGCGCGAGCATGATGCCCCACGACGGGCCGTGGCTGTGGAACGCCGCCGTGAGTATCACGTCGGCCCTCAGCGGCAGCTTCGGGCGGCTGCGGCCCACGGCCACGGTGTCGATAACGGTCTTTGTAATCACCACAGTGTCGCGCAAGGCCGCGCTGTCGCGGCGCGGCGGCTCTATTACCAGCTCGTAGGTGACGTGGCTTTCGAGCGGGCGTGGGAAGCGGTAGTCGCGCAGCACGCCCCACTCGGGATGCTTGATGGTGAGCAGCCGCGAGCGGCGTGGCAGGTAGAGCCACACTTCGCCTACCTCGTCGTGGCGTTTCACTATGCCCAACGGCGACGAAAAGGCAAAGTCGGCCTGTGCCGCCACCTTCACCAAGGCGCAGGCGTCGCCGTTGAGGTCGCGCACGGGGGTGATGAACGCGCTCACGTCGTTGGGCAGCTCGCGGAACGAACCCACTCTGAACTCCTGCGCCACGGCACTCTGGGCCGCAGCCCAGATGAGCGCGAGCAGCAGCGCGGTGGCCGCAAGGTGTGATGTGTTTGGCCCTTTTTGCATTTTACTGTAGGTTGAAGTCGCTGATGCTTACCATTCCGTCGCCGTCGCCGGCAGAGTCGTAGGGCTGCCAAGTGCGCACGTGGATGAGCGGCATCGACGGGTTGCGGAAATCCCAGAGCAGGAAGAGGTAGCCGTCGTCGGCATAGCGGTCGCTCTTGTACCGCTGGCGCAGGCTCACGCCGTAGATGCCGTCCATTGTGGGGTGGCGCATGATGCTGAAGCCGCTGAACTTCACGTCGATGGCCTTGCTGGCGGCGAAGGCGCGCTCCAGCCGCGCCAGGTATTCTTTCTTTGTGCGCATGAAGTACTCCACGCGCTGCCGTGGCAGCCCGGCCTTGTCGCTGCCGGGCGCGGTGCGCACCACGTTGCCCACGATGATGAGGGCCTCGTCGCTGAACACCTGGCGCAGGAAGTCGATGTCCTTGGTGGTGTATGCTGTGCGCAGGTGCTCGCAGTAGCCTAAGATGGTGCGTCGCCTGCCGGCATCCTCCACGCTGAGCTTGCCGGAAAGAATCTTTGAGGCTTCGGCATAGAATGGGTTGCTGCGTGCCATGCGGCGCAGGTCGGCGGCATCGGCCATGCGGCCGTCGCCTTCGGCAGGCTTGTCGTCGGCAGGCGTTGTGGCTGCCGCGTTGCCGGTAGCTGTCGCTTGGTTGGCCATGCCCCTGTGCTCCTGTGGCTGCGGCGTGTGGCCGTCTGTGGGCAGGAATGTCACCGTACCGCTGCGGTCGATGTAGCCTTCGCGCCCCGTGGGGCTCTCGCGGAAGCGCAGGCGGCCGTCGCGGAAGCGCACGTCGAGCAGGCAGCCCCGCAGCGGTATGTCGTAGAGCAGCCGCCCGGAGGCGTCTTCAACGGCAAAATGGCCGCCGCCCTGGCCGTCGGCCATGTAGGCGAGCTGCAGCCCTTCGTGTACGCCGTAGCGGCGGATTGCCTGCTCGTGAGGCAAGTCGGGGGCGGGCATGAGCCACAAGGCCAATGCCACGCCCCCAAGTGCGATGGTGAGCAGTGAAAGTGCGTAGAGTGCTTTCGTCATCTTTTTGTCATTCCAACGCTGGTCATTGCCAGCCTACTATCTCGCCGCCAATCTCTATCTTCACCTGGTCGGGGTTGTCGGAGATTACGAGGTTGACGAGGTGCTCCACCCCTGGCTTGAACTGGAACGTGCTTTCGTAGATGTAAGACACGCCCTTCATGATTACCTCTATGAGCGGCATGCGGTTCTCCACGCGCTGCGGCACGATGATGGCCGAGTAGATGTAGTCGCTCTGCTGGCGCGCGGTGATGGTGGCGCGTGTGCCGTAGACATCGCGCGTGGCCACGCCGGCGCTAAGGTCGATGGTGGCCGTGGGCACGGTGTTGTGCACATACACGTCGGCCTCGGTGGGCATATCGCCCTCGAAGTCCTCGCCCTTCACGAGGCGGATGGTGAGCTTGCTCATTATGTGGCGGAACGTTAGTGGTATGGGCGAGGCCGACGCGCTTACGCCGGTGGTGCGGGCATAGAGCAGGTCGCTGGCCTCGTAGCCGTCAATCTGCGCTCCCTCGGCGGTGGCGCCTTGGTTGAGGCTGACGCTGAATGGCAGGTCGTCCACCGAGCTTACGGGCGTCGTGTATGGATAGTAGGCATAGGCGTTGTATGTGCCTTCGTCCCAGTAGAGCGTGCGGTTGGCCGCCCACGTGCCTGCGGTGAGCCTCAGCGGCTCGTTGTTCACGAGGTTGCCGCCAATCTCCAGCGGCGCGCCCTCGGCGGCTACGAACAGCCCGATGCTGTCACCCTCGTCGAAGCCGGCGTCGGTGGCGCGTGTCTGCGCCGGGTGGGTCACGGCAAACGTCATCGGCGTGTGCTTGGCGTCAGTGGGCGTGGCAGCCTGCCGTGCGTCATCTTCATCTTGCGTGCATGATGAAATGGCATGTATCACCAATCCAAAGCACGCGTAAGCGAATAATACAAATATCTGTCGTCTCATAATTTTTGGGTTTTAGTTGCCCCGAAGGGGGTATGAGTTATGGGAGCTCTGGGAGGGCTGGGAGTTCTGAGAGAACTGATGCCACTGAGCCGCAGGGTGCTCCCTCCCCACCGTGGAGGGGTGGGGAGGGGCTTCTTCCTTTTTACTTCAGCGGGCTGCCCTTGTGGATGCGCGGAGGCATCTGGTAGGTGCGTATCAGTCGTGTGCTCACGTCTGCGCTGCGGGTCACGGTGCCTGCGTCGCGCTTGTCGTTGGCAACGAACTCCTCGAACGAGTACTCCTCGCCCGCGTAACGCTTGATGCGCTTCACGATGCTCTCGCGGCTGATGGTGCTGTAATATGGAATGTCGTTGTTCATGCAGGAGTTCTGCTCCGAGCGGAACACTCCGCGGTTGTGCATGAAGCCGCCCTCGTAGATGTCAACGATGTCGCTGTAGCGGTCGTCGAAGATGAGATGGCTCCA
>CALUGQ010000018.1 GCA_944320235.1 uncultured Prevotella sp.
TTTGCATAACTCAAGCTGCGCTCGGGAAAGTGAAAGCAAGCTTTCTTTCCGCTCGCTTGCATTGACTTTGCATAACTAAAGCTGCGCCCGGGAAAGTGAAAGCAAGCTTCATCTACGGCAAAAGCGAAAACAAAAACATATTACAACAATGAACCGAAAAGACATCGCCATGCTCCCGCTGGCCGCGCTCCTGGCACTGGGACTGGCCGCCTGCGAACTGAACACAGACAAAGTGAAAGAGGCCGTTGGCCGAAAAGTGGAGGAGAAACTCACCGACTACGCCGCGCAGGCCATCGACCGGCTGGCACAAGAGGCGGGGCTTGACACTCAAACAGAGGCCGACGGCAAGGCCGAAACCACCATCGAGCCCGCCGACGGCATTGAGATGCCCGCGCCGCTCGCCGACCGCAAGGAGCAGATACTGCACCGTACGGGCTACACCGCGTCGTACAACAGCGACACACGCCTGCCCAACTGGGTGGCGTGGCAGCTCACCGCTGAGCACACCTCAGGCCCACACAAGCGCGGCGGCATAGACTTCGCCGAGGATGAAGACGTGCCTAAGCCGCGCGCCACGGACAACGACTACTACCGCTCGGGCTACGACCGCGGCCACCTCTGCCCCTCTGCCGACAACAAGTGGAGCGAGGCGGCGCAGCGCGAGTCGTTCCTCTTCACCAACATATGCCCGCAAAACCACTCGCTCAACGCCGGCGACTGGAACGAAATGGAGCAGCAGTGCCGACGATGGGCCGACGAGCTTGGCTCAATCTACATCGTAAGCGGCCCCATACTCTATAAAGGCAAGCACAAGACCATAGGCAAGAACAAGGTTGTTGTGCCCGAAGCATTCTTCAAGGTGGTGCTCTGCACCAAGGGTACGCCCAAAGCCATAGGCTTCATATACAAGAACCAGCCGGGCAACCGCCCCAAAGGCGACTACGTGAACACCATCGACGAGGTGGAACGCATCACGGGCATCGACTTCTTCCCCGCCCTGCCCGACGACATAGAAACCAAGGTGGAAGCCTCGGCCGACCTCGCCGACTGGATGTAAGCGGCCGCCGAAGTCCGTCACCGGCCTCGTGGTTGTAAACTTTGCTTACCATTGCGCAGTCTTGTGTGCCGACCTTGCAACCAGCTGAACGCCAGGCACATACCGAAGCGGCCATTTTACACCCCGAAACAGGCCATATCGCAACGCAAAACAGGCCGTTTCAAGACGCAAACCGCGCCGTTTGGACTTGCCAAACGGCGCGGTTTGCTTTCCGCCAAAGGCTTTGTAACGAAATGTTACCGTCTTAACCCAAATCGGTCATTAGACCGCCAAGCCTACATTTTCACTTGACTGCTGTCTCTTCAGCCGTATTCCGCACTGCTGCCGCCATCTTGCTTTCCGGTTTTTCTCGATGTAGCCCGCTACATCTTCGATAAAACCGAAAATCAATCTGCCTGCCAGCAGCACGAAATCCAACTGAAGTCTAATGGCCGATTTGGATTAAAGCCTTTCCTTAAGTATCCCTTCCACCTCCTCTGCCGTAGGGTCGATGGCCAGTATCGTGCCGTCCGGGCCTACAAGATACGTGCCTCCGGCACTGTAAGTCTTGCCGTAGCGTTCCCAGATACCGTTTTCGTCGTCAATCTCAACGAGGTTCAGCCACGGGTAGCCGTCGCGCTCCAACGCCTTGAGGAAACTCTCCCGGCCACGCTCCCGCGCCACGCCCACAATGGTGAAGCCGCGGTCTTTGTACTTCTCGTAAACCGGAATCATGCTCACCGATGTCTGTCTGCACGGCCCGCACCACGAAGCCCAGAGGTCTATAAGGGCATACCTGCCGCCTATCTCCTCAGAAAGTGTGTGCCTGCGCCCGTCCTTGTCAGCCGCTGAGAAGTCTATGTAATGCCCTCCAACACGCAGCCCACGGCTATCAATCCACCGCCTCACGCTCCTGCCCATGGCGCTGCCGGCGAAGCGTGCGGCATACTTCGCATTGTAAAGAGTTTCTATGCGCCCATTGGTCAAGGTGCTGTCAAGCTCAACGTCGCGCGTAAGCCCAACCAGATAATACAGCCCCACAAGCGACGGATTGCTCTCCGCATAACGGAACTCTATCTCCTGGCACTCGCGGTTGTACCTGAAATACTCGTCGGAACGGAAGATGTCGGCAGAGTCGCTGTACAGTTTCCTTGCCTCAATCCGCGCCGCCGTAATTACACTGTCGGCCCGAGTCAACTCTACATTGAGCGGCGACGTGCTGCAGACGGTCGGCTCCCGA
The DNA here is from genome assembly GCA_944320235.1 of uncultured Prevotella sp. GTDB lineage: Bacteria > Bacteroidota > Bacteroidia > Bacteroidales > Bacteroidaceae > Prevotella. The sequence continues at coordinate 2,277 of CALUGQ010000018.1, forward strand.
TTGGCTAAAGCTGGGTGGAAAGTTATCCTTACGGTGTCTCCCGCAGCGAAAAAGCAGGCTGCATTGGTACACACTCCCGGCCTGTGGTACTGCCTTACCCACCAAACAGCAGGCTCTACGACAGGCAAGTCGCAGGAGAAACGCCCGCCAATGACCGCCACCGTGTCCGACTGGCCCGTCCGGTCCGTTGCCCCGTCGGGCATCACCAGCAGCACACAGGCTTCCGTTCCCTCCACCTTGCCCTCAACGTGGCAAACCCTTTGGCCGCCACGCGCTGCGCCAACAAAGGCAAAAACAAGCGACATTGCGCACAATGCAGTCTTTCTCATATTGCAAAATCGTCATTCCCGCCCGTTTCCGAGCGTTTCCTCAACAAACTTCACCATCTGTTCGCCGCGCAGGTCGCGCGCCACGATGCGCCCATCGGGGGCGAAAAGAATTATCTGCGGTATGCCTGTGACGCCGTAGAGGGCGCGGGCCTTGTTCGCGCTGTCGAAGATTTGCGGCCACGAAATGCCCTCGGCGGCCACTGCCTTGGCAAAATTCTCACGAGTGTCGGCCACGAACATACCGACGACAGTAAGCCCACGGCCTTTGAACTTCTTGCTGAGGCGGGCCAGATACGGAATCTCGCGCTTGCACGGCCCGCACCACGAAGCCCAGAAATCGAGCAAAACATAGTCCTTGCCCCGGCCCACGTAGTCGCTAAGTGCTACCGAGCTACCGTCCAGGCCGCAGCCCTCCACGTCCTTGAACATAACGCCCTTGCCTGTAAGCCGGTATGCCTCGGCCAGCTTGGCGCGCTCTTTCACGCGGCGAATCTCGCGCTTAGCTACCCTCGTGGTGCGCAACCACGGGCCCAGCCTTGCCAGAACGGCCTCCAGGTCGGCGTCCCTCATGCTGCGGAGAAAGCCTGAATTGAGCAGCACATGGCCAAGCGCGTCGTCCTCATGGCCTGCAAAATAAGCCGTGAACACGTCGCGATAATAGTCCTTGGCCAGCTTCTCGGCCTCTTTCTCTCGCTCTGCCACGTCTGCAATCCGGGCCTCAACGCCGTTCCATATAACCTTAAGCACCGAATCCCTTGTCTCATAGGCCGCCTCCACTTGCCAGGCACTGTCGTTCAGCGCAGCCCCTCGCCCGAAGTGCAACGAGTCGAAGTCGAGTGTGATATCGCCCGGCTCAAGTATCAGATTGCAATAGAACTCGTTTCCAACCTCCACCCGGCTATATCTCGCACCGTCCACCTTGCCGCAGAAAACCATCTTTCCGCCGGTCACGACCGCGCTGGCCAACCGTTCGTCTGACTCGAAATGACGCAGGTAAACCGTCTGCCCGTCATACTTGGCGGTGCCTATCCGGCCTGTCACGGTGTAGTCTCCGCCCGTAGCCTGGGCCGCCACGGGCATGGCACAAAGGGCGGCAAGGACAACAAAACACAACTTAATAATACTCTTCATAAGCCTTTCTGATATTTAGTCACAGTCATTTCAGTTTTTCTTTCAGTATAGCCTCAAGCTTCTCTGGCTTCGGGTCGATGGCCAGGATTGTGCCATCACGGTCAACGAGAAACTTGTTTCCACCGCCGCGCATGCCATAATTGTTCCACAGCTTGATACGGTCATTAAGCTCAATGAGGTTGAGCCATGGGTACTTGTCGCGCCCTATGGCCTTGCGCATGGCCTCCGCATCGCGCTCACGAGCCACGCCCACGATGGTGAAACCACGGTCTTTGTACTTCTCGTAAACAGGAATCATGCTCTTGGAATGCCTGCGGCACGGCCCGCACCAGCTCGCCCAGAAGTCAATGAGAGCCACTTTGCCCTCGATTTCCTCCGACAGCGTGTGGTCGTTGCCGTCCAAGTCGGGCGCGGTGAAGTCGATATAGTTGCCTCCAACCTTTACGCTCTGCGAGGCACGCCACAGCTTCATATATTCCGAAAGGTGGAAACCGGGAAACTTGCCGGCATAGACATCATCATAGATGGATGCCACTTCACGTACCGCCACGCTGTCATCAGAGAACCGCTCGCCCCACTCAAAAAGCATGAAAAGCCCGACAAGCCCGGGATTTTTGCGCATATAACCGAGCCGGAAAGCCTTAATCTGTCCGTGGTAGGAATCACTCAGTGCCTTATATTCCTTGCGTTCGGACTCCGACAGACTATCGTAGTCGGCATATTTGGCAAATCTCGCTTGGTAATGAAGGAAAATGCTGTCTGTCATTCCGTTCACACGATGCAACTCTTTGTTGAGCGGCGAGGGCGAACTCCACACAGGAGAGTCGTCGGGAAAGAACTTAATGCACACCGTATCGCCGTCGGCAAAGAAGTTCACCGCCCGTCCTATCCAGTCTTTATTGAACGCACAGATTGAATAAAAGGCAGGCTCTGCCGTGTGGATGTCGTAAGAAAAACGACCGTTGGCAAACGGGATGGTGTCCGTATAGATATAGCTGCAGTTCTGATCAACCCTGCGCACACTTATCGCCTGCACAGCCGTGTCGGCTATCTCGCCTTCTATATGCGTGCATATCTTGCCGTCTTGGGCGTTGCTGGCCACCGCTACCAATAGCGAGCAGGCCACTGTCAAAAGTCTTTTTCTTTTCATTTGCATAACAGGTTATTACAGTTTGTCTTTCAATATAGCCTCCACCTGCGCGGCATCAGGGTTGATGGCCAGTATCTTGCCGTCGCGATCTACGAGGAAGCGGCCGCCTCCGGCATTGCCAATGCCGTATTTCGTCCAGATGCCGAGGCGGTCATCAAGCTCCAGGAGGTTGAGCCATGGGTAGCCGTCGCGCTCTATCGCCTTCTTCATGGCGTGCGAATCGCGGAACTCGCGGGCCACGCCAACGACGGTGAAGCCGCGGTCCTTGTACTTGTTATATACAGGGATGAGAGCCATCGAGTGCCTGCGGCAAGGCCCGCACCAACTGCCCCAGAGGTCAATCAAGGCCACACGCCCCGCTATCTCCTTGGAGAGCGTATGGTCATTGCCCGCCAGATCGGGTGCGGTAAAGTCGAAATAGTCGCCTCCCACCATGGTGTTGCACCCCGCGAGCCAGCCCTGCAGCCACCTCGTGGCGTAGGCAGCGGGATACCGCTTGGCGTAAATCTCCTCCACGGCGCGGCGCACCAGGGCTGTGTCGGCAAGCTTGCTCGAGGCTGCCTCTTGCAGGAAATAAAGCCCAACGGGGCCGGGATGCTCAACGGCATAGTGGCAGCGGGCCTTGTACTCCCGCCGGAAAGCCTCGCCAATGGCCTTTTCGGCCGCCTCAAACTCGGGGGTATAAACCCTACCCTCATCGAACATACGCCTCATCCCGGCCTCTATCGCCTTGATGGAGTCGCGGTCTTTGGTGCTCTTGCGCAGTTCCTGTAGCCGCCGCGCAGGCTCTGTGAGGTCGCGCCCAGCCCTCGTCAAAGCATCACGCCTGCCGAACGCGCTTTTCGTGATGGTGTCTGTGGCTGCTATCACGCGCCTCATCTCGCTGTTGAGCGGCGTGGATGTCACGACATCGGCCACGCTGTCTGGGTGGAACTTGATGTGAACCGCCCCCTCCTCGGCAAAGAAACGCGCATACCTTCCGCTTCTGCCTTTTAACGCCGTGAGGTCATACACGGTGCTTCCGTCGGCCTCCAGCTCATAGCTGAAGTGCCCGTCACGAACCGGAATGGTATCGCCGTAAAAGCGTTCGTCCTCGCCATAGCGGGCGATTACTACCCGGTTGGCCGGCCACCCATTCAGTTCGCCGGTCACTACGCACACTTTCTTTGCGTTCTCCTGCGCCATGGCAGGCAATGCCGGCATCGCCATCACTGCGGCGAGAGCCAAGTTTCTGAATCTGTTCATAGCCTTTACTTATGTTTGTTCATTATCTCCGTCACCTTAGTTACCATGACATCGCCGCGCAGCCCGCGCTCAACGATGCGCCCGTCGGGGCCGAAGAGTATTATCATCGGCACTCCGTCGAGCCCGTAAGACGCCAAAGCCTTGTCCTCCGGGGCATACATCTGGGGCCAGACCGCGCCAAGTTCCTTGGCCATCTTGCCCATACGCTCCTCGTCATCCCAAGTGAACAGCCCGAGAACCGTCAGCCCTTTGTCCTTGAACTCGCGGTGCAGGCGGGCCAGATAGGGTATCTCCCTGCGGCAGGGGCCGCACCACGATGCCCAGAAGTCAACGAGGACGTAGCCGCCACGGCCAACATAGTCGCTAAGCTTCACCGGGTTTCCGTCGGCATCGCGTCCGGCTACATCTACAAACACCTGCCCTGCCGAAGTGCGAAGCTCGGCTTTGAGCCTCTTTGCAAAGCCCTTGTAGAGCTTTTGCGACTTGACCCAAGGGCCGAACGAGGCCAAGAGGCGCCCGCGCTCGACCGGTGAGTAGCAGGCCAGCACGCCCGAAGTGAGCAGATGTGTAGTTATGGCATCGTCGGGATGGAGCGCAAAGAGCACGTTGTACTCCCTTCGTAAAGCAGCCTGAACACTGTCGTAGACAGCCATCATAGCCCTGGCGCAGGCCGTGCTGTCTGGGTGCCTGGCTTCCACAACCTTCTTCTCAGCCTTAAACATTGCCTCAAGACTGTCCATGATGCCTTCGATGCGGCGCATCTCGTCGTTGAGCGGAGTGCCCGACGGCTTGTTGTACGCATTCCCGACGCTGGCCTTAACGTGGCCTCCCTCCAGTATGATGTTGGCGTGGTCACGGTCGGTGGCCTGTATGCGGCAGAAGCGCGGCCTGTCTATTGTGCCTCGGAACACGAACTTGCCACCCTCGATGCGAGTGCTGTCTATATACTTGTAGTCATCGTAACGCTCAATGTAAATCATCCTGCCCTCGGCGGTGGAATCGTTCACCTCGCCCGTCACTGTGTAGGCGGCCTTTTGCTGGGCCACCGCGCCTGTTGCAGCAAGCGTGGCCGCGGCAACAAGCATGATAGTCTTTCTGCAAAACAGTTTCATAATTTATCGTTTTAAGTTTTAGTTTCATCAAGTCAGTAACCTAAGCTGAAGCCTGCCGATTCATCAAATGCCCGAAAGTAACATTACATTATACTCCACAACGGGCTGACATTAAGCCAGAAAGTATAAATCAAATGCCGACAAACGGTTTACAATATATAAAACGGGCATTCGCGGCCAAAGCCAATAAACAGAAAGAACACTTGTCTTATGTCTCTCTACAACAGCTTGTCTTTTGCAAATATAGCCATTTCATTTTACATGACAATGCTTTCAGAGAATTATTTAACTATTTTTTTAGTTGTTATATGGTGGAGTGTTCATCATGGCGGAGATAATTCTGGTGTAAGAATTTTTCAAAACCGCGTCACAAAGCCAACCGTCAACGTAAGCGTCTGTAAACCAACGACATAGCAATAGCACCAATTCTGCTTTACAAAACGGGCCGTTTCGCGGTGTAAAACGGCCCGTTCGGAAAGGCAAAACGCACCGTTTTACAAATCAAAACGGCGCGTTCCATCCGACAATTATGATTTTGTAATAAAACATTACCAATGCCACATTACAGAATTTCATGGCATAACAGTTTCAAACACCTATCACAACCATCTTCTGACACAATCGGACGCATGTCAGAATAGCTCTACATAAACGCCAAACAGGCAATATTAAAGGTGTGAACAGCTCCGTCAACCGCTTTGACAATATGACTCAGAAAGAACAGAACAAGCACATTGCTTTTTTCAGCAAACCGACCAAACACCATCTACGCACACGGCCTACCCTACGCTGAGCAATAATTAAATAATGTATTAACAACCATCACGGTCATGCTTTCAGACCGTACAACAACCATACATCGGGCATGACACGCGCCGCCACTGCAAAAAAGAATTAAAAAAGCCATGAATACTGCACAATGGAGAATAAAAATAAGTATCTTTGCAGACTGAATACATATTTATATTAAAGCTGTAAAAGCGTGAAGATAAAGGAAGTGATAAGCGCCCTTGAACGATTCGCGCCTCTGCCCTTGCAGGAAGACTGGGACAACGCCGGCCTGCAACTGGGACTGACAGAGACGGAAGCATCAGGGGCTTTATTGTGCCTTGACGTCAACGAGCGCATTGTTGACGAGGCCATAGCCAAGGGCTGCAACTTGATAGTGTCGCACCATCCGCTGCTGTTCCGCGGACTTAAAACCGTATCCGATGCAGACAGCGTGCAACGCACGGTGCTTAAAGCCATACGTGCCGGTGTGGCCGTGGTGTCAATGCACACCAACATGGACAACGCCCGCGGCGGAGTAAACTTCAAGATGGCCGAGAAGATGGGCCTGGCCGACGTTGAGTTCTTTGCCCCCAAGGGCGGAGGGGCAGATGCCGGCAGCGGCGTCATCGGCTCGCTGCCACAGGCCGTGGCCGCCGACGACTTCGTGATAAGCCTCAAAAAGCAGTTCGACGTGGAGTGCGCCATGTGCAACGAACTGTTGCGCCGCCCCATAAGGCGTGTGGCAATATGCGGCGGAGCAGGCGATTTTCTGCTTGGCGACGCCATCAAGGCCGGTGCCGACGCCTTCGTAACCGGCGAGATGCACTACCACGTTTACTTCGGCCATGAGCAGGAAATACAAATATGCGTCATCGGCCACTACCAAAGCGAGCAATACACCAGCGAGATATTCAAATCAATAATCGGCGAGGCGTGCCCCGGGCTGCCGCTCTTCATAGCGGAGACCAACACGAATCCCATAATATACTTATAACAATGGCAAAGAAAGATCCTACAGACCTGTCGGTGGAAGAGAAGCTGAAAACACTCTACCAACTGCAGACCACGCTCTCGGCTATCGACGAGAAGAAAGCGTTGAGGGGCGAACTGCCCCTGGAAGTGCAAGACCTCGAAGACGAGATAGAGGGCTTGACCATACGCATTGACAAAATCAAGCGCGAAATAGACGAGTTCCAGAAAGCCGTGAGCCAGAAGAAGGCCGAGATAAACGAAGCGCAGGCCAGCGTGGAGCGATACAAGACGCAGCTCAACGACGTGAAGAACAACCGCGAGTACGACACGCTGAGCAAGGAGATAGAGTTCCAGTCGCTCGAAATAGAACTGTGCAACAAGAAGATACGCGAGGCACAGGCACGCATAGAAGAGAAGACCAACGAACTGCAGGCCAACGAGGAGAACATAAAAGACCGCCAGAACGACCTCGACATGAAGAAAGGCGAACTCGACGAAATCATGGAGGAGACACGCGCCGAGGAAGAGAAGCTGAAAGAAAAGGTAAGCGAGCTTGAGGCCAAGATTGAGCCGAGGCTGCTCACGTCGTTCTTGCGCATACGCAAAAACGCACGCAACGGGCTCGGCATCGTCTACGTGCAGCGCGATGCCTGCGGCGGATGCTTCAACAAGATACCGCCACAGCGACAGCTGGACATCAAGATGCACAAGAAGATAATAGTCTGCGAGTACTGCGGCCGCATACTCATCGACCCCGAACTGGCAGGCATCAAGGCCGACAAGGCACCCGCCGACGACAAGAAGAAGGCCGCAACGCGCAAGCGCGCCATACGCAAGACGGTGAAAAAGGACGACGACGACATCGTGCCCGAGGCAATGGAATAACGCAAAGACTGCCGCCAGTGGGCTGAATCATGCAGCCATGGCACAGCAACCACCACCAAGCCTCCCGGCCGTAAGCTCAATGCCTAAGGCGGGAGGCTTGCTTTTACGCTATAACCTTAATCATCTGGCACACTGCCACGGGCCGCACGCCGACCGGTTTCACACAACTTGCCACCGGCCCGAACGCCATACAGGCACCTGTATGGGCCATATGGCAAAAAGATAATGCAAGCGAGCGGAAAGGAAGCTTGCTTACAGTTTCCCGGGCGCAGCTTATCTTATGCAAAACTAAAGCGATAAACGACAATGAAAATGAAACTGACAACAGCATTCCGACTGGCATTGGCCATCGCAATGGCCTCCTACTCAATGAACGGAGTGGCCGTAAGCAAAGTAGTAGAGAATCCGCCTTACGCATACAAAATAACACGGCTGGGCAGCACCATCAGGCTCACGAGGCTCGAACTGACAGACACTGCCACCATGCTCAGCTTCACAATAAAGGCCAAACCGGGCTGGAAATTCAAGATAGAACCCGATACCAAGCTTCTGACCACAGGCAAAAGGGAGCACCGCCTCACGCATGCCACAGGCGTTGAGGCCGGCAAATGGACACAGATACCGCCAAGCGGCAGCATCAGTTACAGCCTTGGCTTCGAACCAATAGGCGGAAATACTGACCCATTCGACTGTATCGAGCCTGAAAGCAGGTCGCAATTCAACTTCTACGGAATAAGAACAGACTCTGCGTCCGGCCGGAATGACATCCCCGAAGAGTGGAGCCACGTGGCATACGGGGGCGACGAGACGCTGCCGCCAAGTTTCGGCAACATAGGCGGAACGTGCGTAATAAAGGGCAAGGTGATCGGGTTCTCACCCTCAATGGTCGGCTGGTACGTGGTATGTTCCGACGATGACCCGGCCGACAAAGACGCAACCCTAAAGTCACAGACACGCATCGACAGCAACGGCACGTTCACCTTGCGACGGGAAGTGACATGGCCAACGGTGTCGCATGTCAGCAACGAGCTGTTCAACCTGCCCGTGATAATAGCCCCAAACTGCACCACCGAGGTGCTCATCGACATGGCCAGGCCTGAGTCCGGGCGCACGGTAGCCTATAAAGGCGACTTCGCCCGCACCTGCCACGAACTGTCGATGCTCCAAGACAGCGCAATCTCCGACATGAACAAAGCCATGGTGAGGAGCATCGGGCAGCACATGACGCCCCGAGAGCTAAGAAACACCATCGACAGTGTGTTCATCCTGTCGTCAGGCGCAATCAAAACGCGGCCCGGCATCACCACCGCAACGAAGCAAATCATGAAGATGCAGTGTGAAGAGTCATACCTGTCCTGGCTCACCAGTTTTCCTTTCACATACAAGTTTCAATCATTCTATGCCGACGTTCCGCAGGAAAAGAGGCCCGAGAGGTATGAAGAATACATGTCGTCAGTCTGCATTCCCGACACCGTTCCCGACATAAGCCACGGCATACCGAGGCTCGAGTGCGTGGAATCCGAATACATCACCTACTCGGAAGCTTACTCACGGTATATGGCCGACGGCACAGTCAGCATGCCCTTAAGCCGCGTCAACCGCGACTTCATTGCCATGCACAACATCGCTTACGGCCATATGAGGTGGAACGACAGCATTGTCGCCAGCATAAACGACCCTGTGTGCCGCACGGCACTGGCCAACCTGAAACACCAAAAAGACTCCATTGCGGCCAGCCTTGATGCCAACGTGTTCTACAACAAGCTGAACGACATCGCCCCCGAATCGGTCATAGACACCATCCTGGCGCGGCACAAGGGGCGCGCGGTGCTGATTGACGTATGGGCCACGTGGTGCCAGCCATGCCACATCGGGCACCGTAAACTGGAACCGCTCAAGGACAGCATGGCAACAAGCCCCATCGACTATGTCTACATCACCGGACCGACATCATCATTTGAACCGTGGACCAAGGCTATCAAGGCCATAAAAGGAGAACACTATTATCTCACGGAAAAGCAATACGAAAGCACCCTGAAACTGTTCAGGTCGGAAGGAGTGCCCACTTACGCCATTTATGACCGCAGCCACAGGCTGATACGCACGCACAGCGGCTTCCCGGGGGCCGGCATTCTGGCCGCCGACATCAGACGGGCCGCAGGCAGCGGCCGTTGAGCAACGGCCGCACGGCTGCGCCGAAAGCATGCAGCCATGGGATGCCATTGCGCAAAATCAACGCAAATAAAATTGAGAAATCGGGGAAAAGTCGTATCTTTGCAAACGAAAATCCGCCACGGTGAAAATGCAGACAAGTTCTCACCGCTTCACCACGCGGCATCTTCGAGAATACAAATTAAACGAACGATGGCTCAAATAAACAACGAACATCACCGTTGGCGACTGCCCGCCGAATGGGAAGCACAGGACTTCGTGCAGCTCACATGGCCGCACAGAGGCACCGACTGGCTGCCCACCATCGGCGAGATAACGGCCACATACGTACAAATGGCTGTTGAAATAGCCCACCGCGAGCGGCTGCTCATCGTTGCGCCCGACCCCGAAGAGGCCCTGGCGGCCATCAGGCGCGAGGCCGGTGAGGCCATCATGCGCAACATATTCACCCTGGCCTGCCCCACAGACGACACCTGGGCGCGCGACCATGCGTTCATTTCGCTCACCGACGGCAGCCGAAGAAGGTTGCTGGATTTCCGCTTCAACGGCTGGGGAGACAAGTTCGAGGCCGCGAAAGACAACGCCATAAACCGCAACCTGTATGCCGCCGGGCTAATAGAAGGCGCGTATGAAGACCACACGGACTTCGTGCTCGAAGGCGGCGCGATAGAGAGCGACGGCCGCGGAACGGTGTTCACCACCTCGGGATGCCTGCTCGCACCCCACCGCAACCAGCCCATGACGCGGCAGGGCATAGAGGACTATCTCAAGAAAGCCCTCCGCGCAGAGCGCATAGTGTGGATAGACCACGGCCAACTGACGGGCGACGACACCGACGGACACATCGACACACTGGTGAGGACGGCCCCGGGCGACACCTTATTATATGTAGGCTGCGACGACCCCGAGGACGAACAGTACGGCGAACTGCAGGCCATGGAGCAACAGTTGCGCACGCTCGTCACTGCCGACGGGCGCCCCTACCGCCTGCTCCGGCTGCCCATGCCGCGGCCGATAGTGCGCGACGGCGAGCGGCTTCCGGCCACATATGCCAACTTCCTTGTGGTAAACGGAGCGGTGCTCTGCCCCACCTACGCGCAGCCCGACCTCGACGAAGAGGCCGCAAGCATTATAGGCACGGCCTTCCCCGGCAGGGATATCGTGTGCATCGACTGCCGCAGCGTCATCGTGCAGCACGGCTCACTCCACTGCTGCACCATGCAGTACCCAAAAATCCAATCGGGACAATTGGCATAATTTGGCCTTTTAGAACGATAAGACAATTTTCCCACCAACCAAGAAAAGATGAAAGAACTCAACATAGGCTTCCTGCAACAGCACAACACGGCCGACACGCGCGACAACATCGTGCGGCTTGCCGAGGGCGTGGCCGACCTTGCGCGGCGCGGGGCAAAGCTGGTCGTGCTCCAGGAACTGCACAACTCGCTCTACTTCTGCCAGACGGAAGACGTCGCCAACTTCGACCTTGCCGAGCCAATACCCGGCCCTTCGACCGAGATGTTCGGCGAGTTGGCGCGAAAGTGCGACGTGGTCATAGTCACATCGCTCTTCGAGCGCCGCGCCCCCGGCCTATACCACAACACAGCCGTGGTAATAGAGAGCGACGGAACCGTAGCCGGCAAGTACCGCAAGATGCACATCCCCGACGACCCGGCGTACTACGAGAAGTTCTATTTCACGCCCGGCGACCTCGGCTTCCGGCCAATAGACACGTCCGTTGGCCGCCTCGGGGTGATGGTTTGCTGGGACCAGTGGTACCCGGAAGCCGCCCGTCTCATGGCGCTACGGGGCGCAGAGCTGCTCATCTACCCCACCGCCATAGGCTACGCCCTTAGCGACACGCCCGACGAACAGCAGCGGCAACGACGCGCCTGGCAGACCGTGCAGCGCGGACACGCCGTGGCCAACGGCCTGCCTGTGGTCACAGTGAACCGCGTAGGCTTCGAGCCTGACCCCTCGGGGCAGACGGAAGGCATACAGTTCTGGGGCACTTCGTTCGTAGCCGGGCCGCAAGGCGAACTGTTCTACGAGGCATCCGAAGACGAGGAAGAGAGCGTAATAGTGAGCGTAGACATGGAACACGGCGAGCAGGTGCGCCGCTGGTGGCCTTTCCTGCGCGACCGCCGCATTGACGACTACGGCGGCATAACGCGCCGATTCATCGACTGACACACACAGCCGGCACGAAACTGCAGGCCGGAAACAACCAAGCAACCAAACAAAGCAATAAGATATGTCTGAAAACTTAAGATTTCAGGTAGTTGAAGAAGCCTTCAAGAAGAAGGCCGTAGAGGTGGCAACACCCAAAGAACGCCCCTCGGAATACTTCGGGAAGTACGTGTTCAACCGCCAGAAAATGTACAAGTACCTGCCCGCCGACGTCTATGCCAAGCTTATAGACGTGATAGACAACGGCACAAGGCTCGACCGCTCGATAGCCGACGCCGTGGCCGCAGGCATGAAACAATGGGCCATGGAGATGGGCGTGACGCACTACACGCACTGGTTCCAGCCGCTGACCGAGGGCACGGCCGAGAAGCATGACGCCTTCGTGGAGCACGACGGCAAGGGCGGCATGGTGGAGAACTTCAGCGGAAAGCTGCTCGTGCAGCAGGAGCCCGATGCCAGCTCGTTCCCCAACGGCGGCATACGCAACACGTTCGAGGCCCGCGGCTACTCCGCCTGGGACCCCACCTCGCCCGTGTTCATCATCGACGACACGCTCTGCATCCCCACAATCTTCATATCATACACGGGCGAAGCGCTCGACTACAAGGCTCCGCTGCTGCGTGCGCTCCACGCCGTCGACCAGGCCGCAACCGACGTTTGCAAGTATTTCTACCCTGAAGTGACGCGAGTAAAGTGCAACCTCGGCTGGGAACAGGAGTACTTCCTCGTCGACGAGGGGCTTTACTCGGCACGCCCAGACCTCATGCTCACGGGCCGGACGCTGATGGGTCACGAGAGCGCGAAGAACCAACAGATGGACGACCACTACTTCGGCACTATCCCAGACCGCGTGCAGGCCTTCATGAAAGACCTCGAGATACAGGCGCTGGAGCTGGCCATACCGTGCAAGACACGCCACAACGAGGTGGCGCCAAACCAGTTTGAGCTTGCGCCGATATACGAAGAGTGCAACCTTGCGGTAGACCACAACATGCTGCTCATGTCGCTCATGAAGAAAGTGGCACGCAAGCACGGCTTCCGCGTGCTGCTCCACGAGAAGCCGTTCGACGGCATCAATGGCTCGGGCAAGCACAACAACTGGAGCCTCTGCGCCGACAACGGCGTGCTGCTCCACGCCCCCGGCAAGACGCCTGAGGAGAACCTGCGCTTCGTGACGTTCATTGTAGAGACGCTCATGGCCGTATACAAGCACAACGGACTGCTCAAGGCGAGCATCATGAGCGCCACCAACGCCCACCGCCTCGGTGGCAACGAGGCCCCGCCGGCCATCATCTCGTCGTTCCTCGGCACACAGCTCAACGAACTGCTCGACCACATAGAGAACTCCGACAAGGACGACCTGTTCAACATGGCGGCCAAGCAGGGCATGGAACTCGACATACCGCAGATACCCGAACTAATCATCGACAACACCGACCGCAACCGCACCAGCCCCTTCGCCTTCACGGGCAACCGCTTCGAGTTCCGCGCCATAGGCTCCGAGGCCAACTGCGCCAGCGCGATGATTGCGCTCAACGCCGCCATGGCCGAGGCCCTGACGAGTTTCAAGGCGCGCGTCGACGCGCTCATAGCCAAGGGCGAAGGCAAGATAAGCGCCATACTCGACGTGCTGCGCGACGACATAAAGACGTGCAAGCCCATACGCTTCGACGGCAACGGCTACTCCGACGAGTGGGTGGAGGAGGCCAAGCGGCGCGGCCTCGACACCGAGAGCAGCTGCCCTATTGTGTTTGAACGCTACCTCGACGAGGACAGCATACGTATGTTTGAGAGCACCAAGGTGATGAACCGCAAGGAGCTTGAGGCACGCAACGAGGTGAAATGGGAGACTTACGTGAAGCGCGTGCAGATAGAAGCCCGCGTTATCGGCGACCTCTCCATGAACCACATAATCCCCGTTTCCACCCACTACCAGAGCCAGCTCATACGCAACGTGCAGAGCATGAAGGCCGTGTTCACAGCCGAAAAGGCCGAGCGTCTGAGTTCCCGCAACATGAAGCTCATAGAGGAGATTGCCGTTTGCACGGAGTCGATAGAGACCCTTGTTGACGAACTGATAGAGTCGCGCCGCGTGGCCAACCGCATTGAGAGCATCCACGAGCGCGCCATCGCTTACCACGACACGGTGGAACCGAAGATGCAAGCCATCCGGAAGGAGATAGACAGCCTCGAAATGATTGTGGAGGACGGCCTCTGGACGCTGCCCAAGTACCGCGAACTGCTGTTCATCAGGTAAGCCTTTAGGAGTTATCTTTCAGCAGTTAAGGAGTAAAGGAGTTGAAGGAGTTAAGACGTATGCTTTGTTTGCGGCGTTTTATGGCACCCGCAAAAACTATTGTCTTAACTCCTTCAACTCCTTTACTCTTTTACTCCCCACCCTTCACTCCTTAATTACTTAACCTCACGCCACCAAGAACCAGGCCACGGGCACCAGGAGCGACGGCAGGAAGTTGAGCGTCTTGCACTCCTTTATGCCAAGGAGCGACAGTCCGCTGGCCGTAATCATAAGCCCGCCCACTATGAGCAGCTCGGCCATGAGCGCGTCGCTCACAGCCTGGCTCGACAGTTCTGCCACGAGGTAGAACATCCCCTGCCAGCAGAACAGCACCGGGGCGGCAAGCACCATGCCCAGTCCGTATGTCGATGCGAACACCGTAGACGACACGAAGTCGAGCGTGGCGTTGGTGAAGAGAAACGTGTTGTCGCCGTTCAACGCGCTTATCACGGGCCCAAGCATCGACAGCGGGCCGATGCAATAGAGCAGTATGGCCGTCGAAAGCCCGTCGGCCAGGCTGCGGCCACCGCCATTTTGCGACCTCCGCTCCAGCAAGCGGCGGAAGCGCCCATCGATGTCGAGGGCCGTGCCGGCCACCCCTCCAATGGAGATGGCGAGGATGAAAAGCACTGGGTAGCGGCTTTTCGGCATATTTGACATGGCTGCATTCAGCCCAATGGCAAGGCTGGCAAGCCCCAGCCCGTTGTAAAGCACGGCCTTGTACTTTTCTTTAATGCCGCGGTTAAGCAACGCCCCAACGAGCGTCCCGGCTATGATGGCGCACGTGTTAACTATTGTTCCTAACATGAAATCAACCTTTTTACCCTGCAAATTTACTCAATATCCGCTACAAAGCCCCATTTTGGCACTGGCATAATGGCCACATTCGCCAAAAAACAGTACTTTTGCAGGTCAAATACAAAACAGGCTCACATGAACATCGAATCCGTTGCGGCCCAGATGGCCGTGCTTTTCATCCTGGTGATTGCAGGCTTCGTGGCCCACAAGTGCGGCATAATGGGCGGCGACTTCGACAAGCGGCTGTCCAACCTCGTGATTCAACTCACCTGCCCGTGCCTCATCGTGTCGTCCACCATGGGCGACACCATGCCCGACCGCAGCCTCATCCTGCCGCTATTGGGCGTGGGAACGCTCACATACGTGGCGCTCATTGCCCTGGCATACATCCTGCCGAGGTTCATGCCCATAAGGCGCGAGGACCGCGGGATGTACAGTTTCATGCTCACCTTTGCCAACGTGGGGTTCATAGGCTACCCCACCGTGGCCTCCATCTTCGGCCAGAGCGCGGTGTTCTACGCCAGCATACTCAACGCCCCAAACACGTTCACGGTGTTCATCTGGGGAATAATGTTCGTAACAGGGCAGAAGAGCGGCGGCTTCCGCTGGGGCCTGCTCTACTCCCCGGCCATGGTTGCCACCTACCTTTCAATACTTATTGTGGCCATGGGGTGGCGCACGCCCGACACAGTGGCACGCCCGCTCACCCTGCTTGGCGGCATAACGGTGCCTGCCGCGCTGCTCGTCATCGGCTCAAGCATAGCCGGCATGCCCGCCAGGCGCATGATGGGGAGCAAGGGCACATACGCGATGTGCCTCTTCCGCCTGCTGCTTTTGCCGGTGGGCGCATACTACCTGATGACGGCCATTGGCGCGGCCCACGAGGTGGCGGCCATCAACGCCGTGCTGATAGGTATGCCCGTGGCCTCGTTCGGCACAATGTTCTGCATGAAGTACGGGCGCGACGATACCGTGATGGCCCAAGGCACGTTCATCTCCACCCTGCTCTCCGTGGCCAGCATACCGCTGCTGACGATGCTCATAGGCTGACGCTTTTCCTTACAAAAGCGCGCCCTGCCACCCCGCCCTGCCCGTTTCGCCCCGCCCAACGGCACGTTTGGCGACTCAATGCAGGCCGTTTTGCAAGGCAATGCAGGCCGTTTTGCCTTGCAAAACGGCTGCCACGCACAAACTGCTGGTTGTCAGGCACTTGCCGACGCTCGCCAAACCGGCGGCCAGGCAGTAACATTTCATTGCAAAGCCATGCCCCGGCCCGGCCCCACCCTCTTGTTTTTTGCGCCAAAAACTTTGCCGTCTGCGCCTTTATGCTTATCTTTGCAGTGAAACTAAAAAGGCAAGGACATGAACAGAATATGCGAACTTTTCGGAATCCGCTATCCGATAATTCAAGGCGGAATGGTATGGTGCAGCGGCTGGCGGCTGGCCTCCGCGGTGAGCGAGGCTGGCGGCCTGGGGCTGCTCGGGGCCGGGTCGATGCACCCGGAGACGCTCACCGAGCACATAAGGAAGATGAAGGAGGCCACCCGGAAGCCATGGGGCGTCAACGTGCCGCTGATGTACCCTGAAATAGACCGGCTCATGCAGATAATCATCGACGAGGGCGTGAAGATAGTGTTCACTTCGGCCGGCAGCCCGAAGAAGTTCACCCCGATGCTCCACGAGGCGGGCATAAAGGTGGCCCACGTTGTGTCGAGCAGCAAGTTCGCACGCAAGTGCGAGGAGGCCGGCGTAGACGCCGTGGTGGCCGAGGGCTTCGAGGCAGGCGGACACAACGGCCGCGAGGAGACCACCACCATGGCGCTCATCCCCGAGGTGCGCCGCGCCACGAAGATGCCCCTGCTCGCCGCCGGCGGCATTGGCTGCGGCGAGGCAATGCTGGCCGCCATGGCCTTAGGCGCAGAGGGCGTGCAGGTAGGCACGCTCTTCGCCCTGGCAGCAGAGAGTTCGGCCTCAGAGGCATTCAAGCAGCGGTGCGTGGCCATCGGCGAGGGCGACACCATGCTCTGCCTCAAGAAGATTTCGCCAAGCCGACTGGTGAAGAACGCGCTCTACGACCACATCGCCGAAGCCGAAAGCCGCGGGGCAGAAGCCGACGAACTGCGCTCCATCCTCGGCACGGCGGCATCGAAGCGAGGCATATTCGAGGGCGACACAGACAACGGCGAGCTGGAAATTGGGCAAGTGGCAGCCTCGGTGAGGGAGATAAAGACTGCAAAGGAAATTGTAGACGCGCTCGTTGACGGCTACGCCAAGGCCAAGGAGCGCATGGCCGCCACCGTGTTCTGACAGCAAAAACCCCCACCTACATCACCCATCCCACCTACACCACTCAAAAAGAACAAGAACCAGACAATGAAGACATTAGCAATAGCCGGATGCGGCAAGCTGGGCAGCATCGTGGCACGGGCGGCGGCAAGCGGCCTGCTGCCGGGTTATGAACTTACAGGAGTGTTCTCGCGCACGGCGGCAAAGGCCGAGGCCGTGGCCACAATGATGGCCGAAGCAGGGCGCAAGTGCCGCGTGACCGGGTCGATAGAAGAACTGCTAGCCATGCAGCCCGACTTCCTCGTAGAGGCGGCATCACCCGCTGCCCTGCGGGAGTGGGCACTGCCCGCGCTCGCCCAAGGCACGTCGGTGGTGTGCCTCTCCATAGGCGCATTTGCCGACGACGCCTTCTACGCCGACGCACAGCGCACGGCGGCACAAGGCGGGAGCCGTATCTACATCGTGTCGGGAGCCACGGGCGGCTTTGACGTGCTCCAGACGGCAACGCTCATGGGCGGAGCCGAGGCGGAGTTCTTCAACGAGAAAGGGCCCGACGCGCTGCGTAGCACACCCGTGTACGACGACACGCTGCAGACCGAGCGGCGCACAGTGTTCGGCGGCACAGCCTCGGAGGCCATAAAACTCTTCCCAACCAAGGTTAACGTTACAGTGGCCGCAGCCCGCGCATCGGTAGGCCCCAACGCGCTGAACGTGAAGATACAGTCCACTCCGGGCTTCAAGGGCGACACGCAGCGCGTGGAAATACGCAACAGCCAGGTGCGCGCCGTCATCGACGTCTACAGTGCCACGGCCGAAATCGCCGCCTGGTCGGTAGTCAGCACGCTGCGCAACATCGCCTCTCCCGTGGTGTTTGTGTAGGAAGCAGGCAATTTTTTCAAGGAGTTACAAGGAGTTTTCTTGGGAGTTAGAAGGAGTTATAAGGAGTTAGAGGACATATCCATCGTGGCTACTTAATTGATACACTGCCACACCACATACGTCCTCTAACTCCTTATAACTCCTTCTAACTCCTTTTAACTCCTTAAAGATGTCTTAGAGTTTCTTCCACATTTGCCAGCACCTTCTCGCTCAAGCGGCGCGAAGCCTGGAGCGTGCGGCCTGTGGAGACGCAGGCACAGCGCACGTGGGGATGGCCGAGGAAACGCTCGCCGCCCAGTGCGCCCACGGTGTCGCAGTAGCAAACGTTGTCGCCCTCTATCCAGCGGGCGAAGGCTTCCTCCTGCCAGGCGGGCGAAAGGCCGGTGTTGAAGAGCAGCTTGTGGCTGCCAAGGCGCGCAAACTCACCGTCGCCGAGCAGCACGGTGTTCTTGTTCAGGCAGCAGAAAACCACGTCGCTCCACTCCAGCAGGTCGCCAAGCGCCATGAAGCGGTAGCCCTTCACTGCCGCAGCAGCCTTCTCGCTGCGGGCGAAATAGCCTATCTCCGCGCCGAAGAAGCGCATCGCGTCGGCAATCATCCCGCCCGACTTTCCCAGCCCGACGATGCCCGCTTTCAGCCCCGTTATCTCGCTCGGCACGCCAAACCACGGCTCCATGCCGAAGCCGTGAAGGCGGCGCACGAGCGCACTCACTACGTATTCCACCACACCTTCGTCGCCATAGTCGCGTATGCCGGTCACGGTTATGCCGTGAGCCTCGGCATAACGGATGTCAACGTTGGCGCTCTCCGGCGAGTAAAGGGAGCAGCACATCCCCACATACCTCACCTGCGGGCAGCGGGCAAGCACGTCGCCGGTAATGGTCGACGTGTAGCTGAGCAACACGGCGTCGGCATCGCCGATGCGCCTCACTATCTCGTCGGCATCCTGCGGGATGTCGGCATACATCACCACTTCTCCCGCCATGGAGCGCAACCGCTCCTCGGCCCATGGCTCAAGGCCCACTGGCTCTATGGCCACAAGTTTCCTGAACTTTTCCATTTTAATATATGTATGCATTAATTAAAGCCTATGCAAAGGCAGCGCCTGCAAGCCGCAAGAAAGTTTGCTTTCCTCTACCCCGGCACAGCCAATCCCATGCAAAGGTACAAATTATCTGCGATTCTTTGCTTCCACATTATTTGTATCTTACGTTATTATTTTGTAACTTTGTGGCAAATTAACAACTAATACCCACATGACAATCAAGACAGACTGCTTCCTTGCGTGCCGCAATGCAGCCGAGGCCGCCCCGTTAGTGGCCGAACTCAGCCGCAGCATGGCCGTGGGGAGGATAACCATATTGCTGCCAGACGAAGCTGACAGCGACAATGACTTGCCTGAAGGATGCCATGCCGTGGCGGCAAGCACCGTCACCGGCAGCGATGCCATGGGCCTGATGGCCGGCACAACCGAAGCCGACTACGCCCTGCTCTGCACCAAGGCAGGCACGGTGGCCATGGGCATGGGAGCCGTGGAGCGCATGGTCAACGTGGCGGAAGACTCTGGCGCAGCCATGGTATACGCTGACCGCTGGGCCATCATAGGCGGCAACGCCACGCCACATCCCGCCATCGACTACCAGGAAGGCAGCATACGCGATGACTTCGACTTCGGCCCCGTAATGATGTTCCGCGCCGACCTGCTACGCAAATATGCCACACAGCGCGCCACCGGCCCACATTATATGTATGCAGGATTGTATGACCTGCGCCTCTTCCTCAGCCGCGAGGGCCGCATATTCCACCTCGGCGAGTGCCTTTACACCGAAGGCGAGACGGACACGAGGGCAAGCGGAGTGAAGCAATTCGACTACGTAAACCCCGTCAACCGCGACGTGCAGGTGGAAATGGAGCAGGCTGCAACAGCCCACCTGGCCGCCATAGGCGCGATAGTCGACACATCTGGATATCTTGAACCCGACTTCGACGAGCAGCATTTCGACATTGAAGCATCGGTAATCATACCCGTAAAGAACCGCCAACGCACCATAATGGATGCCGTAAAGAGCGCACTGGCACAGGAGACCGGCTTCGAATACAACGTGATAGTGGTAGACAACCACTCCACCGACGGCACCACCGAACTGCTCGACGCCGTGGACGACACACGGCTCATACACATCGTGCCTGACCGCACCGACCTTGGCATAGGCGGATGCTGGAACACGGCCGTGCAAGACAGCCGCTGCGGGCGCTTCGCCGTGCAACTGGACAGCGACGACCTGTACAGCTCTACGGACACGTTGCAGCGCATCGTCGATGAATTCCGCAAACAACGGGCAGCAATGGTGGTCGGCTCCTACCGTATGTGCGACTTCAACCTCAACACGCTCCCACCCGGACTGATTGCCCACACGGAGTGGACTGAATACAACGGGGCCAACAACGCATTGCGAATCAATGGCCTTGGCGCACCGAGGGCGTTCTTCACGCCACTGCTCAGGCAGACCCCAATGCCCAATACAAGCTACGGCGAGGACTACGCCATGGGCTTGCGCTTCTCACGCCACTACCGCATTGGGCGCATATATGACGAGCTTTACCTCTGCCGGCGCTGGGAAGGCAACAGCGACGCTGCCCTGCCGATAGAAAAGGTGAACGCCAACAACCTTTACAAAGACCACCTGCGCACCATAGAGATAGAGGCACGTAAACACATAAACGCAGGAAAGGCGGACAGGACTGAGGCGGACAGCATCCAGCGCTTCTTCACCAGGCAGCTCCAGACATGGCCGGAGGCTAGGCTGCATTACCGACAACTGCTCGACATACAGACACGCGAACTGCCTTGTGACACCATGACACTCACTGCACAGCACAACCATGCCCGCATCGTATCAACCGGGGCAAGCATTGACAAAGCGTCCATCAGCGCACGTCCGTGCTTCCTCTGCCAACAGAACAGGCCGGCAGAACAGATTGCCGCACCCGCTGTGCAAGGCCACGAACTGCTTGTCAACCCGTTCCCCATACTGCCTGTTCATTTTACCATCCCATCGCTGCGCCATGAACAGCAGGCAATACTGAGCCGCTACGGCGAAATGCTCGCCCTACTTGAGGCCCACCAGGAACTGACAGCGTTCTACAACGGACCGCTGTGCGGAGCGTCCGCACCCGACCACGCCCACTTTCAAGCCGTTGCCGGGGGCCAGCTGCCTCTGCAGGCTGCCTGGCCGAGGCTCTGCCGCAACCTGTCGCCGGTGATTTCCGATGATGGCTGCAACGGGATATGGCTGATATCCGACTACCCTTGCACAGCTTTCCTAATACGCTCGCACACCACCGACTGCGGCAGACGGCTCTTCGCCGCGCTCTACGATGCCCTGCCAACGCACCGCGATGAGCGCGAACCGATGATGAACATTGTGTGCTGGCACAGCGGAAGCGACATCCTTTCGGTGGTGTTCCCGCGCCGCAAGCACCGCCCCGACTGCTATTATGCGGCAGGCGAGGCGCAGATGCTCGTCAGCCCCGGCGCACTCGACATGAGCGGACTCATCATAACGCCCCGCAGAGAGGACTTCGACAAGCTCACACCCGAGGCTGCCGCAGGGATATTGCGCGAAGTTTCGTGCAGCGAAGAAGAGGCCGCCACAATCATAGGCAACGTGAAAGCGACCTCCACCGCCTCTTGCCATACATCAACGAGCATGGAAGAACCTGAGGTATCCGTGGGAATAATGAGCCGCAAACGCATAGAGTTCACCCTCAACGCGCCTTACTCGGCCAAAGGCGAGACAATCGAGGGCAGGCAATGCGTGGAATTCTCTGAAGGCGGGATAGTTTGGCGGGGCAACCAATGGCGCGAGCTCACGTTCTCGCCGCTTGCCCCCAAGGCTTCGTTCTCGCTGCACGATGTCACCATCGGAGCTGGGTTCCATTGGGAACGCAAGGAAACACAGACATTCAACGGCTCACTCCAGCTCGTGGTTGAAGCCGACTTGATAACGGCCATCAACCACCTGCCGGTGGAACAATACCTCGCCAGCGTCATATCGAGCGAAATGCGGGCCACGTCGTCGGCCGAACTGCTCAAGGCCCACGCCGTAATCTCGCGCAGCTGGCTGCTCGCCCAGATGGAGAAAAGGCGCAGGCAGCACGCCGGTGCGGGCAGCTTCTTCTCGTTCGCCAAGCACGACGGCGAGCTGCTCAAATGGTATGACAGGGAAGACCACACCCTTTTCGACGTGTGCGCCGATGACCACTGCCAGCGTTACCAAGGCATAACGCGGGCCAGCACTCCCGCAGTGGAAAGCGCGGTGAAAGCCACAAAAGGCCAGGTACTGGCATACGGCAACGACATTTGCGACGCACGCTTCAGCAAGTGTTGCGGCGGAGTGACCGAAGAGTTCCAGTATTGCTGGGAAGACTCGCCCAAGCCTTACCTCGTGGCAGTGCGCGACGGGGTTTCGCCGGCACTGCCCAACCTCTCCGACGAGGCCGAGGCCGAACGCTGGATACGCTCCGCACCCGACTCGTTCTGCAACACTTCAGACGGGAGAGTGCTCTCGCAGGTGCTCAACGACTACGACCAGGAGACGCCCGACTTCTACCGCTGGCGCGTGGAATACACCCAGGCTGAACTTGCCGCACTGATAAGCGAACGCCTCGGCTGCGACTTCGGAGCAATAACCGACATTGTACCCGTGGCGAGGGGCAGGAGCGGGCGCATCTGGAAGCTAAGGATTGTAGGCACAAAGAAGCAGCTCACCATCGGCAAGGAGCTGGAAATACGCCGCGCACTGAGCCGCAGCCACCTGTACAGCAGCGCGTTTGTGGTAGACAAGGAGGGCATAGCCGACGGCATCCCTGCCCGTTTCACCATCACCGGCGCAGGCTGGGGCCACGGCGTTGGCCTCTGCCAGATAGGCGCGGCAGTGATGGGCGAGCGCGGATATGCCTACGACCGCATACTGCTCCACTACTACCGCGGGGCCGAAATAAAGGAGATTTACTAATGGGAAGCCCCTAAAAGACGCAAAAAACCAATGGAAACGACAACAAAACCTACAACAAGGCGCAACCCATGGGCATGGGTTCCTTCGCTATATTTCGCCGAAGGCATACCTTACGTGGCCGTGATGACAATCTCGCTGATAATGTACAAACGCCTGGGACTGTCAAACGCCGAGATTACCCTCTACACATCGTGGCTTTACCTCCCATGGGTCATAAAACCATTCTGGAGCCCTTTCGTCGACATAGTGAAGACCAAGCGTTGGTGGATCGTGGCCATGCAGCTGCTCGTGGGCGCGGCCCTGGGCGGCGTGGCGTTCACCATCCCGGCCTCGTGGTGGCTGCAAGGCACGCTGTTCTTCTTCTGGCTGATGGCCTTCTCGAGCGCAACGCATGACATAGCAGCCGACGGTTTCTACATGCTCGGGCTCGACCAGCACCAGCAGGCGTGGTTCGTGGGCATACGCTCCACGTTCTACCGCATAGCCACCATCTTCGGCCAGGGCGTGCTCGTGATGATAGCGGGCAACCTCGAGGTGCTCACCCGCAACGTAAGATACTCCTGGAGCCTCATGTTCTACTTCATGGCTGGCCTGTTCATCGCCCTGTGGCTCTACCACAGCTGGGCCCTGCCGAGGACGGCCGAGGACGGCGAACAGCGAACGAACGGCATCGGCGGGCTGCTGGAAGAGCTGTGGCTGACGGTCAAGACGTTCTTCACCAAGCCTCAGGTAGTGGCGGGCATCTGCTTCATGCTGTTCTACCGTATGCCCGAGGGGCTGCTGGCCAAGGTGTCGGCCCTGTTCCTGATAGATGCCAGCCACAACGGCGGCCTTGGCCTATCGCCTGCGGAATACGGCCTTGTGCAAGGCACAGTGGGCGTCATCGGCCTGACCTTGGGCGGCATACTGGGCGGCATAGCCGCCAGCCGCCACGGACTGAAACGGTGGCTGTGGCCCATGGTGTGCGCCATAACGCTGCCCGACGCTGTGTATGTCTACCTGAGCTACGCCATGCCCGACAGCCTACTCATCATCAACGCCTGTGTGTTCATCGAGCAGTTTGGCTACGGCTTCGGCTTCTCCGCCTACATGCTCTACCTCATTTACTACAGCCAGGGCGAGCACAAGACGGCACACTACGCACTGTGCACGGCCTTCATGGCCCTGTCGATGATGATTCCCGGACTCTTCGCAGGCGCGCTACAGGAGGCCGTGGGCTACCGCGCGTTCTTCATCATCGTAGTGGCGGCCTGCTCCATGACTTTCGCCGTGTCGGCGTTCCTGAAGATTGACCCCGACTTCGGCAAGCCGGTTGCCGACAAATAGGCACCGCCGCTGCACGGATATCGTTTTTTTTCACTATCTTTGCGCCCGAACAATAGACAAACGCTTATGAACAAGACAATTCACAACCTCAAGACGATGCTCATGGCCGTAGTGGCCGTGGCGGCCATGACAGCCTGCACCGACGAAGACACGCAGCAAGCTTACGACCTCAACGGCTACTGGCAGGGTAGCATACAGGGCGACTACTACTCTGACCGCTACGGGGGCTACGATACGTGGGACACGGAGATATGGTTCGTGCAAGACGGCGACTTCAGCAACGGTGGCTACGGGCGCGAGATAGACTACAACAGGGCCACTGGCCGCGCCTACGACGTGGAGTTTGACTGGGAAGTGCGCAACGGCCGGATACTCATCGACTATTACGACGGCTACCGCATCATCATACGCGACTATGAACTATACTATGTGGGCAGCGGGCAGCGCTTCCGCGGCTACTTCGACGACTGGGACACGGGGCGCACGCTGGCATCGTTCGACCTCGTGAAGGTAGGCGGCTGGAGCGACTGGGCCAAGCAGCACGCCATGGACTTCGGCGCCATGAAAAACAAGGCGCAGGCCGACTCCACGGCAAGCAGGGAGCCTGTGCAACCTTGATGCCCACCCGAGGCAACGGCAACAAAACTTTACAAACCGCACGTGGCACCGCCACGCCAGAATAAAAGGACATCAAAACGGCCTGCCCGGAACTCCCGGACAGGCCGTTTTGACTGACAAGAATCCCCGTTTTGCGTGGCAAAACGGGGATTCTTGCATCTTGCTGAGCGCCAGGCTGTTGCGCCGCAACTGCCATCATACGAAACATCCTTACACAAAGGCCATCACCGCCGCCTCAA
Source organism: uncultured Prevotella sp. (assembly GCA_944320235.1). Taxonomy (GTDB): domain Bacteria; phylum Bacteroidota; class Bacteroidia; order Bacteroidales; family Bacteroidaceae; genus Prevotella. The sequence continues at coordinate 27,694 of CALUGQ010000018.1, forward strand.
CAGCGGGAAACGCCTGCCGTAGGTGGCCATGCGCCACAGCCACTCCAGCGGCCCGAAGTTGAAGCGGCGCAACCACCAGCGGCTGAACAGTGCCTCAGCCACACACACGCCCAAGGCCACCAGCACTACGAAGACAAGCCCGGTGGAGGCCCCGAAGCCAAGGCCGATGCCGTAGAACAGCGCCATTCCCCATACCGACTGGCCGATATAGTTGGTCAGCGCCATGCGCCCCGAGAAGCCGAAAAGGCAGAAGAAGCGCAGGCCTGGGCGGCGCTGATGAATGAGACAGATAGCCGCCACGTAGGCAAAGCCCATGGGATAGACGCTGACAAAGTAGAGCAGGCTGTGGAAGGCGTTGCCAAGCGGGTGGCCGCTCACGGCGCTCCACGCATAGACCACCGACAGCGGAAGACCCAAGGCGAAGCCTACGCGCGCGACACGCAGCAGCCAACGGCGGCGCAAGACGAGGTGGGCGTACATATGCCTGCGCCCCAGCCAAAGCCCGATGAGGAACAAACCGAGCACCTTGAAATAGCGGTTGCCGTCGATGAACTCCTGCACGCGCACTATCGCGCCCTGCACAAGGAACTGCAGCACGCCAGCGTAACTGTCGGCATCGCGCAGCCAGTAGGCAAAGTTGTCTTCCGTGATGCCGTACTTGGCGCAGTAGTGCCATTGCAGGCGCACCACCCCGGCCGACAGGCTGACACCAGCCAGCTCGCAGGCGAGGTCTATCAGCACCGGGAGAAACAGCAACGCCGCCGCCCACGAGAGCAGCGTGCGGTCGGAAGCGCGGCGAAACAGCGGCAGCAACATGCCCATGAGGGCATAGAGCATCAGTATGTCGCCGCTCCAGATGAACATGAGGTGCAGGAAACCGATGGCCAGCAGTATGGCCATGCGGCGGTAGAAGATGCGGAAACCGCTTGCTCCCCGCCGCTCGGCGTTGGCCATTATGATGGAGAAACCAATGCCGAAGAGGAGCGAGAAGATGGTGTAGAACTTGCCGTCAACGAACACGTACTGCAAGAAGCGCACCACGCTGTCAATACCCGCCGTAGGCATGACGGCCGCGGCCGCGGGCGTCAGGAACGTGTACAGCGCGAACTCGGGGAAGTTGGCCACGGCTATGCCCACGAGGGCGAGGCCGCGCAGTATGTCGAGTATGGCGAAACGCTCTTTCTGCCTCACGGGCATGGCCGCGCCGCCATGCCCCTTTTTCGTGTCTGTCATATTTATATTGTATGTTTGTCTTTGTGTTGCTATATGTCATAGATAGCCGTCAGCCGCGCCGCCGCAACCGCAGCAGCCCCCTCCTGAGCCTGACGAGAGCCACGCTGAGCAGTATCACCACGAGGCCGCAGAGCTGCACCGCCGTCACCGTCTCGCCGCCAAGGCCCGCCCCTATGGCCACCGCCACCACCGGGTTGACGTATGCATGGGTGGCCACCTCGGTGGCCGGGCGCACCCGCAGCAGCCAGACGTAGGCCGTGTAGGCCATGATTGAGCCGCAGACAACGAGATAAGCCAGCGCGAGCCACGCCCTGCGCGGCACCGACGCGAAGTCGGTCTCCTGCACGTCGCCGCCCGCAATGGCGCACACCCAGAACGCCCCGCTGGCCGTGAGCATCTGCCACGCCGACCCGGCAAAGCCGCCCGAGGCCTCGGCGGCGCACGAACGGTACTTGGTGTAGAGCGTGCCAACAGCCCACGACAGGCACCCGCAAACGAGCAGGGCCACGCCGCGCTCGCCGTGGGCGGCCGAGGCCGACGCGCCGAGCTGCTCTACATAGAGCATGGCCACGCCCACAAAGCCCAGCAGTATGCCAGCCACGGCGGCGGGATTGCGGAAAGTGGTGCGCCAGGCCGGCACGTCGAGCAGCATTATCCACACCGCCGTGGAAGATGCCACGATGGCCACGAGGCTGCTGCTGACGTAGCGTTGCGCCAGCATGACCACGGCCATGTCGACAAACAGCAGCACGAGGCCGCTGACAGCCGACCGCCTCACCAGTCCGGCACGCAGCACTCGCTCGCCCCGCAGCGCACAGACGGCAAGCAGCAGAAGCCCCGCCGCCGAGAAGCGCAACGCGCCGAGCAGGAACGGCGGCAGCCCCTGCAGGGCGACACCGATGAAGAAATAGGTGGAGCCCCACACCACATAGACCAGGAAATAGGCCACAATGACCGCCGCGCGGCTCACTCCACAACTGTCCATAAGCAAGAAGCGTTTTTGAGCGGTGCGACAAAAAAACAGCCGCCACACCTCCCCGCCCGGCACGCCGGCAGACGTTTTGCTGAGCGGAGGGAGGCATGGCGGCCTGCAGTCATGCGCTGGTTGTCAAAAGAGTTTAGTTCCATCGCGCAGCTCTATGGCACAGTTGGCAGGAGCCTTAATGTTCTCGTCGATGGTAACGGAGCCAATCTCGTCGGCCACTATGCGCCCCGACATCGGGTTCTTTATGTTTGTTATCGCGCCGCGTATGTCGGCCTGCACGGTGGAGTACTCAAAGGCGCGGTCGCAGTCGGGGCCGAAGGTGCAGTTCTCCAGCACCAGGTCGTGGGCGTAGCAGAGCGGTTGCTCGCCCGTTATGTGGCAGTTCACCAGGCGCAGGTTGCGCGAGTGCCAGCCCACATACTCGCCGTTCAACTCCGAGTCGTACACGGTGACGTTCTCTACCTCCCACAGCGCGTCCTTGGTTGTGATGCGGGCGTTGCGCAGCTCCACGTTCTTTACGTACTGGAACACGTACTTGCTGTCGCTCTCCAGGCCGTCAATGCGTATGTCTTCGCTGAACATGAAGGGGTAAGTGCCGCCGTGCAACCGCAGGTTGCGGGCATTGATGCGCTTGCACCGCCAGAACACCTCGTCGGCGTCGGTCATCTCCACGTTCTCAATGTCAATGTCGTTCATCTCGCGGAACATCTTCGGCGCGTCAATCTTCGTGTCGGTCATCTTCAAGTGGTCAGAATACCACAGGGCCGAACGCCCGCCAACGTCGAAGTAGCAGCGGTCGATGGTGAAGCCATGCACGTGCCAGAAGGGATAGTTGCCCTCGAAGCGGCAGTTGGTGGCCACGATGTTGCTGCACTCCTTGATGGCCGACTCGCCCTCGCGTATGGTCACGTTGTCGAGGTGCAGGTCGTGCGAGGCGAACAGCGGGCGCTCGCCTCCGAACTCGGTGTTGCTGATAGTCTTCATTGTCTGTATCGTCATTTGTGTCATCGTCCTTCTTTCCCTGCCGCTCCGCCCGCATTTTGCGCATTTCGCTTATCTTTCTCACGCAAGCAGCAGCTGCGGCACTCTTTCACGCTGCAAAAATACAATATTCCCGCGACTTATGACATAAACAAATTACCGATGTTGCGCCCACGATTACTTGTTTGGTAATATTTATGGTTTGTTTTGACTTGGCTGCGCGAAGAGAGCACAATGCCACGACCAAACCAACGACCTTGGCTATAGGTCCATCTATAAATGAACAATACGATGGCTACATTAGGCAGGCTAAGAATTACACAAGCATTGAAATTCCTTTTGTTCTTTTCTGCGTGATAATGCGGCATTTCCAAATATTATAGTTAAATTTGCAATTCATATCAAAGTCTGTTGCAACGAACAGACAAATCAAAGCGCATGGAAACTCTAAAACCAACAGATTGAAAGCTGTTTGGGTTGAGAATGTCAAAACTGGGAAATGGTTGGTGGAGCAGATTGGCGAAAACGTAGCGACTGTTTCCATGTGGTGTTTCAATAGAACGCAACCATCCCTTGATATGCTTGTGAAGATTGCAAAGCTCTTGAATGTGGATCCTCCAAGCTTATTAATGGCGGCAATGATGATTTAAACAATGAAAGATATTCTATCATACGAATCGGATATATGGTCTTGTGCAGACCTTCTTATTGCTGTGGGAATAAAACAAAGCGATTTCCCAAAGCACATGATGCCCTTCTTTGCATTGGTTATGCTCGAAGGACGTATGCGCAATGCAATGGCTAATATAGAGCGGACGGAAGGATTGAGCCGCAAGGACGACATGGAAAAATTTGTGGAAGCATTCAAGGACAGGGATTGCGGATACAATGAGTATATTGTCAAGGATGGCAAGACGCTGTCAGACATCTGTAACAACGATAAAACCTTTGAAGATGATTTCCGCCACTATCTTGCAGGTTTCGACGGAAAGCTAAAGGAATTGCTCGGCATAGAGCGAGGCACAAATGATAGTAAATATCTGAATCTTGACGGCATTATCGCTGAGCTTCGCAAGAAAGGGGTGCTCTTGCAATATGTGACCAAGTGGGCGCAAATTGACTTATCCCCATATAATAATTCTGAAATAACGACTCTTGAAGAGCATATCAAGCGCAAGTGGGCGGATATTTCTGCAGAAACAGCCGGAGAACAATATACGCCGGAGGACATTATTGCACTGATTGCCGAGATTGTGGCTGCAAAAATTGATATTCCTAAAGATGACTTCGTAGCTTTGTATGACCCGACCTGTGGCGGTGCGAACCTGCTTTTCGGCGTGGCAGACCGTCTTAAGAATATTAGTGGATATAAATACATCCAGACTTTCGGGCAGGACTTTAATGATGCACTGTATGCTTTGGCAAGCATAGAATCCAAGTTTCGTGAAAACTCAAGGATTGAATACGGCAACACTTTGACGGAAGGCAAATTCAACGATAAAGAATTTGATGTCGTTGTGGCAAATCCTCCATACGGCATACCTTGGAAAGGATTTGAGAAAGAGGTGCGTCAGAACCAGACCGGACAATTTGCTTTTTATCCATCAGTTAGTGATGGCCAATTATTATTTCTTCAGCACAACGTAAATCATTTATGGAAAGATAAGGGTATTGTCGTTGAGGTCAACAATGGCAGTTCGCTGTTCAGCGGCGATGCCGGCAGCGGCGAGAGCAACATCCGCAAATACATTTTCGACAACGACTGGGTGGAGGCCATCGTGCAGATGCCTTCCGATGAGTTCTTCAATACGGGCATCGTCACTTACCTTTGGATACTGAATAAGAAAAAGCCAGCCAGGCGCAAGGATAAGGTTATTCTTATCAATGCCTCTGACCTTTGGCAGCCATTGAAAAAGAACAAAGGCTCCAAGCGGAAAGAGATGAATGCGGAGCATCGCAAGCGGATTGTTGATTCCCTTGTGCGCTTCGAGGACAACGGTATTTCCAAGATTTTCGACAAATGGCATTTCTACTTTAACAAGCAGCAAATACAGCTCACGGAAGTTGACAAGAATGGTCGTTACGTAAGCCAATCGCTTGGCTGCACAGGTGAAACATTTAAAATCAAGGATGCCGACATTGTGGCAGTCTACACTTCCGGCAGTTGGAAGTGGCCTCTTGATGACGAGAAGGAATGGAAGAACCAAGAGGAAATGGTTCGCCTTCGCCATATTACGAGTCCTACCATTGTCTCCACGTCTGAGTATTTTTATTGGGCTGATAATACAAATGGGGTGATTATGCGCACATCTGTTGCCACAGGAGTGCATGAGTTGCTTGGTGTGGGAAGTATCACTGTGACATACAACCGTACCCGGAGAGGCGATAAGACCTGTACGGTAAAAATAGCCGATTCTACATACAAGGACTTCGAGATTATTCCTTATCATCCGGATGCGGAACAGAACAGCAAAGACATCCTCGCATTCATGGGTCGGTACATATCCAAGCCTTACCGCCTGCTCGACAATACAGTAGGGGTTGAAGTAAACTTTAACAAGGAGTTTTATGTGCCTGAAACGGTAGAACCGGTTGACTCTATCCTTGCGGAAATAGCGGAGATTGATAAGGAACTGGCTAATCTTGAAAAGGAATTTGGAGTATGAGGCTAAAAGACGTAGCAATATTAAATCCGAATTATATTGGAGCAGATTTGGGTGATGAACTTGTTTCGTTCTCTCCAATGGAATGCCTTAGATTCGACAATCTAAGACCCTATATAATTCCTTTTAAAAATGCAAAAGGTAAATATACATATTTCGCGAATAATGATGTCTTATTTGCAAAAGTTACTCCTTGTTTTGAAAATCTAAACATAGCAGTTGCCTCAAATCTTGTAAATGGCATAGGCTTTGGTTCTTCAGAAATTAACGTTCTCAGATTTTCTGATGATTGCTATGCAAGATATTTCTTTTATCTTGTATGTTCGCGTTCATTTATTGATAAGGGGTGTGCATCAATGTGTGGTGTTGGAGGCTTAAAGCGAGTTAATCCCCTTGCTGTAACGACATTTGAATTCGAGTTACCTTCACGATTAGAGCAAGAAGCCATAGCGGCTTATTTGGATAAGGAATGCGGAAAAATTGGGAAGGAGATAGGTTTGCTAGAACGAAAAGTTGATTGTTATCGCCGTTTGAAACATTCATTAATAAATCGTGCCATTACTCGTGGACTAGCTTCTAATGTTTCATTAAGACCATCTGGATTACGTTGGATGCCATATATCCCAGCACATTGGAAAATAGGTAGAGTTCGTGACTTTTTTGAATATCGCAATGAAAAAGTGTCTGAAACAGATTTCCCTCCATTATCCGTAACAAAGAATGGTGTTGTCCCGCAGATGGATAATGTTGCGAAATCATTAGCAGAAGGAGAGACTCGTAAAAAAGTATGCAAAGATGACTTTGTTGTCAATTCAAGAAGCGACCGTAAAGGGTCATGTGGTACTTCTCCACTTGACGGGTCAGTATCTTTAATCTATATTGTACTAAAGCCCAAAGACATTCTCCCTAATTTTGTAAATTACTATTTCCATAGTAACGATTGGATAGAAGAGTTTTATAGAAATGGGAAAGGTATTGTTGCCGACCTTTGGACAACAAACTATGTCACAATGCGGAATATAGAAATAGCAACACCTCCAATTCAAGAACAACATGAAATTGTTGCCTATCTCGATGACAAATGCAATAAGATAGACGCAATCATTAAGAAGACAGAATCTAAGATCGAGTTATTGAAAGAATTGAAACGCTCACTGATAAACGAAGTAGTAACCGGCCAACGTGCCATTAATATCTCAAAGTCATGATAGAACTTGAACTGCAAGGCGAATATGTTATGGACTTCTTCTGCCGCCGTAGCGACGGGCTTGGGTTCCGTGAGGTAAAGAATAATGCCGTTACGCCCGACCTCTTCATACCGTCCGATTTAAAGGAGTTCTTGAAGGAAAATTCACGTGCCGGCTGGCGCAACCTGCTTAGACGCAACGAATATAACGGCGATGAGCGGAAGCTGCTCCGCGACATAATGGATGACATTAGGCACAAAATAGAAGCGAGTGCCAATGTGGCCATATTCCTGAACGGCACCACGAAAAACAAGCCTTATTCTTTTGGCGGAGAGACATTAAAACTTTTGTATGTCAGTGGCACGGAGCTTCGCGGTGATGAAGATTTTGAAAAAAATATCTTTTCTGCTGTAGAGGAAATGACTTATTCTTTTCATCATGAAGGAAAAAGAATTTTCGCGTTTCGTCCAGACCTGTCATTCTTTGTAAACGGCATATTCTTGGGATATGCAGAACTGAAGAGCAACTTTACTAATCAGACGGCAAGAAAAAATGGGCGCAAAAAGGTAATTGCCGACTATCTTGAGGCAGTTTGGGAATATACCAAGATTGCCAACGGGAATGATGTGCAGCAATCGCTCCGCCGCTCGATGTTAAGGCCGTTCGAGAAATCCATCCACCTTGTCACGACAGATATATACAATACATACGTATTGCGCAATCCCGGACAATTCTTTGACGAAGCCAAAAAGGGATTTCAGGAAAATCTGATTACCATCT
>CALUGQ010000019.1 GCA_944320235.1 uncultured Prevotella sp.
TACTCAGCCCTATGCCCTTGCACAAAGTTACAGACTTTCTTTCAGAAATCAGCGCATTTTTTAGAAAAAATGACGCTCATAAAGCGATGTATTCCATACTGGACGTTATCAAATGGTTAAGAATGAATGAATCCACCTTGAAATGAAATGGAACGGAAATGAAACGGAAAATGACTGTATATCCCTTGATGAATCGGTGTATCTGAAACGGTATCCATAGAACGGGTAAACGCATGGATGGACAGGTACAGGACTATTTTTGAATCGGTTGGAAACAACGCTTAGAAACTGGGATTATGGAATTACATTGCTTCTTACGTTATGCTATTGAGAAATAATACACATCAAGAGGGAGCATCAAATATATCGCAATTTGATACACCCCCTTATTAATTTTTAGTTGCTATTTAAACTACATCGTATTCAAATATATCTTTTCTGATTCTGACGGTCAATGATTGAATAGTAGACTTTCCTTTACGGATACCTGGGATATTGATAGAAAATCCAACAATATCTTCAACAGCATTCATTGGATATCTGTTACTATTATTTCGTGGCATAGAATTTTTATCAATAACATATATTAAAAGCTGAGGATTTGTCGACATACCTAGTTTCTCTCGAAGAAGATTCAGCTCAACTATATTGTGATTTACATCCTTCATAGCTGTTAGAATACTTTGATTTTCTTTCTGTACGCTGATATCAGAAAGGAAATCATTGAATGAACGTAGAGTACCAATGTTTATTGTTCCGTCTCCTGTGTCCTCGTAGCGTCGAGTTCGGTTTACTTTATTAATAGATATAGCATCCGTAATTTGACATTTCCCGAGTTTTTCGTCATATTTAATGCCGGAAAGAATTACATTCCAATTGCCAAGCAATCCATCTTTATAAGCTCTATCCAACCACTCTTCAAAGGCTGCTAAGTCATTGAAACCTTTAAGCCTTTCTGAATATTTGTATCTGCTAAGAAATTCTTTTATTCTTTGAGGAGAGATGTCCTTCCAAACTTTATTGTCCACTGCATAGGGGTTTTCATTAACATCGGTTGATGGGCTTCCTAATGAACTAATGAATGTAGATATCAGATTAAGATTACTTCTTAGCAACTTTGCATTATTAGTAAATACCCCTGTTTCCATTGTATGACCGGCAAAATCATAAGTTGCCCCTACGGCACTTTGGCATTTATTGTCAGATACTATCTTAAGGAATTTTGTTGATGGAGATGCCATAATTTTCGGACCACATTCAGTTGGATTTAGACCTATTTTTGCCATGTCCTTTATTTCGTTACGAAGTTTCTGATCCATTTCTGCAATAAAACGGAACTGGTCTCTTACTCTCATTGAAAGCCAAATACGAGGGATAAGTTCATATCCTTTTCTATAACCGAACCAACGTCCCATCTGCATAAGTGTGTCTGCACATCCTGCCGGCCTGAGGAAATAGGTTGAAATCAGCCCTTCTATAGTAAGACCTCTGGATAGAGTATTTCCTCCAATAACCAGAAACGCAGGAGCATCACAAGGTATTTCGTTATCGTTAGGATAAATCAGTCTCGAATTATCATTATTATTATCGCTGTTATCTATGCAAAGATGAATACCGGTACTGTATTCTATTCTCTTGTCAGAATCCATTTGTAATGAACTCAAACCTGAAGATATAAGATGTTCTATATGCTCGCGCAATTCTTCAAATGCAGGATAGTCATATATGCTTGACATGTTGGCATAATTTCTATATTGCATAATAAAATCAGGCTTACTGAAACGCTTGCTTTCACGTTCCCAGATATTTTTGCATGCCTTAATAAGGGACGTTTGATTTTTTTGTTTAAAAAAGAGCTCTATGGCATTACCCATAATGTTATGAGCAACAGTTAATCTGCTTGTGTGTACAAGCATGCTAACAGGTTTCTTATAGCCGATATAGCGCATGTATGCCACTCCACATAGAAACCAGCAAATAGCATCAGTAAGACTTTCCGGAATATCCATTTTTTTCGCTTCTTGAATATCCTTAATATCCTCTATATCATTATCATTTATAATCCTTACAATGTCAAGGCCAGGGAAAGAAGGAGAGTCGCTATCCTCGCCTTCATAACCGAAGATTTGCTGTGGGCCAAAATATTCGTCTGAAACGGAAAGTGTTGCGATGAAATTTGACGGGTATAAAGATTCCGGTCCAGGGGGCTCATTGAGGACATTAGCGTATGGTGTTGCAGTATATCCTATGTAGTTTACGGCCTGAAAATTGCAGCAAGCTTGATTTCCTTTTGAGTTTCTGTTATTGATTAAATTTAGGATTAATCTGTTTATTGCAGTACGTTGGGCTCTGGTTTCTGTGTTAATGCTTGCCTGGTCTGCTTCATCGTCAATTATAAGCAATCTGATATCTTTTCTGGAGTTTTCATCACTGTTGAGCCAGTTTATTAGGTTACGAAGCCGTGCTGAATTTTTAAGACACACTGTAAGATAACGCATTTTACTTTCTGTAGTAAAGCTTTTATCAATAAGCCTTTTTCCATATTGTTCAATTTCTTGGGGGTTATCTATGGCTTCCCAGTTCAATTTACAACTATTGGAATTCAAATCCTCCACTAATCGCTTCAAAGTCTGAACTCTAAGGTTTTCCATCATTCCGGACAAAACGATAAACATATTCCAACCGGCATCAGCTGCCATTGCCATAAGAGCAGCCATATTTGCTGTTTTACCGGACTGAACATTACCGACAACTAATCCTTTGACGGTACCAGTTTCATGTGTGTCACGACTCAACTGACGCAGAATTTTAATATTAGCATCCTCCATAATTTTAACTACATCTTCCTTAAAACCTTTACCTTTTAAGAGAAGTCTTTTATAGCATTGCCATGCAGAATCTTCGTCTGAAGATATCTTAATAAGATTTTGCTCGTTTGTTGCATGGATAATTGTAGCTCCTTTGGTATCAATCAATTTTTCTATATTCTTTTCTTCTTTGCGTTGCTGATCGACAAGCTGATACCATTCTTCAACAGTTAATTGGGGCCAATCCATATATTCAACTGCAATAGTCAAGAACTTCATTAAATCTTCTTCTGTACTACCTTTACCGTAACGTAAATCTTCCCAAGACCTGCCTTTAGCACGCCCTTCTTTAATCCATTCTATTAGTTTATTCATAATACTTTTTTGTTAATTATCGGTTCGACATAGGTAAGATATTCACACGTATTTTTTCATTAAGACGTATAGCAATGATTCTCAGAATTTTCATTGCGTCTTTTGTTGTAGAAGGTATTAGAATATACAACGTTTCGTCTAGTTTGAAACGATTTCCCTCAGAATCAGATGCAGAGAAAAGGTCTTGATTTTTACTGAGTTCAATATTGGCTTTAGCAGAAACTCTGCGAGGTCCTAATTTGTAGATGCAATCTGCAAATACTTGACGATAGCTTTCATGGTCTATTACTTCACCATTAGGCATCGTTACAACAAGACGGTTCTTAGGACGGGTTGCCCCTGGCAGCCTAGGGTCGGCAATACCTTTAAAAGCCCCAACTTCAATTTTCATACCAAGGTTGAATTGGCTATTAAGATTGATTAATTGGTTAGTCTTTCCTTTTGTGTCGTTCTGATTAAAATAATACCATCCATCTGTAATTTCTTTAAGATAGTTTTTTAATTTAGGATTGTAAACCTGAGATACTACTCGATTGCTGCCAAGAGTAAAGTTGATATCAGGATATCTTTCCTTGCCTAATTTTCTTAGCACTGCTATAACCGTGTTTACAGGGGATTTATAACAGAACTCTGTACCGTCTGGGAATGTAACTTTAATTATATCAGCCATAATGTGTTTGAAATTACAATTAAATAATTCAAGTTTCGCAAGTTCAATTAATCTGTTTTTGGGGTTGTTGTGAATGACGTGGCGGCGTGGCCACCGGCGGCCATGCGCGCGTGAGTAGTAATTTTAATGCCGTTCTGTTTGTCGCGCGCCTCGCTTGGGCTGCGGCTTGTTGCGTTGCTGGTTTTTTTTTGCTCGTCCTCCTTTCTTTTGTCGGTCACTTGGTCGTAAAGGCAATGCCGGCGGCGGAAAGAAAGCTCGCTTTCATTTTCCCGAGTGCAGCTTGCCTTATGCAAAGGCAATGCAAATGAGCGGAAAGAAAGCTCGCTTTCATTTTCCCGAGTGCAGCTTGCCTTATGCAAAGATACTGATTTCCGTTGAATGCAGCATCGTTTCGGCGTAAAAAAACGCGCTGTGGCTTCGCTTTTCCCGCTGTGGCGTTCCTGGCTGTTAGCCGTGTGCGCCCTTGTGCCAGCCCGGCGGCCATTGAGGCGGCAAGGCGAAGTAAGCTCGGCGGTGGCCGCATTAAGCGGCGCAAATGTTTACAAAAGCTCGTCGGCAGCCCGGGCCGTGCCGTTTTGCTTGGCCGGGCGGCCGGTACTGCCTCGCAGCGGCGGCCGTTTTGCGCCTCAATGCGGCCCGTTTCGCCGCGCCGTTCCGCCGACGTTTGCAAGTGGCTGTGCGCCAAGGTGTTGCTCCGGCTGTGCGCGGCAGCCGCCCGGGGCTGAAAAATCGTTACACCGCCGGGCGCGCAGCCCCTTTCCCCCTTTAGCCGGCGGGCTGCCCTTGGCGCGCGTGGCAGGGCCGTGAGCAGCCCCGCCACGCCCCGGCAGAGGCAATTTGTGGCGAAAAGGGGCGGGGCGGTACAATAAAACGCGGGCCGGGGCGTTATAAAATATGTGTTGAAGCGTTTTTTCGCCATATTGACCGTTGCGCTGCTCGCGGCCCAGGCCGTGCGGGCCCAGTACGACCCGGCCTTCTCGCACTACTGGGCCATGGAGCCGTCGTTCAACCCCGCCGCTGTGGGCAAGGAGCAGAAGCTCAACATAGCGGCCGCCTACGCAATGACGATGGCAGGCTTCGAGAACAGCCCGGCGACGATGTACGCCGGCGCCGACATACCGTTCTACCTGCTGAAGCTCTACCACGGCGTAGGCGTGCAGTTCATGAACGACGAGATAGGCCTCTTCTCCCACAAGCGTTTCGCCCTGCAGTACGCGCTGAAGTACCCGCTGCTGGGGGGCAACATCAGCGCAGGCGTGAACCTGGGGCTGCTCAGCGAGGGCTTCGACGGCGGCGGCGTGGACACCGAGACCCCCAACGACCCGGCCTTCCCCACGTCAGACGCCACAGGCACGGGCTTCGACCTGGGCCTGGGCCTCTACTACTGGCACCGCAACTGGTGGGCGGGCTTCTCCGTGACCCACCTCACCGCGCCCTCCGTGGACATAGGCGAGACGCAGAGCTTCAAGATAGACCGCACGTATTATTTGACCGGAGGATACAATATTAGGCTCAGAAACCCGTTTGTAACAATACACCCGAGCGCCATGGCGCGCTACGACGGGGCGGCCTACCGCGTAGACGTAACCGCCCGCGTGAAGTACACCAACGACAAGAAAGTGATGTACGCGGGCGTGGGCTGCAGCCCGACGAACTCCGTCACCGTCATGGTCGGGGGCAACTTCCACGGCGTGAGCCTCGGCTACAGCTACGAAGTGTACACCTCGGCCATAAGCATCGGCAACGGGAGCCACGAGATATTCATCGGCTACCAGACCGACATGGACCTCGGCAAGAAGGGAAGGAACAAACATAAAAGTGTGAGAATACTGTAAAGATATGGACAAGAAGACAACCATAAAGGCATTGTGTGCCGCCGTGGCCGCGCTCGTGCTCACGGGGTGCTTCGGCGGCAAGTCCGCCATGTCGTCGGGCGGCGAGGTCACCGGGGCCGGCGGCAGGGCCTTCTCGGAGCCTACGCCCTACGGCATGGTGATGATACCGCGCGGCCACCTGCGCATGGGCACCGACAAGCAAGACAGCCTCTGGGGGCGCGAGACGCCGCTCAGGGACATCTCCGTGGAGGGCTTCTGGATGGACGAGAAGGAGATAACCAACTCGCAGTACCGCCAGTTCGTGCTCTACGTGCGCGACTCCATCATACGCGAACGCCTGGCCGACCCGGCCTACGGGGGCGACGAGACATACAAGATTGAGGAAGACGAGAACGGAGACCCCGTGAAGCCCTACCTCAACTGGAAGAAAGCCATACCCCGCAAACCCAACGAGGACGAGCTGCGGGCCATCGAGAGCGTATACACCACCAACCCCGTCACGGGCGAGAAGATGCTCGACGCGCGCCAGATGAACTACCGCTTCGAGATATACGACTACACCGAGGCCGCCAAGCGCAAGTACCGCGAGAACCCAGCGGAGCGCAACCTCAACACCGACGTGCGCCCCAACCCCGACGAGCAGGTGTGGATATCAAAGGACACTGCCTACATCGACGACGAAGGGCGCATCGTCCGCCAGACAATCAACCGCCCGCGCAGCGGCCCGTGGGACTTCCTCAACACTTACATCGTGAACATCTACCCCGACACCACGTGCTGGGTGAACGACTTCCCCAACGCCGACAACGAGTCGTACATGCGCCTCTACTTCAGCAACCCGGCATACAACGACTACCCCGTGGTCGGGGTGACCTGGGAACAGGCCAACGCCTTCTGCGCCTGGCGCACCGAGTACCTGCTCAAGGGGCTGGGCAAGGCAGCGCAGTTCGTGCAGCGTTACCGCCTGCCCACCGAGGCCGAGTGGGAGTATGCCGCCAGAGGCAAGAACCAGGACGAGTTCCCCTGGGAGGCCGAAGCCTCCTCGAGCGACGACGGCTGCTTCTTCGCCAACTTCAAGCCCGAGGGCGGCAACTACACGAAAGACGGCAACCTCATAACCTGCAAGACCGGCATCTACCAGGCTAACAGCAACGGCCTCTACGACATGGCCGGCAACGTGGCCGAGTGGACAAGCACCGTCTACACCGAGGCCGGCGTGGAAATGATGAACGACGTCAACCCGCAGCTCGAATACAAGGCCGCGCTCGAAGACCCATACGCCCTCAAGCGCAAGAGCGTGCGCGGCGGCTCGTGGAAAGACCCCGAGTCTTACATACGCTCGGCATGGCGCTCCTACGAGTACCAGAACCAGCCGCGCTCGTACATAGGCTTCCGCTGCGTGCGCAGCCTGGCCAACACCACAAGCGAGAAAATGAAAAAATCCAAGAAGAGATGACAGTATACAGCAAGTTCAACATAGTCTACCGCCTGCAGAAATGGCTCGACAGCGTGCCCGGCCAGACCTTCCTCAACTACGCGTATAGCTGGGGCGCGTCGATAGTTATCCTCGGAACGCTCTTCAAGCTCACCCACCTGCCCGGCGCAAACATCATGCTCTACCTTGGCATGGGTACCGAGGTGATAGTGTTCTTCATTTCCGCCTTCGACCGTCCGTTCGACAAGACGGCCGACGGGAAAGACCTCCCGACGCACGCCTTTGCCGACGAGGCAGCCCAGGGCGAGGAGGGAGAGCCGTTGCCGGGCGGCGCTGAGACTCCAGCCGCAGGCGCGCCGTTCGTGCAAGGCGGCGGAACCATAATCATAGGCGGCACGGGCAGCCCCGCCGCGCAGCCGGCCCAAGCCGGCACAGAGGCCGCCACTGCAGCGCCGCAAGGCGAAGGCGTACCCGCAGGGCAGCCCGTCGCTCCCGCCCAGGTGGCCGCCATGGCCGGCGGCCCGGCGTTCGTGGCGCAGCAGCCACAGGTAAGTCCCGAGATGGAAGAAGCCGCCAAGGAGATGGAGGAGGCCACCGCCAACTACATCGACGAGCTGCGCAACCTCACCGAGATGCTGGCCAAGGTGGCCGAACAGAGCCAGCGGCTCACCCGCGACTCAGAGGAGATGGAGAATCTCAACCGCACCCTCACCGGCATATGCAAGGTTTACGAGATGCAGCTCAAGGGGGCCAGCGCGCAGATTGGCACCATCGACCAGATAAACGAGCAGTCGCGGCGCATGGCAGGGCAGATAGCCGAGCTCAACGCCATCTACTCGCGCATGATAGAAGCCATGACTGTGAACATGAAGGCCGCCTCGCCGCTGCGCGACAAGGGCCAGGCCGACTCTGAGCCGCTTCCGTTTTAACGTCGTGGGCGCGCCCCGCCGCAAGGCGGACGCCGCCCCGTTGGAAAATATAATGATATGGCAATAAAGAAGAGACCGGTTTCCCCGCGCCAGAAGATGATTAACCTCATGTACGTCGTCCTCATGGCCATGCTCGCGTTGAATGTCTCAACGGAGGTGCTCAACGGCTTCTCGCTCGTGGAGGAGAGCCTCAGCCGCACCACTGCTAACGCGGCGAAGGAGAACCAGGTGATATATGACGACTTCGCTGCGCAGCTCAAGGCCAACCCCGCCAAGGTAAAGGCGTGGTTCGACAAGGCGCAGGCCGTAAAGCGCATGAGCGATTCGCTCTACAGCCTGGCCGCCGAACTGAAGCTGGCCATCGTCAGGGAGGCCGACGGCGAGGACGGAGACGTGAAGAACATCGTGGGCAAGGAAGACCTCGAAGCGGCCAACCAGGTGATGCTTGCGCCCGG
The DNA here is from genome assembly GCA_944320235.1 of uncultured Prevotella sp. GTDB lineage: Bacteria > Bacteroidota > Bacteroidia > Bacteroidales > Bacteroidaceae > Prevotella. Next base: position 8,507 of record CALUGQ010000019.1, read on the forward strand.
AAGGGGCCGTGGCCGCGAGCTGTACGAAGCCATCAACTCGTTCCGCGAGCGCATCCTGTCGATGGTTACCGACCCCACGCAGCAGGCAATCATCCGCAGCAACCTGTCGACCGACGTGCCGCGCAACATCCAGACCATGGGCAAGAACTGGCAGGAATATATGTTCGAGGACATGCCGGTGGCCGCCGCCGTGACGCTCCTGTCGAAGCTGCAGAGCGACGTTCGCTATGCAGAGGGCGAGGTGCTGCACACGCTCGTGTCCAACATCGACCTCAAGGACATACGCGTCAACTCGCTGAACGCCTTCGTCATACCCAACTCGCAGACCATAGTGCGCGGCGACAAGTTCTCCGCACACATCGTGATGGCTGCCGTCGACACCACGCAGGTGCCGGAGATTTACATCGGCAATCGCAAGATGGACCTCAAGGACGGCCTTTACGAGACGGTATGCTCGCGCACCGGTGACTTCACCCTGGCCGGATACATCGAGATGCTCAACGGCAACGGCGAGCGCGTGCGCCGCGACTTCAGCCAGAAGTACACCGTCGTGGACCCGAGCGCCACCGTCTCGGCCGACCTCATGAACATGCTCTACGCCGGTTACAGCAACCCGATAAGCGTCAGCGTGCCGGGAGTGCCGCTCAACAAGGTGACGGCCACCATGACCGGTGGCACGCTCCAGCCAGTAGGGCCGGGCAAGTACATAGCCCGTCCGGCTGCCATTGGCAAGGACGTCACCATCACCGTGTCGTCGACCAACACCGGCCGCGTGCAGCAGATGGGGCAGTTCACCTTCCGGGTGCGCAAGCTGCCCGACCCGACGGCCTACATAGCCATGGCCGACGAGCACGGCAACCCCACGCGCTACAAGGGCGGCAACCTGCCCAAAGCCAGTCTCATGGCAGCCGACGGCATAGGCGCGGCCATCGACGACGGCATACTCGACATAGGCTTCCGCGTGCTCAGCTTCGAGACGGTGTTCTTCGACAACATGGGCAACGCCGTGCCGATGGTGAGCGACGGCGACAAGTTCTCCGCCAGGCAGAAGGCTACGTTCCGCAGGCTGGCGCGCAACCGCCGCTTCTACATATCGCGCGTCACGGCCGTTGGCCCCGACGGGCTGCAGCGCACGCTGCCCACATCGATGGAAGTCATAATAAAGTGAAACAAGACATAAAGACGATGGAAATATGAAAAGACTGTTGTTCCTTACCATAATAGCGCTCGCGGGCCTCTCGGCTGCGGCCCAGCCCAAGGTGCGCCGCGCCCAGGCGGCTGCCAAGAACGCCCAGGCGGCCTCGGGGCAGATGACCCGCCGCGCGCAGCTCATGTTCCCCACGGCCATCGAGATGCCCGAGGACGTGGTGTGGCGCCGCGACATTTACCGTGAGATAGACCTCATGCAGGACGCCAACGCCGGCCTTTACTACCCCGTGGAGCCCATCGGCCGCCAGCTCAACCTCTTCACATATGTGTTCAAGCTGGCCTTGAACGGCTACATACCCGTGTATGAGTACCGCCTCGACGGCAACGAGGCGTTCACCGACTCGGCCCGGGTGAAGATAAAGACCGTGCTCGACAACTACCACATCTTCTACGAAGAGCAGGACGGCAAGATACGTGTCGACAACAGTGACATACCATCGGCCGAGGTGAAGTCGTACTACCTGAAGGAGAGCGCATATTTCGACCAGGCCAATTCATCGTTCCACCGCAAGGTGATAGCTTTCTGCCCGGTGATGACGCGCGACGACGACTTCGGCGGGGAACCGTCAAAGTACCCGCTGTTCTGGGTGAGGTTTGCCGATGTGGAGCCTTTCCTCACGCGACAGGAGGTGATGACGAGCGACCTCAACAACGCCGCCACCATGACGCTGGCCGACTACTTCACGCTCAACCGCTACGAAGGCAAGATATACAAGACCAACAATATGCTCGGCCGCACGCTCGCCCAGTACTGCACTACCGACTCCGCGCTCACCAAGGAGCAGAAGCGCATCGAGGCGGAGCTGGCCAAGTTTGAGAAGAACATCTTCGGCGACCAGGCCCGCAAGGACTCGCTCGACAGCATAGCCAAGGCCGACCCCAAGGCAGCCAAGGCAGCCGAGAAGGCCGCCAAGAAGCGCAACCGCCGCTCGCGCCGCTCGTCGGTGGGCTCGACGCAGCGCGTGTCCTCAGGCTCTGCCGCGCCGCGCGTCACCGTGCGCCGCCAGCGCCACTGACCCACGGCAGGCGTGGCTGAAGGCATGACTGCAGGCGAGGCCAATCGGGCGGTCATGCCCAATTGGCCTCGCGTGGCAATGCCGTGACATGGACCATTCACTATCATTAACCAAATAACAACGCGTATGAAGAAATTTTTTACCGCAATCATCGCCGCCGTGGCTCTCTTCACGGCCACAACGGCGCAGGCACAGATCAAGTTCGGACTCAAGGGAGGCTTGAACGTTACCAACATGAGCTTCAGCCAGGATGTCGTAGACAAGTCGAATCGCACAGGCTTCTTCATCGGCCCGATGGTCAAGGTGACCATCCCCTTGGCTGGCCTGGGGCTTGACGCCGGGGTGCTCTACGACCAGCGCGAGGCTGAGATGGAGGACGGCCCCTCGCTGAAGCAGCGCAGCATCAACATCCCGATAAACCTGCGTTACAACATCGGGTTCAGCAGCATCGTTGGCGCTTATATCGCAGCAGGCCCGCAATTTGGCTTCGGCATAGGCGACAAGTCTACCACGTTGTATGACGACGCCGACGGGAAAGCCGTCTATGACATCAGCAATTCGAACTTCAGCGTCAACGTCGGGGCCGGCGTAACGCTGCTCAGCCACCTCGAAATAGGCTTCACTTACAACATCGCCTGCGGCAAGACCGGCGAGGTGAACGCATGGGACGTGGCCAGCAACACCTGGAACCAGGTGACCAAGGGCCGCGCCAACGCATGGCAGGTGTCGGCAGCCTACTGGTTCTAAGCTTGAGCTTGAGGCCGGCCGTCTGCCGCAGCCCCGCTTAGGGGCAGTTGCGCAGTTGGCGCCCTGCACATAAGTAAATGTTTTTCGCAGATTGCGCCCCGCATTGCGCCCTTGGCGTAAATGGCTGGCCCACAGCGGTTTGGCGGGCAGGTTTTTCTTGTGATACGAAAGAGGTCGTTTCGCGCTGCGGAACGGCCTCTTTTGCGTCTCCATACAGCCCTTTCGACTGCGCCGAATGGCCGTTGTCCGCATTTTGTGCGGCCATCTGACAAAATAAAGTCAGCACGGGCAGCGTTATAATGTTGATGGAGAGGGCAGTCCTTTTGTTTCTCATGACAGTGCTTGCCGTGCCGCTCTGTGCGGCTGCGCCTGCCGACACGTTGCGCCGCGACTCCGCCTCGGCGGGGTCGGTGGCCCGGCTTTGGCGTACTGTCAACCGCGTGCTCGACCTGCGCGACAGCCACCGCCGCCAGCGCGCCGACACGGCTTACATCGTGCGCACACCCGGGCGGTTGCGGCTGAAGCTCGCCGTAAACGGCTACGGCTCCGACCTCGACACCCGCTGGGGCCGTGGCGGCAGTGAGTACCGCTCGCGGCTGAAGGCCCAGAACAAGTATACCATGAGTCTCACAGCCTCGTATCGCGGCCTGTCGCTCAGCGTTGCCGCCAACCCTGCGAAGCTCGCCGGGCGCAACAAGGACTACGAGCTGAACCTCAACGCCTACGGCAACCGCCTCGGCGCCGACCTCATACTGCAGTCGGCCAAGACATACGATGGCACGGTAGACGGTCCCACGGGCTCCGTGGAGGCTCCTGTCGGCAGCGTGAGCCAAGACATGATAATGGCAAACGCTTACTATGTGTTCAATGGGCGCCGCTTCTCGTTCCCGGCGGCGTTCACGCAGTCGTGGGTCCAGCGGCGCAGCGCGGGCAGCTTCATGCTCGGCGTGTCGTTTGTGGGTGGCCGCATCAAGACCGATTTTGCCGATGTGCTCGGCAGCGGCGCGGCCCGCCTGCGCGTGCTTTGCGGCAGTGTGGGTGCCGGCTATGCCTACAACTGGGTGGTAAAGGGGCACTGGCTGCTCCACATATCCACGCTGCCGCAGTTTGTCGTGGTCAGCCGCAACCGCATGGAGACGGCCGGCGGCGAGGAGAAGATGCCCTACCGCTTCCCTAACATGGTGGTGGCGGGGCGGCTCGCCGCTGTGCGCCACTTCGACAGATACTTCGCCGGGATGAATGCCGTGGTCAACACGTCGTTCTTGGGCGATTACGACGCGTTTGCCGTGAGCACGCTCAAGTGGCGCGCCCGCGTTTTCGTAGGCATCAAGTTTTAGTTGTTCGCCATGCAGCCCTTTGCCGTGCTGGCTCGGCGGCAAAGGGCAATGCCGCGTTCATTTGTGCCTTATCGTGGCCACGATGTACTCCGAGCGCGTGCCTATGCGGAACTTGCCGCCCCATATGCCCATGCCCGAGCTGACGTAGTAGCGCGTCTGCCCGCGTTGCCACGGCCCGTGTGAGCACTCGTACACCGCGTCGGTTATCCATGATATGGGCCACAGCTGCCCATGGTGGGTGTGGCCGCTCAACTGGAAGTCGGCCCCGGCGCGCTCGGTGCGCTCAAGGTGGTATGGCTGGTGGTCCATCACGATGGTGTATTTCGCCTTGTCGGCCATCCTCACCAGCTCGGCCACGCTGCGGCGGGCAGGGTTGGAGCGGTCGTCGCGGCCTATGACGCACAGCCCGCCCATCGTGGCCACGCTGTCGCGCAGCAGTCTTACGCCCGCCTTGGCGAGGAACTGCGCTGCCCGTTCCACGCCGCCTATGTATTCGTGGTTGCCGGGGCAGGCCAGCACGGGGGCGTTGAGCCGCCGCAGTTCGGCAGCCATGCTGTCCGCCTCCACTGGGCGCAGGCTGCCGTCTATTATGTCTCCGGCCATGAGCACGAGGTCGGCCCGCTCCGCGTTGATCATGTCTACCCACCGTGCCAGCTCGTGCCGGCGGTTGTGGTAGCCCAGGTGGAGGTCGCTCACCATCACCACGCGCATCTCGCGGCCTATGTCCTTGGCCGTCGTCAGCTCCAGCGGCTGGCGCACTTTGTGGCGGTAGTTGACGTAACCGTAGGCGAATAGCGCGGCGATGGCCAGTGAGAGCGTGGCCGCTGCGGTGCCGTTGGCGTGGAGCCACTGGCGCGGCACCACGTGGAATGCCCGCCCAAGGTCGAGCAGGAGGAACGCCATGGTGACGTAGAGCAGTATGAATAAGGTAGAGTTGCCCACTTCGTAGCAGGCCGTGGCGAGGCCCATGGGCAAGTCGTCGGTGGCCCGCGAGAAGTTGAGGGGTATCGCGCCGAACGCCAGTGCGCACGCCGCCACTACCGCACCGCGCCCAATGCCGCCGAAGGGCAGCAGGCACCAGATGTGCCACAGCGTGTATGCCAGCCCTGCCATGGGCAGGACGAACAGGATGAATATCCACATATAGCTTTGTAGTATTTGTCGTTTTGTCGCCGCCACCGTGGATGGCGCTCCGCCGCGGGCGGCCTTCCGGCGGGCGGTGCGGATGCCGCCCGGATACAGTCATGCGGCGCATGGGCGTCGTTACGGGTGCCATACGCCGCATGGCGGCCATAGCCTGGCTTCCAGCCGGCCTTCAGAGCTTGATGTCAGCAAGTATTTTGGCCGTGGCGCCGGTGCAGCTTGCCACGTAGCCGGCAGCCTTCTGGCCCGCCTCCCGCAGCTTGTCGCTGTTTGCCGAGAGCGATAGCATGAGGTTGCGGAAGTCGCTTGCCGACGCCACCTCGAAGCCCCCGCCGGCTGCCATCAGCCCCTGCGCCTCCTGGAAGTGCTTGTTGTTTGGCCCGAAGATGACCGGCATGCCCCACACGGCGGCCTCGAGCACGTTGTGGATGCCCACGCCGAAGCCCCCGCCGACGTATGCCACGTGGCCGTAGCGGTAGGCACTTGAGAGCAGTCCGAAGCAGTCTATTATGAGGCAGTCGGCCTGTCGGGCCTCCTCGGGTGTCGTCTTGGTGTAGCGCACGGCCTTGCGCCCTATGCGGTGCTCTATCTGCCGCAGGTGGTCTTCGCCTATCTCGTGTGGTGCAATGATGAGCTTCCACTCGCCGTGCTCCCCGAAGTAGGGCAGGAAGGCATCGCCGTCGGGTGGCCAGCTGCTGCCCGCCACGAATACGCGCGCGCCGTCTGCGAACGCCTCGACGATGGGCAGGCTCTTCGACTGCTCCTTTATCTGGAGCACACGGTCAAAGCGTGTGTCGCCGGTCACGGTCACGTCGGTGATTCCTATGGATGCGAGCAGGTCGCGGCTCACTTCGTTCTGCACGTAGAAGCGGGTTATGCAGCGCAGCACCTTGGCGTAGCTCCGGGCGTAGCGGCGGAAGAACACCTGCCCCGGGCGGAATATGCTTGACACGCTGTAGACCGGTATGCCGCGGTGCTTGAGTATGTGCAGGTAGTTGTACCAGAACTCATACTTGATGAAGAAGGCCGTGACGGGCCTTACGAGCCTCAGGAAGCGGATGGCGTTGAGGCGCGTGTCGAGCGGCAGGTAGCACACGATGTCGGCCCCGGGGTAGTCTTTGCGCACCTCGTAGCCCGACGGTGAGAAGAACGTGAGCAGCACTTTCAGTTCGGGATGCTCGCGCCTCAGCTGTTCGATGAGGGGCCTGCCCTGCTCGAACTCGCCCAGCGAGGCGGCGTGGAACCATACGTAGCGCGCCGCCGGGTCGACCTTGCGCTTGAGCACCGCGAAAGCCTCGCGCTCGCCGCGCCACATCTTCCTGACCTTCTTGTCGAACAGGCTGGCCACGGCCACGCCCAGCATGTAGAGGTATATTGCTATGTCGTACATTGCGCTTTAGCCAAGTGTGTCGATGGCGCGCTTCATGCGCGCTATGGTTTCGTCCTTGCCGAGGAAGGCCGATATGTCGAACATGCCCGGCCCCTTGCCTTCGCCGACGAGGGCAAGCCGCCAGGCGTTCATCACATCGCCAAGCTTGTAGCCCTTGTCCTTTATCCACTGCTCGACGATTGGCTCCTGCCCGGCGATGGAGAAGTCGTCTATGCCGCCGAGCACCTGTGCCAGCTCGCCCATGACGCGGGCCGAGTCTTCCTTCCAGCGCTTGCGGCGCGTCTTCTCGTCGTATTCTGCCGGGGCGACGAAGAAGAACGAGCAGAGCGGCCACAGCTCGCTTACGAAGTTGACGCGGTCTTTCATCATGGCCACGACGGCCTCTATCTGCGCGTCGGTGGCCTCCGGCACGTGGCTGCGCACGATGGGTGCGAAGAGCCCGGCCACCTCCCCGTTGCCCTTCATGAGCATGTATTCGTGGTTGAACCAGATGCACTTCTTGTAGTCAAACTTGGCCCCTGCCTTGCTGCACTTGGTGAGGTCGAACAGCTGGCACAGCTCGTCGAGGCTGTAGAGCTCGCGCTCCGTGCCGGGGTTCCAGCCCAGCAGGGCCAGGAAGTTGATGACGGCCTCGGGGAAGTAGCCCTGCTCGCGGAAGCCCGCCGACACCTCGCCGGTCTTTGGGTCGTGCCATTCGAGCGGGAATACGGGGAAGCCGAGGCGGTCGCCGTCGCGCTTGCTGAGCTTGCCCTTGCCCTCGGGCTTGAGCAGCAGCGGCAGGTGGGCGAAGCGGGGCATGGTGTCGGCCCAGCCGAATGCCTCGTAGAGCAGCACGTGGAGCGGCGCGCTGGGCAGCCACTCCTCGCCGCGGATGACGTGGGTTATCTCCATCAGGTGGTCGTCCACGATGTTGGCCAGGTGGTATGTGGGCAGTTCGTCGGCGCTCTTGTAGAGCACCTTGTCGTCTATGATGTCGCTCTTGATGCGCACCTCGCCGCGTATGATGTCGTCGACGAGCACCTCGCGTCCCGGCTCCACGCGGAAGCGCACCACGTACTGTGCCCCTTGGGCCACGAGCCGCTCCACTTCCTCCTTGGGCATGGTGAGCGAGTTGCGCATCGAGAGGCGCGTGTGGGCGTCGTACTGGAAGTTCTGCACCTCCTGGCGCTTGGCCTCCAGCTCCTCAGGCGTGTCGAACGCCATGTATGCCTTGCCCTCGTCGAGCAGCTGGCGCACGTACTTCTTGTATATGTCGCGGCGCTCGCTCTGGCGGTATGGGCCGTGGTTGCCTCCGAAGGACACGCCTTCGTCGAACTTGATGCCGAGCCAGCGGAACGACTCTATGATATATTCCTCTGCGCCGGGCACGAACCGGCTGGAGTCTGTGTCTTCGATTCTGAACACGAGGTCGCCGCCCCTCTGGCGGGCAAACATGTAGTTGTAAAGCGCGGTGCGTACGCCGCCGATGTGCAAGGCCCCCGTGGGGCTGGGCGCGAATCGCACCCTTACTTTTCTCTCTGCCATTATAACAAGATGTGTATGTGCAAATATTTTTGTGCAAAATTACAATATTTTTTCCATTCTTCCCGCCTTTCTTGCATTATTTATGGTAAAAACGAACATTAAACCGCCTGCCCGCGCCGCGCCGGGGGCTGCCGGGCGGCAAATGGGGGGAGGGCAAGAGGTGCTGGCCGAAGTGTCGGTTTTCTTTACCGGTGCGGCGGCGCTGTGTAACTGCTTGTGCCTCAGTGTGTTGCACGGGTGGTCGTTTGGGACTGCGGAATGGGTCGTTTCAAAAGCCCGAACGGACCGTTCGGCAGTACCGGGCAGGCCGTCTTGAACTGCCCGCCTGCCCTGCGCGCACCCCGCCGCGCCTTTTTGTAAATAAAAGTTTGGCCTTGCGCCCGGCGGGGAATCATCGCCAGCTGCTCCCCGGATGTTGCGGCCCGCCTGCCCGTTTGCCCCTCCGCCCGGCCCTCCGCGGCCCCTCGGTCCAGAAAAAAATCCCTCACGGCATTGCCGTGTCGTTCTTTTTTAGTAATTTCGCAAACGCAAACCAACATCAAACGCATACAGGACGATGAGCACATTCAACCTGAAGGAAGACATAACCTGGCGCGACATCTTCATACGCGCCGCCATCATAATATGCACCGTGGCCGTGACCGTGTGGCTGATGCCGGGCGACAGCCGCACCAACTTCCGCGTGGAGCTGGGCAAGCCGTGGAAGTATGGCGACCTCACCGCGCCGTTCGACTTCCCCATATACAAGTCGGAAGAGGCCATCAAGAAGCAGCGCGACAGCCTGTTGCGCGTGTATGAGCCTTATTACAGGTACAACGCCGAGGCCGAGGGCGAGCAGGTGCGCAAGTTCGTCTCCGACTTCAGCAACGGCATACCGGGCCTGAGCGACGACTACATAAGCATCATAGCCAACAGGCTGCACGCGCTCTACCGCCAGGGGATAATCAGCGCGGCCGACTACAAGAAGCTCAACACCGACACATCGCGCACTGTGCGCATAGTCAGCGGCAAGAACGCCGTGAGCGTGAGGCTCAGCTCGCTCTACACCACGAAGACGGCCTACGAGCAGCTCTTCATCGACGAGACGCTCGAGCAGCACCGCCAGGTGCTGCAGAAGTGCGACCTCAATGACTACATAACGCCAAACGTGGTGTACGACCGCGAGAAAAGCAACTCCGCACTCAATGACCTCATGAACAGCATCCCCCTGGCCCTGGGCATCGTACAGAAAGGGCAGAAAATCATCGACCGCGGGGGGCTGGTCGACGAAAAGGCTTACCGCACGCTCATCTCGTTCCAGAAGGAGAACGAGAAGCGCAGCCGCGACACCACGCAGATACGCCTCACCACCGCCGGCGAGGCCCTCTACGTGCTCCTTGTGGTCCTCGCCTTCACCGTGTACCTGAGCCTTTTCCGCAAGGATTACTTCGACAAGCCGCGCAGCATAGCCATGCTCTACAGCCTGATCATCATCTTCGCCCTGCTCACGTCGGTGCTCGTGCGCAACACACTGTTCCACGTCTACATCCTGCCTTACGCCATCGTACCCATATTCATACGGGTGTTCATGGACTCGCGCACAGCTTTCATGGCCCACATGGTCATGGTCTTCATCTGCGCCTGCATGCTGCAGGCCCCCTTCGAGTTCATCGTGGTCGAGGCCGTGGCAGGGCTGGCGGCCATATACAGCCTGCGCGAGCTGCAATACCGCTCGCAGTTGTTCAAGGCAGCCATCTTCGTCACGCTCACGGCCATGGCGGCCAACTTCGCCTTCGACCTCATGCGGCCCTCCGCCATGACTGAGCTCGACATGAGCAACTACAACTACCTCGTCGTCAACGGCGTGGCGCTGCTCTTCGCCTACCCGCTGCTCTACATCGTGGAAAAGACGTTCGGCTTCATATCCGACATCACGCTGATAGAGCTGTCAAACACCAACAACGAGCTGCTGCGCCGCATGAGCGAGGTGGCGCCGGGCACTTTCCAGCACTCCATACAGGTGGGCAACCTCGCGGCGGCCATAGCCAACAAGATAGGGGCCAAGAGCCAGCTCGTGCGCACGGGTGCGCTCTACCACGACATAGGCAAGATGAACAACCCGATTTACTTCACCGAGAACCAGTCGGGCGTGAACCCCCACGAGAGCCTGTCGTACATAGAGAGCGCGCAGATCATAATCAGCCACGTGACCGACGGGCTCAAGATGGCCGACAAGCACGGGCTGCCGTCAGTGATACGCGACTTCATAAGCACACACCACGGCCAGGGCAAGGCTAAGTACTTCTTCGTGAAGTACAAGAACGAAAACCCCGGCACCGACATCGACGAGCTTCTGTTCACATACCCTGGCCCCAACCCCTTCACCCGCGAGCAGGCGATACTCATGATGGCCGACAGCGTAGAGGCATCGTCGCGCTCACTCACCGAATATACCGACCAGTCGATACGCGACTTGGTGAACAAGATTGTCGACGGGCAGCTCGCCGACGGCTTCTTCCGCGACTGCCCCATCACGTTCCGCGACATAGCATACTCAAAGACGGTGCTCATAGAGAAGCTGAAAACCATCTACCACACGCGCGTGAGCTACCCGGAGCTGCAGAAGAAAGGCCCCGGCGGCGAAAAATAGCGGCTTCCGCGGCGGCAGCCGCCTGCTGATGGCTCTTCGTGGCGGTGCTTGTAACAGCTGCTGCGCTGCCTCCCGGCTTGCACAAACACCGGCGTTTGTGCAATAAACGGACTGTTTGTGGTTAACAAACATTAATGTTTTGCCTGCTTTAGGTGGTATGCAGAACACTTTTCCTACCTTTGCAGCCACTTTTTTAAACATTTGTTATAATGAGAAAACAACGACTTGCAACCCTCGCCGCTGCCGTGGCAGTGGCCGGGAGCGCCCTGGCCGGCGGCTTGCTTACCAACACCAACCAGAACATAGCGTTCTTGCGCAACCCCGCCCGCGATGCTGCAATAGGCATCGACGGCGTTTACAGCAACCCTGCCGGTGTGGCTTTCCTCGGCGACGGCTTCCATCTGTCGCTCAATTTCCAGAACGCCCACCAGACCAGGACCATCCTGACGGGCTACCCCCTGTTCGTTAACAACGCCACAAACACCTCGGGCAGCGTCCACAAGTTTGAGGGAAATGCTGACGCCCCGGTCGTTCCCTCGCTGCAAGCAGCCTACAACCGCGGCCGCTGGAGCCTGCAGTTCGGCTTCGCCATCACCGGTGGCGGCGGCAAATGTGAGTTCGACGGGGGCCTCGGGTCGTTCGAGCAGGTGGTGGCAGGCGTGACGTCTTACGCCTCGGCCATCACCGACATGTACGCCCAGCTCAGCCAGATACCGGGCATGGAGGGCATGGCCGGCCACGCCATGGGAAGCCGTTACGCCTACGATTCATATATGCGCGGCCGCCAGTATTACTACGGTTTCACGCTCGGGGCGGCCTACAAGGTTACCGACCGCCTCTCCGTATACGGCGGGCTGCGCCTGCTTTACGGCACGTCGAACTACTATGGCTACGTAAAGGACATACGTGTGGAGCACCTTGACGGGGCATCTTCGGAGATGGTGGGCGCCTCGCGCCACTTCGCCCAGGAGAGCGCCACGCTCAACCAGCACGTGGGCCGCCTCGAGGCCATGGCCGAGGGAGACAACCAGCAGCTTGCGGCCATGGCCCAGCAGGCACTGCCCGGCGTGCGCCAGGCTGCCGCCACCACGGCCATGCTGGCCCAGGCCACGCAGGACATCGAGCTTAATTGCGACCAGACGGGCTGGGGCGTGGCTCCCATCATCGGCGTTGACTACAAGTGGGGCAAGGTGAACCTCGCCGCAAAGTATGAGTTCAAGACGCGCATGAGGCTCAAGAACAAGTCGGCTAACAGCCTCAGCGCCGAGGGGATACCCATGCTCGACAAGTTTGCCGATGGCCGCCGCGTACCCGAAGACTCGCCGGCTATGCTCGCCGTGGGGGCGCAGTGGGAGGTGCTGCCGCAGCTCCGCGTCATGGCAGGCTGGCACCATTACTTCGACGTTGACACCGAGCAGTACACCAAGGACATGCTCACCGACACCAACGAGTACCTCTTCGGGGCCGAGTACGACATCACCGACCGCATCCAGGTGAGCGCCGGCGGGCAGCGCACCAAGTACGGCTTTAAGGACGCAGGTATGAGCGACATAAGCTTCAACGTCGATTCTTACTCCTTCGGGCTTGGCCTGGGCGTGGCGGTGACCAAGAACGTGAAGGTCAACGCTGCCTATTTCCAGACGCTCTACGACGATTATGACATGACCACGGGCGAGGCCCCGGCCGTCACCACCAACTCTTTCACCCGCACAAACCGCGTCATAGGCCTTGGCGTCGACTTCAAGTTCTGAGCTTGTTTTTGTGAAGTTTTATCGCAGTACGGCCGCGCTGCCGCAACACATTGGCTTACAATGCGTTGCGGCAGCGGTCGTTTTGCAATGCAAAACGACCTGTTCCGGGGCGCGGAACAGGCCGTATGGCTGTGCAAGGCAGGCCGTTCGGCCCGCCCGGGTGCCGTCAGTCGTTTCTTTGGATGCAGATTGTAAAGATTTGAGCCTCGGTATGCGGCGGGCGCCCAAGGCCCGTAATCAAAAAGAACAGGAGCTCTACATCGGGTCCACGTCGAAGTAAACCTGCACGGAGCGGAAGCGGGCGTCGCCCGCAATCAACCTCTGCGCCTCGCGGAGGTACCGCCTCGCCTTGGCCATGTCGATGCCCAGCTCCAGCTTAAGCACAATCTTGCGTATGCAGAGAGCCTTCACGCGGGCCACGGCAGGCCGGTCGGGGCCGAGCACGCGGCTGCCGAACCAGCGGCGCAGCAGCGCTCCCATCTCGGCGGCGGCGTGGTCGATGAGCGAGTCGTCGCGGTGCTTCATGTAGACATACGCCAGGTGGGTGTACGGCGGGTAGCCGAAAGCCTGCCGCTCGGCCAGCAGGTCGCGGTAGATGGCCTCGGTGTCGCCCCTTGTCACCTGCCCGATGAGCGGCGCGTCGGGGCTTTTTGTCTGCAGCACCACCAGCCCCCGGCCACCCTTGCGGCCCGCCCGGCCGCTCACCTGCGCCATCATCATGTATGCGTGCTCGTAGGCGCGGAAGTCTGGGTAGTTCATCATCGAGTCGGCGTCGAGTATGCCTACCACGCTCACGCGGTCGAAGTCGAGCCCCTTGCCTATCATCTGCGTGCCTATGAGCACGTCGGTGCGCCCCGCGGCGAAGTCGTCGATTATGCGCTCGTAGGCCCCGTTGGTGCGCGTCGTGTCGAGGTCCATGCGCGCCACGCGCGCCCCGGGGAAGGCATCGCGCACGCGCTCCTCAATCTTCTCCGTGCCGTAGCCCAGCGCCTGCAGCTCGCGGCTGCCGCACGAGGGGCAGGCTTGCGGCACGTCGTAGGCCGCGCCGCAGTAGTGGCACGTCAGCTGGTTCATCCGCCGGTGCAGGGTGAGGCTCACGTCGCACCGCTCGCAGCGCGGCACCCAGCCGCATTGGCGGCACTCCACCATCGGGGCGAAGCCGCGGCGGTTCTGGAACAGTATCACCTGGCGGCCCCCCTCGATGGCCTCGCGCATCCGGGCCAGCAGCAAGGGCGACAGCGGCCCGCTCATCATCTTGCGCCGGCGCAGGTCCTTTACGTCTACCACCTGCACCTCGGGAAGCTCTATCCCCTTGTAGCGTTGCGTCAGTCGCACCAGCCCGTACTTGCCCGTTGAGGCGTTGCGGTAGCTCTCAAGGCTCGGCGTGGCGGTGCCGAGCAGCGTCTTTGCGCCCGCCATGCGGGCCAGCATTATGGCTGCGCTGCGTGCGTGGTAGCGCGGGGCGGGGTCCTGCTGCTTGAACGACTGCTCGTGTTCCTCGTCTACTATCACAAGCCCGAGCCGCGTGAAGGGCAGCAGCACGGCCGAGCGCGCCCCGAGTATTATGTCGAACGGGGCGGGCGAGAGCTGCTTGCGCCATATCTCCACGCGCTCCGCGTCGGAGTAGCGCGAGTGGTATATGCCTATCTTCCCGCCGAACACGCGGCGCAGCCGCTCCGTTATCTGCACCGTGAGGGCTATCTCGGGCAGCAGGTAGAGCACTTGCTGGTGGCGGTCGAGGGCCTGTTTGATGAGGTGTATGTATATCTCGGTCTTGCCACTCGATGTCACTCCGTGCAGCAGCACCACCTCCTTGCGCATGAACTGCAGCAGGATGCTGTTGTAGGCGGCCTGCTGCGCCTCGCCCAGTTGCTTCATCCGCCCGTAGTCGGGGGCGCCGCCGGTGTTGAAGCGGCCCACCTCGCGCGTGTAAGTCTCCAGCAGTCCGCGCTTCACGAGGGCCTGCACGGCTGCCACGTTGGCGTGGCTGGCGTTCAGCAGCTCGTCGCGCGTCACCTCGGCTATGCCCTGCACCGTGCCCGCGCCCGCCGCCTCGGCCCATCCCGAGAGCGCAAGGAACGTCTCGAACGCAGCCCGCTGGCGGTCGGCCCTGGCCAGCAGGTCGAGGGCTACGTGCAGCGCCCGCCCGTTGCAGAACTCGGGCCGCAGCCTCACGTACAGCTCCGTGCGCGGCCTGTAGCCCTCCTCGGCCTTCAGGCCGGCGGGCAGCGCCGCCTTCATCACGTCGCCTATGGGCGCCATGTAGTAGTCGGCTATCCACTGCCACAGCCTGTATTGCGTCTCCGTCATCACCGCCCCGTCGTCGAGCACGCGCAGGATGTCGCGCACGGTTATGCCACTGGGCGCGTCGGTGTGGGTGCGCACCACTATGCCCACGTGGGTCTTCTTGGGGCCGAACGGCACGAGCGTGCGCACGCCGAAGTCCACCTTGGCCTCCATGGCCGGTGGCACGGAGTAGGTGAACAGGCCGTCGAGCGGCACGGGAAGCAGTATGTCAGCGTATGTCATCGTATGCAAAGGTAATGCAAGTGAGTGCAAATAGAGCTTGCTCTTGGTTTGCCGAGTGCAGCTTATCTTATGCAAAGGTAATCAAAAAATCGTTGTGCGGACGATAAATGTATGCCTGTTTAGTGTCAGCATCATACATTTATTATATTATGGGCAGAAGAACAAGCATGGATGGCGTTATGATGCGACTCGAATGCGCCTGGGGCTGTTTGTTTTGTGCGGCGTTTGCCGTCAATGGCATTGCCATTGCCATTGCTTCTGCAACTCCTTTAAAATGCGTTTAAAAAGTTCCCCACTCTTTGGCTTTGTGGATAAAAATAGTTACCTTTGCAAGGCTTTGAAAGGAAGCACTGGACTTAAACAATAACAATAACGTAAAAACAATGAACGAAAACGAGAACAAGCAGCAAGGGCAGTTGCAGATAGAACTGCCGCAGGACAAGGCGCAGGGCGAATATGCCAACTTCGCCATAATAACCCATTCGAGCAGCGACTTCGTGCTCGACTTCGCACGTATACTGCCCGGTGTGCCCAAGGCACAGGTGAGGAGCCGCGTAATCCTGGCACCCGAGCACGCCAAGCGCCTGCTCATGGCCCTTCAGGAGAACATCGTGCGCTATGAGCATGAGTTCGGCCAGATAAAGATTCCAAACCAACAGCAGGCCGGCCCGCGCACCATCGCCCCGTTCAACGTGGGGAAAGGGGAAGCGTAGGAAATTAAAAGTTAAAAGTTAAAAATTAAAAGAAATACCTCTGTGGGTGGCTTGGTGCTTCCACAGAGGTGTTTTTTGTTTCTTCTCCTCGGTTCTTGTTTTTCCTCGGTTCTTGTTTCTTCTTGGTTCTTGTTTCTTCTTCTTGGTTCTTGTTTCTTCTTCTTGGTTCTTTTACCGCTTTTTGTTTTTCCCTCCCCGGGTTCTTTTCTCTTCTCCCCGGGTTCTTGATGTTTTCCGCTTCTTTTTCTTCCTCCTCAGTTGTTGGTGTTTACCGATTCGTGTTTGTTGTCTGCTCTTTTGGTATTTCTTTTAACTTTTAATTTTTAACTTTTAATTATCTCGTATTTCCTGTTCCCCAGCCCTATCTTTTCGGCGTGGGCCAGGCACGTCTTGTATTCAGTGTTGGGGTTGGCGTTGTCGAAGTGGTCGTGGTGGTCGCAGAAGTGCGGGTCGGCCATGGCCTCGGCCAGCTGCGAGTTAGGCAGTGGCGTCTGTCGGAGGCAGGCATCGGCGCAGGCCTGGTCGAGGGCGAGCGGGTCGAACGAGGCGAACATACCCACGTCGGGCAGTATCGGGGCGTCGTTGCCCGAGTGGCAGTCGCACGTGGGCGACACGTCGCACACTATGGATATGTGGAACGCCGGGCGCCCGTCTACCACTGCCTTGGTGTATTCGGCCATGCGGCAGTTAAGCTCCTTCACTGCGGCATCGTTGGTGAACGAAATGGCATCGAAGTTGCAGGCTCCCACGCACCGCCCGCAACCCACGCAGTTGTCTGTCACGACGTGCATCTTGCGTGCCGCCTCGTCGAAGCTGAGGCCGTTGTTGGCGCATTCGGCCTGGCAGCGGCGGCATCCGCGGCACTTCTCCGGGTCTACCTGTGGCTTGCCGTTGCAGTGCTGGTCCTTTTTCCCGGCGCGCGAGCCGCAGCCCATGCCAATGTTCTTTATCGTTCCGCCGAAGCCCGTCATCTCGTGGCCCTTGAAGTGGGTCAGAGATATGAACACGTCGGCATCCATCACGGCGCGCCCTATCTTGGCCTCCTTCACGTATTCGCCTCCGGCTACAGGCACGGCCACGTCGTCGGTGCCTTTCAGCCCGTCGCCAATTATCACCGGGCAGCCCACGGTGAGCGGCGTGAAGCCGTTCTCCCAGGCGCAGTAGAGGTGGTCGATGGCGTTCTTGCGGCTGCCGGGGTATAGCGTGTTGCAGTCGGTGAGGAAGGGCTTGCCGCCGCGCTCCTTCACCATGTCGGCCACGGCGCGGGCGTAGTTTGGCCTTAGGAAGCTCATGTTGCCCAGCTCGCCGAAGTGCATCTTTATTGCCACGAACTTCCCGTCCATGTCTATCTTGTCAATCCCTGCGGCCTTCATCAGCCTCTTCAGCTTGTGCGCCGGCCCCTCGTTGGTGCGGCAGCGGAAGTCGGTGAAGTAAACTTTCGATATGCCTTTCGTCTCAGTTTCGTTCATGGTCTTTTCTCCTTGTCTTTTTGCGTTCATAAAATGTCGTGCTGCACAGGCAATGCCTGTGAGCGGAAAGAAAGCTTGCTTTCAGTTTCCCGAGCGCAGCTTGCTTTATGCAACAGGCAATGCAAACTTGTTCGCCAGATTGTCGAGCGCAGCTTTATTTTATGCAAAGTTAGCTCTTTTCCGCGTTTCTTGTTGTAGACGCATTACTTTTTTTCATGTTCTGTGGCTTCGGTTCCCATTTTTTTGCTGAGACGACTGACGGCTTGCCGGTATGCGCTTTCGCTCAGGTTCATTATCAGGCAGATGTCCTCCTTGCTTTTGTTGAAGTGCTGAAGTATCAGCATCAGTTTGTTTTGCGTGGTAAGTGTTTTGTGTGCTTCTTCAAATATGGCGTTGAGTTCGGGCATAGCGCAGCTGCAATACCCTATGAAACGTGCAATCTTGTCGTTGCACCATTTTGTGATGCATTTGTTGTGTACGATGACATCGACCGCCATTTCATACATTTCCAATATGCACTTTTGCGCTTCCAACTGCGCCGTTTCTACCATTTTCCTGTTGGCGCTCAAGGCCTCCTCAAGCTGCTTGGCAAGGCTTCCCGCAGTTTTCTGTAGACTTTTGTTCTCGTCCTTCTGCTTGGCGATGATTTTCAGCTTTGAGTTTAGCTCGGCCCTTAATTCCTTGTTGTTTTCCAATGCATTGCCCAGGGTCTTGTTTGCTATGCTGATTTTCTTGTTGAACTTGGTTTCGGTCGTTGTTATCCTGATCCTGTATATGATGGGCAATACACAGGCAAGCACAGCGGCGGCAATGGCGATGCCCGCCGTGTAAATCTTCCATGTGGATAAGTTGTTTGCCGCATTCTTTGCCATGTCGAACGTGGCCAGTATCTCGGTGATACTGTCGGCTTGGTGCTTCGTCGCCAACGAATCGTGCATCTTTATTATTTCATTCCCAAGGGTTGATGCCTCTTCATATTCTTCGTTTTTCAGCTTGGCTTCCATCTTTTCCGTCAGCATCATAGTCTTGTATGTGTTGCCTGCTGTTTTTAGTGCTGCGCCCCACATGGCGTTGGCCGTAGCCGTGTCGCCAAGTTGGCGGAATGTTTCCGACAAGATGTAGTAGGTGTCATGCTTTTGCCTTTGCTTTAATGCCAACAGTCCGTATCTCTTGGCCCGCTCAAAGTCGCCTTCCACATTGTATATATTAGCCAGCCCGCTGTAGATGTTAGCCTTGCCTGTTGCATCTACGTGTTTTAGCAGCGGGATGCACTTTTTCATATAGGCAATGGCATTGGCGGTGTCTCTTAGGTTGCCGAAAATGTCGGATGCATTTTGGTAAATGTCTGCTTTGAGGATATATTTGTCTTCTGTTATGTCAGGAATACAGTTTAACGCATGAAGTATGTATTTCTTTGCATATTTATATTTACCTATCGTCATGTTAAAAAAAGCAAGGTTCCCATATATTTTTGCTTTTAGGGTGCCGTCACCTGTTTCTTTTGCAGCCTCTTTAGCCTCAAGCAGGTTCTTAATGGCACTTTTAGTTTCACCGCGCTTAAATTGAATTCTTCCTTTGAAATAGAGCGATTGTGCCAGTTTGTGATTGTCTCCGTTTTCTTGAAATTTAGCTATGCTGATGTTTATCATTGAGTCATTGGGCAATACTTCGCCACTGCGGAAGAGAAGTTCCACTTTCAACATATTGTAGTAGGCCATGTCATCGGCCAGTGTTGACTCGTCGGGAACAATCCTGCTCAGTTCTGCTTGCGCGGAGTCGTCCATGTTTTTCGAAATGAGAGAGTCAATCCCAACTAGTTGCATTTTGTAACTTCCATGAGTGCAACAGATGGTGATAAAAGTTAGGATGGCAAGCGGAAGGAGTTGCTGAGTCTTTAAATGCATAGTCTTGTTGGTTGACAATATTTTTTTTCTACTGCGAAATTAATAATATTTTTTTAATATCGTATTATAGTTTTATTTTTTTTATGAATGTCTGCGGTTGCCAACTCAAGATGCACGTTTAAGGGTATGTCGAAAGGTATATCTGTAAACTCTCTCTCCCAACATTATAAAGTAAAAGAACCGCGCGCAAATAGACAGTCAAATGGAACTACCTCATCGTTCCTCGGTAGAGGATTGAAAGAGGAACTTACTGACGCAAAGTGCATTTTGTTCCCATCAGTCTGGGCGTTGATAATAGTCATGAAAAACACTCTGATGTGGCTCGCTTCGTCTCTGCGGGTTTACAAAATGGGTTGCACGCAAAATTATTTTTGTGACAATTTGAGGAGTTTTTTTTATTTCTTTAAATGGTAGTATTCTTTGTAAATATGCGGAAATCTCATATTTTAACCACTTTGGTTTTGTCACACTTAATTTTTCGTATATTGCATTTCTTGGCAATTTGTTATATCTTTGCAAGTACAAACCAATAACTTAAAAAGCAAAAGAAAACTATGAGTGTTAGATTGAAAATTTTAGTGTTGGGTATTGTGCTGATACCTTGGTTGGAAACATTTGCCGGTTCGGGTCTTGAAGTGGTAAAGTGGGGAAGTGAGAATGAATATCATGATGTAAATGTTGGCGCGCTTCCTCCTGTGAATATATCCTCTGACAATGGCAAGTTTACAATTGTTTATGGAGATAAAGTTAAAGAGGCTCAGGTAGAAATACTCGAATATGGCCGCGTGGTATATACAGACGTAGATAAGTTCCCGTGCAACACCTCAGTCACCTACAAGCTTATGAATGCCATTCCAGGTTCTACTTATTTAGTACGGATAAAGACCGATGGCGTGGTTCGCGCCATGGAGGAGGTTTCGGTTGATGAATAATAAATAACGTGAGTTCGACGAATTATAAGTCCTTGAAAATTTGGTGATTAGCGAAAATTGTTGTAACTTTATAGTACTGAATTACAAAGAATTACAAACAAT
>CALUGQ010000020.1 GCA_944320235.1 uncultured Prevotella sp.
CACTATAAAGTTACAACAATTTTCGCTAATCACCAAATTTACAAATAGTTATAATTCATCGAACTCACGTTAATATAAAGTAACTTATGAAAATCACCACTACATTGATTGCCATGCTGCTGGCATGGCCGCTCATGGGCCAGGCCGCCATAGGCAGTATGGCTGTAGAAGAAAACAGAAACGCAACAGCCGTAAAAGCTGACACCACAACGACTGACACCAACCAGCAAAAAGCCACTGACGAGAAGAAAATCTTTAGCAATCCGGAAACGATGCCACAGTTTCCTGGCGGCACCAAGGCTCTGGCCAAATATCTGTCAACCAAAATCAAATACCCCCAAGAGGCCCGAAAGGCCGGCGCGCAGGGCCGCGTGATACTGAGCTTTATAGTAGGAGCCGACGGCTCCATATCGAACGTGAAGACCTTAAAGTCTGTCCATCCGGCACTCGACGCCGAGGCCATACGCGTAATAAAGGCCATGCCTAAGTGGACTCCCGGCAGGCAGAACGGTAAGAATGTAAGAGTGAAGTACACCATACCCGTAAACTTCAAGATGCCGACAGGCACCATCGTCGACCCACAAGCCTACAAAGCATGGAAAGAATATATGAAGGCGCAGTCTGACAGCATAAAGGCTGCACGCCAACAAAGGGCCGCAAACAGCAAAAAAGCTGCAAAACAGGCCGCTGAACCGAAATAAATTGCTAACTTTGTGGCACATTCATTAACATTCATCACCATTGATTATGAACCACAGACTACTGACTTGTGCTTTCGCACTGACCTCGGCACTGGCCTCGATGGCACAAACGCACGTCATGGACGTGAACACCAAGAAAGCCGGAGCCACCGTGCAGAACACCATGTACGGCCTTTTCTTCGAAGACATCAACTATGCCGCCGACGGCGGACTGTACGGCGAGCTGGTGAAGAACCGCTCGTTCGAGTTCCCGCAGGCGTTCATGGGCTGGCAGACCTTCGGCAACATCACGCTCAAGGACGACGGCCCCTTTGAGCGTTGCCCCCACTACGTGAGCCTGGCCTGGGCCGGACACACCGAGCGGCGCACGGGCCTGGTGAACGAGGGCTACTTCGGCATTGGAGTGCTAAAGGGCGAGGAGTACCGCTTCACCGTGTGGGCAAGGGCACCCAAAGGCACGGCCCGCATCCGCGTGCAGCTCATCGACGCCAACACCATGGGCGAGCGGCAGGACTTCGCCACGGCCAAGGTAGAAGTGAAAGGCACGGAGTGGAAGAAGTATGAGGTGCGCATCAAGTCGCCGCGCACCGACAACAAGGCCAGCCTGCGCATATTCCTCGACGGGCGCAACCCCATCGACCTGGAGCACATAAGCCTGTTCCCCGTAAACACGTTCAAGAACCGCGAGAACGGAATGCGCCGCGACCTGGCGCAGGCCCTGGCCGACATGCACCCGGGCGTGCTGCGCTTCCCCGGCGGCTGCATCGTGGAGGGTGAGTGCCTGGAGAACCGCTACCAGTGGAAGAACACCATAGGCCCGGTGGAGAACCGACCGCTCAACCGCAACCGCTGGGAGTTCACCTTCGAGCACCGCTACTTCCCCGACTACTTCCAGAGCTACGGGCTGGGCTTCTTCGAGTTCTTCCAGCTCTCCGAGGACATCGGGGCCGAGCCGCTGCCTGTGCTCAACGTGGGCATGGCCTGCCAGTACCAGAACCGCAACAACGAGAAGGCGCACGTGCCTGTGGACCAGCTCGACCCATACATACAGGACTGCCTCGACCTCATCGAGTTCGCCAACGGTGACACAACCACCACATGGGGCAAGAAGCGCGCCGAGATGGGCCACCCCGCGCCGTTCAACCTGAAGTTCATCGGCGTGGGCAACGAGCAGTGGGGCGAGTTCTACTTCGTGCGCATGCAGAAGTTTGTCGACGCCATACGCGCCAAGCACCCCGAGATAAAGATAATAGGCACGAGCGGCCCCGACTCCGAAGGAACGAACTTCAACCTCGGCTGGGAGGCCATGAAGAAGCAGAAGGTTGACCTCGTCGACGAGCACTTCTACCGCCCGGAGTCGTGGTTCCTCACCAGCGGGCTGCGCTACGAGAAGTACGACCGCAAGGGACCGAAGGTGTTCGCCGGCGAATACGCCTGCCACGGCAAGGGAAAGAAGTGGAACCACTACGAGACTTCGCTCTACGAGGCTGCCTTCATGACCGACCTTGAGCGCAACGCCGACATAGTGCACATGGCCACCTACGCCCCGATGCTGGCCCACGTGGAGGGCTGGCAGTGGCGTCCGGACCTCATCTGGTATGACAACGTGCGCATGTTCAAGTCCGTGAGCTACTACGTGCAGCAGATGTACGCCATGAACAAGGGCACCAACGTGCTGACCATGACCATGAACGGACAGCCTATAGCAGGCCAGGAGGGGCAGGACGGCCTGTTCGCCAGCGCGGTGATTGACAAGGAGACGGGCACCGTGATAGTGAAAGTAATCAACACAAGCAAGGAGAAGCAGCCCGTGAGCATAAACCTCAACGGCATCAAGGGCGAGCGCACGGCAGAGACAATCACCCTGACCTGCACCGACATGATGGCCGAAAACACCCTCGACGAGCCTGAGAAGATTGTTCCGCAAAACGGCACCCTCGCCTGCACTGCCGACAAGAAGAACACCGTAATCAACGACGAGATAGCCCCGATGACCTTCCGCCTGTACAAGGTGAAGAAGTAAGCATGACGGCAAAGACATGAAATCCGCCGCATCACCACGTGGTGATGCGGCGGATTTCTTTTTGCGCCAATGACAGAGTGAGGCCGATAGCAGGCCCCACCGCTGCATTTAACACAAAAACGTTAACGCCGCCACACGCCTACAGGCAACCGCAGGGCGCATGGCCGTTTGCGGGCCATCATACTATTAAATAACCTTTCCGCCCCCGCCGTTACGTTTTTTTTTAGTAATTTTGCAACGGAATGTACATACACCATATATGGCAGTAACGGATTTGATAAACCAGGACGGCGGGCAGCGGCACTTCTCCTTCGAGGTGCTGCCGCCGCTGAAAGGCACGGGAACGGACAGGCTCTTCGCCACGATATGCAAGCTGAGGGAGTTCAGCCCGCTGTTCATCAACATAACCACACACCACAGCGAGTACGTCTACAAGCAAATGGCAGATGGCCTGCTCGAACGCCAGCGCATACGCCGCCGCCCTGGCACCATTGCCATAGCGGCGGCCATACAGCACGAGTTCGGCATACCAGTGATGCCCCACATCATCTGCAGCGGCGCGACGGTGGAGGACATCGAGTATGAACTGCTCGACCTGCAGTTTCTCGGCATCACGAGCCTACTGCTGCTGCGCGGCGACAAGGCGAAGGAAGACCGTTTCTTCACGCCCACGCCCGGCGGCCACGAGCACACCACGGACTTGATACGGCAGGTGGTGAGGTTCAACGAGGGCTTCTTTGCCGACGGCGAGCCGATAAAGCGGCCCGGCCCGGCGTTCGACTTCGGCGTGGCCTGCTACCCGGAGAAGCACGACGAGGCCCCAAACTTGGAGATGGACATGATGCACCTGAAGGAGAAGCAGGACTTGGGGGCGCAATATGCCGTGACGCAGCTGTTCTACGACAACCGAAAGTATTTCGACTTCGTGGCCAAGGCCCGCGCCATGGGCATCACGTTGCCCATCATCCCGGGGCTGAAGCCGCTGG
Source organism: uncultured Prevotella sp. (assembly GCA_944320235.1). Lineage (GTDB taxonomy): Bacteria > Bacteroidota > Bacteroidia > Bacteroidales > Bacteroidaceae > Prevotella. The sequence goes on from CALUGQ010000020.1 coordinate 3,711, forward strand.
CCAAGCTGAGCCAGCTGAGCGTGGTGCCGAAGACGTTCCACTGCGACATCCCGCAGGAACTGGCCCGCGAGGCCGTGAAGTGCCGCACGGACGAGGAGCTGAGGCGGCTCGGAGTGGAATGGACCGTGGCGCAGTGCCGCGAGCTTTATGCCCACGGCGTGAACAACATCCACTTCTACACGGTATCGGCCGTAGACTCCGTGGCGGAAATCGCGAAGCAACTGCTCTGAGAATAAAAAATTAAAAGTTAATAATTAAAAGAACATGCCTCCCGCCCCGCCAGCGGCGCAGCGGCCTTTCCCCACAGGGGATACGGGAGAGGGGGTTGAAGAGAATTTTGGGGCTTTTATCAAATGAAGTTCACTGATGTGATAGGCCAGGAGGAAGCCATAAAAAGGCTCACAGAGCTGGTGGCGGAAGGCCGCCTGCCCCACGCGCTGATGCTCTGCGGCCCCGAGGGCAGCGGCAAGATGGCGCTGGCGCTGGCATTCGCCTCCTACCTGCTGTGCGAACACCGCGACGGCGCGGGCGACTCTTGCGGCGAGTGCCGCCAGTGCAAGATGGCAGGCAAATGGGAACACCCTGACCTGCACTTCACGTTCCCTACGATAAAGCTGCCGTCGATGAGCCCTGAGCACAAGCCCGTGAGCGACGACTTCGCCAGCCAGTGGCGGCAGCTGCTCGCCGGCGGGCCTTACTTCACGATGAATCAATGGATGGAGATGATGGGCGGCGAGAACCAGCAGGCCATCATCACTGCAGGCGAGAGCGACGACCTGGCGCGCAAACTGAGCCTCAAGTCGAGTCAAGGCGGGTATAAGGTGTCCGTAATATGGCTACCGGAGCGCATGAACCAGGAATGCGCCAACAAACTGCTGAAGCTCATCGAAGAGCCGCCGAGCAAGACTGTGTTCGTAATGGTGAGCGAAGAGCCCGACAAACTGCTCGACACCATACGCAGCCGCACACAGCGCATCGACATCAGGTGCATCGACACCGAGAGCATATGCAAGGCCCTCGTGGAACGGAGGGGCATCGGCGACGACACTGCACAACGCATAGCCCGCATGGCCAACGGCAATTGGCTGAAAGCTACCGAGGCACTCGACGCCGGCAACGAGAACGAGCTGTTCCTCGACCTGTTCCAGCAACTTATGCGGCTGGCATACATGCGCAACGTGAAGGAGCTGAAGCGGTGGAGCGAAGCCATGCAGCCGATGGGGCGAGAGAAGCAGAAGCGATTCCTCGGCTACTTCCTAAGGCTTGTCCGCGAGAACTTCATGTACAACTTCCAACGGCCGGAGCTGGTCTACATGACGCAGCGCGAGGAGGACTTCGCACGCAACTTCGCACGCTTCGTCAACGAGGCCAACGTGTTGCAAATGAACGACCTGGCCAACAAGGCCATACGCGACATCGGGCAAAACGCCAACGCCAAGATCGTATTCTTCGACATGGCGATGCAAATGATAGTGCTGCTCATGGCACGGTGAGCCATACGCACCATCATCCATGACACCACAGTGACACTCAATACATAAACAATCATAATATATGGACTACGAGAACAAAGACTTCGAAATATGCCACGACTGCGACCGCGGACTCTGCAAGAGGGCCGTGGGACGGCAGGACAGGCAACTGAACACATACGACTGGCTGGCCGACATACCAGGCAACGCCATGAGCACAGACCTCGTGGAAGTGCAGTTCAAGCACACCCGCAAGGGATACTACCACAACGTCAACAACATCGAGCTGAAAAAAGGAGACATTGTGGCCGTGGAAGCCAACCCCGGCCATGACATCGGGGTCGTGACGCTCACCGGGAGGCTGGTGAAGATGCAACTGAAGAAAGCCAACATCAAGTCGCCCGACGACATAAAGCGCATCTACAGAATAGCCCGCCCGGTGGACATGGAGAAATACCGCGAGGCGAAATCGCGCGAGCACGCCACGATGATAGAGAGCCGAGAGATCGCAAAAAGGCTCGGGCTGCAGATGAAGATAGGCGACGTGGAGTACCAGGGAGACTGCAACAAGGCCATTTTCTACTACATAGCCGACGAGCGCGTGGACTTCCGACAGCTCATCAAAGTGCTCGCAGAGACCTTCCACGTGCGCATAGAAATGAAGCAGATAGGAGCAAGGCAGGAGGCCGGGCGCATAGGGGGGACCGGGCCGTGCGGCCGGGAGCTGTGCTGCGCCACGTGGATGAAGAACTTCGTGAGCGTGAGCACAAACTCGGCGCGCTTCCAGGACATATCGCTCAACCCGCAGAAACTGGCAGGAATGTGTGCGAAACTAAAGTGCTGCCTCAACTACGAAGTGGACAATTACGTGGAGGCCGGACGACGCCTGCCCAGCAAGGAAGTGATACTGCAAACACAAGACGCTGACTACCACCTCTTCAAGACTGACATCCTGGCCGGGCTTGTAACCTACTCCACGGACAAGAACATCGCCGCAAACCTCGAAACAATAACCGCCGAGCGGGCGAAGGCGATAATAGAGCTGAACCGCAACGGCGAAAAGCCATTGTCGCTGCAAGAGGACGGCGCACAGAAAGCGACAAAGGCCACCGTAGACCTGCTGGCAAACGAAAACATAACACGCTTCGACAAAGCCAAGAAGAAACGCAAGCAAGGCGGGAAAGGCAAGCAAAAGCCCGCAGCGCAAGCCGAAAAGCAAGGCCAGCAGCAACCCGCCCGCAAAGAGGGGCAACGCAAGGAGGGCGCAAAGCCACAAAAGGGCGAACGGCAAGCAGCAAGAACCGAACGGAAAGAAGACCAACAGCAGAAACCCAGGCGTATGCCGCAAGAACGCGAAGCCCAGCCAAAAGCCCCGGCACAGCGCCCAGAGAACAGGCAGCCGCGTGGCGCACGACCTCAAAACGACAAGCCGCAAAATGCCACTGAATAAGCGGAGAAGCGCCATTGCCGCCATCATGGCCGCCTGCTCTGCCCTCGCCGCCTGCACTGGCGGAACCATATACGACAGCTACAAGCACATGAGAGGCTGGGAACGCACGGACACTGCCATGTTTCCCGTGCCGGCAGTGCCAACCGGCGGCACTTACACCATCAGCATCGGCCTGCGCATAAACGCCCACTACCCTTTCACAGGGATATGCATGATTGTGGACCAACGCATATTGCCTGCAGGAACGGTGCACAGCGACACACTAAACTGCAAGCTGACCGACGGCCGCGGGCAGGCTTTGGGCAACGGACTGAGCAACTACCAGTACTTGTTTGACGCATCAAGGCTCAAACTGCGTGAGGGCGACTCGCTTGTGGTGGCTGTAAGGCACTACATGAAGCGCGAGACACTGCCTGGGATAGAAGACATTGGCGTGAAAGTAGACCTCAAACAGGCTCGGACAGACTAAGACGTCAGGACAATCAGCAAATCAAACGACGCACACGGATGCAGGCAAAGCTTGCATCCGTGTGCGTTTTTCCATGCGCAGCGGCAGCAAGCCACTGCAAAGCGGCCACAATGGTGCCATCTCCAGGCTACGTCCTCACCAGATTGCGCCCGGCATCGATACGCAAGAATATGAAAAGCAGTATGGTGAAGCCCCACAGCGACGAGCCGCCGTAGCTGAAGAACGGCAGGGGTATGCCGATGACAGGCGTAAGCCCAAGCACCATGCCCACGTTGATGAACACATGGAACAAAAAGATAGACAGCACAGAATAGCCGTAGATGCGCCCGAACCCGAACGGTTGACGCTCTGCAAGGTGGATGAGCCTTAGGATGAGCGCAAGGAACAGGATTAGCACTCCGGCCGAGCCGAGAAACCCTTCCTCCTCGCCCACGGTGCAGAAGATGAAGTCTGTGTCTTGCTCCGGCACGAACTTCAGCTTGGTCTGCGTGCCGTTAAGGAAGCCCTTGCCCTCAAGCCCGCCCGAGCCGATGGCAATCTCGCTTTGGTGGACGTTATATCCCGCACCTGACAAATCCTCGTCGAGACCCAGCAGCACGTTGATTCGCGAACGCTGGTGAGGCTCAAGCACGTTGTTGAGCACATAGTCTGCCGAATAGAAGAAAGCCACCGAGCCGACAGCAAAGGCCGTGATGAGCCAGAAATTGCGCAGCCGCGTGCCAAGGGCGGCCACCACGAGCCACCCCACCATCACCACCGTCAGCCCCAGCTGCACCCACACCACGTCGAAGGGGATGACAAAGACCGAGAAAAGCATGGCCACAACCGTAAGCCCAACGCCATAGGCCATCATGGAAACGGCCATGCCGCGGGCCTTGGTGTATGCCCACACCATGCCTGCGGTGAACACCTGCACTAGAAGCAGCACCACCGACTTGCCCACCGAGGTAGGCGTGCCGAACATCAAGTCTTGCTCGAAGCGTATGCCCACCACGAAATACACGACGGCGGCCACGCCCGTGAACAGCACGCACCCGGGCATGCCCTCGCGGTAAAACACGAGGAAGAAAGCCAGGTACACAAGCGCGGAGCCTGTCTCGCGCTGCAGGATGATGAAAAGCATAGGCGCGCCGATGATGGCCAGCGTGGCGGCGAAGTGCTTCCACCGCTGTATGTTGTAGCCGTAAGTGCTCATGAACTTTGCCAGGGCCAAGGCCGTGGCAAACTTGGCGAACTCTGCCGGCTGCACCCTCAGCGGGCCGAGCACGAGCCACGAGCGCGAACCTTTTATCTGGTGGGGGTTGAATATCGTGACGAAGAGCAGTGCGAGCAACAGCCCGAAGATTACGTAGGCAAAGGTATCGTAGAAACGGTCGTCGAGCATGAGCAACACGAAGCCGAGGCACACCGACGTGCCTATCCACACTATCTGCATCCCCGAGCGCGTGTCGAGGCTGAATATGTCAGTGTCGCCATAGGTGTAGCTCGCACCGCACACGCTGAGCCACCCGAAGGTGAGCAGCGCCAGGTAGATACCTATGGTCCACCAGTCGAGCGAGCGCAGCACGCCTGGCTGCTTGTCAGTTGCTTGAGTCATAACTTATCCTCCTATGCTGGAATTCGTCGGCTTTCTTCTCCGATTCCTCCGAAAGCCGCCCGTTAATGTACTTCTCCATCATCAGCGAGCCTATTGGCACGCCGTAATCGGCTCCCCATCCTCCATTCTCCACGTAAACGGCTATGGCTATCCTCGGTTTGTCCATGGGCGCGAAGCCCATGAACACCGAGTGGTCGTGGCCGCGGTTCTGGGCAGTGCCGGTCTTGCCGCAGGCCTCATACTCGGGCCTGTTAGCCGCCCGGCACGTTCCCCTGAGCACGGAGCTGCGCATGCCCTCCACCACGGTCTCGTAGGCTGAGCGCGGTGCCATGGAGTAATGGCGCCGTGTGTAGTTGGTGTCAAGCGGCTCACCCTCAACCTTGCGCACCACGTGAGGCACATAGTAATAGCCGCGGTTGGCTATCGTCGCGCCCAGGTTGGCTATCTGCAGCGGCGTGAGCGTCACCTCGCCCTGCCCTATCGAGATGCTTATCACGGTAAGCCCGTTCCACGAGCCGCGGTAAGCCTTGTCGTAGAACTCAGCGTTAGGTATCAGCCCGCGCTTCTCGCCGGGCAGGTCGATGCCCAGGCGGTAGCCGAAACCCATGCTCACCATGTAGTCGCGCCAGCGGTTCATGGCTTCCTGCACGCTGGCATACTTGCGGCGGTTGCCCATCATGTAATAAAGCCCCCAGCAGAAGTAGGCGTTGCACGAGGTGCTGATGGCGTCGACAAGCGCCAGCGGCGACTTGTGGCCATGGCAGCCCACGTGGAGCCCACGGCAGTAGAAGCCGTGGTTGCAGGGGAACATCGTGCCGGGCGATATTATGCCCTCGCTCATGAACGTGAGGGCCTGCGTTGTCTTGAAGGTAGACCCTGGTGGGTAAAGGCCCATGATGCTGCGGTTGAGCAGCGGCCTGGCGGGGTCGAGTGCAAGCTTCACGTGGTTCTTGCTGCGGTCGCGCCCCGACATGATGCGCGGGTCGTATGACGGCGCCGACACCATGCAGAGCACCTCGCCCGTTGCCGGCTCTATGGCTACGATGCTGCCCTTCTTTCCCTCGAGCAGGCGCTCGCCCAGGGCCTGCAGCTCCAGGTCGATGCTCAGCGTCAGGTTCTTGCCCGCCACAGGCGGGCGGTCGAGGCGCCCGTCCTGGTAGCGGCCCTGTATGCGCCCGTGTGCGTCGCGCAGCAGTATCTGCACGCCTTTCTCCCCCCTGAGCTGTTTCTCGTACTTGCGCTCCACGCCGAGCTTGCCTATGTAGTCGCCCGGCTGGTAGTAGTCGTCTTCGTCGATGTCGGCCTGCGACACCTCGGCCATGTCGCCTATGACGTGGGCGGCGTAAGGGTACTCGTACTGGCGGACGCTGCGCTTCTGCACGTAGAAGCCGGGGAAGCGGAATATCTTCTCCTGGAAGCGGCTGAACTCCCAGTCGGGAATCTGGCCCATGAACAGCTGCTGGGTGTAACTGGAGTACCCGGGGTTCTTCGAGCGGTCCTTGATGGCGGCCATGCGCGAGTCGAACTCCTCGCGGGTGATGCCAACCGTGCGGCAGAACTCGGCCGTGTCGAGCCGCCCGCGCGCCTCGTTCATCACCACCATGATGTCGTAGGCAGGCTGGTTGTAGACCATGAGCCTGCCCTTGCGGTCGGTGATGATGCCGCGCGAGGGATAGTCTACACGCTTAAGGAAGGCGTTTGAGTCGGCGTTCTTCTTGTAGTCGTCGCTCATTATCTGCAGGGTGAATAGGCGCACTATGTAAACCACGACAATCAGCGTGGCCACCCCGCCGATTACATAGCGCCTGTTGCTGAGTTCGAAGTCTTTCACCTTTTCCTGGCCCCTTCAATGGTCAAAACAAGCAAAACGGTGACGAGCGTGCTGCCCGCCGCGCACTCGAGCCACCTGAGCCAGTGGAAGAAGCTGAACATCTCGAGCGCGAAGAACGCCACGCAATGCAGCAGGGTGAGCGCCGTGGCATAGAAAGAATACTTCATCAGCCCCAGCGCACGCAGCGAGGGCCTGGGCGCCTCGGCTGCGTCAGCCGGCACGAACAAGGCGAAGAAGTAAGGCTGCGCTGCACCCACGAGCGTCAGCGAGGCTGCCGCGCAGCCCGGCGTGTTTGAGAACATGTCGACGGCCATGCCCATGGCGAAGCTCCACAGCAGCAAGGCCCACTTGGGGTAGCCCAAGGGGAAGGCCAGCACCAGGTAGACATAAAGCAGCGGCGTGGCGCAGCCAAACAGGTGGATGTGGTTGAGCACCAACGCCTGGGCAAGGCAAAGGACGCACAACAGCGTCAGTCGGCGAAGCGTATCGATAGCCATTGTCTTCTTTTTAGTGGTGAACGCTGTGTCATTTCACGCTTATGCGCAGCGAGTCGCGCGCGGCGTTGAGCAGGCTGGCGCGCTCGGCCAGGGTTGAGTCGCTTACCACCAGCACGTCGCGCAGGTTGCCGAAGTCGGTGGAGAGCTGTACCTTAAGGCGGTACGACAGGCCGTCGCGCGAGTTGTAAACCTGCAGGATCTTGCCCACGGTGAGGCCGGCGGGGAAGATTGACGAGTAGCCGCTCGTCTCCACCCAGTCGCCGCGGCGGAAGCGTGCGTGGCGCGGTATGTCCTCCACGTAGGCCACGGTGGGGTCGCCGCCATACCAGGCGAGGTAGCCCACATGGCCACGGCGGCGTATGGTGCAGCTGATGCGCGACTTGAGGTTGAGCACCGGCATGACCACCGAGTAGCGGTCGGCCACGAGGTAGACTATGCCTACCACGCCGCTGCCGCAGGCCACGCCCATGTCGGGCTTCACGCCGTCGAGCCGCCCGCGGTCGATGGTCATGAGGTTATAGGGGCGGTCGAGCGTGTTGTCCACGACCTTGGCCGGTATGACGCTGTACTGCGAGAGCAGCTGCAGCCCCATGCGCTTGGCGGCGGAGGTGTCGCCCGTAAGCTCGCCGTAGAGCATTGACAGCTGGCTTACCTGGCGCTCAAGGTAGAAATTGCGCCGGGCAAGGTCTTCGTTGATGCTCGTGAGCGAGAAATAAGACTCTACCGCCGAGTTCCACTCGTACACCTTGCCCGCCACGGCGTTGGCCGTAGACACCCACACGCTGCCCTGGTAGGTGTTATAACGGAACAGTAGCACCGCGCTGACCACCTCGAGCGCGACGAAAAGCAGCCAGTGGTTGTGCCTGGCGAGGAACTCCAGCAGGTTTCGCATTTCTTTCTTGTTATCAGCAAGCCACAGTCCGCAGGCCATGCACGGCATGGCCATGGCATGGACGGCGGACTGTGGGGCAGCCGGCGGTTGTCATCTCATGAGGAACGAGAAGCGGTCCACGTTCTTCAGCGCGATGCCCGCTCCCTTGGCCACGCTGTGAAGCGGGTCCTCGGCTATGTGGAACTTTATGCCTATCTTGTCGGCCAGGCGCTTGTCGAGGCCGCGCAGCAGCGCGCCGCCGCCGCTGAGGTAGATGCCGTTCTTCACGATGTCGGCGTAAAGCTCGGGCGGAGTGTTCTCAAGGGCGGAGAGCACGGCGTTCTCTATCTTGGCCACCGTCTTGTCGATGCAGTGGGCTATCTCCTGGTAGCACACCGGCACCTCCATGGGCAGGGCGGTGATGCGGTTGGGGCCGTGCACCACGTAGTCCTCGGGCGCTTCCTCGCCGAGGTCGGTGAGGGCGGAGCCCACGTGTATCTTTATGCGCTCGGCCATGCGCTCGCTCACCTTCACGTTGTGCTGGCGGCTCATGTACTCCTGTATGTCGGCCGTGAGGTCGTCGCCTGCTATGCGGATGGAGTTGTTGCTCACGATGCCGCCGAGCGATATGACGGCGATCTCGGTGGAGCCGCCGCCGATGTCAACAATCATGTTGCCCTCGGGCGCCTCCACGTCGATGCCTATGCCTATGGCGGCGGCCATGGGCTCGTAGATGAGGTACACGTCGCGCCCGTCGGCGTGCTCGGCGGAGTCGCGCACGGCGCGCAGCTCAACCTCGGTGGAGCCTGACGGCACGCCGATGACCATGCGGAGCGACGGCGAGAAAAGGCGGCTGCCCGTGTGCACCATCTTTATGAGCCCGCGCATCATCTGCTCGCAGGCGGAGAAGTCGGCTATCACGCCGTCGCGCAGGGGGCGGATGGTGCGGATGTTGCCGTGAGTCTTCTCATACATCATCTTGGCCTTCTCGCCCACGGCTATCATCTTGTCCGTGCGGCGGTCGAGTGCCACGACCGAGGGCTCGTCGACCACTATCTTGTCGTCGCTGATGATGATGGTGTTGGCTGTGCCCAGGTCCATTGCTATTTCCTGGACGAAAGAAAAGAATCCCATTTGCTTAAATCCTGTTACTGAAATACGTAATCACTGCCGGTGCGACATAGCCCGCACGGTCAGGAGTTGAACCAGTTGTGTATGGCCGTGTCGTAGTGGCTGCTCACGCCGAAGGCGCGCCCGGCCAGCATCTTGCGCTCGGCCAGCGTGGTCTGGGCGCCGTTGCGGTTGAGGATGTCGAGCAGCACGGGGTATTCGGCCTTGCTCGGCACGATGACCACGTCGCCATAGTTCTTGGCCCCGGCGCGTATGAGCGATATGCCGCCGATGTCTATCTTCTCTATGATGTCTGCCTCGGCGGCGCCGCTGGCAACGGTGTCCTCAAACGGGTAGAGGTCTACTATCACGAGGTCTATCTCGGGTATGCCGTACTGGGCCATCTGCTCGCGGTCGCCCCCGTTGTCGCGGCGGGCGAGTATGCCGCCGAACACTTTGGGGTGGAGCGTCTTTACGCGGCCGCCGAGGATTGAGGGGTATGTGGTGACATCCTCTACCTTCTGGCACTCGTAGCCCAGCGACTCTATGAAACTCTGCGTGCCTCCGGTGGAGAGGAACTTCACGCCTTCTGAATTGAGCTTGCGCAGCAGCTCGTCGAGCCCATCCTTGTGGAACACCGAAATAAGCGCAGTCTTGATCTTTTTCGTCTCAGCCATAAATCTTGATATAACGTTATATTTGATTCAGACTGCAAAGTTACGAAAAAGCCGCGACTAAGCAACACTTTTGCGGCGAAAAATGTTTTTCGCCGCAAAAGTGTTGACGGAGGCGCATGGAGCCACCGGAAGGCGGGCAAAGGGAACCGAGGGGGCTGGCAGCCTCATGGGGGCGACACGCGGGGCTGAAGCGGGCTTGACGGCCAAGGCGGCCGTGGATGCGCATCTGCCAACTGCCATTGTTGTTATACTCGCGCTTCGCCATACGCGCCTCATGTCAAGATTCATTACCTGCAGGCATCCACGAATGCCATGCCGGTGCAACTCATTGGCTTAAAGCCAGTTGGGAGGACTAGCCTTGCCAGCCTGCGAAACTGGCCGTACAGGGTCGTAAAACGCACCGTATCACGGCATGGAACGGGCCGGACTGCACGGCAAAACGGGCGGCCGCGCTGCCGGAAAAATGCGTTTGTAAACATAAATCGCGCCACTGGGAGGGCGTCATCACGTCGCCATGTGTACATAGCCATGGATATTGTTCCCTATGTTCGTTTTGTTTCGCAACCATAAAGCGTGTTTTACCAACGGCTTTGTATGATTATTGGTTTATCCGGCCACAAAAAAAAGCCCATCCGGCGGATGCGCTTTAATGAGCTCGCTGCTAAAGTCCATTTTTCACAACGTAACATTTTGATGTTCAGCAGTGCGCTTTGAGTTTTGCCGCGGGCTCAGTTGACGTATTTCACTCTCTTGCCTGTACCCTTGGCCTTACAGCCATCTTCCGCACTTCTGTCGCAATGCGGCTTTCCGCATTATCAATCCTGACCAATACACAGAGAAAAGCAGGGCACGACCAGCACGGCAACTCGAAATCCGGCTGGGCCAACGGACGGTCTGGGCTTAACAAAAATCACCTGTTCCTTTTGTGCCACGGCTGACGCACATCATCCAGCTCGAGCGCACAGAAAGGGTACTGCCATGGCAAGCCAAACCGACATGGTTTGTATGGCCGCATCATCCTGGTGAGCACAAGGTGGGAAAGAGTTCAAGCAGAAACTGCCTGAACAAACAAAAACAAAGCCGCACGGTGCGCCATAAAGACGCAACCGCACGGCTTTCGTCATGACTTATTGCAGGCAAACATAGATGCCGCTCTACGCACGATTACTTCGTGGTGAGGGTAAGAGCCTGCTTTGCTATCTCGTTCTCAGGGTCGATGGCAAGAATCTTGTTCCAGAATGAGTTGGATGTCTCCTTAGCGGCCGGGTCTTTCTCCATCTGCAACAGATAGTAGTAGCCAAGGTAACGGTAGCACTCCACGAGGCGGGCGTTGTCGGAAGCGGTCTTCTCGGCGCGCGGCTCTATCATGCTTACCACCTTCTCATAGTATGGCTTGGCCAAGCCTTCCTTGGTCTCGGGGTCAATGTACGAATTTACACGGGCGCGCATGAAAGTAACGTACTCGAGTGCATCGGGGTACTTCTGCTCCATGTCGATGTACACCTGCTCGGCCTTCTTGAACATCTCGTTGCGTGTGGAATCCTTCAGGGTGTCGGCATAGTGGATGTAAATCTGGGCCAAGGCAGCGACATCGTTGGCCGAAGCGTTGCCAAGGGTCTTGAGGTAATCCTGGTAATACTTGATTGCGTTTGAATAGTCTTCCTTCTCAAGGTAGCAGTCAGAAAGCTGCTTAACCACTCCGGCGCGCTTCTCGTTGTTGTCGATTTCCTGCTCAAGAGCCTTGTGGTACATCGCTATGGCCTTGTCGTACTCCTTGTTGCCATTATAAGCGTTGCCGTAGTAGGTGTAGTCGAAGTAGGAGAACTTGGCACTGTCGGACTTGTTGAACAGTGCATCGGCATACATCAGCGCGTTGGTATAGTCCTTAAGCTCAGTGCTGTTGATGAAGGCAAGGCGGTTGAAGGCTGCGTCGCGCGGCATCTTGCTCAGTCCGAACTTTGCCACCTCGAGGCTCTCGGCATACTTCTGCGAGAAGTAATAGGCCATGGCGAACTCGGTGAGCTGGTGCTCGTCGAGGGCATTGCGGTCGGCCTTGGAATAGCTTTCGGCTGCCTGTGCAAACTCGTTGGAAACGTAATAGATGTGGCCGATCATGGCATCAACTGCTATGTCGGGGCGCTGGGCGCGAAGCTCCTCCAGACGGCCTACAGCCTCACTGGGGCTGATCTTGCGGTAAACGCTTGCGTACTTGTAGTATGCATCGGGATTCTTCGGGTCGAAGTAGATGGCCTGGTTGTAATACCCGGCTGCCTGCCCGCCGTCATTGTTGAGCGCGGCAATGTCACCAAGCAGAATGAACGCAGGGGCATACTTCTTGTTTGCCTTCATCGCGTGCTCTGCATAAGTCACGGCATTGACAGTATCCTTAATGTCAAGGAATGCGCGCCCCATGGCAACAAGCACTTCTTCGTTCTTCTTGTTCTTTTTGTAGATGGGCTTAAGCTGGTCTTCAAGGTCAGCCGGCTTGCTCTTTATCACTTTCGTTGCCGCCTCTATCGTGGCGGAATTGTCGTCCTGAGCCATTGCAGGCACGCCAAGTGCCAGCATGAATGTTCCAATAAATAAATACTTCAGTCTGTTCATATCAATTTAATTAGTCAAATTATCCAGATGCAATTCATCATGCGGACCTCAAGGCCCTGAAAAAGGGAACCGACAGGTACAAACGCACCTTGTCACTCTTCAGTAACATTAACTTCCCGTACAGTCATGACTCCCCGATAAGGCAGAAGCCCCGCCTTGAAGAAAATCCGCTGGCCACGGTGGTCGGCAGACATGAAATTTGCAAAGCCCCACGGCAAACCATGACGCGGGTCGTTAAGCAGGGCATATATGGTGCGCACGAGCGGATAGTTGCCATTCCACAAATAATACTGGTAAGGCTTCCAGCTGCTCTGGGGCGTGGCAGGATGTATCTTGCTCACACCCATGACGCGGATGTTTCGCTTGAAAGTAACATTGGTGGTGTCGCGCTTGTCGTTGAGCCAGTTTGAGCCAATGATGCCAATGGCATTAGGATGGCGCTCGACAAAATCGATTACCTCGGCCGACTTGTCTACGGCATAGATGTTAGGACTGTTAATGGGCTTGCCGCCAAGCAAAGAGTCGACACAATAATGCACTGTGCTCGACTGCTTGTTGTCAAAGGCAACCTCAATGCTGTCCAACTTTGAATTAGGGTATAGAGCCTTCCACTTTGCAACCTTTCCGCTTAATATCTGCTGTATGTCATGAACGGAAATGATTGTGTCTGGGTTGGAATTGTTGACAATCAACGCCAAACCGTCAAAAGCCAGTGGAATGGCAATGGGTTGGAAACGCCTTGCCTCAAGGTTTTCCTTCTCTTCCTTGGTGAAATTGCGCGAGGTAATTGCCAAATATACCTCCTCCTTCATGAGCATATTGACCCCGTCAAGCTCATTAGAATAAATCGGGGTAAGCTTGGCTTTGGGATAAACAAATTCAAATATCTCGCGCTGTTCGTCGATGATAGGACTGAAACTCTCATCAGAGACAAACTTGATTGTCCCTGATGAGTAAGTGTCAGTCCTTCCATTCTTAGGCTTGTCGTTGCAAGCAACAAACAAGCCTAAGATGAGAGTCAATCCAACAAAAGTGTTGAACGCGTCAATCTTCATTATTGTAGTCTGAATGTGACAGGCACTGTGTACTTAACACGCACGGGAGCACCATTCTGCTTACCGGGAATCCACTTGGGCATTCCCTGTACGACGCGCGATGCCTCCTTGTCAAGCGAGGGGTCAACCGACTTAACTACCTTCACATCGGTGATTGAACCGTCGCGCTCAACGACGAACGTCACAATGACGCGGCCTTGAACTCCGTTCTCCTCAGCGATGGTTGGGTATTTGATGTGGGTTGAAAGGTACTCGAACAGTGCGGCATCACCTCCAGGGAACTGGGGCATCTGCTCCACAACGTCGAACACTTTCTCCTCAACAGGAGCTTCCTGGGCGATAACCTCCTTGGCCTTGAGCACCTCGCCTGCTGCCTCATCGTTACCTTTCACATCGAAAGAACCGATGGCTACGGCAGTCTTGGCAAGCTCATCCTGAGACTTCAGCTCGTCCTCGGGGGCAACGTCCTCATCCTTCTTGATGACAGGGGCAGTAAACTTCACGGAGCTTTTAACCTTCTCCACGACCTTCTGCTCCATCTCAACCTTGACGGGTTCCTTGCGCTCAACCTTGGCCTCCTTCTTCTTTGCCAACTGCGAAAGCTCCACATCGGTCGTGATGGCAACTTTCTTTGGCATGGCGTTCTCAATGGCAACCTTGGCAATCACAATCAGAAAGATTGCAGCTATTGCCAGTATCACGGTCACCAAAGACCAGAAGTTACGCTTGCCTGTGTTCTTGCGAAGACGGTAAGCACCATAGGCTTGGTTTTTACCTTCAAAGACGAGATCGACCCAGCTATTGTCTATAAGATCTATTTTCGACATAATTCTACTTTTTTAATCTTCCTAAGCCATTGACTACTTTACTCCCTTTGAGGCGAGAAGCTTCTCATCATCGGGGCTAATCTTGTCAATGACATACTTACCAATGCTGCATATCTGCATCTCGTCGAGAGCCTCGACCATGTTGTTGTAGTTAGCCGTATCCAACGGCTTGATGATTATGGTCAAGGTAGGAATCTTCTCACCATTGATGTTACCTTTGCGCAGCTCATCAAGCTCCTTGTCGTACTGCTCGTCGGTCATCTTAGACCCGGGGGCCGTCTTGCGCTCGTCGAGCTTGGCCTTGGCCTGCATGATACGGGCCACTGGGTTGATGCCTTCCTCGGTGGTATGCTTGATAAGCACATCACGGATTCCCTTGCGGCCCCAAGTAGTCTCTTTCACACACGAGGGGTCATCGTACTGCGGGATGCCTGCGACATAATAAATCTTGTCGTTGGCAGCGAGGTAAATCGTAATGGTATGCGAAGCCTTGGTGACAGACTTTTCCTCATCGGACAGTTTCTGGTCGTTGGCAGGCATGGTGAGCTGCATGGCCGAAGGCTTGCTAAGGGTAGTACAAAGCATGAAGAACGTGATAAGAAGCATCATCATGTCCACCATTGGCGTGAAGTCCACGCGGGTGTTCATTTTCTTCTGCTTGCTTTCTTTTTTCTTTGCCATGGATTATTCCTCCCCTTGTTTAAGATTCGTTATGAGTCTGTAACGGTTCTCGTTCAGATCCTGAAGCTCGGACATCATGGTCTTAACGACCTTGTAGGGTGTCTTCGCGTCACACTTTATCGCTATCGTCAAGTCTGGGTTAGCCTCCCTGGCGGCTTTTACCCATTCCTGGAACTCGCTCATGCCTCCGTCGATGCTGTCGGTGGGGATGCCGAGAGTCTTTATTGCCTCAGCCATCTTTTCCTTTTCGAGGTTGAGGTATTCGCCCAGGCTTCCGATAGGAGCACCAAACATAGACTCCTGGCTGAAGTTCTTAAGCTGCTGGCTGTTGAAGGACAACCCGAACTTGTCTGCGATGGTCTGCAGCATGGCGTTCATGTTGTTCTTGTTCTCGGTGCCCAGGAATATCTTGCCGTCATTGCCGACAAGGATAGTCAGGACATCGTTTTCCGGCACCTTAGCTTCTGACACCGAGCTTGGCGTGTTGACTTGAATCGGCTCCGGCTGCAAGAATGTTGAGGTCAACATGAAGAAGCACAGAAGCAGCGTCATCACGTCAGACATAGGCGTCATGTCTATCCAGATGTCTTTTTTCTGTATCTTTATTTTACCCATTAGTTATGATTTAAAAGGTAAAACAATTAAATCTCGTCGGTGTGGTTAACGTCGTATGTAGCAGCTATTGTGTAACCTACCTCGTCGAGTGCGTATGTCAGCTTGTCTATCTTGTTGGTGAAGAAGTTGTAAACAACCACAGCAACCCAAGATGTTGCGATACCAGAAGCCGTGTTCACAAGGGCCTCAGAAATACCGGCAGACAGGGCCATTGAGTCTGCGCCACCGCCGCTTGACAGGGCCTGGAACGAACGGATCATACCCAACACAGTACCGAACAGAGCGGTAAGTGTACCGAGCGTAACGATGGTAGCAACGATAGGCAGGTTCATCTGCAGCGTAGGCATCTCCAGCTGGGTAGCCTCCTCGTGTGCCTGCTGTATCTTGGCTATCTTCTGTGCCTTCTTCATCGTGTTGTTGCTCTCAACGTCCTTGTAAGCGTTGATGGAAGCGGTAACGACGTTTGCCACAGAGCCGCGCATCTTGTCGCAGAGAGCCTGGGCCTCTGTGAACTTGCCCTGCTTGATGAGAGCCTTTACCTGCACAGTGAACTTGGAGAGGTTCATCGTACCGAAAGCGGAACGGAGTGCGAAATAGCGCTCAACGCCGAGGCAAACCACGGTGAGGAACAACGTGAAGATAAGACCTACCACAGGACCTCCCTTGTATACGGTACCCATGAGGTCAGCCGGGTGGGCCGACTTGTCGCCGCCTACGAAGTGGCTGGCATCGCCGAGCACGAAGTAATAGAAGCAATATGCGATGATACAGCATATCACCATGATCCAGATAGCGTCCTTAATACCTCCGAACCCCTGTTTTTTCTTAGCCGGGGTCACAGCCTTTGTTGATGTTGCCATAATTGATTGATGTTTTTGTTTATTAATAATATGATTTTGTTTTTTAGCCTTGTTGTGCAGATTGCCTTATGCAATATCAGCCTGGTTAGAAAGTGGTTTTCGTTTCAATGCAGCAAAGATAATAAATATTACAGAGACCCATGCCGCGCTTAACATCTTTTAATCCAAATGTCACAAAAACCACTGCATTTATCAGTTTACAAGGTTCATTTCAGCCTTGCCAGGGCCTCCTTGATGCGCTTCATTGCCTCTATGATATTGTCCTCGCTGGTTGCATAGCTCATGCGGAAGCAGTCGGGGTCGCCGAAGGCGTCGCCGCCCACGGTAGCCACATGCGCCTTTTCGAGCAGGTACATGGCGAAGTCCGTTGAGCTTGAGATTGTTATCTGCCCGTCGGACTTGCCGAAGAACCGGCTGCACTTCGGGAACACGTAGAAGGCTCCTTCAGGCACGTTGACCTCCAGGCCAGGTATATCTCCTGCCAGCTTGACGATGAGGTCGCGCCTGCGCTGGAATGCCTGCCTCATCTGCTCGACGCATTCCTGGCCCGAGGCGTATGCTGCCTCGGCTGCCTTCTGGCTCACCGAGCATGGGCCGCTGGTGTACTGCCCCTGCAGTTTGTTGCAGCCTTT
Source organism: uncultured Prevotella sp. (assembly GCA_944320235.1). Classification (GTDB taxonomy): domain Bacteria; phylum Bacteroidota; class Bacteroidia; order Bacteroidales; family Bacteroidaceae; genus Prevotella. The sequence goes on from CALUGQ010000020.1 coordinate 20,959, forward strand.
CACTATCCACTCCGGGGCGGCGATGAAGCCGATGCGCCAGCCTGTCATGGCGTAAGCCTTCGACACGCCGTTTACAAGTATCGTGCGTTCTTTCATGCCCTCGAACTGTGCTATGCTCTCGTGGCGGCCTGTATATATAATGTGTTCGTATATCTCGTCGGCGAGCACGAACATATCCTCATGGCTCTTTATCACCCGTGCCAGCCCCTCTAGTTCTGCCTTTGAGTATACGCTGCCGGTAGGGTTGCTTGGCGAGCAGAGTATGAGCAGGCGTGTCTTTGGCGTGATGGCGGCCTCGAGTTGCTCGGGCGTAATCTTGAAGTTCTGCTCAAAGCCCGCGTTTACTATCACGGGCACACCGCCTGCGAGCTTGGCCATCTGCGGGTACGACACCCAGTATGGCGCGGGGATTATCACCTCGTCGCCGTCGTTGACAAGGGCCATGACCGTGTTGCATACGCTCTGCTTGGCGCCGTTTGACACAAGTATTTCGTTCACCCCGTAGTCCAGGCCGTTTTCGTTCTTCAGCTTTGCGGATATTGCCTTGCGCAGGTCTGGGTAGCCCGGCACTGGCGAGTATCTTGAATAGTTGTCGTCGATGGCCTTCTTGGCTGCGGCCTTGATGTGGTCGGGCGTGTTGAAGTCGGGTTCGCCTACACTGAGGTTTATTACGTCGATGCCCTGAGCCTTCATCTCCGAGCTTTTCTGCGACATCGCCAGCGTTGCTGACGGCGCGAGCCTTTGCAAGCGGTCTGATAGTTGTGCCATGATTCTTTTCTTTATTTATCTGCAAAATTAGTTATTTTATTCTTTACTGGAAAGAAAATGCGTCGCTTTTTATCGTTTCGTCAATGAAATGTAACAAAAAGCTCCTCCACCGTCACAGGTGTAGAGTGTGGCCCATGCGGTCTTTCTTCGTCTTGAGGTACTTGTAGTCATACTCGTTTGGCTCTACCTCGATAGGCACGTTCTCGATGATTTCCAGCCCGTATGCCTCCAGGCCCACGCGCTTCGTGGGGTTGTTGGTGAGCAGCCTCATCTTGTGCACCCCGAGGTGGCGCAGCATCTGCGCCCCGCAGCCGTAGTCGCGCTCGTCGGGCTTGAAGCCCAGGTGCACGTTGGCGTCTACCGTGTCGAGCCCTTCCTCCTGCAGCTTGTAAGCCTTTATCTTGTTCATCAGGCCTATGCCGCGCCCTTCCTGCTGCATATAGATGACTACGCCCTTGCCCTCTTTCTCTATCATTTCCATCGAGCGGTGAAGCTGCTCGCCGCAGTCGCACCGCTTGCTGCCCAGGATGTCGCCCGTGGCGCACGAAGAGTGGACGCGCACGAGCACAGGCTCGTCGGCATCCCACTGCCCCTTGATGAGGGCCATGTGCTCCAGCCCGCTGCTTTTCTGGCGGAACGGTATGAGGCGGAAGTGGCCGTGGGCTGTAGGCATGTCGACCTCCGTGCCTACCTCGATGAGCGACTCCGTGCGCAGGCGGTAAGCTATTATGTCCTTTATGGCTATTATCTTCAGCCCGTGCCTGTCGGCGAAGGCGCGCAGCTCCGGCAGCCGTGCCATGGTGCCGTCGTCGTTCATTATCTCCATCAGCGCCCCGGCCGGGTACAGGCCGGCCAGCTTGCAGAGGTCGATGGTGGCCTCGGTGTGGCCCGAGCGGCGCAGCACGCCGTGGTCTTGCGCGTACAGCGGGTTGATGTGGCCCGGGCGGCCGAAGGTCTGCGGGGTCGACGCCGGGTCGGCCAGTGCGCGAATGGTGGCGGCGCGGTCATGGGCAGACACGCCCGTGGTGCAGCCCTCGAGCTTGTCGATGGTCACGGTGAAGGGCGTGCCCAGCACCGACGTGTTGTCCTCCACCTGCCTCGGCAGGTCAAGCTCTGCGCAGCGGCTCATGGTTATGGGCGCGCAGAGCACCCCGCGGGCGTGCTTGAGCATGAAGTTCACGTCAGCGGGCGTTATCTTCTCGGCGGCTATTATGAGGTCGCCCTCGTTCTCGCGGTCCTCGTCGTCGACCACAATGACGAACTTGCCCTCGCGGAAGTCTGCCAGAGCATCTTCTATTTTGTCAATCCTGGTGTCTGCCATATTGTTTGCTTTATCATTGGTTCTTGCCGGTGCCCATCTCTGCTATGCGCGCCACTATGGCATCGTTGGCGGCCCGTATGGCCCTGAGGTCGCGCAGCAGGCGCAGGCGGAAGCGCAGCATGCGGATGTAGAAGAACAGGCCCACGGGCACCATGATGCCCACGGTGGCGTTGAGCCACCTCTGCCTGAACGGGCGCGTGTGCGCGTGCGTGGCCATGATGGGGTATTTGTTGAGCTCGGTGAGTATCACCTTGTCTTTCGTGTTCGACAGGTCTTCTATCACGCCCTCAAGTTCTGCGCTTATTTCCCTGATGCGCTGGTCGTCGCCTTCGCGGAAGAACACCTTGATGGGGTTGGGGGCGTGCAGCAGGTTGTGGCGGCGCGAGTAGTCGGTGATGTCGCGCGTTATTTTCTGCAGCAGGCCTGCGTCGGCGGCGTAGTCGGGGTCGCAGATTATCACCTCCTTGCGGTATACGTGGCGTTTCAGCCTGAGCCCCAGCGCGGAGTAGAGCAGCGAGCGGTAGAGGTCGATGTTGAACACCACCGAGTCGTTGTTGGCCTTGTAGGTGAAGAACACGGCCAGCGGCGTGAGCACGGCCACGGAGATGAGCTTGCCGAACCACACCGTCCACACGCCGTCGCGGGCCATCTTCATGCCCGAGTTGTCGAAGATGAAGTATACGATGAACACCAGCACCGATATTATGACCGGCACGCCCAGGCCGCCCTTGCGTATGATGGCCCCGAGCGGCGCCCCTATGAAGAAGAAGATGACGCACGAGAGGGCCAGCGTCACCTTGCCAATGGCCTCTATCTGGTGCATCCTCACGTTGCGGTTGAGCCCTTTCATGTAGTCGCCCTTCATGTCGAGCTCCGAGGTGTACATCTGCACGTTGTTGAGCGCGGCCTTCACGGCCTGCTGCCTCTGCTCCGGCGCGCTGCGCAGGTAAAGGGAGTCGAGGTTGAGCGTGTCGGCCATGGCTGCGGCCAGCGCGCGGGCCGAGTCTTCGCGGCTCACGTCGGGGCGGCGGAAGGCCGTGCGCCTTGAATCCTCAAAGAACGAGCGCCCCACGCTGTCGTTGAACTGCCTTATCGAGTCGAGGTCGTGTATTATCTTGCCTATGCTCTTTGTCTTCGCGTCGGCGGCTATGCCAGCCACGTCGGCCATGCTGAAGCCGCCGTCGAAGTCGAGCACTATCTGCTTCGTGCCGAAGGTCTCGCGCCTGTAAGGCACGCTCGCGCTGCCCGCCAGGTCCTGCGACTGCATATTCTCGAACCACTCGCCGCTGTAGAGCGTCAGCAGCAGGTGCTTCTTCTCGGCGGTAGACTGCAGCCGGCCCGAGTCGGCCAGGATGATGGCCGCGTCCTCGTAGCTGCCGTTCATGCGGTATATCATCACGCCGTAGAGCATGCCGGTGCCTACCACCTTCTTCTGCACGTAGAGGTTGCAGTTGGGTATGCCGTCGTAGAATATGCCCTCGGGTATCTCCAGCTCGGGGCTTTTCTGCTTCATCGACAGCAGCAGCTGGCTGAACGACTTGTTGGCGTCGGGGCCTATGACGTTCTGGAAGTAAAACGAGCAGCAGGCTATCATGCACACTATGACTATGAGCGAGCGCATGGCCTGCATGAGTGATATGCCGGCCGCCTTGATGGCCGTCAGCTCCGAGCTCTCGCCGAGGTTGCCGAAGGTGATGAGCGACGACAGCAGTATGGCCAGGGGGAAGGCCTGAGGCATGAGCATCAGGCCCATGTACCAGAAAAACTGCGCCAGCACTTCCACCGAGAGGCCCTTGCCTATCAGCTCGTCGACATATCGCCACAGGAACTGCATCATCAGCACGAACTGGCAGATGAAGAACGTTCCGAGGAACAGCAGGCCGAACTGCTTGGCAATGAATATGTCTAACTTCTTTATGCGGAGCATCGTTTGTCGTGCCGCTCTATGCTTGCAGCATTCCAACCTGCAAAGTTAGCACAAAAAAGTCAGAGTGGGCATGGTTTTGCCGTTTTTTGCAGTTTTTTGCAGTCGCGCCGCCAGCCCGTCAAAGCCCGCTCACGCTGTGCAGGCGGCTGAGGTTGCCGCTCCACAGGCAGCGTATGCTGTCTTCCTCGTCGGCGTCGGCAAAGTCTGTTATCACCAGGGCCAGGCTGCCGGTGTGCTCGCTCTGGCTTATCCTCATCTCCCAGTACTCGTCCTCGCCGTGGTCGGCCTCCCAGCGCAGGCGCAGGTAGCTGAACTTGCGGCTGGATATCACGTGCGACACTTTCACGTCGTGCGCCCGCCAGCTCTCACCCCAGGTGAATGTCATCGTCGGCCCGTCTTCCGACACGCTGTCGGCCACCCACTTCTGCAGCCCCGCGGCGTTGCCTATCAGCTTCCACACCATGGCGGGCGACTTGGCCGCCAGCGGGTATTCAATGGTAATCCTCTTCCGTTCCATATCAGGGTTGTTATTTATTAATAATATGTGTATGGCTCGTTGGCTGCCACAAAAATATATTTTTCGTGCAAAAAACCAAATAAAATCGTGATAAAGTTTTGTGAATTAAAAAAATTAGGCTACCTTTGCACCCGCAAACAAGCGATGGCGGGATAGCTCAGCTGGTTAGAGCGTCGGATTCATAATCCGGAGGTCGTGGGTTCGGGTCCCACCCCCGCTAC
>CALUGQ010000021.1 GCA_944320235.1 uncultured Prevotella sp.
GGCGGGATAGCTCAGCTGGTTAGAGCGTCGGATTCATAATCCGGAGGTCGTGGGTTCGGGTCCCACCCCCGCTACATCGGAACGAAGGCAATCGGCATACGTCGGTTGCCTTTTTTCATTTCCATCCGGCCCAAGCGGCGGGCCAAGCCGCCGGGGCCGAATGGCGAAATCTTTTTACACCGCCCACGGCTGCGGCAGTGAGGGCTTGCCGAACGGCCCATGCCACATTGCGAGGAGGGCCGTTTCGCTTCCCGAAACCGGCCCTCCTGCAAGCCATGACAACCCTTGCCGGCAACCCGCTGGCACACAGCCACTTGCGCGCGCCCCACCGGCAGCGCGTCGCGCCGCCATTTTCCTTACAAAAGCCCATGCCTGCCGCCTGCAGGGCAAAGCCCCGCCCGGCCCGCCCGGACGGCAGGAGGCAGGGCCAAACGCAGGGAGGCGGCCCCGGGTATCCCCCGGAGCCGCCTCCCTTTCCGTCTTTGCAAAGGCGTATTATGCGTTTGCAGTGTTTGTCCTCTTCTCCTTGATGCGGGCTTTCTTGCCGGTGAGCTTGCGCAGATAGTAGAGCTTTGCGCGGCGCACCTTGCCGATCTTGTTCACCTCGATGCTGTCGATGTTGGGCGACTCGAGCGGGAAAATGCGCTCAACGCCAACCGTTCCAGACATCTTGCGCACCGTGAAACGCTTCTTCTCGCCGTGGCCGCAAATCTTGATCACCACTCCGCGATAGAGCTGGATGCGCTCTTTCGTACCCTCGATAATTTTGTAAGCGACAGTTACAGTGTCTCCCGCCTTGAACTTCGGGTGCTGCTTGCCGGTTGCAAATGCTTCCTCAGCAACTTTAATCAAATCCATTTCTTGTATAATTAAATTTGTTCTTATCGTTCCGGCGCAACATAACAGGCAACACGTTACTTCCTGACAGCGATTACGCGGGAAAGCGGCTGCAAAGTTACTACATTTTGCCGACACTGGCAATTTTGCCGTTCTTTTTTTTGCCCGTTACCACGTTTTTGGCTAATTTTGTGGCTGTTACGCGCCGGCGGCGGGATTACTGACAGCAGCAACCCCCGCCGCTGAGACGCAACAGGCACTTAACAGCATAACTACATGGCAAGGAAAACACTTCTGCTGGCCGCGCTCATGGCGGCCATGGCGCAAACGGCAGCCCCGCAGGTCTGCAAGGTGGCCGGAGTGGAGCGCACGCGCCTGCTCGTGGACAGCCGCTACGACGTTGCCCCCGACTCGGCCACGGAGGCATTCATGCGCCCCTATGCAAGCGTGGTGGACAGCATAATGAGCCCCGTGGTGGGCCGCACGGAGGCCGAGCTGGGCGTGGCCAGGCCCGAAAGCCCGCTCTCAAACCTGCTGGCCGACATACTCATGTGGGCAGCCAAGGACTATGGCGAAAGCCCGGCCATGGCCGTATACAACATGGGCGGCATAAGGGCGGCGCTGCCCGAGGGCGATGTCACTTACGGCGACGTGCTCGAAGTGGCACCGTTTGAAAACAAGATATGCTTCCTTACGCTCACCGGCGAGGCGCTGATGCAGCTCTTCGGCCAGATGGCGGCGGTGGGGGGCGAAGGCGTGAGCCACGGCGTGGAGCTGGTGATAACGCCCGGGGGCAAGCTGAAGAGCGCGCGCCTGGGCGGCAAGGCCGTAGACCCTGCAGCCTCATACCGCATAGCCACCATCGACTACCTGGCCGAGGGCAACGACAGGCTGGAGGCCTTCAAGCTGAAGACCGGACTCAACGCACCACGCGAAAAGCAGAACGACACGCGCTTCATAATCGCCGCCTACTTCCGCGAGCTGGCCTCGCGGGGCGAGGCCGTGAGGGCGCGGGTGGAAGGAAGGATAAGGGTTGAACGCTGACTGAAGAGGTATGAAACACAGACTTTATATAATGTGTGCGGCCATCGTGGCCGCCATGGCAGCATGGGGGCAGCAGAAGCTCGTCATACTGCACACCAACGACACCCACAGCGCCATAATGCCGCTGAGCCGCAACCTCGGCGACACGCTGCTGGCAGGGCGCGGAGGCTACCTGCGGCGCATGGAACTGGTGCGGCGCGAGCGCGAGGCCGAGCCTGGGTTGCTGCTCTTCGACAGCGGCGACTTCTCGCAAGGCTCGCCATACTACACCCTCTTCAAGGGCGACGTGGAAGTGGGGCTCATGAACATGATGCGCTACGACGCGGCCACGCTGGGCAACCACGAGTTCGACTTCGGCCTCGACAACCTGGCGCGGCTGCTGCGCAAAGCCCGGTTCCCGGTGGTTTGCGCCAACTACGACTTCAGCGGCACACCCCTGGAAGGCCTCGTCAAGCCCTACGTGGTGATAGAGCGCGAGGGGCTGAGGGTAGGAGTGTTCGGACTGTCGCCACGGCTTGACGGGCTTGTGGCTAAGGAGAACTACGGCGGAGTGGTATACAACGACCCCGTCGAAGCAGCCCGCAAGGCGGTCAAGGCGCTGCGCTCAGGCGAGCGTTGCGACGTGGTGGTATGCCTTTCGCACCTTGGGTGGGCGCAGGCTCAACCCGACATCGACGACAGCACGATGATTGCCGGCACGCGGGGCATCGACCTCGTGCTCGGCGGCCATTCGCACTCATATTTCGAAAAGCTTGAATATGTAAGGGATGCCGACGGCCGCAACGTGCCGGTAGACCAGAACGGGAAGCACGGCGTGTTCGTCGGGAAGATGGAAATGTCACTCAAAGTAGAAGGTAAGCACGAACATCTTTGAATGTCCCGCGCTTACCGAGTTGGCGTAAGCCCTCATGTTAGGGTCCTGCAGGCTGTTGGCGTGGTCGCGGTCGAGCGCGTTTGAGAGGCTGTAACAGAACTTAAGCTCGGGTATAAGCTTGAAAAAACGCAAGTAAAGGTCGCAGCCTACGCCTACTTCAATGAACGTGTCGTAACGCTTCAGGCGCACATAATCCTGCTCACCGCCCGTAAGGTTGATCATCGGGTTGACGCCGGCCAAGACGTAAGGGCGGTAGTTGTTGAAGCGCTGCGCACTGAATTTCAGGTCTACGGGCAGCGAAATGTAAGTGTTCTTCAGGTCTTGCGTCTCGCGGTGAGGCCGCCCGTTCTCGTCGGTCTGGCTGAGGTTGATGAAGCGCAGGTGCTTTGCTCCGAAGTGCATCGTAGGCGTGAAACGCACCGAGAGGTGCTGGCTGAGCCTCAAGTCGGCCAATACGCCTACGCTGAAACCGGGGTTCCAGCGGTCGGCGTCGCAGAGTATGAGCTGCTCTTGCTGCGTTCCGTCGGGGGCGGCGACCATCTGCGGCCCCACGTTCTCAAGCTCTATGTCTTGCAGGTGCATCCCTACAAGTATGCCGAAGTGGAGCGGGCGCAGGTCAATATAAGGCTTGTTTTGCGCAATCCTTTCCTGGGCCATGGCCCCGAGCGAAGCGGCCAAGGCCATGACAAGAGCCACTGTGTACTTTATCTTCATATTAGAATAACGCTATTTTTCGCCGCTTAGTATGTCGCCGCTTATTTCGACAATGTATAAATAAGGCAAAAAAGCGCGCCAAAAGTTGGTACGTTACGAATTAATTGGTACTTTTGCATACCAAATTTTAGGTATTAATTCATTAAAAAAATAGTATTATGGCTTACGTAATTAATGACGATTGTATCGCATGCGGTACATGTATCGATGAGTGCCCGGCTGGAGCTATCTCTGAGGGCGAGAAGTATTCAATCAATCCCGATGCCTGCACAGAGTGTGGCACGTGCGCTGACGTTTGCCCGTCAGAGGCAATTCATCTTGGCTAATCGGACATTCATTGAATCGAGATAACGGGGATTCCCTTGCGGGAGTTCCCTTTTTTTGTGCCTTCCGGTGAAAGACGGCACCCTGCCGGCTGCCACCCGCCATGCCTTTCAGCATGGCAGTGGCTGCCAATCAACGCTCCGCCTTGTCGCCACGATAGTTGGTCGAGCCGTCGGCATCGCCGTGAATGGCGTCGCGGAACGATTCCCAGTCCTGGAAACCGGCCAGCAGCGACAGCCTGTCGAGCGTCTCGCGCTTCGGTTTTTCCAAGCCTTTCAGGTAGTTGCCCAGCTTATCCAAGGCCAACGCACGCATCGGCTTCTTCACCACGTTCTTCTCTATGGCCTCGCAGAGCTTGGCCAGTTCGCGTTGCAGATTTTCCATGACATCATCTTCAAAAGAGCCTTCGCTGCCCTGCTACGGCTGGTGTCGGCATCGGCCACGCCGCCAGCATTGCGCTAAGGCGGTGCAAAGATAACGCAAATTAACGGAAACGAACGCAAAAAAGTATTTAAAATTCGTGTCAATCGCCATACTCCTGCACTGCAGCGCGCACCATGCTGCCACCGGCCAAGGCCGGGGCCGACGGCAGCAAGCTCAGAAGCGCAACCTGCCTCCGCTGTAGAAGTTAACAAGGGCAGCCTGGTAGAGACATTCGTAACGAGCCTGGGCAAGGTCGCTCTGCGCTTTCATCAAGCTGTTTTTCACCTCGTTGAACTCTGTCATCGTGGCTTTACCGTTCTCGTACTTTGCCTCCATGAGCCTAAAAGCGTCCTCACCGCTGCGCAAAGCCACGCGGCAGCTCTCGTATTTCGCGCGCCCGTTGCGGGCATTCTGGCAGGCTGTCTGTATCTCCTTGTACAGGTTCTTCCTCACGTTCTCAAGCTGCAGGGCCTGCGTATGGCACTCTATGCGCGCCGAGCGCACGCTGTTGCGCGTCTGGAAACGGTTGAAGAGCGGCACCGTGAGGTTAAGGCCGACGTACTGGCTGAAGTTGTTGCGCATCTGGCTGCCGAAGTCTGGCGCGGCATATCCCGACGTTTTATAGTAATTGGTACCCAGTCCGGCAGACAGCGACAGTTGCGGATAGAACGCCGACTGCGCCACCTTCACGCTGTATTCGGCCCCGCGCAGGCGTAGCTGCTCGGCCTTCACCTCGGGCATGAGGCCGACGGCATCGGCATAAACGGCATCTGCCGACGGCACGTCTGCGGCGAGCCACCCTGCCGAAGCCGTGTCGGGAACGGCTATGGCGAATCCCTCTGCCGACCGAAGCTCCAACAGTTGCGAGAGCGTGAGGAGCGAGAGGCGGTGGTTGCCGTCGGCCTGCGTGGCCGTGAGGCGGCTCTGCGCCAGCGTGGCCTCCTGCTGCGACAGTTCGGCCTCGCTCGCCTTGCCGTGCTCCTTCATTGCCCGCAGGCGTGCCGCCTGCATGGAGTCGATGGCCACCTGCCGCCTCGCCACGGCGAGCACCTCCATGTCGTAGAGGGCCTGCACGTAAGCCTGGGCCACCTGTATGCCCACGTCGTTGCGCGCCTTCTCCAGGTCTGCCGTGGCCGCCTCGAGGTTCAGGCGGTCCAGCCTTATCGAGTTTGTTATCCTCAAGCCCGTGAACAGCGGCATGCTTGCGCCGAGGCTGAACGACGTGCTGCTCGTGTTCGTATTGGTATATGTGTTGTCCGCTGTCAGCCCGCGGCCGAACGAGAAGTTCTGCCCTGCCGATGCGTCGACCGAAGGCAGGCGGCTCCAGCGGTCGGTGTTGAGCTGGATGTCGCGCTGTGCGCGCTGGTTCTCGCTCTGCCTCACGCCGACATTGTGCTCCACTGCGTAGTCGATGCATTCCGCCAGCGTCCAAGCCCTGCTTTCCCCAGCGTCGCCGGCCTGCTGCGCCCGCGCCGCGGCTGTGCCGGCAATGAGCGCGGCTGCCAAGAATATCATGCCTTTGTGCGTCATGGCCTGCCCTCCTTTCAGTTTCCGTCGGTTGCCACCTGCTGCGGCCCGCGCACGATGTCGCCAGCCTTCAGCCCGCTCTTCACCTCTATGTTCACGCCGTCGCTAAGCCCGGTCAGCACGCTGCGTCGCACGTAAGTGCGCTCCTTTCCCTCGCCGCCGGCCACGTATACCAGCGTGGAGTCGCCGCTGAACTCAATCGCGCTCTCAGGCACGGTCAGCACGTGCTTGGCCTGGGCGAGCACAATCTCGGCGTTGGCGCTGTAGCCCGAGCGCATCTGCCCTCCATCTTTGAGGCTCACCGCCGCCTTTATCTCAAACTGGTTGGCCCCGTTGTTCTCCACGGCCTTGGGCGATATGTACTCCAGCGTGGCGTCGAACGAAAGGTTCTCAAGCGCGCCTACGGTTATCTTCATCGGCATCCCCGGCGCAAGCCGGCCCACCTCCGTCTCGTCAACGTTGCCGCGGAAGATGAGGTCGCCCATGTCGGCCACGGTGGCTATGGTCGTGCCATCGTTGAACGTGTTGCTGAGTATGACCGAGTTTCCCACCTTCACCGGTATGTCGAGTATCACGCCGGCGATGGTCGAGCGTATGAGGGTGGAGCTGGCGCTGGCATTGTCGCGCGAAATGCCGTCGCGCACCACCTGCAACGCGTCTTCGGCGGCGGCCATCTCCTCGCGTGCCTGCTCCATGGCCTGCTTCACCTTGTCATACTCCTCGTCGCTCACGAGCCGCTGCCTGTAAAGCTCTTTCTCGCGGCTGTAGTCGGTCTCGGCCTGCCTCAGGTTGATGCCGGCCAGGCGCACGCGGCTCTGCGCCGAGCTTAGCTGGCTCATGTCGGGTATCACTTTCACCTTGGCTATCACCTCGCCGGCCTCCACCCTGTCGCCCGGCTCCTTCATTATCTCGCTTATGATGCCGCTTATCTGCGGCTTCACGCTCACCTCGTCGCGCGGCTCTATCTTGCCGGTGATGATGGTTGTCTTGCTTATGTCGCCCACGGTGGCCTTCAGCTCGGTGTAGACCACCGGTTGCGGGCGCGACTTCTGGTAGAGGAACACGAACGTCCCGATGAAAGCCAGGGCAGCCACGGCCCCGACAATAGCCCTTGAGTACTTCTTCATATCTGGTTTCTTTTTAGTTTTCTATGGGAGTTATGGGAGAACCGGGAGGACTGGGAGAGCGCCTGCCCCACGCCACATCGCGCAGCCCATTTTACCTTTTTACTTTTTTACCTTTTTACTTTTACCTCACTCTTCGCGCATGGCGTCGACCGGTTTCACCCGCATGGCGCGCCAGGCGGGGGCCAGCCCGGCCAGTCCGCCGAGCAGGCAGAGCATGGCGGCTGCCCCGGCCGCCGTTGCAAAACTGACCTGAAAGCGCGCTGCCGCCACGCCGTCGGTGGTGTTGGCCAGCTCCAGCATCTGCAGCATGGCCACGGCCAGCATTATCCCGGCCATGCCCGCCACGGCTGTCAGGGCCACGCTCTCGGCCACTATCTGCCCCATTATCATTCGCGGCGTGGCCCCGATGGCGCGGCGTATGCCTATCTCCGATGTGCGCTCGCGCACGGTCACCATCATGATGTTGCTCACACCGATGGCCCCGGCCAGCAATGTGCCTGTGCCTACGAGCCACACAAGGAAGTTCACCCCGCTGAAAAGGTTGTCGAGCATGGCGAAGAGCACCTCGGTGTTGAACACCATCACGCCCTGCTCGTCGGTGGGGTCAATGCGGTGCGCCCGCGCCACCACGCTGCGTATGCGCCCCGCCAGACTGCTCATCACCACCCCACTGCGGCCCGTCAGGGCTATGACGTCCACCTCCGAGCCGCGGTTGTAAGCCCTCTGCAGCACGGTTATAGGCACGATGACGTTCTCGTCGGCCGGCCCTCCTATGCTTATGGAATTGCCCGTGCGGAAGTCCACGCCCACAATCTCGTAGTACACGGAGTCGATGCGCAGCGAGCGTCCGCAGGGGTCGCCCCCGCCGGGGAAGAGGTCGTCGTAAACGTGCTTGCCTATGACGCACACCTTGCGCCCCTGCTCCATGTCGAGCGGGTTGAGGTAGCGGCCGTAGCGTATCTTAGGCACGAGTATCCCTGCGTATTCGGGCGTCACCCCCGACACGTTGCACTCCGACGTCAGCTCGCCGTTCACAGCCGTCTTGCCCCCGGCGAAGAGCAGCGGCGCCACCTTGTCGAGCTGCGTCACCTGGCCGGCCAGCCGCTCCACGTCGCGGTAGTCCATGCTCCAGCGGCGGCCCTTGGGCAAGCCGCTGTATGCCTTCGACGTGGGTTGCGCCCACACCATGGCCGAGTTGGTGGCAAAACCGGCGAAGTTGTCCTGCAGCAGCTGGCGCAGCCCGCCGCCCCCGCCTATCAGCACCACGAGCATGAACACGCCCCAGAACACGCCGAACCCCGTCAGCAGGCTGCGGCTCTTGTTGCGCATGAGCGAATCGAACACCTCTTTATAATTCATGATTCACAATCCTTGATTCTTTTTCTTGCACGCCCGGGGCAGCAGATTTTGTCAAACCTTTTTACCCGCTGCGTGTTTACAGCAAACGCCTGGTCCTCAATGCGTTGCGCCCGCTGCGTGTTTGCTGCGCGAAACGGGCGGTTTTACCGCGCCATCCGGGCTGTTTTGCATGGCCGGGAAGCCTGTTTCGCGGTGCGGAACGTCCATTGCGGCGTTCGCGCCCGGCCTTTGTAAGCATTGTTTACCGGCTGCGGCACATATCCGCCGCACCGTCTCCGCCATGGGCAGGCGGCAGGCTCAGCTCTCCTTCAGAGCCTCTATGGGCCTTACTCGGGCAGCGCGCCGCGCCGGCACCAGCCCAGCCAGCGTGCCGGCGAGCACCATCACGAGCGTGGCCTCGACGCAAACGTCGATGCCCACGGTGGGGTTGACGAACATCGTGGCGCGGAAGAGGCCCGTGTCCATCTCCGTGCGGCCTATCGTGGCGTTCATGTACTCGTTGGCGGCTATGCCGCAGAGCATCCCGATGTAGCCGAACACGGTCGTGATGACCACGCTCTCTATGATGATGAGCCGCAGTATGGCCCATGGCTTGGCGCCTATGGCCTTGCGTATGCCGAACTCCCGCGTGCGCTCGCGCACCGTGATGAGCATTATGTTGCTCACGCCCACCACGCCGCTGAGCAGCGTCAGCAGGCCCACCACCCACAGGGCGGTGCGCAGTATGGCGATGCCCCGCGCCATCTGTATGTTGTCCATGAAGCGGTTCCAGAGCCTCACGGTGCTCCCGTCTGACGGCGCGGCGCGGTGGTTGAGGTTGAGCTTGGCGCGGTAGTCGGCCTCGAAGGCGCGGTTTTGCCCCTCGGTCTCAAGCCCGCCGAACGTGAACTCTATGTTGCCCACGCGGTCGCCGCTGCCGTAGATGGCGCGCACTGTGGTGTAAGGGGCAAAGGCTTCGTTGGCCTGGTGCATCCCGTCGCCCTTGTATATGCCCACCACGAGCCACGCCAGGCCGTCGGCGCGCACGTGGCGGCCCAAGGCCCGGCCCCTGCCCTGCGTCAGCTCGCGTGCCTGGTCCTCGCTGATCACAAGCACCTTTCGCCGCTCGCGCATGTCTATGTCGTTGATGTAGCGGCCCGCCAGCAGCTCGCGCTTGTTTATGCGTGCGTCTTCGGGGTACACGCCCGTGACGCTCTGGCCCGTCATGTACTCGCCTCCGAGCGTCAGCGTGAGGCCGCGCTGGCTGTACACAGCGGTGAGCTCGTCGACCACGTGGCCGAAGGCGGCGCGCGTGGTGGCCATGTCGAGGTCGTTGAGCAGAATCTTCCTGCCCTTGTCAAGTCCGTCGTAAGGCACCGACGTGCGCCCCCCGAAGGCCTTCATCGAGTTTACCAGGTAGCGGTCGGAGCTTTGCATCTGTGCGTTTATCAGCCCGTTGCCAGCCCCAAGCAGGAAGATCAGCATGAAGATTCCCCACGCTACGGAGAAGCCCGTGAGCGCGGTGCGCAGCTTGTTGCGCCTCGCCGTGGCCCATATTTCAGTCAGTATCTCGCGCATTGCGTCATGTTTCGGGTTGTCATTTCATCAGTCCGCCCGCGCCGAAAGGCGAGGCGTGGTGGTCGCGATTGTCCTCAACGAGGCCTATCACGCCGTCCTTTATGTGTACTATGCGGTTGGTCTCGTTGGCCACGCCGCTCTCGTGGGTCACCACCACTATCGTCATGCCCTCGCGCTCGTTGAGTTCCTTGAGCAGCTCCATCACCTCCACGCTCGTCTTGGAGTCGAGGGCGCCGGTCGGTTCGTCGGCCAGTATCAGGCGGGGGCGTGTTATCAAGGCGCGGGCTATGGCCACCCGCTGCCGCTGCCCGCCCGACATCTCGCCCGGATAGTGCTCCGCCCAGGCGGCAAGGCCCAGCCTTTCGAGGTAATCCATGGCCCGGCGGCGGCGCTCGCGGCGGCCTACGCCTTGGTAGTAGAGGGGCAGCTCGACGTTCTCCACGGCCGTCTTGAAGCCTATGAGGTTGAACGACTGGAACACAAAGCCAATCATCCTGTTGCGGTATTCGGCGGCGCGGGCCTCGCTCAGGTTCCATATCAGCGTGCCGCCGAGGCGGTATTCGCCCGAGTCATAGTTGTCGAGTATGCCCAATATGTTAAGCAATGTAGACTTGCCCGAGCCCGACGCGCCCATTATCGACACGAACTCGCCGCTCTCCACGCTGAGGTCGATGCCCTTGAGCACGTGGAGCGGCTGCGCCCCGTGGTAGGTCTTGTTCACGTCTCTGAGTTCTATTACCTTGTCCATTCTTCAGTCTTTATGTGTCGCGGCCTGCCTCCCGGCCCCATGCAAAGGGCATGAGGCCGCCGCTTTCAGCCTTGTTCACGTTATTTAGACGCTGAAACAGGCCGGAATGTTGCACGGGCGGCCGTTTTTTTCGATGGAAGCCGAAATCTCAGTCACAAGTCTTCGCCCTCCTGCCAGGCCTTCGTCACCTCGTCGATGCCTATGCCGAGCAGCCTCATGTCGCGGAACACGGAGGGCAGCGTGCGCCCCATGAACTCGCTGCGGCGGGCCTCCAGGATGCCCTCGCGCGCCCCGGGGGCGACGAAGTAGCCCAGCCCCCGGCGGTTATATATCACCCCCCGGCGTGCAAGCTCGTCGTAAGCCTTCACCGCTGTGTTCGTGTTCACCTGCAGGAGCACGGCGTATTCGCGCACGCTCGGCACGCGGTCGTCGGCCCGGTAGGTGCCCGCCAGTATCTCGTCGCACAGGCGGTCGGCCATCTGCAGGTATATTGCCTTGTCTGGATTGAACGTCGTCATAGGTTGAACCATTTGTGGTTGGTTATCTGCATGCGGCAGAAGAGGCGGTAGCTGAGCCTGTAGAGGCCGGCAATGGCTGCCAGGGAGAGCAGCAAGATGACCGCCGCCATGAGCGAAGAGTAGCTTATGGCCTGCGTCATGCACTTGAACAGGTTTATGCCCAAGGCTTCGTCGAGGTAAGCAAGGAGCATGAAGGCGAGCACGGTCAGCGCCACCGGCCAACGCCTGAAGAACATCCCGCCGAGCAGGAAGAACGCATGGGAAGCCAGCAATAGCAGCAGCACGCACACCGTGTAGGCCACATCGTCGGCCGAGGCGAACGCACGGCGGATGGCACCGTCGGGAAAGAGCCTCCCGGCGAAGTCGGCCGTGACTGACCAGAACGACCCTTTGACTCCCCCGGTCACCAACAGTGCCACGGCCATCTGTACGAGGTCGGCCACGGTTATGGCGCAGACGGCCACTACAACCAGCCCCGCCGTGGAGAGGAGGTAGCGCGAAAGGAACTTCTCAAGCTGCGTGGCGGGCAGCGCCATGCAGGCCAAGGCCTTGCGGCGGTTGCCGAAAGGCAGGCCGGCCATGGCCGGGCCGGCAACGGCTATGGCAAAGATGGCCGTCCAACCCATCGTGGCGATGCGCTCGGCGCCGCCTTCGTCGAAATGGAGCACATCCCTGTTTGCCGTCACCCCGACCAGCCACGGAAGGTAAACCATGGCCAACAGGCCCATCACAAGGAACGAAACAACCACTGCGGTGTGCCTGTTGGCCACCATGTCCCAGCGCAGCAAGCGCCAGAAACGCTTTACACTAAACACTCTGTCCATAGTTTCCATACATTATATTATACGTTTATCCACTTCCGGCTCACCAGCTGCATACGCCTGAACAGGCGGTAGGCCACGGCGTAGTCTGCCACGATGAGCACGGGCAGCACCGCCGCGCTCACTTCGAAGAAGGCGAAGGGTATCGGCCCACGGAAGAAAGGGTACGTCAGAAAGGCAAGGACTGCCCAGCAGACTGCCAGCACTATGGTGGTAATCACTAATTGGTAGCGGCTGAAGAGCACCGACCCTACAAGCATCAACGACTGGAGCCACACGAAAGCCACTATCCCATAGATGCCCAAAACGACGTTGCTCGCGCCCGGCTCAAGCTCGCGCGTGAACGGCTCGGCTACCTCATGGGCCAGCCGTTCGGCAAAGAGCGCGAAGACGGAGTGCAGCCCTCCGTTGGTGCCTACGATGAGGCAGAACACGAAGTGGAGCGCATCGGCCACGGCCACCGCCGCGACAAGAAGGGTGCCAACGCCCACCGTGACCTGCAGGCAGCGCGCCACGAACTTCTCCAACGGCGCGGCCGGGAGCATGAAGCAGGCAGCACGCCTGGCCTTGTCGCCCAGGCCAAAGGCCGTGAGCGACGCCCCGCAGACCATAGCGAACACAAAAGCGGAAACGGCAAAGTCTGCCTTGTCTTCCATGCGGGCCTCATCCGTCAACACGACGAAGTCGCCACCGACATTCCGCGAGGACATGACAAACACCATCAGCAGTATCAACGCCGCTGCGCACATCCCCGTAATGTAGCCGCGCCAGCCTGCCGCCACATCCCAGCGGAGCACCTGCGCCAACCTGTTGAAACTGAAACCGCACGTCATGGCCGCACCTCCTTCCCTGCCTGCAAGTCGCCGCTGCCGATCTTTCCCTGCACAACGGCGTCGAAGAGCAGTTCGAGGCCCAGCTGCGTCTCGGGCGCACCGTCGGCGCGGCGGGCAATGACGGCGTTGCCTTGCAGCGTCGGCTCGGAGTAAACAGCGTCGTCAAGCGGCTGGCCCGGCTGGCGGAACTCAAACGAATAGCGGCTGCACACGTCGCTCACAGAGGCGTCGAGGAGTATTCCCTCGGTGGAAATGATGAGCAGGTGGTCGAGCAGCTGCTCCACGTCGTGTACCTGATGGGTGGAGATGATGAGCGTGCGGTCGTCGGCCATGCACTGGGCCACCACGCGGCGGAAGGTGCTCTTCGAGGGTATGTCGAGCCCGTTGGTAGGCTCGTCCATCAACACGAGGCGCGTGCCGGCGGCGAGGGCGAAGCTCATGTACACCTTCTTCTTCTGCCCCATCGACAGCTTGCCGAGGCGCAGCGGCCTGTCAAGGCCGAAGTCGGCCAGGCAGCGGTCGAGCACCTCGCGGCTGAAGCGCGGGTAGAACGGGGCGTTGGTGCGCACATATGCGTCGAGGCTGACGTCGGGGAGGTAGAATTCCTCAGGCACGAGGAACATCTCCCGCAGCACGTCAACGCGCCTGCGGGCCGTCTCCACGCCCTCGAACGCCACGCTGCCACGCTGCGGCCTGAGCAGCCCGGCGATGAGGTAGAGCAGCGTAGACTTGCCCGTGCCGTTCTTGCCGAGCAGTCCGCAGATGCGCCCCTCGCCTATCTTGAGGCTGAAATCGCTGAACACGGGGGTCTTGCTCCCTGCGTACTTGAAACTGATGTCGCTTACTTCTATCATATATATTTATGTGTTTGGTTTGCCGTTATTGGTGTACTACTGTATTAGTACACCGCAAAGATAGGACAATCCTGCCAAACCTGCAAGCATTTCCGGGCGAAATTTCAATGTTAAATATATTTTAACAACGTACAGGACACGTGAGACGGAATGCTAAGAAATGCCATTTTCAGCAGGCGAGTGGCAGGAAAATATCCTTACACCGCCCTGCCCGCGCCCCAGCGCCAGTCATCCAGCCCCGCAAAACGAGCAGTCCAGCCGCGCAAAACCGGCCGTTTCGCCATGCAAAACCTGCCGTTTCACATTGCAAAACCGGCAAAACAGCCAATCCGCTGGCAGTCAGCCACTTGCAAACCCTGCCATAACCACGGTGCAGAAAGGAAAAATCGCTACACAAAACAGGGCAGATATCACTATTATTAATTTTATATAAAAACAGTATCCTCGCGCACAACCAATAGAAAAATATGCTATATTTGTGATATAACAACCTTTAACAACATCAAAAGACATGAAAGAGTTTTGTTATCTTACAGTTGCACTGCTCATATCATCAACGATGGCCAATGCACAACTTAGAGCTTTTTATGTAGGGTTACAAGGCTTATTTCGGGAAGCACTATAGAGTGGATTGGAACAGACCATATTCGCGGCCAGGACATGATAAAAATGATACTACAATTGAAGATTATTATCCAAGATGGTAACGTTATGAGACATATATCACTGTTATTTATCACCATTTTATTTTGCGGCTGCATGAGCTGCGAGATACCATGCGACAGAATCATGTACGTAAACAACTCTGAGGATTCTATAAACATATACATCGCCACAGGTTTTTACATTTATGGACCTACTGCATATCCGGACACCTTACTTCCATACGATAGAATCGTAAGCAAATATACGCAAAAAACACTATATGAATACCTCCTTCCTTGTCCACCTACAACAGGTAAAAAAGGGCTTAATTGCCTACCTTTGGATTTCTTGTTCGACAATTATCTCCCTCTCGACACCTTGTCGGTCATGATAGTAAAATCTTCTGTATGGCGAAACACCCCTTGGCAAGAACTAAGGGAAAAGAACATGGTTCTCGTCAGATACGACTACAGCCGTGCAGACTTAGAACGCTGCGGAAACACTATTTACTATCCGCCTGCACCATGGATGAAGGACATGAAGATGTGGCCGCCATACTCGACGTTCACAAATGACACGACTCAAACGACTGCAAAGAAATAGGCAACCAAAACAAGAAAACAGAGAACTGACACACACAGAGGGCGCGCTTTCCACAACGTGCCCTCTTTACAAATTCAACATCGCGGCAATATGCCCAACGCAAAGGACAAGACGCTCGCAACGCTTCTTGTTAAACAAGGTTAAACAACACAGTCCTTATGTCACAAACGCCGCCCTTGCGTGTCATATAAGCAAATATGGAACAACGGGAATTCGAGACTGAGGTAAGGCGCATACGCCCACGCCTGCACCACGAAGCCATGAGGTACGTGTCCGACGAGGCCGACGCCGAGGACATTGCCCAGGAGGTGGTGCTGAAGCTGTGGGTGATGCACGACCGGCTCGACGAATACCGCTCCATGGAGGCCCTGGCCGTGGTCATGGCACGCCGGATGAGCCTCAACCACCTGCGCACGGCCACCGTACCCATAGGCGAGGCAAGCCCCGCCGAAGCGGCGACCACGCTCACACCCGAGACCGACCTCATAGACCGGGAGGACGAGGAGCGCGCGCAGAGGCTCATAGACGCGCTGCCCGACGCGCAGCAGACGGTGCTCCGCATGAAGCACAAGGAGGGGATGGAGGTGGCCGACATAGCCCGCCTCACGGGCAGCTCGCCCGAGGCCGTAAGGCAGAACCTCTCACGCGCACGGCGCAACATACTAAGACACTTCGTAAACGAATAGACATGACCATAAAGAAAGACAAGGACATAGAACTGCTCATAGCCCGCTTCCTCGACGGCGAGACGACCAACGCCGAGGAGCAGAGGCTCTACGACTACTTCGCAGGCACGCGAGTGGCGAGCCGCCTGGAGAAGTACAGGCCGATGTTCCGCTGGTACGCCGGGGGCATGGAGGAGCCGATGCCCGCGAGCGCGCCCACAGCTGCGCCACGGGTGCGCCTCATACCGCTGTGGCTGAGGACGGCGGCGTGCGCCGCAGCGGCAGTGCTGCTCATAGCCGGGGCCGCCGTGGCCTACCACCGCCACGCCAGCGCCGAGCGGCTCTACGCCACCTACGAGGGCAGCTACATAGTGCGCGGAGGCAAGAAGATAACCGACCTCAAGGCCATCATGCCCGAACTGCGCCGGATAGAGCGCGAAGCCAGCGCGCTGGCCTGCCGCCACAAGGGCATAGGCAGCATGGAGCCGAGGGAGATATTCAAGATGATGGAAGACGCAAACAAACAAAACGACAACAGACCAACGATATGACAACTACGATGAATAGAGTGTTAAAGACTTTGCTGGCGGCCATAGCGATGTGCCTCGCCTTCCCCACCGCGACCGACGCCCAAGGGCGCATAGAGGAACAGATACGCGACCTGGAGAGCAAGAACGTGATGACGGACAAGATAGTGAAGCGCGACCCTGCCACGCGGCGCGTGGGCATGGAGACGAAGAGCTTCCACTTTTACAGCCAGGGAGGCACCGTGGCCGACGCGCTGCGCGAAGCCTTTGAGGCCGAGGCGCGCTCGGCGACCAACGTGGAGCGCGAACAGCGCGGCGACAGCTACGAGTGCGTGCTCACGTTCGTGCAAGGAACAACGCGCACGGTGTACAGGCTGTCGATCAGCGGCGACAAGCAGCGGCCCGAAGTGGACGTGCAGACGTACTTCCGCGACGAGAGCGTGAACATCGACGAGTCGTCGGTGGAGACCATACGCGCCAACGCCGTAGAACTGGCAGCTGCCTGCCACCCCGCAGCCACAGTGCCGATGGTATGAACAAACAACGAGTTAGCCATAATGAAATTTAGTCAATAGATGCAATAGAGATCTGATTAAGCAAGCCGTCTTAAGGCGTTAAGACATTTACATCATGATTCAAACTGACCCGCGTCGGGAGATGCGGCAGTCAACAGCGCGCCCCGGCCATTGCCGAGGCGCGCTTGATTGTCTACATACAAGAAGTCAAGACGAATGCCATAAATCAAGGAGTTAAGACGAATGTAAGGAGTCAAGAAGTCAAGACGAATGCAAGAAGTCATGGAGTCAAGAAGTCAATGGGTTAAGAAGTCAAGACGAATGCAAGCTGCCCAGTTGAACGGCGCAGCCTTTTACTTTTTTACCTTTTTACTTTTTTACCTTTTAAATTTTAATTTCCTACTGTCCTCCGAGCCGGCCGAAATACTCAATGACCTCCTCCCAAGTCTTGAACGTTTCTGACCCGAAGTCGATGCGCGTTCCCATGAACGAGGCCGAGCCGCCGTCGGTTCCGCCGTCGATGAGGTAGTCGCCGTAGAGCAAGTCCTTGCGGTTGGTAAGCACCACGTGGCGGAACGACGGCACTCCCACCGCCTCGAACACCCACTGCTGCACCTCGGCGGCATAGTCAGGGCGGTTGGGTTGCGGGGCGGCCACGAAATAAAGGTCGTACCATTCGAGCAGGAAGCGCACGGCCTTGGCCACGCTCGGCGCCGGCTTGCCGTCGCGCTCCATAGTCCGTTCGACGCACACATATATTATGTTGCGCTGCCGGTGGCGCTGACCGTCGTCAATCCACTGCACCACGGGCAGCACCGAGTGGAGCAGTATGCTGTCGTTCATGCGGTGCTCACCGTGGAAGCGGAGCGCGTTGCGGTAGTGGGCGGCAAAGAGGTCGAACGTATGCACCACGGGGTCCTCAAGCCCGAAGAGTCCCCATACGCGCCCCTGGTCGTCGGCCACAGGGCCGGTGAAGCATCGCTCGGTAATCGCACGGTACTCCTCCATAAGCTGCTTTGTCATCATGAACTCCTTCATGCCGTCGGCGCGCGGGTTGAGGAAAGTCACCTTGCCCAGCATGTTGTTCTTCAGTATGTCGTCGGCCATGAGGAAGGCCGGGTTGACCAGTATGCGGTCGAAGCCGTAAAGCATCTCGGCAAACATACCTCCCATCGACGTGCCGATGACGAGGTCGGGCTTCTCCGTGGCGCAGAGGCCGCGCAGAAGCTCCATCGCCTCAGCCGGGTGTATGGGCAGGTCGGGGGCTGTGATGTCGGCCCCGGGCAGCAGTTCGCGCAGCTTCGCCACCGTACCCGACTGCCCCGAAGAGCCGAACCCGTGTACATAGAGTATCTTCTTGCCCGCCATAACGCCGGGAAACGATTTCACGTATGCATTCTCCATATCTGTTGCTCATTTTGTTTCCAAATGCAAAGGTACGCCAAAAAGCTGTAACGGCAAAGCCCCGGGCGCGGCAAAGAAAGCCTGCGGCGGCTGTGACTTACGTTTATTTAACTACCCGCAGACTGCGGGAAACACACAAATACCGTAATTTTGCACTCCAACATATTCAGACTGCACCATGACGAAAGACGACCTGAGGCGACAATACGCCTCTAACGCCGCCGCACTGGAGGCCGACATAAGGAGGCTGAAGCAGCGCGGACGGTTTTTCCTGGCCGCCGAACTGGCCACATTCCTCGCCGCCATCGCCGCCGTGGCAGCCTACACCGTGTGGGGCGGATGGGCGTGGCCTGCCGCAGCCGCACTGCTGCTGGCCGCCTACATGGCCGCACGGCGCACGGACGGCAACAACACACGGCAGGCCGAACGGCAGGAAAACCGCCTCAGCGCATACCGGGGCGAACTGAAATACCTCGACGGCGACTTCTCTCCGTTTGACGACGGCAGCCGATATACAGACACGAAGCACCCGTTCACGCACGACATGGACGTGTTCGGGCCGCTATCGCTCTACCACCGCATCTGCCGCACCGTGACATCAGGCGGAGCCGACAGCCTGGCCCACCACCTCGCGACCATCGACCCCGCCGACCCCGCCGGGGCGAAGAGGCGTGCCGACAGCCGCCGCGAAGCCATAGGCAGGCTGGCAGCCATGGAACCGCTGCGCACGGAGTTCATAGCCCACGGCCAGCACAAGCACATAGACACCGCCGCCGTGAAAGCCGCGCTCTCGCAAGCAGGCGGCATGGCCATACCCTCGGCAACCCTCTCGCCGGCGGCCTCGGCTGCGGCGTTCGCGGCCATGGCGGGCTTCATCGCGGCCGTGCTGCTGGCCGCCCTCACGCCCGTCGAAGCAGGGTTGCCCATAGCCTGGGGACTGGTGCAGTTCTCAGCGGTATACATAGGCTGCTCCAAGCCGCTGCGGCTGATAAGCAAGGCGGTGAGCAACCTGCACACGCAGCTGAAGGCCTACGCCGCCATCACGGAGCTGATAGCCACCACCGAGCTGAGCGGCATATGCAAGGAGCAGTGCGGCGGGATGCTCGACGGCACCGACGGCGACGATGCCCGCAGGGCGTTCGGCGAGCTGCAGGCCATACTCGACGGCCTCGACCGGCGCGGCAACGTGCTCGGACTGGTAATCTTCGACACGCTGCTGCTGAGCGACTTCTTCCTCGTGCGCCGCTTCCTTGGCTGGCGCCGGCGCTACATAGGGCGCATGGAGCGGTGGATAGATGCCGTGAGCGAGACCGACGCGCTCGTATCGATGGCAACGTTCCGCTACAACGAGCCTGCGGCTGGCAGCGCGGAGATAAGCACGGAGGGCGGAGTGACGTTTGAGGCCGTGGGGCTGCGCCACCCGTTCCTCGGCGAGCGGGCCGTTGGCAACGACTTCGCCATTGCCAACGACAACTACTACATCGTCACCGGGGCTAACATGGCGGGCAAGAGCACGTTCCTGCGCGCCGTCGGCGTAAACTACATCCTGGCCATGAACGGTATGCCCGTGTTTGCCGACAGGCTGCGCACGACGGTGTTCAACCTCTTCTGCAGCATGCGGACGAGCGACGACCTCAGCCACGGCATAAGCTACTTCAACGCCGAGCTGCTGCGGCTCAAACAGCTGATAGGCAGCTGCAAGCGGGCCGCCCACACGCTGATAATACTCGACGAGATACTGAAAGGCACAAACTCGCTCGACAAGCTGAACGGCTCGCGTATGTTCCTCGACGCCATCGCGGCCCTGCCCGTGAGCGGAGTGATAGCCACCCACGACCTCGAACTCTCGCGCATGGCCGACGAGAGGCCCGCGCGCTTCCACAACTGGTGCTTCGAGATTGGGCTGGCGGAGCGCATAACTTACACTTACAAGATAACGCCGGGAGTGGCGCGCAACCAGAACGCCACCTTCCTGCTGCGCAACATCATAGACGAAATAGGGCGCGACAGGCACAAAGAAAGCCGCGACGGGAAACGCAAAGAGCCTGAAGGCACCTCTGCGCAGGCCGCAAAGACGCCGGTTTAAACAAATGTAACGCCATTGCAACACCAAAAACAGATGCAAACCTTTGGGGGTGCGGAATTAAAATAGTAACTTTGCAAGGTGAACCAAGAAGATTAGAATCTATCAAAACATAAAAACTATGGTAAACTACAAGGATTTAGGTCTCGTGAACACACGCGAGATGTTCAAGAAAGCCATCAACGGTGGCTACGCAGTGCCTGCGTTCAACTTCAACAACCTGGAGCAGCTGCAGGCCATCATCAAGGCTTCGTCGGAGCTGAAGTCGCCCGTCATCCTGCAAGTGTCGAAGGGCGCGCGCAACTACGCCAACCAGACACTGCTGCGCTACATGGCCGAGGGTGCCGTGGAGTATGCCAAGGAGCTGGGCTGCAAGCACCCGGAGATTGTGCTGCACCTCGACCACGGCGACTCGTTCGAGCTGTGCAAGAGCTGCGTGGACATGGGCTTCTCGTCGGTAATGATTGACGGCTCGGCCCTGCCTTACGACGAGAACGTGGCCCTGACGAAGAAAGTCGTGGACTACGCCCACCAGTACGACGTGACCGTAGAGGGCGAGCTGGGCGTGCTCGCAGGCGTAGAGGACGAGGTGGCTTCAGAGGTTTCGCACTACACGAAGCCCGAGGAGGTGATAGACTTCACCACCAAGACCGGCGTAGACTCGCTGGCCATCTCCATCGGAACGTCGCACGGAGCCTACAAGTTCAAGCCCGAGCAGTGCACTCGCGACCCGAAGACAGGCCGCCTCGTGCCCCCGCCACTGGCGTTCGACGTGCTCGACGAGATAATGCAGAAGCTGCCCGGCTTCCCCATCGTGCTCCACGGTTCTTCATCCGTGCCGCAGGAGTATGTTGACATGATCAACCAGTACGGAGGCAAGCTGCCCGACGCCGTGGGAATACCCGAGGAGCAGCTGCGCAAGGCTGCCAAGAGCGCCGTGTGCAAGATCAACATCGACTCCGACTCGCGCCTGGCATTCACCGCCGCCGTGCGCAAGACGCTGGCCGAGAAGCCCGCCGAGTTCGACCCGCGCAAGTACTGCGGACCCGCACGCGACCTTATGGAGGATATGTACAAGCACAAGATTATCGATGTGCTCGGCTCTGACAACAAGCTAGCGCAGCTCGACTGAGCAACTAAGCAAGACTAAGAAGCTGTTTTGATAAAGTCAAAACAGCTTCTAAAGCAGGAAACTGCGAGGAAGGCATGATGCCACCACAACCGGGCATCATGCCTTTTATTGTATGTAAACGGATCGGAGAAATGCGCTTACACAAATGCGCTTACACCTTGGCATCAAAACCTTTCGTGGATTTTTTTATATAAACACTGCAAATTTCAATATTATTTCGTAATTCTGGAAGATTTTTATAACCTCTTTATTTGTAGGCGTTTCAGAGGATAAGGTAAAAATGAGGTAATGATTTGGCAACCGTGTCTATTTCTACGTTCTGCTGCGAGTTGCTATCATTGTCACTCGTCTTGATGCAAAGGTAGCAATAAAAATCGGAAATGCATTAAACTAACCTATGTTTTTTAGGTATAAATTTGGTTAGGAATATATGTTTTATCCTCAGGTATTTATCTAATGCACTTAATCCATAAAGCATTCAATTCGCAAATCAGACATCTGAGTTTTGATTATTTTTGCACCAACACGCATAGCAAATTCATTCACAGTCTTGTTTTTATCGCAATAAGGGTCAACGATGAATATCTTATCTCCTTTAAAGTGTTTTTTGATTATATCGTTTATCCCACTATCCTTGCATCCATATCCTATAATTATAAGCATTTCTGATTTCTCAAGATTTTTCTTGAATAAATTGAATAGAGGCTTGAAAAGAAATGGGTCTTCGTATTTTTTGATTTTAGAAGTGGTGCCTGTTAAGAAATTTGCATGGTATGCAAAAGGATATTCCTCATATTTTTCAGTACTACCGGTATCACGCATCAATCCATCATAACCAATGCCATACTTAATTTTTACATATTGTTCGGGAATAAGCGAAATGCCATCGTTTGCAGTTTTATGATATAAGACATAGTCTAAACTCCCATGAAGTTTATATAATCGTATATTCTTTGTGTAATTGGCTGTAAATCGTTCTAATCTTACATTATATGTTCTTCCATCCGCTAATTCTAATTTCCCATAATAGTTTGAACCAAGTTCTTCAAAACCATCACAAATATCTCCTGAAATATAATCAGTCCTATTAAAGGATTCAAAAAGCATATCATGGTTCAATGTATGAATATGAGTGATTCGATTATACGCCCAATCTTTTAATAGGCTCAAAAATCCATCGTATTTGTCTATTTTGCCAATATGGTATGGCTGGTTATCATACCATACTATATTGTCTCCATCCTTCAAAAGGTACGATACCATTTGATTATATATATCCTCAATATTTGAAGATATATAATCTAAGGATACAGTTTCTGTGATAAAAGAACTGCATAATTCTCGATATTGAGGTATGCTTAGATATTTTTTCTGAGCGAGAAATTCAAAAAACTCTTCATAATCAAAATTATTCTCTTTTGAATACTCCTCAATTAATTTAATACAACAATTCAGATATATAGTGTATGGATTTCCATAAAATGTTTGCTTTGATTCTTTATCTATAGCAAACATTTTTCCATCAGGTGATACACAAACATTGAACTTATGAAAATTTTGTAGACTTTCATTCAGCACGTTCCCAATTGGATACCCCATTGGAGCAGAAAAACCTGCTCCTAATAAAAAAGAAATTGGTCTGTAGTTCATTATCCCTTGTTAGCCAAGATTTGCATTACATTGTTTTGCTCGCTTATAGGATACTTTCTTGCGATGTGCAAGATTTACAATCATTGTAGGTATTGAAAATACAAATACTCCAAGGATTCCTCCAATAATACAGGCTATCAGTCCACCAAAACTAAAGTCCATATTATTTTTAAAATACCTCATATAGATTGTATAAACAATTCCAGCAACAAATCCTATCGGAATTGCAAATGAAGCCATTTTATCAGTTATTGCTTCATATTTAATATACTCATCATAACAATCTTTACAGCAAAGTACTTCAAATTTGCGAATATATTTAGTTTCTTTAAGATAACCGCCAGCCCAAGTATGGCCTGTAGAAAATTCTCTTCGAGCTGTTTCCTCTTGCGGTATGGTGCGAGATATGCGATAATCGTTCGTGATATCTTTACCACAAAATGGGCATGTAATCTTTTTGTCAACCATCTAATCTTTGTTTTATGTACTCTTATTATATATATTAGCAAAGAGCGTGAACCCTATGCCACACTCTTACTTGAAGGTCGTAGGAAACCTTGGATACAGATGTAACAATAGCAGCCCACGCTATAGCGTGAGAACCACTATGC
>CALUGQ010000022.1 GCA_944320235.1 uncultured Prevotella sp.
TTGAAGCTCCGCCGTCAGCCCACAGGGCTTTCGGCGGGGCTTCTTTTTTTGTTGCCCTTGCCGTCGCAAACCGCCGCTGCGGGTCACACCGCAGGCCACACCGGGGGCCGCGGCGGCGGTTTGGGTGCCGCGGCCCTTGGTGTGGCACTGTTCTCTTGTGCGGCCTTCCCCCGCCCTGCGCGCCGCGGGCCTTGGCCTGACGTCATGTGCCGCCGCCCGGCGGCATTTTCTGTTTAACGTTTTTATGTTAACTCTTGCTGTCTGTTCCACCTGCCGTAACTCGTTGGTGTTGAGCACTTTGCGTTGTGTCGCGTTTTCGCGTGCCAAACAGGCTGTTTCGGGTTGCGAAATGGCAGCTTTCGCGTTGCTATTCGTGCCGTTTCGCCTTCATGCGCGGTCTTTGTGCCGGATGGTGCCTGGCCGGCTGCCAATTTGGTTGCAGTATTTCAACCAAGCCTGGTGGTGCGGTCAAAACCGCTCCTGCTTGCTCTGCGCTGCCCGCAGCTTTCGGTCTTGCCCTGTATGGGCTTGCCGTGGGCTGCGGGGCGTTGGCGCGGGCCGCTTGGCGGGCCGCGGGCAATAAGTAGCGCGAGGCAGCGTTATATTAAATGTGCGGCAGTGTTGCCGCCGTTGATGTTTTGCATAAAACGTAACAAGGCATGACAATGCAGTGGACTGACCGAATAAGACAAGTGAGGGTGGTGCTCGTGGTAGCCGCCGTGGTGATAGCCGTGGTGTCGCTTTCCGTCTCCCACATCCTCGTTGAAGACCTGTCGGCCGAGGAGCGCAACCGCATGGAGATATGGGCGCAGGCCCTCCACGCCCTCAGCAACGCCGACGCCGACACCGACCTGACGCTCGTGCTCAGCGTTATACGCGGCAACAACACCATACCCGTAATCGTGATGGACGCATCGGGCAACGTGACCGATTACCGCAACGTGGAGGTGGATGCCGCGACGGCTGCCGACTCGCTTGCCTACGTCGAGGCCATGGGGCGCCAGCTTTACCGCTCGGGCAAGTACATAAAGGTAGACTACGGCGACTCGCCGGCCACGTCAGGCTACCAGCTCGTGTGCTACGACGAGTCGACCATGCTCAAGCGCCTCTCGTCATACCCCTACGTGCAGCTCGGCGTGGTGCTCATCTTCGTCGTGGTGGCCATCTTCGCCCTGCTCTCGTCGAAGCGGGCCGAGCAGAACAAGGTGTGGGTGGGCCTCTCGAAGGAGACCGCCCACCAGCTCGGCACGCCCATATCGAGCCTCATGGCATGGGTGGAGATGCTCAAGGAAACCTATCCCGACGACACCCTCATCCCCGAGATGGACAAGGACGTAAGGCGGCTGGAGCTTATCGCCGACCGTTTCTCGAAGATAGGCTCGCTGCCCGAGCCTGTGGCCTGCTCGATGAACGAGGTGCTGGCCCACGTGGCCGACTACATGGACCGCCGCACGTCGTCGAAGGTGGCCATCATAAGGGAGTTCCCCGCCTACGATGTCACTGTGAAGATGAGCGCGCCGCTCTTTGAGTGGGTGATCGAGAACCTGTGCAAGAACGCCGTCGATGCCATGGAGGGCAGCGGCACCATACGCATCTGCCTCATTGACGAGGCGGAGCGCGTGGCCGTCGAGGTGCACGACACGGGCAAGGGCATACGCAAGAAAGACCTGGGCAGCGTCTTTGCGCCCGGTTTCACTACCAAGAAGCGCGGCTGGGGGCTCGGCTTGTCGCTGGCCAAGCGCATCGTGGAGGAATACCATCGCGGGCGCATCTTCGTGAAGAGCACCGAAGTGGGCCGTGGCACAGTGTTCCGCGTAGAGCTGCGCAAGCGGTAGCCCCGGCAGCCAGCGGGTCCCGGGCGCTAGCCGCTGCCTGCCTCAGCCGCTGTTTTGCAGCCATATTGCCGCGCGCGAGGCAAAAAAATGCCATATAATTGCCGGATATGAAAAATAATTCGTAACTTTGCAGCCCGAAATATTGTGCCTGCACGTGTCGTGGCCGCACACCGGGGCCATGGGTGCATTGCGCAAAGGCTTAACACAAACGGGCAGATGGACGGTTTTGATTCGTTGAAGATTGACTTGAACGGGCTTCGCGGCGACGCTGAGACATACACTTTCAGGCTTGGCGACAGCTATTTCGAGTCGGTAGCCGCTCCCGAGGTGAGGCGCGGCGACGCCGATGTGACGCTGTCGGTGAGGAAAGTGCAAGGCAGCTTCTTCGAACTCAGCTTCCACATCGAAGCCAGTGTCATCGTGCCGTGCGACCGTTGCCTCGACGACATGAGGCTGCCGGTCAGTGCCGACGGCCAGCTCAGGGCCCGTCTCGGCGAAGAGAACTCCGTTGACGACGACCTCGTGGTCACCGTGGCCGAGGATGACGGGGTGCTCGACGTAGCCTGGTATGTCTACGAGTTCATCGCTCTCGCCATGCCCATAAAGCACGTCCAT
The DNA here is from genome assembly GCA_944320235.1 of uncultured Prevotella sp. Taxonomy (GTDB): domain Bacteria; phylum Bacteroidota; class Bacteroidia; order Bacteroidales; family Bacteroidaceae; genus Prevotella. Next base: position 2,451 of record CALUGQ010000022.1, read on the forward strand.
GCCGATGGCGAGTGCAACGCCGCTATGATGGAGACGCTCCGCGAGCACACTGCCAGCGCCGGCGCTGATGGCGATGGGCAGCAGGCGGTGGACCCGCGGTGGAGAGGATTGGAGAAATTAAAAACAATAATTAAAGATTAAAAGAAAATGGCACATCCTAAAAGAAGACAGTCTAAGACTCGTACACGCAAAAGAAGAACCCACGACGGAGCTGTGGCTCCCACGCTGGCTGTATGCCCCAACTGCGGAGCGTACTACGTTTACCACCACGTTTGCCCCACTTGCGGCTATTATCGTGGCAAGGTGGCTATCGTAAAGGAAGAAGTAGCTGAATAATGGAGAAGATAAACGCGGTAATCACCGGCATCGGCGGATATGTTCCCGACTATGTGCTCAACAACGACGAGCTGTCGCGCATGGTCGACACCAACGATGAGTGGATTATGACGCGTGTAGGCATCAAGGAGCGCCGCATACTCAACGAAGAGGGCCTCGGCACGTCGTACATGGCGCGCAAAGCCGCCAAGCAGTTGCTGCGCAAGACGGGCGTAGACCCCGATACCATTGATGCCCTCATCGTAACCACGTCCACGGCTGATTACCAGTTCCCGTCCACGGCGTCGATAGTGCTTGGCAAGCTCGGCCTGAAGAACGCCTTCGCGTTCGACTTCTGGGCTGCCTGCTGCGGCTTCCTCTATACGCTCGACGTTGCCGCGTCGATGATACAGAGCGGCCGTTACAAGAAAATCATCGTCATTGGCGCCGACAAGATGTCGTCAGTGGTCGACTATACCGACCGCAGCACCTGCCCGCTGTTCGGCGACGGTGCCGCCGCCGTGCTCGTGGAGGCCACGACGGAAGAGGGTGTCGGCCTTGTTGACTCCCACTTCCGCACCGACGGCAAGGGCTTGCCCTTCCTCCATGTCAAGGCAGGCGGGTCGGTTTGCCCGCCGTCGCCGTTCACCGTTGACCACCGCCTGCACTATCTCTACCAGGAGGGGCGCACGGTGTTCCGCTACGCAGTGACGAGCATGAGCGACGACTGCGCCCTCATTGCCGAGCGCAACGGGCTTGACAAGGACAACATAGCCTACATAGTGCCTCACCAGGCCAATATGCGCATCATCGAAGCCGTGGCCAAGCGGCTCGAAGTGCCCATGGACCACGTGATGGTAAACATCGAGCACTATGGCAACACGAGCGCCGCGACCATCCCGTTGGCCCTTTGGGACAACGAGAAGCGGCTCAAGAAAGGCGACAACCTCATCTTAACCGCTTTCGGAGCCGGTTTCGTTCACGGAGCGTCATACGTGAAGTGGGGTTATGACGGCGCTTCAGTAAATGAGGCAAAATGAGCTTTTGGCTCATCGGCATAGAGGCGGCGCGCTACCTGCAAGGTGGGTGGTGCGCCGCTTTTTTGTATTTTTGCAGCATCCCGGGGTGAGGCGCGGAGGCGTTTCCTGTGCCTGGCCGATTCGTTGGATGACAAGAAAACGTGTTATTGCAGACCGTATTATTGTTTGTATGAAACCAAAATTGATATGATTATGAAAGAAACAAGATTCAGGTTCTTGCGCATCCTGTTGCCGTTGGCGGTTGCCGCCATGTCCGTTACGGCGTGCGTGGAGGACGAGCAGGCGCCGTTCTCTGATGGCGACGAGGGGCTCGGCGGCTACATCAACGTGAAACTGCCCAGTTATGGCTACTTTTACCCAGGCTCGGTGGTAATGCTTCGCGGCTCGGGATTCTCGGGCAGCGACCGCGTGCTCGTGCAGAACGATGACGGGATTGACGGAGACGCAAGCACCGGCAGCGGGCAAGACAACAACGGCGACGGCCAGCCCGACGTGCTGACCGAGGTGGAGGCCACCGTGCAAAGCTACAGCGACGACTTCCTCTGCTTCATCATCCCGGGAGAAATCATATACAGCGACGCCATAGTCTACATCGTGCGCGACGGTGTGAAATACGAGATAGGGCTGATAAGGGTAACCATGCCTTACCTGAGCAATTGCTATCAGGATGGCGACATGACCATGATTGAGCTTGGCGGATATGACTTCGACGAGAGCGACCACGTCTACCTGCGCTCCATAGGGTATGACGACGATGGCAACATGGTGGTGTCGAGCGTATTGCAGGAGGCCAACGTGATCGGCACCGACTACAGCCAGCTGACCGCCGTGGCCTGCCTGATAGGCGACGCACAGGTGTGGTGGGAGCACAACGGCGAGATGTCGTATGCCGGCATAGCCAATGCCAACACCGGGCACGTGGTGCAACTGCCCTCGGGCTATGAGTTCACGCCCGGCGAGACGCTCAACATGACGGGCCAGTGTTTCCTCGACGGCGACCGCATAGAACTCTACAGCATCGACCGCGACGAGTATTCCTATGCCGAGACTACAGTGACCGACAGCGGCATATCGTTCACCGTGCCTGCTCCGGCCAACGGATACTCAGAGTCGTTCTTCGTGTTCATTGAGCGCGGCGGGGTGAGAATAAACCTCGGTTGGAACTTCATGACAATCATAAACGCTAACTAACCAACAGTAAACAACAAGAAACAACAGCATCATGACACTCAAGAAGATATTCACGCTCGCGGCAGTCGCAATGGCGTTTGGCACAGCCGGGGCGCAACAGATACCGGAAGTGGCACCCGGGGTGCACACGGGCGACTCGCTCACCATGCTCGTAGACTCGCTGCAGCGCGAGCTGAAGGCGCTGAAGTCGAGCAGTGAGGAACTGGAGGAAGACGTGCGCAACCGCGAGATATGGAACGACCGCGCCAAGTACTTCAACATATCCTACGTGAACCAGAGCCTCACGCAGAAGGACGTCAACGGCACATGGCGCTCCGACTTCGGCGTGGCCCTGACCAATGGCCGCACATACTACCTGCACAAGAAGCCGCTGCTGGGCATGATAAAGTTCGGCATCGACTGGAGCTACTTCGACATCAACTTCGCCAAATATGAGGACAAGTGGGGCTTTTTCGGCGGCGACTATTACGACGACGGCAGCTACGACGGCAGCAACTATTACGACCCGGACGATCCCAGCGGCGAGGGCGACTACTATGAGGACGAAACCGAGGATATGTACCAGGCCGAGATAGGTATGTCGGTAGGCCCGTCGGTCACCATCAACCCCATCGACCACCTCAAGGCCAACCTCTACTTCCGCGTCACGCCCTCGTTCTCGATGCTCTATGCGGCCGAGGAGTTCAGCACGAGCTACGGAACGTTCTTCTCCTTCGGCGGAGCCATCTCCTACCGGGTCATCTCGCTCGGCATCGAGGGGCGCTGGGGCAACGTGAAGTACGACAGCATGTTCGACCTTGGAGCCCTTGAGGACATCGAGGACACCGGCGACATCGACCTGTCGGGCGACAAACCTTCCACCAAGTGGAAAGTAGGCTCAATGCGCTTTTACGTCAGCCTGAGGTTCTGACAGAAAAAGTAAAAAGGTAAAAAAGTAAAAGGTAAAAAGGGCCGCGCACATATCAGTTGTCATGTGGCAATCGTGCTCAGCCCTTTTTACCTTCTTGCTTTTTTACCTTTCTACCTTTCTCAGATTCTTATTCCTAACCCCAAAGCCACGGGATAGCATTCAGGGGCGTGGCTTTTCTTAAGCAGCGGGGTGAGGGCGGCGCGCCCGTAGACCATGATGAAGCCGTAGCCGGCGCGTATCTCGAGGTTCACGCCCAGCGGGTTCATGTTGGTATTGTTTGTCTCGGTGCGCGTATTGCCGTCAATTTTATAGCGCGAGCGGTCCTTGAGGCGCAGTTCCACAGAGGCACCGGCGGCGGCGAAGAGGTCATTGCCGCCCGCACGGCGTTGCCATTCGAGCATCACGGGCAAGCGCAACACCGTGTAGCTGAGATAGCTCTTCTGCAATTCGACATTTTCTTCGGCACGCATGGAGGTGATACCATCGGCAGTGGCGAAATAGCCGCCTGCCTTTCGGGCCTCACCTCCATGCCCGCCCCCGACTGCTTGCAAAAAAGGAACAGCGCCCTTGTTTTTTGCCACTCGGCAAGCCGCCCGCGCCGCGCTGCAAGTGGCTGATAATCAATGGTGTTACAGAACGTGCCGTTTTGGCCTGCGAAACGGCACGTTCCAGACGGCGAAACGGGTCGTTTTGGAACGCGAAACGGCACGTTTCTGGCGGCCAAACGGCAGGCTTTGCAACGCGAAACGGCAGGCTTTGACTTTTGGGCCAGATTCCTGCCGGCCGGCGGGAAGCCGCCTGTCTGTGGCGCAAGGCCGCTGCCGCAGGCTGTTTATCCATTTATCCGCCCCAAAAGTTTGGATTTCTGCGGCAAAAATGCTATATTTGCAAACTGATTCAACAGGTCGGGGAGCCGCGCGGCGGCCACGGCCGCAAACCAAAAGCAACCGTAATGACTATGCACAAGGCAGGATTCGTAAACATAGTGGGCAACCCCAACGTGGGCAAGTCGACGCTGATGAACCAGCTCGTGGGCGAGCGCATATCCATAGCCACGTTCAAGGCGCAGACCACGCGCCACAGGATAATGGGCATCGTGAACACCCCCGAGATGCAGATTGTGTTCTCCGACACGCCCGGCGTGCTCAAGCCCAACTACAAGCTGCAGGAGTCGATGCTCGCCTTCTCGGAGTCGGCCCTGCAGGATGCCGACGTGCTGCTCTACGTCACTGACGTCATAGAGGACCCCACGAAGAACAAGGACTTCCTGGACAAGGTGGCCAGGATGAAGGTGCCGGTGCTGCTGCTCATCAACAAGATAGACCTGTCGGACCAGCAGAAGCTCGGCGAGACCGTGGAGCTGTGGCACTCGCTGCTGCCAAACGCCGAGATACTGCCCATATCGGCGCAGAACAAGTTTGGCACCGACATGCTGCTCAAGCGCATAGGCGAGCTGCTGCCCGACAGTCCGCCCTACTTTGACAAGGACCAGCTCACGGACAAGCCCGCAAGGTTCTTCGTCAGCGAGATAGTCCGCGAGAAGATACTGCTCTATTACGCCAAGGAGATACCCTATTCGGTGGAGGTAAGGGTGGAGAGCTTCAAGGAAGACGACAAGCACATCCACATAAACGCCGTGATATACGTGGAGCGCGACTCGCAGAAGGGCATCATCATAGGCCACCGGGGCGTGGCCCTGAAGCGCGTGGGCACGGAGAGCCGCAAGGCGCTCGAACGCTTCTTCGGCAAGAGTGTCTATCTCGAGCTGTTCGTGAAGGTAGACAAAGACTGGCGCAACTCCGACAAGGAGCTTGACAGCTTCGGCTACAACCCCGACTGACGAGGCGGCCGCGGCCGCCAACACATTATTATAACCGCTGCGGACGGAGGACAACGGCCCCGCCGCACCAAACAAAAGAAGAAAGACAATGGCAAATTTAGTAGCGATAGTAGGACGTCCCAACGTGGGCAAGTCCACCCTTTTCAACCGCCTCACGCAGTCGCGGCAGGCCATAGTGAGCGACGAGGCCGGCACCACGCGCGACCGCCAGTATGGCAAGTGCGACTGGAACGGGCGCGAGTTCTCGGTAGTTGACACCGGCGGATGGGTCGTAAACTCCGACGACATCTTCGAAGGTGAGATACGCAAGCAGGTGCTCATAGCCACCGAAGAGGCCGACCTGGTGCTCTTCCTGGTCGACGTGACTAACGGAATCACGGACCTTGACATGGACGTGGCCAACATATTGCGCCGCACCAAGCTGCCCGTCATCCTCGTGGCCAACAAGGCCGACGACAACGCGCAGCGCTACTACGCCGCCGAGTTCTACTCGCTCGGGCTGGGAGACCCCTATTGCGTGAGCGCCATATCGGGCAGCGGCACGGGCGACCTGCTCGACGCCGTGGTGGAGAAGCTCCCTGACAAAGGCGGCGAACTGCTCGAGGAGGGCATCCCCCGCTTCGCTGTGGTGGGCCGCCCCAACGCCGGCAAGAGCAGCATCATCAACGCTTTCATAGGCGAGGAGCGCAACATCGTCACCGAAATCGCGGGAACCACGCGCGACAGCATATACACACGGTACGACAAGTTTGGCTTCGACTTCTACCTGGTCGACACCGCCGGCATACGCAAGAAGAACAAAGTGACCGAAGACCTGGAGTATTACTCCGTCATGCGCTCCATCCGCGCCATAGAGAACAGCGACGTATGCATACTCATGATTGACGCAACGCGCGGCATAGAGGCGCAGGACATGAACATATTCCAGATAATACAGAAGAACAACAAGAGCCTCGTGGTCGTGGTAAACAAGTGGGACCTGGTGGAGGACAAGACGCAGAAGGTCATCGACACGTTCACCGCCGCCATACGCCAGCGCATGGCCCCGTTCACCGACTTCCCCATAGTGTTCGCCTCCGCGCTCACAAAGCAGCGCATCTTCAAGGTGCTGGAGACGGCAAAGGAGGTGTACCTGAGCCGCAAGGCGCGCATAGGCACCACCAAGCTGAACGAAATCATGTTGCCGCTCATAGAGGCTTACCCGCCGCCATCGATAAAAGGGAAGTACATAAAGATTAAGTACTGCTCGCAGTTGCCCAACACGCAGATTCCATCATTCGTGTTCTACGCCAACCTGCCGCAGTATATCAAGGAGCCATACAAGCGTTTCCTGGAGAACAAGATACGCGAAAACTGGAAGCTTACAGGCTCGCCTGTCAACATATTCATACGCCAGAAGTAGCATGAGCGTGCGGTTTTTCATTGCGCTTGGCGCCGCGGCTGCCCTCATGGCGGCCTGTCGTGAGGAGCCGAAGCCCGAGCAGCTGGCGGCGAAGGCCGCCGAAGAGGCTTACGGCCACCTCGTGGGCGGGCGTTATGCCGACTACCTTGCCTTGGTGGCAGGCACCGACAGCCTGCCCGCCGACTACCGTGAGCAACTGCTGGCCAACGCCAAGCAGTTCGTGGCCTGGCAGGAAAAGGAGCACGGCGGCATCGACTCGGTGCGAGTGCTGCGTGCCGTGGCCGACACGGCTGCGCGCCGCGCCGATGTGTACCTGCTCTTGTGCTTCGGCGACAGCACCAGGGAAGAGGTGCTCGTGCCTTTGGTAGGCGGGCCGGAGCGGTGGCGGCTGAAGTGACACCGGGCTGCCGCGGGCTTGCCGTCGGCACTGTGAAATATCCCGACAAAGTGCGCGTGGCCTGCCCCGCGCTCACAGACAAGGATGCCATACAGGCCGTTCTGCAATGCGGAACGGCCTGTATGGCATTATGAAACGCCCCGTCTTGCGACGCAAGACGGGGCGTTGTGTATCTTTCTGTCAGCCAAGTGGTTGCGCTGCGGCTTCCGTGCGGCGAAGATGTTTTACATATCTCGCCTTTTCACTTCACCTCCACCATCACCACGGGCTGCTCGGTTACATCGTCGAGCGGTGCCGTTTGGTACTTCACCTTGCCAAAGTCGACGGCCTTGAGGTCAATGCAGCGGATTGCGCTGTTGCGCATCGTGCGGTAGTATATGCGGCCGTTCATGATGTCGGTGGCTGAAGTCCACTGCGTGGCGCTGGGCAGGTCGGCGTGCTGCTCGCCGCGTGCCGTCTCGATGCCTACGGGTATGTCGAAGTTGTTCAGTATCTGGAAGCACTGGCGCACGGCCTCCGTGGCCGTGGCGGCGCGTGGCGTTGAGGCCTGGTAGAAGGCGGCGCGGACAAAGCGCGAGGGCGGGGTGACGTCGCCCGGCAGGCCGAGGAAGCCGCTGCCTGCGCCAAACGAGGTCAGCGTGAGGCTGTCGAGCCGGTTCTGCGGAGCCGTTCCGGGCAGCAGGTTGACGTAGTTGTTGAGGTTGGTCAGCTGCCACTCGTAGCCCGGCGAGTTGGTCAGCACGCCGAGCTTCGACTCGAAGAAGTGGGCCTTGCCGTCGGTAATCTCCAATATCACTTGCCGCCCGGAGGCATCGGTAAACCGCCAGTGGGCCGTAGAAGCGCGCGGGTCGACCGCGACGACGTGCGCCCCGGCCACGGCGGCCTTCACATCGTCCACCGTCCGGCAGCTGCCCAGAATCCACGGCACGAGCTGCAGGTCGGCTATCGAGGTGGCCTTGTCGGCTTCGTTGTACGCCTCGTACTCGCCGTAGCGCGGGAAGTAGAACAGCCCGGCTGACAGTCCGGCCTCGTTGAGGCCCTCGGCTACGAACTCCTCCTGCTCCACCGCCAGGCCCACGTAGCCGTACTTGGCCTCAAGCTCCATGCCTTGTTTCACTCCTCCCGGCACGTAGGAGAGCTGGGTGTAGCCTCTCGGCACTATGACGTAGCGGCTCTTCAGGTCGCTGCCGCCCCATTCTATGGTGCGCGCCGGTATGCACGCCCCGTCGGCTGAGCGCAGGGTGATGCCCGTGCAGGCCGTTGCCGTGGTCGTGGCAGCTGCCAGCAGCAGTGCCGTTGCGCTCGCGATGATACTTTTTCTCATGGTTGTCATGCTTTGGTGTTGTCTGTGTCCTTGCCTTGCGGCTTCGTGTTGCCGTTGCCGTTGCGCTTTTCGAGCACGGCGCGGCGCATGTTCTTCAGCAGGTCGCTGGCGAAGATGAAGTCGGTAAGGTTCTCGTTGGGCGACTCCATTATCTCGCTGCTCTGCCCCTGCCACTCCTTGTGGCCCTCGTGGATGAAGATGATGTTCTCGCCGATGCCCATCACGGAGTTCATGTCGTGCGTGTTGATGATGGTGGTGATGTTGAACTCCTGCGTGATGCCGTGCAGCAGGTCGTCGATTACGAGCGATGTCTTGGGGTCGAGGCCCGAGTTAGGCTCGTCGCAGAAGAGGTACTTGGGGTTCAGGGCGATGGCCCTGGCTATGGCGACCCGCTTCTGCATGCCTCCCGAAATCTCGCCCGGGTACTTGTCTTCGGCATCGACGAGGTTCACGCGGTCCAGGCACGTGCGTGCGCGGCGTATGCGGTCGCGCACCGTCATGGCCGAGAACATATCGAGGGGGAACATGACATTCTGCAGCACAGTCATCGAATCGAACAGTGCCGCGCTCTGGAATAGCATGCCCATCTCGCGCCGCAGCATTATCTTCTCGTGCTTTGTCATGCTCCCGAAGTCGCGCCCGTCGTAGATTATCTCCCCGCTCGACGGTGTGAGCAGGCCCACGAGGTTGCGCACCAGCACGGTCTTTCCCGAGCCGCTGCGCCCTATTATCAGGTTCGTCTTGCCGTTCTCGAACACGGTGCTGATGTCTTTTAGCACTTCCTTGTCGCCGAACGACTTGCAAAGGTGTCTTATTTCAATCATTGTCTTGCTTTTTTCGGTGTGTCATGCCTGCGCCATGGCCTGCCTCGCGCCCCGGCCCGTGGGCTGCGCCCCTGCCTCGCGCTTCCCGTGGGCTGCTTCAGCTCAGCAATTGCGTCAGGAACACGTCGGAGCAGAGTATGAGCACGCTGCTGCTTACCACCGCGTCGGTGCTGGCCTTGCCCACGTTCACCGAGCCGCCTTCGACCGTGTAGCCGAAGTAGGAGGGAACGCTCGATATGATGAACGCGAAGAAGAGGCTCTTGATGATGCTCATCCAGACGAACCATGGGTTGAAGGCGTGCTGCAGGCCGGCGGTAAGATCCTCTGGCGAGAGCACTTGGCCGATGTATGCTGTGCCGTAAGCGCCGAGTATGCCCGTGGCCGACGAGAAGATGACGAGGAAGGGCATGATGGTTATCAGGCCCAGTATCTTGGGCAGTATGAGGTAGCACGCCGAGTTCACGCCCATGATGTCGAGGGCGTCTATCTGCTGCGTCACGCGCATGGTGCCTATCTCCGAGGCGATGTTTGAGCCGACCTTGCCCGCCAGGATGAGGCACATGATTGACGAGGAGAACTCAAGCAGCAGGATTTCGCGGGTGACGTAGCCCGTCGTCCAGCGCGGCATCCACGGGCTTTGGATGTTGAGTTTCATCTGGATGCAGATTACGGCGCCGATGAAGAACGATATGAGCAGCACTATGCCGATGGAGTTGACGCCGAGCTGCGCCATCTCTTTGAGGTATTCCTTGAAGAACATGCGCATCCGTTCGGGCCGTTGGAACGTGCGCCCCATGAGCTCCAGGTAGCGTCCGAGGCTGTTGAGCCATTTTTGTAGAATCATCCTATGTGTCGTTAGTTGCTGCAAAGTTAGCCATTATCCTATAGAAACTGCAATGTTGCGGCGGGTTTTTTGCCCGCGCCGCGTTAAAAATGGTGTACGGCTGCGGCGCGGCTGCGGTTGCCGCCGGGCTTTGCGCGGGGCGGGCCGTGGCGCATGGATGTGCGGCCCGGTGGTAATTAATGTTTATAAAACGCAGCCCACTGTGCGGCGGTGGCTGTATCGCCGGGCAGGATGGGCCATTTCGGACTGCCGGGCGGGCTGTTTCGCGGCGTGAAACAGCCCGTTTGGCCGCGCCGTTCAGCCGTCGGCGGCAACGCGCTGTGCGCCAGAGGGTTGCCGATGGCGGTGCCGGGGCGTTGCCATTTGCGATAAATGTTTACAATGCCCCGGCATGGTGCGCTCCTGTGGCGGCTGTCTCACGTCCGTGGCGCGGGCCTGGTGGCTGTGTGGCGCGGCGAGCCCAGGTGGCTGGCCGGGCGGCAATGTGTGCTAAATAATGTGCAATCGCTTCGCGAAGTCGATTTTTTGCACTATCTTTGCAAGCGGGAATGCGCGCCCGCGTGGACAATGCGGCGTGCGCAGCCCGTCAGACATAGTATGGAAGAAATAAACAACACATCAGCGGCACAGGCCGCAGAGGCCGTGAAGCCGGGCGGGATGGTGCTGCGCACCGAGGGCCTTGTGAAACGCTATGGCAAGCGCACCGTGGTCAACGACGTGTCGATAGACGTGAGGCAGGGCGAAATCGTCGGGCTGCTCGGCCCCAACGGCGCGGGCAAGACCACCTCGTTCTACATGACCACGGGGCTGATAGTGCCGAACGCGGGCCACATATACCTCGACGACCTCGACATATCCAAGTATCCCGTGTACAAGCGCGCGCGTGCGGGCATAGGCTACCTGGCGCAGGAGAACAGCGTGTTCCGCAAGATGAGCGTGGAGGACAACATACTCTCCGTGCTTGAGATGACCGGCAAGCCGCGCGAGTACCAGATGGAGAAGCTGGAGAGCCTCATAAAGGAGTTCCGCCTGCAAAAGGTGCGCAAGAACAAGGGCGACCAACTCTCCGGCGGCGAGCGCCGCCGCACCGAGATTGCGCGCTGCCTGGCCATAGACCCCAAGTTCATAATGCTCGACGAGCCTTTCGCCGGCGTGGACCCCATAGCCGTGGAGGACATTCAGCAGATTGTGTGGAAACTGAAGTACCGCAACATTGGCATCCTGATTACTGACCACAACGTGCAGGAGACGCTCTCAATCACCGACCGGGCATACCTCCTTTTCGAGGGGCGCATCCTCTTCCAGGGCAGCCCCGAGGAGCTTGCCGCAAACAAGATAGTGCGCGAGAAATACCTCAGCAACAGCTTCGTGCTGCGCAAGAAAGACTTCCAGCTGATGGAAGAGGAGCGCAAGGCGCGCGAGGCTGATGAGGAGAATTGAGCCTCTGATTATTGCTCTTGTGGGTGATTGGGCTGCGCCATGGCGGGCAAGGAGTCTTGGATTGGGATTCTTTTTATTTGGCTGCGCCGCTCCCGGCCCCGCATAGGGCGGACTGATATAATAAATATATAAAGGATTGGGCTGCTCATCCCA
>CALUGQ010000023.1 GCA_944320235.1 uncultured Prevotella sp.
TTGAAGCTCCGCCGTCAGCCCACAGGGCTTTCGGCGGGGCTTCTTTTTTTGTTGCCCTTGCCGTCGCAAACCGCCGCCCCGGGTCACACCGCAGGCCACACCGGGGGCCGCGGCTGGCGCTTGCTGCATTGGCACTTTTGCTCTTGCCTGTTTAATTTCAGGGCCTGTGCGATGTCATTGCTGCTGTTTGTGGTATTGAGGTGGTTATGAAAAACCCCGTTTGGGCAACAAATGTCGTTTGCCCAAACGGGGGTTTCCTTGCTGGTGTCCTTTGTGTCAGAATGGTAGGTCGTCTGCGCTGTTGCCCTCGGTGTCCGAATCTGATGCAAATGGGTCGTTTGCGCTGGCTGCAGGCTGTGCAGGCGGGAATGTGGCTGAGCTTGTTGCTGTGCCTGCTTGTGCTGCGGCGGGGGCAGCCTGTGCAGCAGGCTGGGCTACTGTGCGGTTTACCGCCCATGCCGATATGTTGTTGAACCACCGGCCGTTGTATTCGTGTGCGTCAATGTCGAATGAAACGGTAAGCTCTTCGCCGCTCTGTATGTTGAACTGCTTTATTTTATCTTCGCCAAACACTCTGAAGCAGCATTTGCGCGGATATTGGTCGTGAGTCTCGATGACGAACTCTTGTGACATCCAAGGATTGCCAGTACGGGCTGAAACTCCGCTATTTGCCGGGAGCACTGCAATGATCTTTCCGGTTATTTCCATTTTCTGATGTGTTGATAATTTTGCTTGCGTGTATTTTATAGATTGCGAAATTACAAAAATAGTTTTAAATTGGGCAACTTTTTGGCTGATTATTTTGTGTTTCACGTTGTATTTTTGTATTTTTGTAGACAATTAGATAATGTGTAGCGAAAATTTTAAAGAACAAATACCCATGAGATTTACTTTGTCAAGTACTGCGCTCAGCAGCAAGCTTATTGCCCTTTCGAGGGTAATCAACACCAAAAGTTCGTTGCCGATATTGTCTGATTTCGTGTTCGAGGTTGATGGCAATACTTTGAGGTTGACAGCCTCTGACAGCGAGAACATGATGAAGACGTCAGTGGAGTTGAATGAAAGCGACGACAGCGGGACTTTCGCCATAGGCAGCCACTATCTTTTGGAGGCCGTGAAGGGCTTTTCTGAGCAGCCGATAACGTTTGAGGTGAACCGCGAGGAAAATCTGGCCAAGATTATATACCAGAACGGCCAGTTCTCTTTGCCTATCGAGGATGCAGACGAGTTCCCACAGGCGTTGCAGGTAGGCGACGGGGCGAATGTGATAACTATTGCCAGCGGAATGCTGGCCGACAACATAAACCGATCGGTGTTTGCCACTGGTGATGACCCATTGCGGCCAGTGATGAACGGCATATATTTCGATTTGACGCAAGAGTGCCTTACGATAGTGGCAAGCGACGGGCGCAAATTGGTGCGCAACAAGGTTCTTACGGTTGCGAGCGATGTGCCTGCGTCTTTCATCCTGCCGAAGAAGCCAACGTTGTTGCTGAAGAATCTTCTTGGCAAGGACGGGGGCGACGTGACGATAAAGTTCGACGACCATAACGCCGAGATAAGTTTTGATGACTGTTTGATTGCCTGTCGCTTGATAGAGGGGCGTTATCCTAACTATAACTCCGTGATTCCGCACGACAATCCTAACCAGCTTACCGTTGACCGTGTAGCGTTGTTGAGCGCATTGCGCCGAGTTCAGCCGTTTGCTAATTCAGGCAACCTCATACGTTTCCACATGGAGAACGGAGTGCTCCAGCTCGACGCCGAAGATTATGATTTCTCGCGCACCGCCACGGAGAAGATGTCGTGCGAATATGGTGGAATGCCCATGAGCATAGGCTTCAAGGGCTCTGCGTTTATTGAGATACTGAGCAATTTTGATTGCCAGGATGTTGTGCTGCAGCTGGCCGACCCGAGCCGTGCGGGGGTCGTCGTGCCTTCTGAACAGCCAGAGAACCAAGATGTGCTCATGTTGTTGATGCCAATGCTAATTAACGAATGAGCCAGGCGGAATGAAACTAAACTTGAAGAAGCCGCTCGTTGTGTTCGACTTGGAGACAACAGGGCTTGATTTGGTCAAGGACCGTATCATCCAGATATCATATATTAAGGTGTTCCCCGGTGGGGAGGAGCGTCGTGTCAACATGATGGTCAACCCGGGCAAGCACATCCCGCAGGAGGTGTCTGCGCTGACGGGCATCTGCGATGCTGACGTGGCCGACAAGCCGATGTTCAAGGACGTGGCGGCTAAGTTGAACGAAGAGTTCCGCGGTTGCGACTTTGCGGGTTTCAACTCCAACCATTTCGACATCCCAATGTTGGCAGAGGAGTTTTTGAGGGCTGGCATAGACTTCGATTTCTCCAAGTGCAATCTGGTGGACGCACAGACAATCTTCCACAAGATGGAGCGTCGCAACCTGGCTGCTGCCTATAAGTTCTATTGCGGCCGCGACATGGAAGACGACTTCGAGGCTCACCGTGCCGACCAGGACACAGAAGCCACTTACCGTGTGCTGATGGGAGAGCTCGACAGGTATGCACCCGATGTAGAGCCCGACCCGGAGCGCCGCTTGGAGAACGATGTAGCTTTCCTTGCAGACTTCTCGCGCCAGAATGACAATGTCGATTTTGCAGGGCGCATCGTTTGGGCGGATGCCAAGGACGCCAATGGCAAGGTTTTGCTTGGGCCTGACGGGAAGCCCCGGCGTGTAGAGGTGTTCAACTTCGGCAAGCACAAGGGTGAGCCAGTGGCGCAAGTGCTCCGCTACGACCCCGGTTATTACAGTTGGATACTTGGCGGGGATTTCACTTACAACACAAAGCAGGTGCTGACCCGCATCAGGCTGCGTGAAGGCAAATAGGTATTTTGACAGACATCATGTTGAGAGGCAAAAAGATAGTATTGGGCATTACAGGCTCGATCGCAGCTTACAAAGCTTGCTACATCATCCGCGGGCTGGTCAAGCGCGGCGCAGAGGTGCAGGTAGTCATAACGCCGGCTGGCAAAGAGTTCATCACGCCTATCACCCTTTCGGCGCTTACCCAGAAACCGGTGGTCAGCGATTTCTTCTCACAGCGCGACGGCACGTGGAACAGCCATGTCGCCTTGGGCTTGTGGGCCGACGCAATGCTGATAGCCCCTTGCACGGCCTCCACCTTGGGCAAGATGGCCTCAGGCGTGGCCGACAACATGCTCATCACCACATACCTTTCCATGAAGGCCCCTGTGTTCATTGCCCCGGCCATGGACCTCGATATGTACGCCCATCCGGCTACGCAGGCCAACATAGAGAGGCTCCGTTCTTATGGCAACCGCTTCATAGAGCCTCAGAGCGGATTCCTGGCGAGCGGACTGGAGGGCAAGGGGCGCATGGAGGAGCCCGATGCAATCGTCAGGGTGCTTGACGACTTCTTCCGTGGATGCGAAGGGCAGCTTGCCGGCCGCCGCATCTTGATAACCGCCGGGCCTACATACGAACGTATCGACCCCGTCAGGTTCATCGGAAACTATTCCAGTGGCAAGATGGGCTTTGCCCTGGCTGATGAGTGTGCGCGGCGTGGAGCCGAGGTGACGCTTGTCGCGGGGCCGGTGGCGTTGACAACATCTAGGCCGGGCATAAGGCGCATCGATGTTGAGAGCTGCGAGCAGATGTATAATGCTGCTGTGGCTGAGTTCGCTTCTTGCGATGCCGCCATCCTTTGCGCAGCCGTGGCCGACTTCAAGCCGGCCTGCGTTGCCGCCGGCAAGATAAAGCGCGGGGCCGATGACTTGGTGGTAAGGCTCAGCCCTACACGCGACATCGCTGCCGAGCTGGGGCAGGTCAAGAAGCCCGGCCAGCGGCTCGTGGGCTTCGCGTTGGAGACCGACAACGAGGAAGCCAACGCATTGGGGAAGTTGCGGCGCAAGAATCTCGATTTCATCGTGCTCAACTCTTTGCGCAACGATGGCACGTGTTTCCGCTCTGACGACAACCAGGTAAGCATCATCTCGCAAGGCGCGAGGGTCGATTTCCCTAAGAAGCCGAAGGCAGATGTTGCTTGCGACATAGTGTCGTACCTGGCAGGGATGTTTGTTTGAACCGTTATCTTAAAAACCGTTGATAGATGAGAATGAGGAGAATCTTTGCCGCCTTGGTCATGGCTGTTTCCGTGGCCAGTGCGTCGGGGCAAGAGCTGCAGGCAAAGGTGAACGTTAACCATAGCAAGGTCGGCGTTACGGATGTCAGCATCTTCGAGAATCTCCAGCAGACGCTGGAGCAGTTCGTCAATGAGAGGCAATGGACAGACTTGCAGTTCCAGAAGAACGAACGCATCGTGTGCAACTTCAACATTACGGTCAACAAGTACGACAAGACAAACAACACCTTTGAGTGTACGGCCTCCATACAGGCCAACCGCCCTGTTTACAACTCGCAGTACAACTCGACGTTATACAACAATCAGGACGCAAGCTTCAATTTCGAGTTTGCGCAGTTTGACCAACTGAATTTCACCGACGAGGTGGTCGACAACCAGCTCACGGCGCTCATCGCGTATTATGCTTATCTTATCATCGGGCTCAACCTTGACAGCTTTGCGCCAATGGGAGGGACTGATGTGCTGCAGCGTTGCCTCAACCTTGTGAACAACGCGCAGAACCTGGAGTATCCCGGGTGGAAATCGTTCGAAGACAGCAAAAACCGCTTCGCTATAATCAATGATTACCTCGACGAAGCCATGAAGCCTTTCCGCCAGTTGCAGTACGATTACTATCGCACCGGGCTCGACGAGATGGCTTCCAACGTGGAGCGAGGGCGCACTAACATCACCACGGCCCTTGAGAACGACTTGCGGAAGGCGCATGAGGACAAGCCATTAAGCATGTTGCCGCAGATATGGACTGACTATAAGCGCGACGAACTGGCCAATATTTATAAAGGCAAAGGCACGCAGAAGGAAAAGGAGTCGGTCTACGAAATCCTTCTCGCCATCAACGCCGCGCAAAGCAATTCATGGAACAAAATCAAGGAATGACCAATGCTTAAGCAACTTTTCATAAAGAACTTCACCCTCATTGACACACTCGACATACAATTCAATCCCGGTTTCTCCGTCATCACCGGTGAGACGGGGGCCGGCAAGAGCATCATCCTTGGAGCAATAGGGCTGCTCTTGGGCCAGCGTGCCGACTCGAAGGCCATAAAGGCCGGTGCTTCCAAGTGTGTCATTGAGGCGCATTTCGACCTGTCACGCTATGCAATGGCAGACTTCTTTGAGCAGAATGACATAGAGTACGAGCCCGACGACTGCATCATCAGGCGCGAGCTGTCGGCCTCGGGCAAGAGCAGGGCCTTCATCTGCGACACGCCGGTGCCGCTTGCGTTGCTCAAGGAGATAGGCGAGAGGCTCATCGATGTACACAGCCAGCACCAAAACTTGCTGCTCGGCAAGCAGGACTTCCAGTTGGAGGTGGTCGACATCATTGCCGGCGACGCTGCCGAGCTGGAGCAATACGGGGAGGCTTACGCCTCATATCTTGATGCGCGCAAGGCACTTGCCGACCTGCGTGAGGCGATTGAGCGTGACAGGCAGAACGCCGATTTCCTGCGTTTCCAGCACGATGAGCTTGCAGGGGCGCGCCTCGTCGACGGCGAGCAGGAAGAGCTGGAGCGAAAGTCTGACACCATGAGCCATGCCGAGGAGATAAAGGGGGCGCTTTATGAGGCCGACGCCAGGCTCTCGGCCGAAGGCTCAGGGGCTGTTGGCAACCTGCGTGCTGCTTGCGGCCAGCTGGAGGCTATAGCCAGGGTGCTGCCCGAGGCCGATGCGCTGGCTTCGCGCCTTGACTCGGCTTACATAGAACTCAAGGACATATCTGAGGAGATAAGCCGCCTGCTCGAAGGCATAGACTTCGACCCGGCCGAGCTCGACGCCGTCAATTCGCGGCTTGACACAATATATAATTTGGAGAAAAAGTATCATTGCCAGACCGTTGCCGACCTGCTGGCACGCCAGGCTGAGCTTAAGGTGCAGCTCGAAGGTATTGACAACAGCGACGAGGCTTTGGGCGAGCTCCAGGCCCGCTTGGATGAGTCAGAGCGTAAGTGCAACGACTGTGCTGCCGTTCTCACCTCCCTCCGCGCCGAGGCTGCGCGCCGCATTGAGGGCGAGATGCAGGAGCGGCTTGTGCCGCTGGGCATGCCCAACGTGCGCTTCGCAATAGCCATGGAGCGCGAGCAGCCCTCGCGCAATGGTTGCGACCGCGTGGCTTTCCTGTTCAGCGCCAACAAGTCGATGCCCATGCAGCCCGTATCACAGGTCGCATCCGGCGGTGAGATAGCCCGTGTGATGCTGTCGCTCAAGGCCATGATCAGTGGCGCCGTGAAGCTGCCCACCATCATATTCGACGAAATAGACACCGGCGTGAGTGGCAAGATTGCCGAGAAGATGGCGCAGATAATGCAGCAGATGGGCCGTGCCGACCGCCAGGTCATCAGCATAACCCACCTGCCGCAGATAGCCGCCCTCGGCCAGACGCACTACAAGGTATACAAGGAAGACACCGAGGCCGGCACGACAAGCCGCATGGTGCTGCTCGACGGGGAGGCACGTGTGCGCGAGGTCGCACAGATGCTGAGCGGCAGCGACATCACCGAAGCCGCGATAAACAATGCTAAGGAATTATTGAAGAAATGAGACAGATACTTTTTGCCGTGTTGGCAATGCTTGCTTGCGTCATGGCCCAGGCACAGCCTGGGTGGGTGAAGAAGGCCGCCCGGTCTGTGTTCACGTTGAAGACTTTCGATGCCGACGGCAATCTCATTGCCAGTTCCAACGGCTTCTTTGTCGGCGCTGACGGCGAGGCCCTCAGCGGTTTTGCCCCGTTCCGGGGGGCGGCGCGGGCCGTTGTCATCGACATGAAGGGCCGCGAGATGCCTGTCGTGAGCATAATAGGGGCAAACAGCACCTACGATGTGGCCAAGTTCCGGGTCTCGGCAAAGTCGGTCGAGCCGCTTGCCATAGCCCCCGCCAACGCCGCTGAGGGCAGCGGGGTGTGGATATTGCCTTATGCCACCAAGAAGTCGCCCGACTGCCTGCAAGGGCGTGTCAGCAAGGTAGAGACTTTCCAGCAGGGCTACGCCTATTACACCATTGGCGCCGAAGTGCCTGAAAGCTCCACGAGCTGCCCCGTGCTCAATGACGACGGCGAGGCCGTAGGGCTTGTGCAGCAGCCTGCCGATGCCGCCGACACTACCAACTATGCAGTAAGCGCGGCCTTTGCCAACTCGCTGACAACCAACGGCCTGAGCATCAACGACGCTACGCTCAAGAGCACTTCCATCAAGAAAGAGCTGCCGGAACAGCTCGACCAGGCTGTGCTCATGCTCTACGTGGCGGCTTCTGTGCTCGACTCTGCCGGCTACGCCGCCATTGTCGATGACTTTGTCGCCAAGTTCCCATCAGCCCCCGATGGCTATGTCAGCAGGGCGCAGCTGCTTTGCGGCGCAGCCCGCTTTGACGAGGCCGACCGCGACATGGAGCGGGCCGTCGACGTGGCCGAAAAGAAAGACGATGCCCATTTCAATTACGCGAAGCTCATCTTCCAGAAACTTGTTTACCAGGACAGCATACCTTACGACAAATGGACGTTCGACAAGGCTGCCGCCGAAGCGCGGGCTGCATACGACATCAACCCCATCGGCGTGTATCGCCAGCTCGAGGCACAGATACGCTTCGCCCAAAGAAACTATGAAGAGGCTTATTCATTGTACAGCCAGCTCTTTGCCGGCGAGCTGCGTAACGCCGAGACGTTCTTTGCCGCTGCGCGTTGCAAGGAGATGATGGGCGACTCGGCTGCGGTGCTCGCACTGCTCGACAGTGCCGTGTGCACTTTTGCCAAGCCTTATCTCAAGGCGGCCGCGCCCTATCTGCTTGCACGCGCGCAGACGCTGCTCGGCATGAAGCAATACCGCCGGGCTGTGCTCGACTTCAACGAATACGAAAAACTGATGCCAACCGAGGTGAACGCCAATTTCTATTACATACGCGCCAGGGCCGAGACCGAGGGCCGCATCTTCCAGGCCGCACTCAACGACTACGCAATGGCCTTGCAGAAAGACCCGGGCAACACGCTGTATCTCTGCGAGAAGGCATCGCTCGAAATCCGTGTCAACCTCCTCGACGAGGCCATGGCCACATCGAGGCAGTGCATAAGCGTTGCCCCCGACCTCGGCGAGGGCTATCTTTTCCTTGGGCTTGCCCAGTGTCTGAAAGGCGACAAGGACGCCGGGTTGCAAAACCTTCAGAAAGCCAAGGAGCTTGGCGACACCCAGGCGCAGGGGCTTATCGAGAAATACGCCATGTAGGGCGGCGCGTCACCCTTTCATGCCGTGTGCCCGCTTGTATGCAAGCGGAGCCAGGCATTGCCGGCCACAACACTACTTTGGCCGGCAATGCTTTTTTTCAGCCCCAGCTTGCCAATTGCCCGCATGGCCGGTGGCATCACCATTGTGGATGCTTGTTGCCGGCGCCTCTCCCTGATGTGTCCGTGCCAGGGCAAAGGGGTGCGTCGTCCAAGCGCCGCAACCCTCGCAAACCCAAGCCAGCCTAAAGTCTGATGGCCGATTATGGATAACCGTTCTTTACAAAATCCCGTTCCACCGGCAGGCCGCCCCGTGCAGGTTGGCCTTCCGGCCCGTTCCGCCTTGCCAAACAGGCCGTTCCGGCTCGCTGAGTGGGCAGTTTCGCAGCCTTGCCCGGCCTCTGCCAGCAACCGCCTGCATTCCAGCGGCTTGCGCCCGCCGGTGCTTTAGGTGTGTGTCTGTGCGCTTTCCTTTACACCTAAGCCCTCCATGCCCGGCCCTCTCCGCCCTCACTTGCGCTTCCTCTGCCCTTGACATTATTATAATGTTCGTATATTATGCTTGACATAAGTCAATTGCGTGCCGTTCCCTGCTGCCCCGTGCAAAAAAAATCCCGTGCATCCATTGCGTTGTGGCTGAAAGTGCGTACCTTTGCACCCGCTTTCGAGGAACAACCTCGGTGAGCGGACAGGAAGGGAGTTCTTTGACAGGCTGAGACAGACAGAGGAAGAATACGCAGCAAGCGCGGCCAACAGAAGGCCGGGGGCCGGGATTCCGGCCCCGTAGAAGGAACAGCCATCCGCCTTTAGTGGCGTATGGCGCAAGAAAAAAGTCAATTATACAATGTAGAGTTTGATCCTGGCTCAGGATGAACGCTGGCTACAGGCTTAAC
>CALUGQ010000024.1 GCA_944320235.1 uncultured Prevotella sp.
AGAGTAGGAGGCCGCCGCCTTTTGTTTTGAAGCTCCGCCGTCAGCCCACAGGGCTTTCGGCGGGGCTTCTTTTTTTTGTTGCCCTTGCCGCCACAAACCACCGCTGCGGGTCACACCGCAGGCCACACCAGGGGCCGCGGCGGCGGTTTGGGTGCCGCGGCCCTTGGTGTGGCACGGTTCTCTTGTGCGGCCTTCCCCCGCCCTGCGCGCCGCGGGCCTTGGGCTGCCTCCGCCTGTGGGCGCGCTTTTTGTGCCACCGTGCTTGCTGCTTGTCGCATATCCCTTTGGAGCATTGTCGAGAGTAGTTGTTTCCTGGGGTGGTAGTGTTGGTGCAGGTGCTTCATCGGATAGTGTAATATGGATAGATTGTTTTGCCGATTTGTTATTTTATGTCTGATTGCTTTACTTTATCAGTTTTTTTTTGTAGATTTGCAAAATAAGAGAGCAAACTTATCTTTTAATTTACAACCTGAAGCGATATGTATGATGTGAGGCGAATAATGGTATGGGCAATGAGGTGCAGGCATAGCCGGGGCTTCGGTGTGCAGTCTCCTTGGGCATACAGCTTCATACGGTATGTCATCAATGAGCACTACCCGTATTATGCATACAAGAGCTTGGAAGGGCTGCACGTCGGGCAGGCGTGGCTTTCGCGTAAGTTAAGTCGGTTGTATTTCCGTATGTCAAACCATTTGCAGCCTCGTTGCGTGGTAAATTTCGGGCGTCGGGCAGATGTATTCAGCGACTATGTCAAAGCCGGGTGCCGCAGTTCGTCAGTCATCAGCATGGATAGTTTGGTAAATGGAGGCGCTCACGAGGACCGGCTGGCAGACTTTCCCTTGATTGATTTTGCAAGGTTTGAGCCTTGTGCAGGTTGCAAGGAGGCATACAGGGCTGCGTTGGCCAGGGTCGGAGCCGGGTCTATGTTTGTCGTTGAGGGTATACATACGAGCCGCTTAGGCAGGGAGCTGTGGGCCGAGGTGATGCGTGACGGGCGCACCGGCATCACGTTCGACCTCTTCTATTGCGGCATAGTTTGCTTTGACAAGAAGCGATACAGACAAAACTATATAGTAAATTTCTAAAACATTACGGCCATGAAATTGAATAAAGTTTATACTAGGACAGGCGATGACGGCACGACCAGCCTGGTGGGCGGACACAGGGTCAAGAAGACCAACTCGCGCATTGAGGCATACGGCACGGTAGACGAACTCAGCTCGCAGCTCGGCTTGCTTGTATCTTTCATGAAAGACGGCGACGACAAGAACCTGGTGGTGAGGTCGCAGCGCAACCTCTTTACCGTCTGTTCGTACTTGGCGACCGACAAGACCAAGACGCCGCTCGCGCCATCATACACGCTTGACCCGGCTGAGATAACCCGGTTGGAGGAGGCCATCGACGCAATCAACGCGAGCATACCCCAGCAGAAGAACTTCATCCTGCCCGGAGGCTCGCACGAGGCGGCCATCGCCCATGTGTGCCGCACGGTATGCCGCCGCGCCGAGCGCCGCATATTCTTCCTCGCGGAGAGCACAAAGCTCGACCCCGAGGTGCTGCAGTACATGAACCGCCTTTCTGACTATCTTTTCGTGCTTGCAAGAAAATTAAACTTTGTTGACGGCGTAAGAGAAAAAATATGGGATAATTCTTGCAAATAAGAATAAAATTATTACTTTTGCGGCTGATTTATAACCGCTAAACATCAAAGACTATGTATTGGACACTTGAATTGGCATCAAAACTTGAAGACGCGCCGTGGCCCGCAACCAAGGATGAGCTTATCGACTATGCCATCCGTTCGGGAGCGCCGCTCGAAGTTCTTGAGAACCTTCAGGAGATTGAGGACGAAGGTGATGTCTACGAGAGCATCGAAGACATCTGGCCAGACTATCCGACAAAGGAAGATTTCCTTTTCAACGAGGATGAGTATTAAGCCGAAAATCGGCGCAAGGCATTTAGCAACAGATTGAACATCAATGGGAGCGGGGGCCGTACAGGTTCCCGCTTTCTCGTTGCTTGCCCCAGTGTGCAACCGCTTCATCAGCGTGTGTGCAACGTCGAATGGCGCGCCTGCCCAGCTGCCACAAGCCTGCGGTGCGGGCCGCCAACCTACTTTGCGGCGGGAAAATTTTGCGGTTAACCTCATTCTTTGTACTTTTGCAAGTGCAAAACAGTATGGAGTGAAGCTATGGGCACTGTATTCAGGAAAGCTACAAACGGAGATTTCGAAGCGGTATGGCAGATAATGGCCGACGCCAAGCGGCTGATGGCGGCCCGCGGCAGCAGCCAGTGGACTGCCGGGTACCCGGCTCAGGCCGACATAGAGTCAGACCTGCGTGCGGGGTGCGCTTACGTGGCCTGCGATGACGGCGGGCGGACTGTGGGCTACGCCTGCATAGCGGAGTCGCCCGAGCCTGCATACGGCGCGATTGAAGGGCGGTGGCTTGCCGCCGGCCCTTACGTAACCGTTCACCGACTCGCCGTGGCAGCCGCCTGGCGGGGGCGCGGCGTGGCCCGGGCGCTCATGGCCTGGGCCGAGGGCGTGGGGCGGGCCTGCGGCGCGGCGAGCGTGCGCGTGGACACTAACCACGACAACGCCGCCATGCTCCGCCTGCTGCCTGCCATGGGCTATGCGCGCTGTGGCACGGTGAGCTACGGCCCGCGCGGCGAGCGCATTGCCTTCGAGAAACTGCTGTGAGGCATTGCCAGGCCACTGCGGCTTACATCGACGCAACATAAAAGGCAACAAGCAACATACATCGACGCAACATAAAAGACAACAAGCAACATATGAAGACCGAATTCGAGAAGATGCGCAGCCAGGAGCTGTATTACTTCGGCGGCGGCGAGATAATGCAGAGCCTCGTCCACGCCAAGGAACTATGCCGCCGCCTGCGGGAGATGACCATCAATGACGCGGGCTACCGTGCCCTCATCGAGGAGCTTATACCGGGCATCCCGGCCTCGTCGGTGGTTTGCCCGCCGTTCCACTGCGACCACGGCAACGGCATCGTCATGGGCGAGAACGTTTTCGTAAATTACGACTGCGTGATGCTCGACGGCGGCGAGATACGCATAGGCGACAACGTGAAGATTGGCCCCGGCTGCCACATATACACCCCGCAGCACCCCATGGACCCCGTGGAGAGGCGCGAGCAGAAGGAAACGGCCTACCCTGTCACGATAGGTGAGGACACGTGGCTCGGCGGCCACGTCACCGTCTGCCCAGGCGTGACCATCGGCGCGCGCTGCATCATCGCCGCCGGCTCCGTGGTGGTGCGCGACATCCCCGACGACTGCCTCGCCGCGGGCAACCCCGCCGTGGTGAAGCGGCGGCTCAACGGGAAATGATTAATCGCCGCCAGGCAGCTGCCTGGCGGCGATTCTTTTTATTGTGATATGGACTGTTGCAAGCCTTAGAGCCAGTCGGCCATAGTGAAGGTGACCTCTTTTTCGTGCCTGCCGCTCACGGTGTATAGGGCCTCGCCCTCCCACTGGCCATTGCGTGGCAGGCTCGTCACTTTCCACATAAAGACTCTTGTGTCGAAATGCGGGTCAGGCAGTAAGTCGCTCGGCACATTGTCGTAGTTCAGGTTCGTCACAAGTATTTTGCTTGCCGGTGCATACGACCACTTGCCTTTATAATAATATCTGTCGCTGCTGATATTTTCGCGCCCGATGTACAGGTTCCCGTTGGGGCTGAAAAGCCAGTACCAGTCGTTGTGCTCTCCGACGTTCATGTTCCACGTGCCGACGAATTGCTCCATGCTCGCTGTCACTTCTGCGCCATACGAGAGACGTCTGAAGTAATTCAGATAGAAAGTATCATATGTGTAGTCCATTTTTACGCAGAATGAATCAGTATCAAGATAGCTTATCGTTCTTCTTGTCACTTCCCAATTGCCTGCGTTGACTGTCAAGATTTCCCCATTGTGCTTCCATGACCCGGCGCAGTTGCCAGACCCTGATGAAATGCAGTAGAAATACCCGTCGGAGTTCAGCAGCCAGACGGATTTCGTGTTCTTGTTTGAATATGCAAGTTCATCGCCATACGACATGTAGCATTCTTCCCTTGTTTCCTGCCATTCTCCGGCAAAAATGTCGGTGTTCACGACCGCATCTCCTCCGTCTTCGTCTTCGTCGCCGTAGGGCGTCAGCCTTTTCATGTGCTGTATGACATATTCGATGTCGATGCCGTATTCTCCGTTAAACAGGAGTTTTACTACCAGCGAGTCTTTGTCGAGCTTCAGAATAGTGAAATCCGTACTGCCTCCTGCTGTCCAATTAGTGGTCAGTTTGTCGCCCTGTAATGAGTATGTGCCAGGCACCTCGCTGTTGACGTGCTTGAAATAACTGTCATGGCCGAAAGTCCAGTATGCCGCATTTCCTTTTAGGTGGCCGTCAGAGGTTTTGGTTATGTCATTGAAGTATTTGTACTCAAGCAGCACTTGCCCCCATTCGCCAATTATCAGGCTTTCGTAAGAGGTGCTGCCCGTTCCGCCTTGTCCGCCTTGTCCTCCCGGCGGTATCACTGTGCCTCCCTCGCCGTCGTCCGACGAGCACGAGGGCAGCGTCAACGCTGCCATGACGAGGCAGCAAAGAAACAAAAGGTGCTTTTTCATTTTAATCTGTTCAAGTTTCGCAAGTTAATAGATAACCTTCTTCTTGGGATATAAAAGAGGCACAGGGATTTCCACATATCGCAGA
>CALUGQ010000025.1 GCA_944320235.1 uncultured Prevotella sp.
GTCGCTTCATATTATACAGCTATGGTAAAGCGGCGGGGGGCAGAATGACTTAATTGGTTGAAAAAACATTTGTGATATGGAAGCAAAAATGTTAAAGCGCATTGCGCCTTGCTCTTCTCGTCACATAACAACGGCAGGCCATTGTTGCTGAGTTTTTACTCCGGAATGCTGCCGCTAAACCTAAAGAATACTGTAAACAACGCCTAAGAACGTCCTAAAAATGTTTGCAAAGCGTGGTGATTCAAGTTCGGAGAGGTATCAGTCAGCCATCATGCGATTGTCATGGGGGTAGCGTAAGGAACGCCTTGTTCATTTACAATTTAGCTATTTAAAGTTTACGATTTGGCTGTGTTGTAAATGGGATTAACCGCCGTAAATAATACTTTGTAAATCGTAAATCCATCATGTTGCCCGACAAACTCAACAGTGTTGATTATCATTGGTTTCTCGTCTGCACCAAACCCGGACATGAACCGGAACTGTGCGCACTTATCGAGCGCGAAAAGGGCAAGATACGGAATATATTAGAAGTCTATTGTCCTACGCATACCAAGGTCTATGTGCGTCGTGGCGACAACAAGCAGCGGCTGCCCTTTTTCGACGGCTATGTGTTCGTGCTTGCCACCCAAGGTGCGTTGGCTGAGTTTCTCCGTGACAACGATTCCGACGCTTATATCTGGTACAACCGCAAGCGCACGCCGGACGAAAAAGCCGTCGCTTGCACCATACCCGAATCCCAGATTCGTGCTTTCCGTGACTACAACGAGAACTATGCCGACAAGGTGATTGTGCTGGAACGGCCTTACTCTGACTATGCGTTCAATGCGAAAACGGACGAGCCAAACGAGATAGTGCGCGTGGTTGACGGCCCGCTTGCCGGGTGTGAAGGCTACATCTGCCGTTTCCACCGCAAAAAGGGGCTGGTATTCCGTGTCCAGGGCATGATGCCGGGCAGCTGGCTGACTGTCACCTACCCTAATGCTTCCGACCTTCATGTAGTCCGCCTTCACAATGCCGAGGGCGACCGTTTGTCCATCGGTACGGAGAAAGGACGCGCCGCTGACCTGCTTGCCGGCATCCTGCAAGGCTGTGGTTACGGGGAGCGCACACAGCCCATGCTGTATGAGCTGATGGAGCGTCTTGCTGCCGACCTGTCGTTAGAGGCTCTTTGCAAGCATCTTCAGAAGCAAGGAGAGAAAGAACTCAGTTGTCATCTTGCCAGACTGACCGCCCAAGAAGCCGAACTCCTGATAAACCTTGCCCGCTACGAGCATGACGCGCCCGGATATGTGAGGGAAAACTGGCCACGGATTACCCTCCGCCCGTTCCTTACGCCTACGTCGGGAATAGCCATGGAAAAAGAAAAAGGTGAAGTTGAGTTGCGACATAAGGATTACACGGAAATCATCCACAGGGTGGACATTACCGAAGAGACCTACTACCCCAGCAGACAGGAGGACGGAAAAGTCACCACTACGTATTATGCACATGTCGGGATGAGGGAAGATAAGGGAAACCTCGTTTTATTCGCCAACTGGGACGGTTTTCTCCACGGATATTTCCTCACGGCAGGGAAAGCCAACGAGAAGTTGGTTTCCGGTAAGGTGCAGAAAGTGCGTAACGAGATAACCCTTACGGAGAGGGAAAAACTCATTGATTCTTTTCGCAATTACGCGCCTACTTTATATAAGGTATTGACGGATGCGGATTCTGCCGTAAAAGCCGTGCGGAATTACAGGGTCGGCGAAGAGTTGCTGAACGTATTTGCCATCCAATCGTCAGCGCAAGGGAAAGAGGCTGCAAAGGACAAATTGATTAAAACCTGTGTCCGCATCTGCACGGAAATCAATACCACCAACCATCTTGCCGTATGGCGCAGATACCTGCGGACGGTATGGCTGCACAATTAAGAAGCTGTTTTGATTTTATAAACTGCCGAATTGAGATGTATTTTCGAGGCATATTTGCCTGGTTGCCGAGGAGCATAGCGGGCTATGTGACGAAGCAACCTGGCGAATATGACCGGAAAGACACTCAAGACGGCAGTGGTAAAAGACAGCTTCTATAAAATCAAAACAGCTTCTAAGAATGATGAATACCGGCCTTCACGCCATACTCTTGCAAATATGCAACTAAAAAACAGCCGCAGTTTCCTTGATTTTCTGTATGTGCCTTTCCGCATCATAAAACGGCCCGTATTGCACTGTAGTACGACCTGTTTGGGCCTACAAAACGGCCTGTGGCGCAAGGCGAGGCGCCCCGTTTCGTAACCCATTGAACATCAAGCGTTTGGCAAAGGCAGTCCTTATGGTCTCCTTAACACAAAAATGTTAATGGCGGCACGTGCTTGTTGTCAGGCTCGAAACGTTTGGGCTGTTTGCGGATATTCATGTATGCTCACACTTACCGAATTCACATCCGAATGGAAACGCCTTCACCATCCGTCAATGAGCGTGGACGATGACGTGGCTTTCTTTTATGGGGTTTACGTCAGATTGCATCATCTTACGGAGATGAATGCACACGATTTCGACGAACAACTTATCCTTTCCCTGCTTGTCTATACAGAGAATGCCATCGCCGTCGGTATTGACGGCGTTTACCAATACAGGTACCGCTGCGTGGGCGATGTGGTATTCAACTGGTGCGACAGCCTGTACATGGGCGCAGATGCCACCTCACAGGTTGACAGGCTCGTGACAGAAGCCGTGGCCAAGGCTCCAGGCAGTGCGCTCAGGCAATGGATGGCCGTAAGCGTGCTTTCAGGTGATTTCCTGCGCCTGGGCGTGATGCTGACTTGGTTCGCACGTGAAGACAGAATCCTGCGGCAAGTCTTGCCTGACCTGCGCTTCCGCAAGGCAATGTTCATGCGGCTCGCCGGAAATGAACATACAGCACAGCAGATGCTGTGGGCAGACGTGGCCTTCAACTGGCGCGACAAGCGCGGTGATTCCTTGGCGGATACCATAGCCAAACAGTTCCGTTATGAAACTTCTTTTGTGGAAGCGGAGGAAAAGGCTTTGCTGAAGGAAGCGGCAGAAATACTCGATGCTATCCGTACCGAACGGCTGGACACATATACAGTCATCGAGAAAAAAGACAAACGCACGTTCACATTGCGCCACAGCGACGGCCGTGTGTTCAGCGACGTGACTTTTCCTACACCCGCTCAAGAGAATGCGCAAGGCCGTTGTCTTGCCGCCCAGCTCGTCACTTACAATAACAAAACGTACATAAACGGCCCGATTGCCAGGCTTACAGATAAAGCCATGCACGTATGGAACGGTGAAACCGTTTGGAACGACATCGTGAAGAAAGAACAGGATGCAGCCAAGCTCACATACTTCACCACCACGTTTGGCAAGCGGCTAAGCCTTTACGAAGACCTTTATACAGTACCAGAGGACCCCGAAGAAGCCTATTATGCCGACATGGGCATCTATCTCGACGAACCGAACATCTTTGATTTCTTAAGCGGTCGGCCGAACGGCAAGGTAATCAATTCCGGCGGCTGACAGACAGGAAATTTGTAATAATGGATAACCACAGAAAGAAGAACGTGCAGGCGATAGCCATTCCCTTCTCTCGCCCAGACGGAGCAGGAGAAGATACTGGCTTCATCGCCTACGCCAACTCCCGCGTTGAGAAACTGCAGGATGAGGGCCGTTACGACGCGGCCAACAAACTGAAAATGTATCTCAGGCGGTTCATCGCCTATCTGGGCAAAAACGAAGTGCCGTTCAAGGACTTCGACGCCCTGCTGATACGCAACTACCATACATGGCTGGAGAACCAGAAGTTGGGGCGCAATACCATTTCCCTCTATATCCGTAACCTGAAACGTGTGTACCGCCTTGCCGCTGGCGACGGCCTTGTCGCAGACTGCAACCCTTTTGAGGGAATGGACGTGAGCTACCACGTCAAGAAAGAGAGGAACGGCCTGACGCCCGACGAGGTGAAACGCCTGCGCAACCTTGACCTGAGCGGCGAGTCACAGATGACCGTCTTCGCCCGCGACATCTTCCTGTTCACGGTCTATGCCCGTGGCATGAGGAGCGACGACATCTTCCGCCTGACATGGAACAACATTGCTGACGGCCAACTCACCTACCGTCAGCACCTCACAGGCAAGGAAATCTCCATGCCGTGGGAGCCTCCAATGCAGGAAATCGCCGACCGCTACAAACGGAAAGGTACTCCCCTCCTCTTCCCCGTCATCACGGCAAAAAGCCCACGTGAGCAATGGAGACAGTATGACGCTATCCTGCACCGCATCAATTACAGCCTGAAGAAACTGGGCGAAAAGATGGGTCTCGGTTATCCGCTCAACCTCACCGTCGCAAGGCATTCGTGGGAGAGCATGACCAAGAGCGTAAGCATAAGCGGCATCCTGTGAATTTGACGGAGTGGCAAGGAAACGAGTTCTTTTGAATGGGAAATAATGATGGCAGCTTTCATGGCTCAGCCGTTTTGCAACGTTTACCGGTGAAAACCGTGTCGGCTGTCATCATCTTAACCATGTGAAAAACTAACGTTTTCCGATGAAAGAGTATTCATACGCCATTGAAGGTGCTTTCACCGCTTCACGAAAGCGTATTCATCGCTCCACGAGGTGTTTTCATAAAACAGGGGCAATTTGGACGCTTAACAATGAAAACTAATAGTAAAACTTAATTCATTCCAAGATGAAACAATTAGAAGAAATGAGCCGTGAAAAGCTGATATAAGAAATCATCTCAAACTCAAAGAGTTTGGAAGAAATTGAGGCGGCTCGCAAGAATTCAGAACATAGAAGAACCGAACTTGAAAAATAGGCAGAGCAGCTTAAGAAAATAGAAGAATCAAGCAAGCAGATTGAGTCAGAAATGGCCGAGAAAATACCCAAACTGCAAGATGAAATAGACGAGATGGAAAAGGAAAGCTCTTCGCATAGAGATGGTTGTAGTCAATCGTGACTACGGAAAACTTATGCCATTAACCATCGGTATAAGTGCTAACAAATTATAAATACCAACCGAATTCTAATCGCTTGATACGGCGTATAAGCATAGGTAGCAAATATAATGAAATAAATTTGTAAAATATCGGAATAATGGTAATAAAAGTTAAAGATTTAGAGCGTAAAGATGGCGTACAAAGTGTGTCGTTCAAATTTACTGATGAAAATGGGTTAATTGCGACAGTTGTTAATTGCCATAAAAAAGAAATGATAGGGCTTGCAATTGAAGGCTACATGGGAGCCCTTGGCGAAGCGGCATATGGGTACAATGAAGGCTATCCTGCCCACTTAAACAAAATGAATGATGGACACTGGGAATTGGAAATTAATGAGTGATTTTAATATAACAAAAATACTGAATTAAAGCTGTCTTTTTGTCAAATGTCCCAATCTTCTGAAAACAACAAGCGCATAGCCAAGAACACGCTGCTGCTGTATTTCCGTATGCTGCTGATGATGGCGGTGACGCTGTACACGAGCCGCGTAGTCTTGAACGCACTTGGCGTTACAGATTACGGAATTTACAACGTTGTCGGCGGTGTCGTGGCGATGTTTTCAATAATATCCGGCTCGCTTTCTGCCGCCATTTCAAGGTTCATCACATTTGAGCTGGGACGCGGTGACAAGGACAAGCTGAAGCGTGTGTTCTCGTCGGCGGTGACAATCCAGTTCCTGCTTGCAGGCATCATAATCGTGTTGGCGGAGGCGGCAGGCGTGTGGTTCTTGAACGTCAAGATGAACATACCGGCTGAAAGAATGATTGCGGCCAACTGGGTGTTCCAGTTTTCGATAATCACGTTCGCCGTCAATCTGATAAGCGTGCCTTACAACGCCACAATCATCGCACATGAAAGAATGTCGGCATTCGCGTACATAAGTATCCTGGAGGCAATCGGTAAACTGGTCATCGCTTTTCTCATCACTGTTTCACCCATAGACAAACTGATTTTCTACGCCATTCTGATGTGTGTCGTGACCTTGGTAATAAGGCTTACATACGGCAGCTATTGCAAGCGGCACTTTGAGGAGTGCACCTGTCATTTCTTTTTCGACAAGGACATGTTCAAGCGGATGTTCGGCTTTGCAGGCTGGAACTTCATCGGTGCAAGCTCTTCTGTACTTCGCGACCAAGGCGGCAATATAGCGATAAATCTTTTTTGCGGCCCAGCGGTCAATGCTGCGCGTGGCATAGCTTTTCAGATTAATGCAGCAATAAACGGATTCGTCACTAATTTTATGACTGCTTTGAATCCGCAAATAACAAAATCATATGCGGCTGGTGACTGCAACTATATGATGACTCTAATTTTTCAGGGCGCTCGACTTTCGTTTTATATGCTCTTAATTCTGGCATTGCCTGTATTAGTCAATACTCATTACATATTAAATATTTGGCTGAATATTGTTCCTGAGCATACGGCGTTTTTTATACGATTGGTATTGGTATTTGCAATGAGTGAATCAATATCTAATCCATTAATAACAGCCATGCTTGCCACGGGGAGAATACGAAATTATCAACTTGTAGTGGGTGGACTTCAAATGATGAATTTCCCTATTTCGTACATCCTTTTGCGCATTGGACTTTTCCCTGAAATAGTATTTATTGTTGCAATCGTTATTTCACAATGCTGTCTTGGTGCACGTTTATTAATGCTACGTGGAATGATAGGATTATCAGTAAGAAAATATTTTAAAAAAGTATATCTGAATATTGTAACTGTAACTGTTATTGCTTCAATTATTCCTGTTTTCTTGATTGGAAAGATGCAAGAAACTTTTTTATGTTTCGTTCTTCATAGTTTTATTGCGGTTATTTGTTCTTTAATATCTATTTATTATGTCGGTTGCAACACCACAGAAAGGATATTTATCAGAAATAAAATAACGGCGTTTGTCAAAGGGAAGAGAAAATAAAGGCACAATATCTAAATGAATTTATTATGATAAGATTGGCGGAGTATAATGTTTGTACCGGTTGTGGTGCTTGTGCTTATAAATGTCCTAAACATTGCATATCAATGCAAGAAAATTCAATAGGAATAATATTGCCGGTCATTGATAATACCGTTTGCATAGAGTGCCACACATGCGAAAAATCATGCCCAATACTAAATCCAATAGAGTTACATAAACCATTTAAAGCCTACGCTGCATGGTCTAATGACGTAGAAGAACGTAGAACCAGTGCTTCAGGTGGAATAGCAACAGAAATTTATAAAGAGGCATTAGTCCAAGGGTATTATATTGCTGGTGCTGTTCAGAATTCGGATTTTTCTGTAACACTGGAATTGTCAAATGAAGAGAAGCAAATCTTCTTATTTAAGAATTCAAAATACGTATTTAGCTCTGCTTACAAGTTATTTTCGCAAATCAAGACTGCCTTATCTCTTGGTAATAAGATTGTTGTTATAGGTTTACCGTGTCAGATTGCAGCAGTAAGAAAAATATTTAGAGACAACGAATTGTTACTGTTAATTGATGTAGTTTGTCATGGAACAACACCGTTAATTTATTTACAACAACATATTCGTAGGATAGAAAAAGAAAAGAAAGAAAAAGCTGTTAGAATGTCATTTAGAGACCCTATAGCTTATACTTATACTTTTACTTTTACTTTATATAATCAGCATGGGCATATTTTTTATTCTATGCCAGATGGCAAAGGAGATAGTTATCAAGAAGGATATCATAGAATGATTTCTTATAGAGAAAATTGTTATCATTGCATATTTGCTCAAAAACAACGCATCTCGGATCTGACGTTAAGTGATTATAAGGGTTTGGGGAGAATGGCACCTTGCGACTTTAACAATCTGAAAGTATCGAGTGTATTAGTAAATACAGAAAAAGGGGATGAATTTTTGAATGAACTTATTAAAAATAAAAGTATAACAGCGAACGAACGACCTGTAGATGAGCCGATAAATGGAGACCCTCAATTGCGACATCCATCATTAAAATCTCGCAGACGAATATACTTTGAAAAAGATATTAATAAGATGCCTTTGGACTATGAAAGGACAATGTATGTCGTTGAAAGGTTGAACAATAAATGGAAGTATTATGACTTCATAGCCAAGCAGGAAAAACGAATTATCAATAAAATAAAAAAACTGTTCAAATGAAGATAGGAATATTAACGGTTCATAGAGCATATAATTATGGTTCAGTCTTGCAGTGTTATGCTTTACAAGAATATCTTAAATCTTTAGGCCACGATGTTTGGGTAATTGATTACAGGCAACCATGGACTGAAGCCGTATATAAGGCCTTTAGTTTTTATTATATAAAAAAACAAATTAAACACCCAAGAGTAATTTTTAATTATATTAAAGGATATAATCGTCGAAAAAAAACAACCAAACAAAGAAAACTAATTTTTTCGACTTTTATGAAAAGATTCCGTCTTTCAGAACCATGTTATTGGGCAAACGATATTCCACAAGATTTTGATCGATATATCATTGGTAGTGACCAATTATGGTCACATGCCTGTTTTGGTGGAGAAGATAGAGTTTATTTGGGATTCTTTTCACACAGAAAAAATAGTAAAGTTATTGGATATGCATTAAGTTCAAATACAAATTCTCTTATTATATTTGGAAGAGACAGGTTAAGTCACATTATTGCTAATTTTGATTCGTTATCCGTACGAGAACCGTTCATTGCTGATTTTATTCAAGAAAAATTAGGAATAACAGTTCCTGTGGTATTAGATCCTACTTTATTAACTGATGCTAACTTGTGGGATAACTTAATTAATGAAAAATGGAAATATAAAAATTATATAGCTATATATCAAGCAAGAAATGTTGCCGGAAATCCTACGTATTTGAAAGATAAAGCACAAAATTTTGCCAATGAGTTAGAGTGTGATGTGATAGACTTGAGTTCAATGACATATTCTGTTGAAGATTTTGTGTCAATAATAAAATATGCCAAATACGTTCTTACAACATCTTTTCATGCAACTGTGTTTTCTTTAATAATGAAAACGCCTTGCTATGCAATAAAACTTGATGATGGATTTGATGGGAGATATGTGGATTTGCTTCATGCAGTTGGACTTGATAAGGAAATAGCTGAAAGAAATTTTATCCCAAAGCCACAAGAAATTAATTTTCTTATTGCAGCAAAAAATCTATTTACACTTAGAATGGACTCAATAAAATATTTAGAAAAATCTTTATAGTAAAATTCGGAATACGGTTCAGAATATGGCGATGAACAATAGAATTAAAAATAATCGAAAATATTCATTATCTGTATTATTATGTTTGGTATTGATATGTGGCTCAATAATCCATAATGGTGATTTTATAGTGCATTTAATAGCTGTAATTTTTGCATATAATATAAAGACAAAACATACTGATGCTATCAATTTCAAAACATTTAAAAGATTATCATTTATTTTCGTTCTATGCTTATTGCAAATAGTGTTGCTGTTCTTTTTAAATGATATTAGCTTCCAATATCTGTATAGAGGTATATCAACTTCACTATACAGAATTTGCGAAATCTATTTATGTTATAAACTTATAAGAGGTTATGGCATAAAAGCATTGAATTATTTGTCTGATGCATTGATGGTTGCATATTCGATAACTATAATTGTTGCAATTTCAAAATATGGAATATGGCCTGTCGTTAATTCATGCTTTGCATTATTTACATATGGTCTGAATCAAGTTAACAACTTA
This sequence comes from uncultured Prevotella sp., assembly GCA_944320235.1. Taxonomy (GTDB): domain Bacteria; phylum Bacteroidota; class Bacteroidia; order Bacteroidales; family Bacteroidaceae; genus Prevotella. Next base: position 9,706 of record CALUGQ010000025.1, read on the forward strand.
GAGACTGATTCTATATTAGAAAGTGCCCATAGTACACTCTTAATTATGCCGCTAATTGCTATTTGTTACTTAATTGAATTACGGCAAAGATATTCAAAAGAAATCCTTTTTCGTTTGATTATGGCTATATTTATATCATTATTGGCATATAAAAGAATTGCCATAGGTGCAGCTGTCTTAACTTTTATGATTTATTATTTTAATCATATATACAATAAAATATATATTTATATTTCAGGATTTTTCATTATAGCTGTGTTATTATGTTATATTGAATTTATAAAATCAGGGATGATATATTTGTTTTCTGTTGAGCATGATATAGATTTAAATTATAGACAAATACTTTGGCCTGAATTTGAACAATTTTATAATCTATCTATAAATTTTATTGGACAAGGATGGGGGTTCGTTTCTAAATATCTTCATTTACATAATGAACAATTATTTGGTAATAATATAGGAGGCTTGCACAATGACATATTGAAAATATATATTGAATTGGGATTCATTGGCTTTATTGTCTACTTTTCATTCTTCATCATATATATACCAATTTATTTATATAAAAAATTTGGTAAGAATGTTTCTTTATATTTTTATTTGTGCCAACTATATTTAGCGATAATATACTTTACAGATAATGCTACAATTTATCCGGCATGTCAATACATAGCTTACTTAGCACCATTTTGTATTGTAGCATATTGTAAGAATGTTAGTAAGATTAATTAATGGAAAGAATTAAAATAAGCATCCTTGTTCCGATTTATGGGACGAGAGAATACATTGCGCGTTGTGCCCATTCTTTGTTTAGACAAAGTTATGAAAATATAGAGTATATATTTGTGAATGATTGCACAAAAGACGATTCCGTTGAGATTCTTAAACAAATTATTTCGAAATATCCCAATCGCAAAGACCAAATTAAAATAATAAATCACGTGCAAAATGGAGGTTTGGCCAAAGCAAGATTGACAGGCATTGAGAATGCCACAGGAGATTATATTTGGTGTGTTGACAGTGATGACTATGTTGACATACAAGCTTTATCTATTCTTGAAAAATACATCAGTCAAGGTTACGACATGATATTTTTTAATTATATAATTTGTTCAAATAAAGGAAAAAATACCGTACAAAGAGATAAGATAACAGTAAAGTCATTATTATCTATGCTTACTCCATTTACAATATGGAGTGCTATCATAAAAAGTTCATTAATAACTTCAAATAAAATATTACCAATTGAGCATGTCGATTTTTCAGAAGACTATGTAATGATGTCACGACTTATTGTTTCTTGCAGGAACTATATAAATGCTCATGAATCTCTATATTATTATAATGTGATGAACTTGAATTCATATATGCACAATATAGATAAAAATAAAATTATTCAATCATGCATAGGTGCCATAAAAATCCATGATTATTTGTGCAATAAGAAAAAGGGACTTTCTGCATTCTATTATTATATATCTTTAAGATATATTCAATTATATAGAATTGAAAAAAGCAATCCAATACTGTCAGAGTTAAGTGACAGGATGTATTCAATAAACCATATTATGACTCATATATTGATGAAGAACAAAGAATACAAAACTTATGACTTATGTCTAAAAGCATATCGATATATTATTTGTAGAATGTTAGACGTAAAACATTAAATATTAATTTATTACTTAGAAATTATTTTGAATTTATACTACTGTTTGTCTTTTGTGCGTGATCTACATAGGACAGGTAGCATTCAGCAATCTATGAATAAATTCTTATTGTGCTCGTTAGTACTGTCTTCTTTAGACAATTATTCAGACCTGTTAAGTTTCTGTCATTCGTCAGAAATTCCACTACAATTCTCATCCTTGAAGCTAGACCAATAAGAGAATTTATCACTCTATAAACTTAAAACAATTTCTCGTTTTATATTATGATAGAAAACAAAAAAGACTTGAAAGAGACTTTACGGATTGAACGTGCAAAATACGTTCCAGCAAAAGTTTACGACCGAATTGTCAGCTTTCTCTGCTATAACAAAGAAGTACCGATTTGGAAATACCAGAAACTTCTAAGAAAGACAGAATACCATTACAATAATAAACGGAGGTCTTTATGGCACAGCCTCAATTATCTTTTTTATCGCAGGCGGAAGAACAGACTCGGTTCTAAACTTGGCATTGAAATATGGGAAAACTCGTTTGCTGAGGGTCTGCAGATTCATCATTCGGGCAACATTGTCGTCAACGGAATGGCGCGCATCGGCAAGAACTGCCAGCTTCACGGCAGTAATTGCATTGGAAATGATGGTAAAAGCCTCGACGCACCTGTTATCGGAGATAACGTTGAAATCGGTGTCGGAGCTAAAATAATAGGAGGAATCCGCATTGCCGACAATATAATAATAGGGGGGGGTGCTGTCGTTGTGTCGTCTTTTCTGGAGAGCGGTATAACCATTGGTGGCATACCTGCCCACAAATTAAAGTAAGTCATGCCTAAAGTAAGTATTATCGTTCCGATTTATAACGTCGAAAAATATCTTGACCACTGTATGCAGTCGCTGCTTAGACAGACGCTGAAGGACATAGAGATAATAATGGTGAATGACGGCTCGCCCGACAACTGCCCGAGATTGTGCGACGAATACGCGAAGAAAGACCCTAGGGTAAAGGTTGTGCATAAGAAGAACGGCGGCCTTGGCGATGCCCGCAATGCAGGACTTGATGTGGCGACAGGTGAATATGTAGCGTTTGTCGATTCTGACGATTATACATCAGTAGAAACATACGAGAGTCTTTACGCTATGGCGAAAAACCGCGACGCAGATGTCGTACTCGGCGGATTCTATGCGCACAAGGCTGATGGCTCGGTTTTATCGCAGTCAATTCTTGATGAGGAGTTTACCCGCGACAACATAACCGATTTAATGGGTGAGATGATTTACAGCACACGCCCGATAGAAAAGAAGCCATGGGCATCAATGTGGCTTGGCATTTACAGACGTGAACTGTTGGAAAAATACCATTGCCGTTTTAAAAGTGAGCGTGAGTATTTGTCTGAAGATATTTTGTTCAACGCCACGCTCATTCCGCTATGTCAGAAGGTTGTTTACGTCCCTAAGGCGTTTTACCATTATTGTTATAACGGAACGTCACTCACGCACAATTTCAACCCGAAAAAGGTTGATGCAAATTTCAAACTTTATGAGGCGATGAGGGAGCTGTGGCGCGAGTATGGCGTGCTTGACAAACTGAAAGACAAACTGATGCTTTTCTTGATTAAGAACACTCGTGGCACAATATTAAAAGGCATTATTTTTTCGGATTTGCCGTTCAACGAGAAAAGAGCATTATGCAAGAAAGTGTACAGCTACGGTGAGTGGAAAAACATCCGCAGTACCGTTTCAGGTAAGAATATACCTGCAATAGACAAGTTTGCTCTGTTTGTCATTAGTCATAAGCTGTTTTTGGTAAACATCGCTATTTACAATTTATATTACCATATTTACCCGAATAAATTGTCATGAGCTTCCGCTCTGACAAACCCTTTTTTTCTTTCTTCAATGAACGAAATATGTCCTTCGGCACAATGCACGGGGTGTGCTGCGTGCGCCCAGCAGTGTGCCCATGGTGCGATAACGATGCGCATGGCCGCAAACGGCTTTTTATATCCTAAGATAGATAAAGATGCCTGCACTGACTGCGGGCTGTGCAAGAAAACATGTCCCGTTAATGATAAGCCGCTGTGCGGCAGTCCTCTCAACGTGTATCTCTGCTGGAACAAGAATGATCGGGTCAGGCTGCGGTCGTCTTCGGGCGGACTGTTTTCAGTTATTGCCTCGTGGATTATCAGCAAGGGAGGCATCGTATGCGGCGCGGCGTATGACGGCGACATGAATGTAGTACATCAGGTTGTTGACCGTGAAGACGGATTGGGCAGGCTGCGCGGCAGCAAATACGTGCAAAGCGCTACCGGCGACTGTTATAAGCGGATAAAAGACGCGCTGCGGACAGGTCGCCAGGCTTATTTTGTCGGCACGCCGTGTCAGGTGGCCGGATTGAGGAAATACCTGCACCGTGATTATGACAATCTTCTTACTTCTGACCTTATCTGCCACGGTGTGCCTTCCAACGATTTGTTTGTACGGCAAATCCGGCAGTTGGAGAGGAAGCATGGCTATAAAATCAAGGACTTCCTTTTCAGGTCAAAACAACGTTTCGGACAAGGATGTGATTTACAGGTAGTTACGGCGGACGGCAAGAGCCGTTTCTATAATGCAGAACTGATGCCTTACTTCTATGGCTTTTGGAACAACATCACCTTGCGCCCGAGCTGCTATGTGTGCCGTTTTGCCAACACGCAGCGTGCCAGCGACATCACTCTCGGCGACTATTGGCTGGCCAAGAAAGAGTTTCCCGGCGTGAAAATGTCGAAGGGCCTTTCGCTCGCACTTGTAAATACGGGAAAGGGACAGAAGGTTTGGAATGAGATAAAGAGCGACATTGAATGGCGCGAGAGCACCCTGCAGCAGGCTGAGCGCGGGCAAGGCCAGCTGAAGGCGCCTGTAGGACGGCCAAAGGCTAACACTGACTATCTTGCTTCTTACAGTCAGCTTGACTTCACTCAGTGTTGCCGCCGTTACCTCACGCCATCACTGAAATACACGCTGAAATGCCACATCAAGAATGCGGTGAAGTTACTAATCGGATTTAAATATTGGAAATGAAGAACTTGATTTTTTACAAAACTACTGCCGACTTTGACAATACAGGCGAGGTGCTTATATACAAATCACTGCTGCAGTTCCTCAGACAATACGGCGATGTGATTATAAACGACGGTGCGTCAATACAGCCGTTGTTTCTCAACCGCATAGGCGTGACCGACAAAGAGCGGATAAGCAACGCCACTCGTCTGCCATTCATTGTCTTTATGCTGCTTTCAGGCATAAAGAGCATGCTGTTACGCCGGCGTGTCTATTTTGTAACCGGCGTGGGCGAACATTCAGTTAAAGGCACGAAAGGCGCGGTCAAGAATGTCATAGCATTCTGTTTTACGGCCTTGTTGAGGCTGTGCGGAATCAAGGTTGTCAGGATAGGCATGAGCATCAGGTTCGGCGGAAAGGTGGAACAGATTTCGGAAAGGCTTTTGTCTGTGGCGTTCAACCATTATTACGTGCGCGACAGCATTTCCCTTAATTATTGTCGCGAAGCGAGAATTGGCAGATGCCGCCTTGCGCCGGACTTGTCATGGGGTTACAGAATCCCCCCCAATGTAAAAAATCCTTTAATAGAAAGAAAGACACTGGTTTTCAGCTTCCGTGACTTCTGCGAGTCGGATATGGACAATGCCGCATACAAGAAGAAACTCACAGCAAGGCTTACGGCCATAGTTTCGGTGCTCGCCCGTAAATATCTGATTTTGTTTACGCATCAGTGCAACGAAGATTTTGCATATATGAAATATCTGTACGGCTTGTTGCCGGTGAAAGACAATGTCACGTTGGTTGACGAACTTGTGACATTGGATAATGGCAATGAGTATTACGGCCGGGCTGCCATGACGTTTTCAAACCGTCTGCACGTAATGCTGCTTGCCTATAAGTTCGGTTCTCCGACAGTCTGCATAACAGACGTGAAGCACCATCGCAAAATTGCAGGCATCTTCCACGACAACTCTTTAGATAACGTGCTGGTTGACATCAACCAGAATGACAATCAGATACAGAATGTAATCAACGGTCTGTTGGATAAAAAAGAATTATTGGAAAGCAGAATCCGCGAGCGTGAAAGCAACAACTACAAAGAACTGTCAGGCATTTTCGCGAAAATATTTGCATAGAGAAAATGAAAATCTTAATTATCAACGGTATCCTGTACACCTCCGAGACAGACGCCATACCTCATGTGAAAACAATAAAGGATACCATGATTTACGGCATGTGCTTGGGATTTCAGCTTTTGGGGCATAGCGTCACCTTGGCTGCGTTAGAAGATTATAGGCCTACGGAAAAAGAACAATATGACTTCGAGGTAATCTTTTTCAAGTCTGACTATAAGAAGGTGTGCAAGCCTTCCGTATTGCCTTATTCTTCTGAAATGAAACGGTTTCTGAAGAAACATAACAGTGATTTTGATATTGTAATATCGAGCGAGGTGTTTCAGTTTCAGTCGTTGTATGCAGCGCGAATATGTCCGCAGAAAACAATAATATGGCAGGAGCTGACCGCGCACCAAAGCAAGTTCCATAAAATACCATCAAAGTTGTGGTATAATGTTGTAGCACGACTGTTTATGCGTAATGTTAGATGTGTGGTTCCCCGCTCAAGAAAAGCGTATGATTTTGTCAGACAATTTATGCCGCATGTTACAGCCACAATAATTGACCACGGCATAAACATTGACAAGTTTAAATATTCATCCGAAAAGAAGCGTCAGATAATCAGTTCGTCACAATTAATTTACCGTAAGAATGTTGACGGTATAATCCGCAAGTTTGCCAAATTCCACAAAATAAAAGGCTATGAGGACATACGCTTGATTATAGCTGGGCGTGGTGAGGAGGAAAACAATCTGAAAGCATTAACGGCTGAACTTGGCTTGCAGGATTATGTTGACTTTGTCGGCTTTCTGCCGCAGGCAAAACTTAACGAGTGTATCCGCAACTCGTATGCTTTTCTTGTCAATACGAGGAAAGACCTTAACATGGTCTCAATACCGGAAGCAATAGTTTCAGGCACTCCGATATTAACCAATTTGCAGCCGGCATCAGCTGATTATATTACTGCAAATTCGTTAGGCATAGCTAAGGACAATTGGGATGAAAGAGATATGAAAGCAATCATTGATGATAATATGCGTTTTGTGAAGAATTGTGTCGCCTATCGTGAAAAACTAACGAATGTATTTTCTGCAAAATTGTTTATTGATGAATTTCAAAATAAAAAGTAATTAAGTGTAAACAATGCGCATCTTACTTTCCAACAAATTCTATTACCGCCGTGGCGGCGATTGCATCTACATGCTCAACCTTGAGCAGCTGCTGAGGGAGCACGGGCACGAGGTGGCGGTGTTCGCGATGGACTATCCGGAGAATCAGGAAACGCCGTGGCGGAAGTATTTTCCTCGGAACATGTCAAGGTTGATGGCTTTGACAAGGCCGTTCGGGTCACATGAAGTAAAGAGTAAGTTTAATAAGCTGCTTGATGACTTCCGTCCTGACGTGGTGCATCTTAACAACATCCACACGCAGTTGTCGCCCATCATCGCCGAACAGGCGCACATACGAGGCATAAGGACTGTGTGGACGCTGCACGACTACAAGCTGCTGTGTCCGCGCTACGACTGCCTGCGCGACGGCAAGACGGTCTGCGAGCTGTGCTTCGGCGGCGACAAGACGTACTGCAAGACTTTCCGCTGCATGAAAGGCTCGCGTCTGGCTTCGCTCGTTGGCTACAAGGAGGCGGTGATGTGGAGCCGCCCGCGGCTTGAGGCCTGCACCGATTTGTTCATCTGTCCGAGCCGCTTCATGGCGGAGAAGATGGCGCAGGGCGGTTTCAGACGGGACAAGCTGCGCGTGTTGTGCAACTTCATCGACGTGGAGAAGTGCCGCAAGGACGATTACGCGAAGGACGACTATTACTGCTACGTCGGCCGTCTGAGCCACGAGAAGGGCGTTGCCACGCTCGTTGAGGCCGCCGCACGGTTGCCTTACAGGCTGAAAGTAATCGGGGGAGGGCCATTGAGTGAAGAACTAAGGATTAAGAGTGAAGAATTAAAGGGCAATATTGAGTTCCTTGGTTTCCGCCAATGGGATGGCATAAAGGACATTGTGGGGAAGGCGAAGTTTACCGTGGTGCCTTCCGAATGGTACGAGAACAACCCCTTGTCGGTTATTGAGGCGGAGTGCCTGGGCACGCCCGTGCTCGGCGCCCGTATCGGCGGCATACCCGAACTGATTGACGAGGGCGTGAACGGCATGACCTTCGAGAGCGGCAACGCAGACGACCTTGCGGGGAAAATCAAGGCGATGTGCGCCGCTGATTTTGACTATAAGGCCATTGCCGATGCTGCGATGGAACGGTACAACGCCGAAAGCTATTACAACGAAATAATGAAAATATACAAATAAGAAGACATATAAAATGGCTAACACAAACATTCCGCGTCCAACGGACGCAAGCATCATCCTTACGTATCGCTGCCCGATGCGTTGCCAAATGTGCAACATCTGGAAGAACCCGACAAACAGGCAGGAGGAAATAAAAGCGGAAGATTTGAAGTCGTTGCCTCAGTTGAAATTCATCAACCTTACAGGCGGCGAGCCTTTCATCCGTGAAGACCTGGCCGAGATTGTGGAGGAGTGCTACAGGCATACCCCACGAATAGTAATCTCCACCTCGGGATGGTTTGAAGACCGTGTCGTAGCCCTTGCAAAGAAGTTCCCCAACATAGGCATCCGCATATCCATAGAGGGCCTGAGCCAGAAGAACGACGAGCTGCGCGGCCACGCCGGCGGCTTTGACAAGGGGCTGCGCACGCTGCTCACGCTGAAGCACATGGGCCTGAAGGACATAGGTTTCGGCTGCACCGTGTCGAACCACAACTCCAAGGACATGCTCTCGCTCTACCAGCTGTCGCTCTCGCTTGGCATGGAGTTCGCCACGGCGGCGTTCCACAACTCCTACTACTTCCACAAGGGCGACAACGTGATCACGAACAAGGAGGAGGTGACAAACAACTTCAAGCAACTTATAGAGTGGCAGCTCAAGGAGAGCCACCCCAAGAGCTGGTTCCGCGCGTGGTTCAACATGGGCCTGATAAACTACATCGAGGGAGGCCGGAGGATGCTGCCCTGCGAGGCCGGCATGGTGAACTTCTTCATCGACCCGTGGGGCGAGGTGATGCCCTGCAACGGGCTGGAGGAGAAGTACTGGAAGGAGAGCATGGGCAACATCCACGACAAGCCCTTCATGGAGATATGGGAGGGCGAGCAGGCGCAGAGGGTGCGCCAGATGGTGCGCCGCTGCCCGAAGAACTGCTGGATGGTTGGCACGGCCTCGCCCGTGATGCACAAGTACGTGAAGTACCCCGCCAAGTGGGCATTGCAGAACAAGCTGCGCTCCATGCGGGGCAAGCCCGCCTGCATCGACCCGAAGTGGTGCGACGTGGGGCAGGACCCGCAGCAAGGCGACCTGAGGGAGAAGTTCTGACGGGAACGCGGGGGGCGCGCGAAACGGTGGAAACATTTGGCGATTCCGAAATTCTTATAAGTTTTTGGAATCGATTCCGAAAATCCCTTAAGAATTTCGGAATCGGCCAAAAGCTTCGTGTGGGAGCGCATGGAGTGTTCCAAGCCAAGGCCGCCCGCCTGTTTTTTTTAACCATACACATTTGAAAAGATGCGAAGGATTGTCTTCATCGACATTGCCAAGGCCATCTGCATAATGCTCGTGGTGGTCGGCCACTACGTGCCGGATGGCTCGCCTGGGTGGTACGTGGCCGTGCACGACGTGATCTACACGTTCCACATGCCGCTGTTCATGTTCGCCAGCGGCTACGTCTACATGGCCACGCGCAAGGATGTGCCATACGGCGGCTTCCTGCTTAAGAAGGCGAGGCGGCTGATGGTGCCATACCTCGCCACGTCGGCAATAGTGATAACCATCAAGCTGCTCTCGCAGGGCGGGCTTTCCGTTGACAACCCCGTCACGCCGCTCTCTTACCTGAAGATGCTTTACAGGCCGGAGGCGGGCGCGTTCCTGTGGTTCATCTGGGCGCTGTGGTGGATGTTCGTCGTGGTCTCGCTGCTGCGGACGAAGGCGGCGCGGCTGGCCTTCTTCCTTGCCGCACTTGCGTTGCACTACATCCCGCTGCCGCTGCCCGACGTGTTCTGCCTCGCGCAGTGCAAGTCGATGCTCGCCTACTTCATGCTCGGCGTCGTGGTGTGCGAGCACCGCGCCTTGCGCGGCTTTGCCGCCGGGCTCAGGCCGGCGAGGGCTGCCACTGCCGTGGCCGTGTTCGCAGTGGCGCAGGCTTGCTGGCTGGCTTTCGGGGGGGGTAAAAGTACACTCATTGTTTGGCAAGCCCTCCCTTACGTAGGCATCTGGTTTGTGCTCGAGGTGTCCAAACTTGTTGCCCGGTGCAGCAAAGGGGGCGGGACGGGCTGGCTCATGGCAGTGTCGGCCTCGTCGTACATCATCTACCTCTTCCACACCACCTTCGAGGGATTTGCGAAGGCCGTGTTCAGGAAGCTTCCGCTCGACCCCGGACTGTGGTACGTGTTCGCGGCGGAGGCCGCCGTTGCCGTGGCAATCGGTATAGTTGCCCCGCTCCTGCTGCACAGGCTGCTTATGAAGCACCGCAGCACGAGGGTGCTGTTCGGCCTGTAGCCCATCCGCTTGCCGCGCAGGCCGCTGCCAGCGGCTGCAAACCCGCGCCGAGGCCGGGCGTTGCCGCAGGGTTTTATGTATAATGGTTAAAATTAAAGACGTATGTGTAATAAAACACTAATTACCCCCCCCGAAAGCCAAAATAAGGTTAAGGGTGGGCATTATGGCGCGCTCGACGGTCTGCGTGCCTACGCCGCTATAGGCATAGTGCTGATGCACGTGCGGGCGAACATATGTGTGAAGCCATCTGAAAACTACCTGACGGGCGAGCTTATCCCGTTTTTCACCGATTTCACGCTGCTGTTCATGGTGGTGAGCGGCTTCTCGCTGTGCTGCGGCTACTACCGGCGCGTGAAGGAAGGGTCGATAACCCCGGCGGCGTTCTACAAGAAGCGCTACTTGAGGATATTGCCATTCTTCGCGCTGCTGTGCCTGGTTGACCTTGCCGTGTCGCCGAGTTGGGGCGCGGCCTGCGAGGCGTTCGCCAACGTCACGCTCTGTTTCGGGCTGCTGCCGCCCGACGTCGAGATTGGCGTGATAGGCGTTGGGTGGTTCCTCGGCGTGGTTTTCCTGTTCTATATGCACTTCCCGTTCTTCGTGTTCCTGCTCGACAACAAGCGGCGCGCGTGGCTGTCGATGGCCGTGGCCGTCGTGTTCGTCTTTGTGTCGATGGTGCATTTCGGGGCCCCGGGGCGCAAGTGCATGGTGTTTTGCGCGCCGCTTTTCATCGCGGGCGGCCTGGCCTACCTGTACAGGGGGCGGCTGGCGGCTTTCGGCGGCGCCCACAAGGCAGCCTCGGCCGCAGTGGTGGTGGCGGCCACGGCGTGCTACTTCGCCTTCCGGGCGTACATCCCGGCGGGCTTCGCGGCATACGCCGGCGAGCTGTCGTTGTTCTCGCTGTGGCTCGCCTATGCCGTAGGCTCGTCGGACTGCGTGCTCAACAACCGCGTGGCGAAGTACGTGAGCGGCATAAGCATGGAGGTTTACCTCGCCCACATGGTGGTGTACCGCGTGGTCGAAAAGTTGCGCCTGGAGGACTTCATCGGCCAGCGCGACGCGCTCTACGCTGTTGTTTCGCTGCACACCTTGCTCGGGGCGGTGTGCTTCGCCCACGTGGTGAAGTACTGGGTGGTGGACAAGGCCATGGCACGGGTTGCCCGGTAGGCGTCACTTCCTGCCCTTCCCCCTCGCGAGCAGCCACAAGGCCGACAGGCAGGCGAGGGCCACTATCCCTGCATACTGCAAGCTTTCCTTTATGCCGGAGAGGATTTTCGTCATCTTTTCGTTTGGGAATGGCTGTGCAAAAGTAATCAAATTAATCCAAACAAACTTCTGAGACAATGAAAATAGTAGTGACAGGCACGCGCGGCATCCCCGGCGTGATGGGCGGCGTTGAGACGCACTGCGAGGAGCTTTTCCCGAGGCTGGCCGTCCGCGGCTTCGACGTGACGGTGGTGCGCCGCTCGGCCTACGTTGCCGACGGGCTTGGGGAGTGGCGCGGCGTGAGGCTCGTCGACGTGGAAAGCCCCAGGAAGAAGTCGCTGGAGGCCATCGTCCATACTTTCAGGGCGATAAACGAGGCAAAGAGGGTTGGCGCCGACATACTCCATATCCACGCCATCGGGCCGGCCCTGCTCGTGCCATACGCCAAGGCGCTGGGCATGAGGGTGGTGTTCACCCACCACGGGCCGGACTACGACCGCGACAAGTGGGGCCGGGCTGCCAAGGCCATGCTGAAGCTCGGCGAGCGCATGGGGTGCATGTTTGCCGATGAGGTAATTGTAATCTCCGACGTAATACGTAATCTGATAAAACGTAAATACAACAGGACGCAGCACGTACACCTTATATATAATGGGGTTTCGCAACCCGAAATGTGTGACTATCCCGAATACTTCGATGAGCTAGGCATTGAAAAAGGCAGGTACATTCTCGGTATGTGCCGCTTTGTGCCGGAGAAGAATTTGCATCACTTGGTTGAAGCATTTATCAAGATTAAAAATGAAGCAAAAGGCATAAATTTGGTATTGGCTGGCGATACTGACTTTGAGGATGAGTATTCGCGGGGGCTGAAGGAGATGGCGCGGAAGAACGGCGTTGTGCTCACCGGATTCGTCAAAGGCCGCAAGCTGCACTCGCTGCTCACTAACTGCCTCTGCTACTGCCTGCCGTCGAGCCATGAGGGATTGCCCATCGCTCTTCTCGAAGCAATGAGTTACGGCGTAAAGGTAATTGTAAGTGATATTCCTGCAAATATTGAAGTTGGCCTTAATAAGAATGACTACTTTCCTGTAGGCGATGTGGATGCGCTTGCCGAGAAGTTAAAAATCATAATAGAGCATCCTTTGGAACACATATGTTACGATATGGGCAAATATGATTGGGAGGAGATTGCCAATCAAGTGGCAAGGGTATATCGTAATCCAAAATAGCAGGGGACTATCGGGTTGGCATCGTGGATGAGGACGGGAATGTGCGGATAAATGCAGACAATACCGCCAAACGCAGTTCCGACCCGATGACAATGTCTCGGTAGAGGGCCTATACTGTCATCAGTAACGGAGAGAGGCTTTTCATTACGCGGCCATTCATGCATGAATTGTTTCCCAAAAACGAATGCCTGCAGTCCGCATTTATTTGCAAATATGCAGCCAAAAGGCGTTCGAATGAATCCTTGTTCCCGGATTGCGCCATGGAACGGCACGCATTGGGCTGCGACTTGGCCTGTTTATTGCACCAAAACGTGCTGTTTCTGATGCCAAAACGGCATGCCCCGCAACGCGCTGAAAGCCAGGCGGTCAGCAAAGACAGGCATTGCCTTTGCCGTTAACATAAAAACGTTAACGGCAGCCCACGGTTGTCGTATGGCAAAGGGCCGTTTGCAGGCATCCGTAAACAAAAAAGCCCTGCCGCGCGGCGCGCGGCAGGGCTAAACCTTTTTTATGTATCTAAATGTAATTAGAAGCTATAGAGCAGACCGAACGTAAGGTTCTCGCCGTCAACATCGAGGCCGAAACGCGAACCGTTGTTCATGTCATCGCCGTCGGGCATGGTGCACTCATATCCGAACCATCCAACCCTTGTCATCAAAGCCACATGGTCGGTGAGGTCAACACGCAGACCTGGCTTTACGCCAATCTTGAAGTAAGCGTTTTTTGTCTCTGTTGAAATTGTCTGGTTTCCCGATTCATGCTCAGACTTTGTCTTGTCAAAGCCATATGCGAGGCCACCCTCGAGGAAGAGACTAACCTTGTTCCACTTTACGAAAGTCCAGCGGGCATACGGAGCAATCTCAAAGCCAGTATTCTTCGTGTCACCTTGCTTGCCGTAATTTATACCGAGGCCGATACCTACAGCCAAGTTGTCGCTGAGGTTATAGCCTACCTCAGGGGTGAGGTGGAATTTGGTAAGAGCATCCGGCTCAGGAGTACCGTCAAGATAAGCCTCTTTCTCAGAGCTGAAGCCGATGCCACCACCTACGTAAACCTGTGCGCTGGCTGCAACAGCGGCAACCATGAACGCAACCATTAACATAACTTTCTTCATAATTCAATGCTTTTTTAATTAATACTAAAATTATGTGTGTGCAAAGGTATGAAACTTATTTGTAACAGCAAAGTTTTTTCAAACATTTTTTAAGAAAAAAGCCTTTTGCATCCAAGTATACCATAATGAATGTTTAAATTTTCGCATCTGCTTGCTTTTTCGTGCAATATTTAGTATCTTTGAATGTTCATATAAAAATGGCTGTCATGGACAGAGACGACATGAAATGGCGCACATTGAAAAGCAACTACATCATACGCAGGCCGTGGCTCACGGCGCGGCGCGACACGGTGGAGCTGCCTTCGGGCGCGGTGAACGACGAATACTATGTGCTGGAATACCCCGACTGGGTTAACGTAATAGCCATAACCACCGGCGGCAGATTCGTCATGATACGCCAGTACCGCCACGGCATAGGCCAGACCTGCCACGAGATAGTGGCAGGGGTGATTGAGCCCGGCGAGCAGCCCGAAGCCGCCGCGCGCCGCGAACTGGCCGAGGAGACAGGCTACGGCGGCGGGGAGTGGCGCAAGCTCATGGCCATAGCGCCCAACGCAAGCACCTCGACCAACTTCACCCACTGCTTCGTGGCCACGGGCGTTGAGCCTGTGGGCAACCAGCACCTCGACCCAACGGAGGACATCGACGTGCTGCTGGCCGGACGCGAGGAGGTGCTGGCGATGCTGCGCAGCGGCGAACTGAAGCAGGCCACCATGGCAGCACCACTGTGGCGCTACTTCGCCGAGAACCCTTGACGGCACCCATCAACGACAGACAACACATTATATTATATATACAATGAACAAACAACAACTCTTGCTGGCAGCGGCCATGCTGCTGGCGGCAACGGCAAGTGCACAGACAAAGGCCGGAGGCATATCGCAGGCGATGCTCAACGACATACGCAGCAGCCAGAAGATGACCACCGCCGACCGCGCAATAGCCAACGCAATAGCTGCAAACTCCATCGACGCACTGGCAAAGAACCACGCAAACGCAGGCGCAATAGACACCCACTTCAGCATAGAGACACCCACGCAGACCATAACCGACCAACTGCAGTCGGGCCGGTGCTGGATGTTCAGCGGCATGAACGTGCTCCGCTCCGCATTCGCACAGCGCACTGACTCGCTCCGCGTGGATTTCTCGCAGGCCTACCTGTTCTTCTACGACCAGCTGGAAAAGGCCAACCTCTTCCTCCAAGGGGTGATAGACACAGCCGAGAAGCCCATCGACGACCAGCGCGTGCAGTTCTTCTTCAAGCACCCGATAAGCGACGGAGGCACGTTCTGCGGCGTGGCCGACCTTGCCGACAAGTACGGGCTTGTGCCAAAGGAGGTGATGCCCGAGACTTTCTCGAGCGACAACACGGCCCGCATGGCTGCCCTCGTAAGCTCGAAGCTGCGCGAACAGGGCCTGCAACTGCGCCAGATGGCAGCCGACAAGAAAGACGCCAAGGACATAGAGGCCGCCAAGACACGCATGCTCGGCACGATATACCGCATGCTCGCGCTCACCATAGGCGAGCCGCCGCAGAGCTTCAGCTACGCCTTCAAGGACAAGGAGGGGCGCACCGTGGGCCAGGCAAAGACGTACACGCCGAAGGAATTCTTCAAGGAGGTAGTGGGCGGGCCCATCAACGGCACGTTCATCATGGCAATGAACGACCCGCGCCGGCCTTATTACAAAACCTACGAGGTAGAATACGACCGCCACACCTACGACGGACACAACTGGAAGTACATCAACCTGCCGATGGACGACATCGAAGAGATGGCCATAGCCTCGCTGAAAGACGGGCGCAAGCTGTACAGCTCGTATGACGTAGGCAAGTTCCTCGACAGCAAGCGGGGCTACGTAGACACAGAAAACTATGACTACGCATCGCTCCTCGGCACCACATTCGGCATGGACAAGGCCGCCCGCATAAGCACTTACGACAGCGGCTCGACCCACGCCATGACCCTCACCGCCGTCGACCTCGACGCAGAAGGCAAGGCCACGAAGTGGAAAGTGGAGAACAGCTGGGGCGCGGAGTGGAGCCAGCAGCGCGGATACCTCATCATGTCTGACACGTGGTTCCGCGAGTATATGTTCCGCCTCGTGGTGAACAAGAAGTATGTTCCGGCCAAGATCCTGAAGCTCAGCGAGCAGGAACCCATCATGGTGATGCCCGAAGACCCGCTCTTCGCCGAAGACAAGTAAGCTAAGGGGGGGAGTGCCACTAAAGGGATGGGAGCTGCCGCAAGCTCAATTTTGAACCAAACGACTTTCCGGTGTCGGCCCTGCCGCCGCGCGACGGGCCACGGCCGGCATCCATATAACATGCCTGACAATGCTTAGAAAGAAGCTATTCGCCATCATAGCTGGCGTATCTGCAATGCCGATATGTGCGCAGGAATCCCTTGACACGCCAGCAGCACAGCCGGTCCGAGAAGCTTACACAGCTGTGCCTGCGGCTGCCCCGTCGGAATTGGCGGACTCGCTCGCGCTCCCGAGGCTCACAGAACGCGGCACGATAGCACGCTACTCATTGTGGAGCCCGTTCGGAGTGTGGAACGACTGGGGGCTGCACAGCGGGCTCAACGCTTCGCTGTCGCTGTCGGCCACGGTCGGCCTGGGGCACAACTCGGGTTCGGGCTTCGCCCAAAGCGTGGCCCTCATGTATGCCACTGAGCTGGCCCCGCGCCTCTCGCTTGGCGTCGGGGGATATTACTCTCACTTCAACTGGGGCGCGGCTCAGTATGGCGACGCAGGCCTGACAGCCATGCTCGGATACCGTTTCAACGAGCACTGGGAAGCCTACCTGTTCGGACAGAAGACCATAATGACGCCGAAGATGCCCATGCCGCTATATTACATGGGCGACTTCGGCGACAAAATCGGGGCAGAGCTGCGCTACAACGTCAACCGCTCACTGAGCATCGGCATCAGCATATGGCACCAAAGCGCGCCAAACCAGCGTAGGTTCATGCCTACGCCACATACTTCAGGCGCAGGCTATTGAGCACCACGCTCACACTGCTCATGGCCATCAGCGCGCTGGCCCACATCGGCGTTATCTGGAAGTCGGCCACGGGGCTTAGCACACCGGCGGCAAGCGGAATGCAAACCACATTGTATACAAACGCCCAAAAGAGGTTCTGGCGAATCATGCCCACCGTCTTGCGCGACAGGCGTATGGCCTCGGGGATGCGGCGGAGGTCTGTTCCCATGAGCGTTACCTGCGCCACGTCCATCGCGATGTCCGTTCCTTTGCCCATGGCGATGCTCACATCAGCTGCGGCAAGGGCCTGGCTGTCATTGATGCCGTCGCCAACCATGGCTACACGATGGCCTTCTGTCTGTAGCTTCCTCACCATGTCTTCCTTGTCCTGCGGCATTACCATGCTTTGGTAATGCCCAATGCCTGCCTTGGCAGCCCAATAGGCAGCTGCCTCTTCAGTATCACCGCTCATCATGTATATGTCAATCCCCTCGCCCCTAAGTTCCTCCATGGCCTCGCGGGCATGGGGCTTTAGCGTTTCGCGGCTTTCCAATTGCGCATTGAACGGCACAGCCCGTGGACCGATTGCGTCAAATGACGCCTCTACAGGCTCTCCCCCGGCATTCGGCATGGTCAGCGTGCCGGTCTTGTCAACCACCATCGCGCTTACCTTGCGCAGGTTCTCCAGTGCAGTTGCATCCTTTATGAGTATGCCCAGGCCAGCCGCCTTGCCTATGCCCACCATGAGGGCGGTGGGCGTGGCCAGCCCCATGGCGCATGGGCAGGCTATCACCAGCACCGAGACGGCAGAGAGAACGGCACGCGGCATGGCCTCCACGCCGCCTACGGCGAGCCACACTGCAAATGTAACCACGGCTATGGCGAGCACTGCCGGCACGAATACGAGCGCTATACGATCGACCACACGCTGGACCGGGGCCTTAGACCCTTGCGCTTCCTGCACCATCTTGATGATGCCGGCCAATACGGTCTTAGAGCCTACGGCCTCGGCCTTGAAGCGCAACGAGCCCTCGCGTGCCACGGTACCGGCCAGCACACGCGAACCTTTCACCTTTGCCACAGGCGCAGGCTCGCCGATTATCATGCTCTCGTCAATGCGCGCCGAACCGCTGACAACCGTACCGTCGACTGGCACTTTCTCGCCCGCCCTCACCTCGATGGTGTCGCCAGGCTGCAAGGCCGATATGGGGACCTCGGCCACCATGCCGCCGTCTACGAGGTGAGCCGTCTTCGGGGCGAGGCCCATAAGGCCCCTTATGGCCGAGGCCGTACCTTTCTTCGCACGCTCTTCCATGAACCGCCCGGTGAGCACGAATGTGATGATCATCACCGAAGCGTCGTAATACGTATGCCACTCTATGCCACGCGCCCCCCAAACGGCCTCGCCCCAGAACGTGTTGAACACACTCAGCAGGAACGACACGCACGTGCTCATGGCCACAAGCGTGTCCATGCCGGCCGATGCGTGGAGAGCCTGGCGCACGGCGGTGACGTAGAACTGACGGCCGCAGCAGGCGAGGTTGAACAGCGCGACGATGAGCATCAACTGGTTGGCCGCATCACGGCCGCCAACGCTCACCCATCCCATGGACAGACTCATCGTGAGGGCTGCAAACAGCCACGAAGCCACCACGCGGCGGCGCAGCCTTACGTAGGCCCTGCGCTCCATGGCCTCCACGTTGCGGTCTTCCTCTATCACCATGTCGTAGCCTATGGCTGCCAGTTCCTCCTTCATCTTCTGGAGCGACGTGCGCCCTGGGTCGAACTCCACGAGAGCCGTGCGCGACGGCAGGCTGACAGCTGCCGAGGCCACGCCGTCGAGCGAGTTGAGCTTGCGCTCTACATTGGCCGAACAACCGGCACACATCATGCCAAGAATGGCAACTGTCTTCTTTTCCATCTTTATCCTTTTGTTGTGTCTATCAGTATGCAGGCTCAGGCAAGCCGCAGACTCATGCTGCCGTTGCAGGGCTGCCGCCGCCCTCAAGCCCGCGGAGGCAGGCTTGAGCTTGAGTTCCATCTGCTTTCTGCCTGCAAAGTTACTAAAAGACAAGCCTTGCCCCGTTACGGAATGATGGAAAAGAATTACAAGTTTATGGCAAGCGCAACGACGGGCCTGCGATGACACGCCACCACCCCACGTTCAGCCACTGCTCCACTTACTTCCGGGCAGGTTTGCAACAGGCCACATACATTGTTTGCCACAAACATCTTACGGGCCTAAGACACATAAACAGTCGGCTGCGGGTTGCAGACCCGCAGCAACCTGGGTGCTTCCCAGCAGCAACTTAGATGCTTCCTTGAAGCAACGAGGGAGTTTCCTTGCGTCTGCGCGTGAGCGTTCTTTGAACCGGAGCGGATGCATCTCCAAAGAAGCGGGCTTACCTTTTGCGAAATCAAGGATTATGTTTGCCAAGGCATGAAAGGCGGTAACTGATGTTTACAAAGCAAGGGGCAAGAAGCCATGCTCGGAGCATGGCGGCAGGAAACAGGCCGTCTGGCCATGCGACAGAGGCTGTTTTGCAGGGCCAAACGGCCTGTTTTGGGAAGCGGAGCGACTGCAATCGCAACACGCTGACATACAGCGCGTTGCAGTAAACGCCGCCAATGGCAACAAAACCTTACAAAAACGCCACGTGAAACGCGCCATGCCGCAGCGCGATGAGGGCAGGCCGGCCGGCTCACTTGTCGCCGCCAAGCCCGTCGATAGGCTTCAGCCCGTCGCCGCGGCCGGCCTTGAATTGCGACGGGGTCATGCCCGTTACCGCCTTGAACTGCGTGCTAAGGTAAGCCACGCTTGAGTAATTAAGCTCCAGGGCAATCTCCGTGAGCGACTTCTCGCCGTAAAACAGCAACTCCTTAACCCGCTCGACACGTTGCAGGATGAAGTAACGCTCGATGGTGATGCCCGTGGACTCGGAGAACAACTTGCTCAGCGAGCTGTAATCTGAGCCCAGGCGACCGGCCAGATATGCCGAGAGATTGATGCCAGACTGCCCGCCGCCGTAATGCACAAGCTCTATGATGGCCGTCCGTATGCGGTCGACAGCCTGCCTACGCGGGTCGATGAGCAACTCGAATCCCAGCCGCCCAAGCTCCGAAGACAGCCGCTCGCGCTGCCCGGGGGCCAGCTCGCCCGCCACCCTGGCCACGCCAAGCTCCACCGACAGCGGCTCAAGGCCAATGCCGGTGAGGATGCCCTCGACCGCTCTCCTGCACCTGTCGCACACCATGTTCTTTATGTATAACGTAGTATCTGCCATAAGCCAATGCCTTTTGCCGCGCACCCAATCACCCACCAGCGCAGGCACGCACACTGCAAAAATACGCAAAATCGGCGAAAAGCGCGCCGCAGGCATGGCCTTTTCAAAATAATTACGTATTTTTGCCGCCAAGAACAAACAAAGACATAAAGCTGATGAACTTTTTCAAGGCATTGTTCGGGGGGAGCGAAGAGACACCCGAACAGAAACAACAGGCCGACGAGGCACGCAGGTTCGATATGTTCAAGTACGACGGAGTGAAGGCAGCGAAGATCGGCCAGCACGCTTACGCCGTGAAATGCTTCAACGAAGCACTGAAGATACACGAGGACCTGGAGGTGCGCGACTACCTATCACAAGCCCTCATACGCACAGGCGAACTGGCCGAGGCTTACGAACAGTTGCAGAAACTGGCCGAGGCCGAGCCTGAGAACATGGCCATATGGCTGCGCACGGCGCAAGTGGCACACATGATGGAGAACTACACGGCCATGGCAGGAGCCTGCGAGCGAGCGCTGCTCATAGACAACTCGAACGCCCGCGCACACTATCTCTACGCCCAGGCCTGCATCGGCCAGGACGACACAGTGAACGCAATAGCCATGCTCACCAAGGCCATAACGCTGCAGGCCGACATGGCCGACGCTTACCTGCTGCGCGGGCAGACGCTGCTGAAGATGGGCGACACGGCCGGAGCCGGGGAGGACTGCGCCCACCTCTTGGCCGACCATGCTGACAACGAGGACGTGCTCTTGCTCAACGCGCGCATCGAGAGGGCCAAGGGCGAGGACGACAAGGCCATCGAGGCATACGGAAAAGTGATTGACGCCAACCCGTTCTGCGCTGACGCATACAAGGAACGGGGCGCAGTGAAATACGAAAAAGGCGACATGAAAGGCGCGCAGGAAGACGCACAGCGCGCCATGGAACTGCAGCCCGAAGGCATGGAGGGCGTCAGCGGCGACTACTCCGCCGAGGGCGTGGAGCAGAAAACGCAACAGGCTTACAGCAACATGAACCCTTTCGGACTGTAAGATAGCACGGCCACAAAACGCTTACGCTCGGCGGCAACGGTACCCACCCGTTGCCGCCGAGCTTCTTTCTGCCCCCACGGGCGGCTCTGCGCTCCCGGCGGCACCGGCAAAACAACATGGCGGCAACCGGCCCGAGGCCAGCTGCCGCCATGGGATACATGACGCCGCGAAGCGATTACTTCACTACAACTTTCTTGCTGTCCATAATGTAAACGCCCTTGGCAAGCTTGCCGAGCGGCTGGCCAGCCTTGCGTACAAGCACGCCGCCGGTGGTGTAGACGTTGCTCTTCAGCACGCCGCCGTCGGTCTCAATGCCTTCAATTCCGGTGCCGATGTGGTCGGCATCGCCTACCTCAATGAGGTAGATGTGGCATCCGGCGGTAGAGGAAACGAGCACATCAACGAGCTTGGTGCCAAGGTTGAGAGGCACGGTCCACTCGTATGTGGTCTTCGCCTTCGGCTCGCAGCTGCCTATCTCCACTCCGTCGACAGAGAGTTTCACGCCGCGCCCCTCGCTGCTCTTGTGCGACTCTACCTCCATGAGTATCTTCTGTCCGGGCAGCACACCGCTGATGGTAAACTGCAAGTCGCTGCCGTTGAGCCAGAGATATGAGCCGCCGGCGTAGGTGCCGATGCTCGTCTCGGGATAGTCGATGGCCACAGCTATGGTATTGTTCAGCTTCGTCACGTTGTTAAAGAGCAGGCCCTTGGTCTCCTCTATGGTCACTCCGTTGGCCTTAAGCTCAGTGGGCGATGTTATCTTGCTGCCATACCAGTAGATGGTGTTGGGCGCTTTCAGTCCGTCGGCATCGGTCACTCCGCCGTCTTTCTCGTAACGGCGCCATCCGGTCTCGGTGCCTGCTGCGGGCCAAGGCTCGCTCACGTGCTCGCTGGCCTCGGCCTCAAGGTTGGTCTGGGTGGCGGTGCTCCATGCGGTGAAGTCCCACTTGCGGTACTCCTGCACGTCAGGGTTATCCTCGCCCGGGTCGGGGTTGGGGTTGGCCTCGCCGCCTACTACGCGCAGTATGCCCTCGGTGTAGAGGTCAGAGGTATCCCACTCCTGGCCCTCGCCGGGCGTTGCGGGCTGTATCTCGGCAAAGGTGCCGGTGATGTTAAGGCTGGATGAGGTGAACACGTGGTACTCGGTCTTGTCATACGGGGCCTCGTCGATGATGCCGCCGTTAACCTGCAGTATGGCGCCCTCGCCCAGGGTGATGGCCCCGTCGGCATAGATGGTGCTGCTCTCGGCGCGGTCTGCCAGCACGTTTACGATGGCACCTCCTGCCACGTTGAGCGTCTTGGTGAGCGTTAGGCCGCGGTCCTTGCTGGCCACGGTGTCACCGCCCTGGATTATCGCGCCCTCGTTCAGCGTGACGGCGCTGCCAATCGAGCCTTCGCCGGCGAGCGTAGCGTCGGCGTTAACGGTGTAGTTGCCGCCGCCGGTGTGCTTGCCGTTCACAATGAGCGAGCCTCCGCTGACGGTCGTAGTGCCTTTATATACGTTGTTTCCGTTAAGCCTCCAAGCGCCGGAGCCTTCCTTGATGATTGAGGTGTTGGCGTCCTTGTTGGCCGAAGTCTTGTTGTCTATCACTCCGTTGAAGGTCTCGTCGGAGTTGGCGCCGCCCACGTGCCATATCATCTTGGCGTTGGTGGTGTTCTTCGACGAAGCACTCAGGTAAGTGCCGGCGTCGCCGCTGAGGCCTCCGATGTACTGCTCGTCGTTGGTGTTCCAGCAAACCACGCGTGCGTTGCCCTTGAGGTAAACCCTCGTGTTGGGCATTCCCTTGAAGCCCTTCTGGAACATCAGCTGGCTGCCGTCTTTCTCTGTGCCAACTCCGTTGGCCACGAGCGTGCCGTAGAACTTGGTCCAGTCGCCCTCAAGATACTCGCGCACGTAGGGTATACGGTACTCTAGCGTGCCCGTGCCGGTGACATCGCACTTGATGGTGGCGTTCTTGTTGATGGCGAAAGTGGAGTATGTGCCTTCCTGCACCTCGATGGGGAACCTGTAGGCAAGCTCCAGCCCATTGCCATTCTCTACCTTGAAGTTGCCGCCTGCGAGCACAAGTTTCTGCGCGGCGTCGGCCTCGTCGAGGAACACCTGCTTATCGGCAAGCTGCTTCATGTAGGTGAGGTTGAGCGTAACGCTGTCCTTGAGGATGGTGTTCCCGTCGTACTTGAAGAAGTCTTGCGATGCAGGCTCGACAGTTCCGCCGCCGCCGAGGATGAGGTTTGCCTCGCCCTCGATGCTGCCCGACATGGCAACCGTCGCTCCTTCGGCCACGCGGAACTCGGTGTCCTTGTACATAGTGGCGTTGCGGTTTGTGCTGGTGGTTGGGCCGGTGTAGTCCCATGCGCCGCCGTCCCATATCCAGTTCTGTGCGTACTCGTATGAAGCGCCGATGGCACTCTTCTCGCCTCCGTCCTTAAGTGTGTTGAAGGCGAACTCGCCGTCGTGGAGCACGGTCTGGCCGGTGTAGCCGTTCAGCGTCTCGACGGTGAGCCTGCCGGAGCGCGTCTTGTTGAGCGATGCCGTGCCTTCGAGCGAGCCCTCGCCTGTGATGGTTACGTCGGCCTCTGTGCGAACCACCACGGCCTCCTTCTCGACAGGCTCGTCGAGGGTTATCACCTCGTCCTGCTCGGGGGCTATGAGCCAGTTGTTCTCGTCGCCAACGAACGTCTCGCAGTCTACCATCTCAACAGGCTCTGGCTTCGTCTTGGCCTCGAGCGTCACGTAGTCCGACTTCTCCTCGCCCTTGAAGGCGCAAACGCGGAAGGTGTAGGCAGAGCCAGCCGTAAGCCCGTTGACAACGCACTGCTGCACATCGACATCTGTACGGGCCACTTCTTTCCAAGCCTCTCCGTCCTGCAGCTCTACGATGAAGCCGTCCTCGCCCTCGGTATAGTCGGCCCATCCTATGGTGATGCTGGTCACGTCGGTGGCGGCTGCCTCAACGAGCATAGGCTCGCGGAGGTAGAAGGGGCGGTTTTCGGTGGACAGGCTGTTGATGTAGTTCTCTATGTTTGCGTAGCCGTTGGCTGCGATGGTCATGGCGTCGTCCTTCTGCGGGTCGGTGCCGTTGGCCTCTTCCCATGCGTCGGGCATTCCGTCGTTGTCGCTGTCGGCAGGCTTCTCGAAGCTCTTCAGCGTCCACGACGACGGAACTCCGTAGGGCAGCTGCTCCTCGGTGGAGAGTATAGCGCCCTCGGTGCCGAACGACTTAACCTGGTGCACCATGTAGAAGTCTACCCTGTCGCGGTAGGGCAGCGTGGCTCCCACCGTGGGCAGGAGCTTCTCTACAAGCTCGCTGGCCTTCCATGTTTCAAGCTCGGGGTAGGCAAAAGGCTCCTCCTCGAACGTCGGGCCGCCGGTGTATTCGTCACGCGGAATCTCGTAGGGGTCGAGCACGCCGTTGCGGTTGCGGTCCTGCCAGTTGTCAATGGCGTAGATGTGGAAGTCGGCGTTGCCGCTGGTGATGGCGTTGCCGCCGCCCGACGGGCCGTTGATGAAGAGGTTGTTCGTTACGTTAACATACGACTGGCCCTGCGAGTCGCCTCCCATGAGGTAGCAGCCGTTCTTCCAGTTGTACACGATGTTGTTCACATACTGCTGTATGCCCTTCACCTTGTTGTTGCGGGTGGAGTTGTCGCAGTAGAGGTTGCGGTAGAGCGTTATGTTGTCTGCCTGCATGAGGCCGCCTGCCGAATGCTGAAGCAGGCCCTGGCCCATGATTGTGTTGGAGATGGTTATGTTCTGCGGGGCAGTTCCTTTGCCGTCGGGGTTGATGGAGAACGTCTCGTCAAGGCCCCACGAGAAGGAGCAGTGGTCGAAGATCATGTCCGTGCCGTTGGCTATGCCGGCTGCGTCCTTGCCGCTGTCGCCCTGCTTGCCCATGCGGAAGCGCATGTGGCGCACGATGATGTTGCTGGCCCCCGAGAAGGAGACTCCGTTGCCGTAGACGGTGATTCCCTCGCCCGGGGCGGTCTGCCCGGCAATGGTGAGGTTGTTCTTGAACACCAGTCGGCTGGAGATGTTGATAACTCCCGAAACGTCGAAGACGATGATTCGGTTGGGCTGGCTGATGGCGTCGCGGAGCGAGCCTGTGCCGCTGTCGTTGAGGTTGGTCACGTGGTAGACTTCACCTCCGCGCCCGCCTGTGGCGAAGCGGCCCCAGCCCTGCGCCCCGGGGAACGCCAGCTGCTGCGCGCTGACACTTACGCCGCTGCCTGCAAGCAGCAAGGCCAGCAGCAATGAAGTAGTCTTTTTGGTCATGTAAATATAGTTTTAAGTAAATGTATATGCATGACAAAGGTACTTAAAAACTCCGGCTTGGCAGGCAAACGCGCCAAATATCAATGCAAAATGTCATAAAACTAAGTGCTGTCATTGCCTATACGCTATTAATAATGCGTGGGAAAGACTTTCAAGCAACACTAATACCGATGGTTTGCTGCTGCTTGCCGGCCGCCAGCTCTGCGGTAACAAATAATTACAAAGCCGCACTCGGGGGGAGGCACGGGCCGTTCGGCGTTGCGAAACTGGCAGTTTGGCAACGCCGAACGGCCCGCGCAGGAATGCAAAACGCGCCGTTTGGCAACTGCAAACGGCGCGTAGCGCAAGTCGCTGTGGGCCAGGCTGTTGCCCGCCCCGGGTGACAATTCAACAAATTCTTACAAAAACGGCAGGCTCAGGCTTCCAATGCCCCGATGATTTCAGTGACCGACCGGCAGCCATGCTCGTCGAGCCAACGGTTTATCCCGTCGCGCACGCGGATGGTAACAGTGGGGTCGATGAAGTTGGCCGTACCTATCTCGACAGCCGTCGCGCCCGCCATGAGGAACTCAATGGCATCGCCGGCGGTCATGATTCCGCCGAGGCCGACCACGGGGATGGCCACGGCGCGGGCCACCTGCCAAACCATGCGCACGGCCACGGGCTTGACGGCGGGGCCGCTGAGGCCGCCCGTACCGATGCTGAGCCGCGAACGGCGGCGCTCTATGTCGATGGACATGCCCATGAGCGTGTTGATGAGCGACACGCCGTCGGCCCCCTCGGCCTCGCAGGCACGGGCAATCTCAGCTATGTCGGTGACGTTGGGCGAGAGCTTCACGATGAGCGTCTTGTTGTAGCGGCGGCGCACAGCCTTGACCACACTGGCCGCCCCGGCACACGTCACGCCGAAGGCCATGCCCCCGTCGCGCACGTTGGGGCACGAGATGTTAAGCTCGATGGCCGGTATGCGCTCAAGCGCGTCGATGCGCGCGGCGCACTCGGCGTAGTCATCGGGCGACGAGCCGCTCACGTTGACTATCATGTTGGTGTCAATATCCTTAATCTGCGGGTAGATATGCTCGCAGAAATAGCCGACCCCCTTGTTCTGCAGTCCCACGCAGTTGAGCATGCCCGACGCCGTCTCGGCCATGCGCGGGTAGTCATTGCCCTCGCGCGGGAGCAGCGTCGTTCCCTTTACGATGATGCCGCCGAGGCCGTCGAGCGGCACAAGGTCGGCAAACTCGATGCCGTAGCCAAACGTGCCTGAGGCAGTCATCACGGGGTTCTTCAGCTCAAGGTCATTTATCTTTACATTCAGAGTTGCCATAACAGTTTCTTAATATTAAACACCGGACCTTCCTTGCACACACACAGATTGCCCTCGGTAGTCTTCTCCACGCAGCATAGACAAGCCCCAAGGCCGCACGCCATCATGTTCTCCAGCGATGCTTCGCAGTCAATGCCCTCCTTGGCGGCATAGCGGGCGACGGCCACCATCATGGGCTTCGGCCCGCAGGTCTGTATGCGGTCAAAGCGCTCGGAGGCAAGGACGGAGTGGTTGGTGACGAATCCGCGCTCGCCTTCCGACCCGTCCTCTGTGGTAATGTACACGCGCCCGTACTTCTTAAACAGGTCGACCTGCAACAAGTCGGCAGCCCGGCGGGCACCCAGCAGGAACGTAGGCTCACACCCAAGGCGGCGCATCTCTGCCCCAAGATACAGCAGAGGGGCAACGCCAACGCCACCACCCACGAGCAGTACGCGCTCGGAACGGCCGGCAGGCAAGGTGAAACCATTGCCCAAAGGCAGCAGGCAGTTGAGCCTGTCGCCCGCACCAAGCGACGCCAATGCGCGCGTGCCGTCACCGACAACTGCCACAAGCAGCCACAGTTCGTTGCGCTCACGGTCTACGAAATTGATTGAAATGGGGCGCCGGAGAAACGTTGACGGCGAGCCGTCAACACGCACTTCGACAAACTGCCCGGGCAACATGGCGGGCAAAGGGGCCTCGCCGGTGAGCCTTACCAGCGCATACTTCTCGCTGATACGCTCAACGCCGCTCACCGTAAGGTCAAGAACGAATTTCTTCATGTCTCAATTTGCAGGCAGAGACTATTAATCCTCCGCCTTGATTACACATAAGGGGCTTGCGCACCTGCACAATACTGGCTACACACCGCGCCGCGGCAATTAATAGGCCCCCACCTTAACACATAGGCAAACACCATCGCCCGGCAACGCCACCTGGCAGCCATGCCCGGCGCATGGGCAATACGGTGTTCACATTGCAAAGGTACAACATTTTGAGGATATACAAGGCACCGGCCAAGAAAAATCACCTGCAGCACAATCAACACCATCCGCAGGCACAATGGCTCTCCTCCACAACTACAATCATAACCTGCACAACCTGCAACACCAGGCCAACCCACCTGCCGCCAACAGCTGAACGGCCTACAACCACCGGCCCCACGCTATGAAGCAACCCTGCAAAAACCCCAAATCAGCCACAAGCCAACATCGCAACTGCCCTCACGCAGCATGCCATCCTGCCACGGACAAGCATTGCCGCGAATCACTTCTTTGCCGGTACGAACGTCTCGTAAGTCAAGTCATCATAATATACACGTATCTCAACGACCTTACGCTGCGGCTTGTCAATATATTTTATCTCTTGGCGAACGGTTTCCTGTCGTGTGTTTCGTACACCATTGTGACCATGGCTGACCGAGACATGACTCTCGGCACCGCCAGACGGTTGGGCTGGGGCAGGAATATCGTCGGACCCAAAATCAAGAGCCGGCTCTACAACATCGCCCTGCACCACGTCACTTTCAGAGCTTCCACCATCTGGCACACTCTCATACATATCGCCAGTGCCAAAGAGTAGCCAGTTGGTATTGATGTCAGGAATTTTTCTTTTGATGGCTTCAACGATGTTAAGGGTAGGCTTGGTGCGTCCATTGAAGATGCTGCTCAGCGATGCCGGCGACATATCTATAAACTGGGCAAACACTTGTTGGGTCATGTGCTTGGCCTCCATAATCTGTCTTATCCTATCTTTCATACTCCAAAATGGCTCTATATTTTTGTGATACAGGTGTCATCAGGGCTTAAACAGCCCTTTTTGATTGCGTTTACAAAGGTAAAGCAAAT
Source organism: uncultured Prevotella sp. (assembly GCA_944320235.1). GTDB lineage: Bacteria > Bacteroidota > Bacteroidia > Bacteroidales > Bacteroidaceae > Prevotella. The sequence continues at coordinate 38,378 of CALUGQ010000025.1, forward strand.
TATCGGATTATGCAAATTTCCAAACAAGAATTTTCATATTAAAATTTTAGGTTTATGATTTTGAATATCAAAACATAAACAGCGGCAACACGATTCATACAGCTTTATAATTACAAACGTAAACTTTAGGACGCTAAACAGAATAAAACCAACAATTAAACGTGATTATTGAAACAACTGATTATTATTTAGATACTTACACGGAAAATACGGACAAAGTTGCCTTTATGCACACTTTAGAATGCAGAAAGGTGCATTTCCAAGCAAATAAGATTAACGTTAGGCATTAAAATGCTGAATTTCTGTATGTTATATGATAAATAGCACTGCTGTATATATATGTCTTTACGTTATGAAACAATTTTCTTTTGATTATAAAATCGATAGTTTTAATTTGTAATATTTATCATTTTACACTTTAATATCCTAAAATTTCGATTGTGGGTTTACGTTGTTTACCGTGATTCACAAACCAAAATCAACAAAGAGAAATGCAAAAATAAGCAAACGCAAAATTCAGATTGGTGTGCACAGTTGGTTTTCATGGATTTTGAAGAATTGCGAGCCGACGTGCGAAAAGTTTGAAATTCGCGATTCTCAGAGGGGGTATTTTAGTGCTAAAGTGCTGTAATTCCGATATTTGGAGCTAAAAAAAGCACTCCTGTGGAGTGCTTATTCTAGATAAAAATGTGGCTGAAAGAGGGGCAAAATCAGTGTAATATAAAGAAAATTAACTCTTTCATAAGCTCTTCCGGGGGCGTATTTGGGTTGTCGAGGCCCTTACTTTTGGCATCAATCTCCCTAATTTTATAAATTATCTGCAAAACTTTCGTTGCCTTGAAATTCCTCATTCCCGTCATGTAGTCTTTCGCCGCCCAAGCCGAACGCAGGTCGAGCCACTTTGCAAGCGCATCGGGGCTGCCTTTCTGCGGGCAGTAAAAAGCGACCAGCAAGTTCTGGAAATAATTGAAGAGCATCGGGATGAAACTGTAGATATTGCCAGCCTTAGGATTTTCGTCAAAATATTTCACTATCTGATTTGCCTTGAAAACATTCTTGTTGACGATGGCATCGCGCAGTTCGAAGGCGTTGAAATCCTTGCTCACCCCTATCTGCCGCTCCACGATGGCAGGGGTTACGCGGCGGTCGTCGGCAGGCAGTGCGATGAGCAGTTTGTCGAGTTCACCCACGAGCCGGTTGAGGTCGGCCCCTATCGAGTCAGCAATCACCTGCTGCGACTTAGGGTCTATGCTTGCCCCTTTGGCCTTGAGGTAGTTTTCTATGAATGGCGGCAAGTCGCGTTCGCGCATTTTCTTGCTCTCAAAGAGCACTCCCGTGCGTTCCACCATGGCCGCCAGTTTCTTGCGCCGGTCAATCGTTCCGTTTTTGTGGCACATCACCAATACGGTCGAGGCGAGCGGTTTTTGCAAGTAATACTCCAGCGGTTCGGTGTTGCGCAGGTTCTGCGCCTCCTTCACTATGACCACCTGCCGGTCGGCCATCATTGGGTAACGCTTTGCGGCATCGACCACCTGACCGATCGAGACGTCGGAGCCGAACATCACAGTCTGGTTAAAGTCGCGCTCCTCCGGGCGGAGGACGTTCTCCGCTATATAGTCAGTAATCTTGTCGATGTAGTAAGGTTCGTCGCCCATGAGATAATAAACGGGTGCATACTTCCTCGCACGCAAATCGCGCATGATTCCGTCGAAAGTTGCGTTTTTATTCTCAGCCATTGCTCATTTACGATATAATTCACTAATTTTGCAAGCCAGCGATGCCTGCGGAGCCTGCGCCCTAAGCCGCCTTTCTTCCCGGCGGCAGGGCTTGCACAGGCCTGCCACCTGCATGATATGGTGCAGGCAGCCGATGCGCGGCCCCGCCCATGCATAACTCTGCGCAGCTTATCTTATGCAAAGATAATGCAAGCGAGCGGCTAACGAACTTGTTCGTAATTGCCCGAGCGCAGCTTATCTTATGCAAAGATACGGCAAAATATCGGTTAACCGAAACGCAGGCACGTTTTTATTCAGACAACCTCGCCATATATATAATAATGTATAAGCTCAACCTTCCGCCCTTCCAGCCTAAGTTGCGGGCCACTGCCGGCAAGGCGACGATATACGATGCACTGCGCCGCAAGTTCGTTGCGCTCACTCCCGAGGAGTGGGTGCGCCAGCACTTTGTCAATTTCCTCACTGCCCACAAGGGCTACCCGGCAGCCTTCATGGCCAACGAGGTGGAACTGCACGTGGGCGAAAAGAGACTCAGGTGCGACAGTGTGCTCTATGATACAGCCCTGCGCCCACGCATGATCATTGAATACAAGGCGCCTACGGTGCAGATAACGCAGAGCGTGTTCGACCAGATAGCTGCCTACAACCTGCTCCTGCGCGCAGACTACCTCACCATCAGCAACGGCCTGAGCCACTTCTGCTTCAAGACAGACTATGACGGTAAAAAATACTTACTGCTCAATGACGTTCCGAACTACCAAAATCTTTGACATAATCCAAGCCTGGCAGATTCCCATGGCAGCGCGATGAGGACATCTTAATCCGAAAAACGGCACAATGTATCCGCCCCGCCGCCGCGCCTCCCGCGGCATCACGCAACCACGCTTCCTGCCATTTCGCCCATCGGCCTGCCTCGCTTTTTTGCTCCGCAACCAACCTTACATGGCGCAGTTAGCCCCACTGCCCGGCCTGCTATTAGCAAAGCTGTGCAACAAAAAAAACGACACCCCACCCGACCCGCACCCTTTCCGCATCACCAAACGGCCTGTTTCAGCGTTCAATACGGCCTGTTTCGCGCCCGTAAACGGCCTGTTTCAGAACGTAAAACAAAGCAAGCACGCAACCGCCTGAGCATCAAGCACTTAGCAAGTGTAAGGCTGACACATTCCAAATGTCGCTTATCTCCACAACCTTTCCGGCCTCACCTCACACCGGCAAGAGCGCAACAATGCCGCATAAAGCAGCCCGGCCACGGCGACAAGCACATAAGCCACAGGCCAACATGCCGTACTGCTTGCCCGCTGCCACCAGTTTTACCACGAACAGTCATCAGGCTTCCCGGCAGGCTTTGCGTTCATGCCGGCAAGATTGCTTTCCGCCTTGACGACAGCGTAGCGGGCCACGCTGAGACAAGCCGTGACTGTAGATGGCGGCAAGAATGCAATATGCAATCGAAGAATGTGGAAATGAGGCAGTATCCGGCCAGAAACGGTTTAACCCGATTCTGGTTTACGGTGCAAGCCACAGAAAAGTGCCTCCAAATGCGCCCACATTGATTATTTTGAGTAACTTTGCAGGCAGGCAAACTGCGGCGGACAGCCAAGTGAATACAGCCGGCCACCCCGCCGCCAGGGCCAACGCACTGCTCAACAAGACAAAAATGCTTGAAATAAAAAACGCATCGCTAACCGCCGGGGGCCGGCGGCTGTTCTCCGGCCTCTCGTTCACCGTGGCCGACGGGCAGACCGTGTGCCTCACGGGCTGCTCCGGCAGCGGCAAGACCACCCTGCTGCGCGCCATCCTTGGCTTCCATCCCCTCGACGAAGGCCACATAAGCATCGACGGCGAGCTGCTCACGCCATCGTCGGCCGAAGAGTTCCGCAAGCACATATCCTACATACCGCAGGAGCTGATGCTGCCATCCGAGTGGGTGAGCGACATGGTCCGCCTGCCATTCGGCCTCAAGGTGAACCGCAACAGGCCTTTCTCCAAAGACCTGCTCATGGCCGAATGGCGACGGCTGGAGCTGCAACCGGAGCTTTACGAGAAGAAAGTGGCCGAGCTGAGCGGCGGCGAACGCCAGCGCGCCATGCTCTCCGTGAGCGGCCTGCTGGGCAAGGCCATCCTGCTGCTCGACGAGCCCACCTCTGCGCTCGATGCCCATTCTGCCTCGCTCGTAGCCGCATACCTGCGGCTGCTCGCCTCGCGCGGCTGCTCCGTCGTGGCCGTAAGCCACGACCGGGCGTTCGCCGAGGGTTGCGACAAGACGGTGGAGATAGGCTAAAGCCGCCAAGCGGCAGGCAAGCGGAAGCCAATCTCCGCGCAGCCGACACGCAGGGTCAATACTCAGCCCAAGCCTTTCGCTGCGGCTTTACACCCCCTACATCACACCAACAAACAACGATTCACAAATGGAAACTACCGACATTTCATACCTGAGCCTGGCCGTCGGACTGCTGCTCCTGGCCATCCCGCTCTACTTTTTCCACCGCCTCGGGGCGCGGCTCATCCGCTCCACCGTCACAGCCACGGTGCGCATGGTGCTCCAGCTGCTCTTCATCGGCTTCTACCTCCACTACCTTTTCGAGTGGAACAACCCCGCCATCAACGTGCTCTGGGTGCTCATCATGGTGCTCGTGGCCACGTTCACCGCTGCCCACCGCACCCGCCTGCGCCTCGGCACCATAGCCGTACCGCTCTTCTCGGGCCTGCTTGCCACGGCAGCCGTGGTAGGCATGTACTTCCTCGTACTCGTGCTCGGACTGCCAAAGCCTTTCGACGCGCGCTACTTCGTACCCATCATGGGCATCCTCATGGGCAATATGCTCAGCGTCAACGTCATCGCCCTTAATGCTTATTACGACAGCCTGCAGCGCGAGCAGCACCTTTACTACTATCTGCTCGGCAATGGCGCCACACACCTGGAGGCCGTCATGCCCTTCGCCAGGCAGGCCGTAGAGAAGTCGTTCGCCCCATGCATTGCCAATATGGCAGTGCTTGGCATAGTCTCTTTGCCCGGAACCATGATCGGGCAGATTCTCGGTGGCTCGGCACCGGGCATCGCCATCAAATACCAAATGATGATAACCGTCATAACATTCTCAGCGTCAATGCTTTCGCTCATGCTGACACTGCGCCTCGCCGACCGCCGCTCGTTCGACGCGCATGGCCGCCTGCGCAATGTCAGACGCAAGTCTTGACCTTTGTCAATCCATTGATTTGCATCAAAAATCACGGCCTTCAACGCAAAAAACACGGTTGGATGTGTCCGCACACAGTATCAAGGCACTATCTTTGCACCAGCAAAACACAAAAGAAAGGATAACGGATGTGAAGCTGCATCCAACCCGCGAGAAGTAAAAAGATTGTATAACGAAAAGTAAAAGAAAGGGTAACAAGATTATGAAAAAGATGATTAAGAAAATCGCAACGAGCAAACGGTTCAACAACTACTGCAACAACATGCTCAAAATGTACAGCTATGGCAGGGTCAACATGCCCGCCTAAGCTCACTGCAAAGATATTGCTACCATACGGATAAAACGGAGTGGGGATGGCCTCGGGGCCACCCCCACTCTTCTTTTTGTGCAGCTACCAGCCCAAAGCCTTGACTTTGCTTTGCCATGCGGGCTTTTTTGATTACCTTTGCATAACTCAAGCTGCACTCGGGAAAATGAAAGCAAGCTTTCTTTCCGCTCGCTTGCATTGACTTTGCATAACTCAAGCTGCGCTCGGGAAAGTGAAAGCAAGCTTTCTTTCCGCTCGCTTGCATTGACTTTGCATAACTCAAGCTGCGCTCGGGAAAGTGAAAGCAAGC
>CALUGQ010000026.1 GCA_944320235.1 uncultured Prevotella sp.
TTCCTGATTTCTTCTGTATGCCGAGCCTGTGCGAAGCCTCACGCGCACAACGGCGGGCAAATTCAATCTCGTCTTCCAGCCCTCGCCGACGCGGACGGGGGAGCGGGGGAAGACGCTGACAGCGAAAAAAAGCCTGAGAGTGGCCGACGCGCTCGGCTTCGCGCTGGGTTGCGTCGGCCTTTCGCTGGCAGACTTCTGCGCGCTCACGCCCTCGGAGTTCCGCGCCGTGTGCGATGCGTGGGGCAGGCAGGGCGAGCGGCTGGAGCAGGGCGCGTGGGAGCGGATGCGCCTGCTGGCCACCATCACCATACAGCCGCACGTGAAGAAGCGGCTCACGCCCGGGCAGCTGCTGCCCCTGCCGTGTGATAGGAAACGGCCAGCCGCCCCGCCCGTGTCGAAAGAGCAGGACATGGAAAGGCTAAGGAAGCTTGTGGGGAAAAGGCGCGGGGCTAAAACCAATGTATGTCCATTGACACGGCAGCCGTAAAGAAGCCATAGAAGCAGACCACAGCCGCAATGATGCACACCGCCGATGCAGCCTCAAGGCCGAGCAAGGCAAGCGGCACGGTGAGCGCTATGGCAGCAAGCCCGCCAACCGCGAAGAGGGCGGCGGCATTCGCGGCTCGTCTGTTCCGCTTCTTCCTGGCATCCATCTTCCGCTGCGTCTCAGGGTCGGCTTCCACGGATATTTCAATGTCTATGTCCGGTCTCTTGTTCTCTTCCATGTCATTGGGCTTTTTGCAAAGAAACTAAACAACCAAGTCCCGTTTAAGGTCTGCAAGGTATAAGAAAATCAATAGTATAATGAGAGAGGCAAAAAAGGCATACAGCGCAAACTCCCCAAAACCGAGCAGCGCACTGACAAGCCATAGCACTAACAGACACAGCCATATCAGTAACAATATGGCAATAAACTTCTGGCCAAAGGTTTCCTTTTTGGTGTCGTGAGATCGTCAGGCACTTCGATGGTCACCTTTATGTCTATGTCTTTCTGCTTGTCGCTGTCCATTGCTGTAAGTCTTTAGTTACTTCGCAAAGTTACGAATAAATATTTGAACAAACAAACCAAGACGCTCAGACCATGGCAAAGGAAATAAAGTTTAACATAAGACTTAACATCGACGGCAAGGAGCAGCTGGCGACGGCCACCACCAGCATACGGGAGATAAGCGACGCGGTTAACACGTGCCGCAAGAACGCGCGGGGGCTGAACGATGTCCTTATCGACCTAAACCAGTTTGTGGAATCGATAAGCAACTTTGCAGATGCTTTCTCGCAAATTTCCTCAGCCATAGGCGGCTACGCCCAGAGCATGGCGCAGACGGCGCAGCTCACCGGTCTGACAGGCGACGAGCTGCGGGAGCTGCGCGGCGAGGCGCAGGCGTTCGCCACGACGTTCGGTGCTGACTTCGGCGAGACGATGCAGGCCGTGAACTCGCTTGCCAAGGGCTTCGGCATAACCGCGCAAGACGCGATGCACCTTGTGCAGGATGGCATGGTGAGCGGGGCGAATGCCAACGGGCAGTTCCTTGACGTGTTAAAAGAATATCCGCGTTATTTCAAGGAGGCGGGCATAAGTGCCGAGGCATTCGTGGCCATCACCACCAACGCCGCGCGTCAGGGCGTGTTCTCCGACAAGGGCGTTGACGCGATAAAGGAGGCCAACATCCGTTTGCGCGAGATGACACCCGCCACGCAGGCCGCCCTGGAGGGCATCGGGATGTCCGCCGAGGCGGTGCAGCAGGCATTGCGCGACGGCAGCGCGACCACGTTCCAGATAATGCAGCGGGTGGCCGCCCGCCTCGGCGAGCTGCCCGCCAGCGCGTCAGAGGTCGGCGCGGCCATTGCCGACATTCACCGGCACGCCCAAGGCCCCGACCGCCGCGAGGGGCACCAACACCACGCAGATAGCCACGACGGCTTTCGTACAGCCGACAGTGCCTTGTCTAACAGCGAGATAGACGCAGCGATAGCGGCTGCGGGATGACGGCCACCAAAACACGACATGAAATGGTAAGGATTATCGGTAACGGTGCGGCGGGCGCGGTGGTGGTGAACATGGCAGGCACTGCGGCGTTCTACGCGGAGGTGACCACGGCGGTGTACGAGCTGCGGTGGATGATGCTCGCGGTGGTGGCCTTGGTGGCCGTGGACTTCGTGAGCGGGCTGACGGCGAGCGTACGGCTGCGCGGCGAGGACTTTCGGTTCTCCCGCGCCGGGCGGCGCACGTTCGGCAAGCTGCTTGAGTACTTCGGCTACCTGCTCGTTGGCGTGGCCGTGGGCAAGGGGCTGGAGCCCCTCGGCCTGCTAGGCTACGTCAAGGTGGCGGCGTTGGGGCTGTGCTTCGCCGTGCTCTTCGAGGTGGACTCGATAGCGGGCCACGTCTGCGACCTGCATGGCATCAAGGCGCGCTTCAGCATCAAGCGGCTGTTCATAAGCCTCATAAAGAGGAAAGACAAAGACCTCGGGGAGGCTGTGGAGGATGCGCTGGAGACAGACGGAAAGGAGGTGGAGAATGGAACTGACAGTAAGAAGGACAGCTAAGAGGCAGGGGTACACCATCGGCAAGCTGAGCATTGACGGCGAGTACTTCTGCGACACGCTGGAGGATGCCGACCGAGGCCTCACGGCGGATATGCCGCCGGAGAAGATACGCGAGCTGAAGGTCTACGGGCAGACGGCCATACCCACGGGGCGTTACGCCGTGACGCTGGATGTTGTCAGCCCGAGGTTCAAGGACAGGAGCTGGGCGCGGCCATACGGCGGCAAGATACCGCGGTTGTTGAACGTGCCGGGCTTCGAGGGGGGGGTATGCCACCCGGGGAATGATTCATCGGCGACTTCCGGCTGCATATTGGTTGGCCGGAACACGGTTGTGGGCAAGGTGACGGACAGCACAGCCACGTTCCACGCGCTGATGAAGAAACTGCTGGAAGCCAAGGGCGACATCTGGCTGACGGTGGAGTAGCTTCCAAAATGGGAATAACCGGCGACGGGTGCAATATTTGCAACAGTCGCAACGCGCTCTTTGACATCGTGGGACTGCTGTTAATTTAGTTTCGTGTGGAAAACTAAAATAATTGGAATGCTATTTTAATTTTCGCGGAAAATTTGGAATAACGGATAGTTTGTTTTAACTTTGCACGAAATTTTAAAATAAGCAATATGAAAGATTTCAAGTCAGGAACTTATATAAACGAAGGGCTTTACAGAAGTTTCCATCCGAATAAAATCAATAGGGCATGGCAATTTGACGATATGTCGTTAATCACATTGCTTAGCAAAGCAGATAGAATGTTGGGGCGTCTTGATATGTACTCTAACCATATCCCCAATATAGATTTGTTTATTGAAATGCATATCTTGAAGGAAGCGACCCAATCGACAAGAATTGAGGGAACTCAAACCAACATGGAAGAAGCTTTGATGGACAAAGAAGACGTGCCTTTGGACAAGCGCGATGATTGGGCAGAAGTTCAAAATTATATAAAAGCGATGAATACGGCAATGGAATTGTTGGGGCGCCTCCCTCTCTCATGCCGTTTGTTGAGAAACGTGCATAAGATATTGATGCAAGGCGTGCGTGGAGAGCACAAACAGCCTGGGGAGTTTAGGACATCGCAGAACTGGATAGGTGGTAATAATATCAATGATGCCATATTTGTGCCTCCTATATGGACAGAGGTTGCAGATTTGATGTCAGATATTGAAAAATTCATCCATGAGCCAGTCGCCCCACTTCCTGATTTGATAAAGATAGCTATTATACACTATCAATTTGAGACGATACATCCGTTTAATGACGGGAACGGGCGTGTTGGAAGGCTTTTGGTAACATTGTATTTGGTTAGTGTTGGTTTATTAAAAAGACCGGTTTTATATCTCTCGGATTTTCTTGAGAATAACAGGAATACCTATTATTCAAAGATAATGAGAGTGCGAACAGAAAATGACATTGAAGGTTGGGTTGAGTTTTTCCTTTCCGGGATAATAAGTACTGCTGAAAAAAGTGTTTCCACTTTTGATAAGATACTTCAATTGGAGAAGTCTTACGAAATCTCAATCCAACAAATGAAAGGGCGTTCAGCCAAAGCACTAAAACTTTTAAACGAACTATACAAGAATCCAATTATTGATGCCAACGGCGTGGTTTCCGCATTGTCAATAACACCGGCCTCTGCATATACGCTTTTGAGTGAGATGGAACGATGTGGCATATTAAAAGAAATAACAGGTGGGAAAAGAGGCAAAAGATATATTCTTTATGAGTATATAAACTTATTCATTCGATAAGCTATTCAATATAAAAACAGGCGGCAGTTCCACGACGATGGGGCTGCCGCTTTTTTGTTTGATTTAAAGTAAGATATATGGACAGATTGAAAGGATTGCTTTGGGGTTTGCTGGTGTGCGCTGTGCTTACGCTGCTGTTCGGTTGCAGGAGCGTGGAGCACGTGCCTGTGCCGTCTGTGAGCGTTGACAGCGTGTATGTTGACCGCTTTCACCGTGATAGTGTCTATTTGCATGACAGCGTGTTCGTCAATCAGTGGGTGCAGGGCGACACAGTGTACCGCGACAGGGTGGTGATGAAGTACGCCTACAAGGATAGGTGGCGTTACGACACGGTTGCCGTGCTGCGGGCGGACACGGTGAGTGTGCCTTATCCCGTGGAAAAGGACTTAGGCTGGTGGGAGCGCACCAAGCTCAGCGCGTTCCCCGTGCTCGTGGCAACCGTGGCCGTGCTGGCGTTCGTCATCCTGTGGCTGGCAAGGAAGCTGGGGCGTGGCTGAGGGTGATGCCCATAGCCCCGCCGAAACATAGTGTATTTTGGTGTGCTACACTATAATACACTATTTTTCTTTCCCCTTTATGCTTACCTTTGCCGTTTCGCCCGCCAGCCCCGCCTTGCCGAGCACGTAGCCGATGAGGCTGTAGTTCGCCTCGTTTATGGCCGTAAAGTCTTTCTTTATGTACAGGTCGGTGACGCGCATCGACGGCTCGACATGATTGAGCATGTCGTTCACCACGTACTTGCTTATCCCGGCCTCGTTCACGGCGATGGTGGCCATGGAGTGGCGCGCGGCGTAGAACTGCAGCCCCTCAATGCCCAGCTCCGTGCCTATCTCCTTCAGCCCGATGTTTATGGCACGGTTGAAGTCGGCTGCCGACGAGTACCTTTGGCAGAAGCAGAATACCGCACCCTTGCCCCGGTACTTGTCCACAAGCGGCTTTATAGCCGGGTGCACGCGCACGGATATTACGGCCTTGTCCGCCCGCCTGCCCTTTGTCTTTGTCCTTTGGTACGTTATGCACTCACCGTCGTATTCTGTTGCGCTGTACAGGTCGGCGGAGTTCATCCCCATGAGGAAGAACGACAGCAGGAAGCAGTCGCGGGCCAAATCCCTGCGGCACACCGCGCCCCCATTCGGCTTGTCGGGCAGGCGCATTATCTTTATTATGTCCGCAATGTCCAGCGCGCGCTTCTCGGCCACGTTCTGCCTCGGCGCGGAGTATTTCTTCAGGCTGTGCTTTATTTTTATGATTCCGCTGTCCTCGTCGTTTAGCTGGTCGCGTGCGTCGTTGAATATCTTCACTATGCCGTTTGTGTAGAGCGACTGGGCACGAGGCTTGCCCGCGAGGCTGTCGCCGAACGCTTTCATGGTGTTTGCCGTTATGTCCGTGAACAGTATGTTGTCCTTGCCGAAGAATGCCCTCAGCGCGTTCACTGCTGACTTGTAGTTCCTTATGCCCTTGATGCTTGTTGAGGCCATCCACCTGCCCGCGTATTCGGTGAAGCTGTCGCCGCCGTCGGTCGCCTTTTCCTTCAGACGGGCGGCTATGGCCTCTATGGGCAGGTCGTTGAACTCAAGGTCAAGCGTGGCCAGCCTTGCCCTGTACTCCCTTATCAGCTCGTCACAGCGGTCAAGCACTATTTGGTTTTTTATGCGGAACGAGGCCGTCATGTCTTTCTTCGACACGTACATGGAGGTGGGCAGGTAGGCCACCCGCTTCCCGTGGGTGAGGCGTATCAGCACCTTCCAGGTCTTGTCTTTCCTCATCTTCTCTTTCTTCACTGTCGGTTTGAATGTAGCCATGGTTATCGGTTTTAAAAGTTCGGGTAAATTTGGGGTAAATTTGGGGGTAAATTTGGGGGTAAACCTTTTGGGGTAAAATTTGGGGTAAACTATGGGTAAACTTTTTGGCCTTACTTGTGGCATTTTAAGCCTACTTGTAGCGTTGTTGTGTATTCAATGAAAAAGCGGAAACCCTTTGATAATCAAGGATTTCCGCTTGTTTTCCTGTGGGGTGGAGGGTGGGGCTCGAACCCACGACATTCAGAACCACAATCTGACGCTCTCTACGGCATAGAAAAGCTGCGCTTTCCTATGCAACCAACTGAACTACACCACCTTATGTGCTATTGCCAACATTTAAATGAACTCTCTTTTGGTAATGATTAGTCAACAATAAGTCAACAACCATTCTTATTGCAAAGGTAGTGATTTTTATTGTTTTATGCAACAATGAAAGAGCATAGTTTTATGAATGACATTTACTTTTTCTCCTACCTGAAATTGCTGCAAATATGGCAAAGTAATGTATAAAAGAATAGGTAGAAGTTGCCTTATATAAGTATTCCTGTTTTTACAATATCTGCATAGAGAGGATTGTTTGTGTCCTCTGTAAGTAGAATTGGCTCTATAAGATTGCTTATCTTACGTTTCAGTTTCCACAATAAAGGTGTGTCCTCAAAATAATCATCACTCATGTGTTCCACCACAACGGCAATATCTATGTCGCTGTCCTCTGTATGGTTGCCTTTGCTGTATGAGCCATAAAGGTAAAGAGCTTTTAAGGGCAACCGTTCTGCTACTGCTGCCTTATAGCGTTGTGCCAATTTTATAGCTTGCTCTTTATCCATGTTCTTAATTTGTCAGTTTGTTCTATCAGTTCTTTGCAACGGTCAGAAGTCAGACTTTTCATCAACC
>CALUGQ010000027.1 GCA_944320235.1 uncultured Prevotella sp.
TGATGCTTGTCCAGGGGTGGCGTCGCTACGACGTCGCCGTGATGGACGGCTCGCGCAGCTTCGTGCGCCGCCACCCGGTGGAGGACGGTCTGTACCTGTATGGCCGTCTGCGTCCGGCGCGGAAGAGGCATTCAGTCTGCGGCGTCGGCTTGCGCGCGACGCTCTACAACCGCGCTGGCGAGTCGATGGGCGGCGAGGCCGTTACGGACTCCCTTGGCTGCTACGCCTTCCGCCTGCCCGACTGCGAGGGTGAGTGGACGCTGCTGCTGAACGCTGCCAAGGGCGGCGAGGCTGCGAACTGCCGCGTTGGCATCGACCGCAACTTCTCCCCCGCAGCCCGCCCACTCTCGCCGCTTGAGACTGCCCGCAGCGAGGTGTACGCCCCGTTGCTGCCCCTCGCCGCCGCCCCCGGCTTCGACACCCTGGCTGCCCGGCTGCCGATGGCCGAGCGCGTACACGTGTTGAAGGAAGTGAAGGTGAAGGGCCGTCGGCTGTTCGAGAACGCCCGCGCCGCATGGGAGACGGAGCAGCGTGGCGCGTTCCGCTCCTACGTGCGCTACGACTGCGACAAGGCGGCCGACGAGATATACGACCGGGGCGGCGAGATACCGGGGATATTCGAATGGTTGGTGAAGAAAAACAGCTTCTTCAGCGGTGAAGTGATAGACCGTAGCGATGCGAGCTATGTTCCCGAAGTGGAAGTTAACGTTGAGGATATGTATGAAGTAGCAGAATATCGTGGCTTTTTGACGAGAGGAGGAATGACATATAAAAACCGTCCGATAGTCTGGATATTGAATAACACGTTCTATATGGGAACAGGAGCGCGGTCAGCTGCTTCAAATGGTGGAATAGAATATATTCTTGATAATAGTATGGAAGAGATGCCCCTATGGCTTGATGAGTTCAAGAGTGTTTATATTTCGGAGGAAGAAAACGCTTGGCGGTCGTTTGTGCAGGCACCAGGCCTTGAGCCATACAGTCCTGTGACATTGTATCTTTATTCTCATCATACATTTCCATACAAAAAGAAGGGCCTGCGCCGCACGCATTTTGAGGGCTACAGCAAGGTAGAGACGTTCCAGATGCCCGACTACAGCGTTATGCCGCCGGAGTCCGACCACCGCCGCACTCTCTACTGGAACCCGGCAGTGAAAGCCGACGGGGCGGGCAAGGCCGCCATCGACATATACAACAACTCCACGTGCAAGCGGCTCACCGTCTCCGCCGAGGGCATAACGGCAGACGGGCAGGCCGTGGTTTACAGATGAAGGGCAGTGAAATGCCACGTGCTTTTGCGTATGAGCATTAACAATAAAGTGTTATAATAATATAAGATTCTTGCCGCAGCCATCATGGCTTGTTTGGCTGTGGCTGGCTGGTCTTGAAGCAAATGATGTAATCTGTTCGTTTAACATAAAAAAGTGAAGCATGAAAGTTAGGTTAGCAATCTCCCCTGTCGTTTCCCGGAGCCATACGTTGCTGCCGGGCATTGTCCTGTCGCTTGTCTTTTGGTTTTGCCTGCCGCCAGCAACGCTTGCAGGCACACAGTTGAGGCAGGAAAGTATGTGCTTTGACAACCCAGCGCAAGTTCCTGTTGCCAACCAAGGTGGTGATGGCGATGGGGTGGTCGTTGAAGCCGCCCCCAAGTCGGCCATCCATACCACTTTTGTAGATGAGATAACGTGGGCCAAGTCGCATGGCATGGAGGATTTTGATTTCAGGTCAGAGCCTCAGGCATTGTCATTCCTTAAGTTGCTCAAGAGTGTTTGCACGCGCTATGGCTACCCGTCTGGTTCGCCATATAAGGTGAGGGTGGTGAGCGTAAAGGGCGAATACCCAGGCGACAGCCTCGTTCCGGACTACTTGCGTATTTACGATGGCGGCGAGTTCTCCATGGACGACTACGGCGAGGTGATAATCCGCACGGACAGCGCCATCTGCGAGGCATTCTCATACGGTCGCCATGCCCCGTATTACGACATGGGACGTAGCAGCCGGAGCATATCCATCGGTTCGAGGTCTCGCTACCCGACGGGCAGGCCGTCAATGGTCATTTGCATCATGCGCAAGGCCAGGCCGGGCGCCCGGAAGTGAATTGTGTATATGCGAGGCCGTGGTATGCATGAGGTAAGTCAGTGTAAGTATTTGTTACACAGTTTCTTTCAGATGGTCATTTCGCCCCTGATGTTGCGTGTCATATAATAATTTACTTGCTCTGTGTCTTCAAAGCGAGCCTGTAGGTACATGAGTTTTGTAACAGCACTTTCCACGGTGCTGTCATGTCCGCTTATCACTCCGGCAGACTTTAGTTGGAATCCTGTGTCGTAGCGCCCCATCTCTACGCTTCCGGCCATGCATTGGCTGATGTTTACAATGGTTTTTCCGTTGGCTGTGGCTTCCTTTAGAGCCTTTATCAACCATGTAGACTGCGGCGCGTTGCCGCTGCCGAAAGTGCGCATGACGATGGAGCGTAGGTTGGGTGTTGCGATGATGTGTCGTACCAGGTCTTCCCTTATGCCGGGGAATATGGTGAAGACTATTACGTTGTTGTCAAGTCTGAAGTGCGGAGTCATAGGCTTTGAGCGCTCAGGCTTGAGGATAAGATCATCTTTGTAAGAAATGTTGACCCCAGCATCGACCAGGTGGGGGTAGTTGAAACTTTCGAAAGCGTTGAAATTGTCAGCACTTTGTTTTGTCGTCCTGTTCCCGCGCATCAAGTGGCCGTTGAAGAATATGCCCACCTCAGGCACCATTGCGCTTCCGTCGGCACGCTTTGCCGATGCGATTTCGATGCTTGTTATTAGGTTTTCCTTGCCGTCGGTGCGAAGTTGGCCTATAGGCAACTGGCTCCCTGTGAGAATGACGGGCTTGGTTAGGTTTTCGAGAGTGTAGCTCAGTGCCGATGCTGTATATGCCATTGTGTCAGTTCCGTGCAGGATGACAAAACCGTCGTATTTGTCATAATTGTCGGCGATGATGTGTGTCAGCTCAACCCACAGTTTGGGCGACATGTTGCTGCTGTCTATGGGCGGGTCGAACTGCATGGTTGCTATGTGCGTGGAGAACTGTGCAAGTTCAGGGACGTTGCTGAGCAAGTGTTCAAAGTTGAACGGCTCGAGCGCCCCTGTCTTAGGGTTGCGATTCATGCCGATGGTGCCACCGGTGTAAATCAATAGGACATTATTGTCGAACGTCATCGTTTACGTATATTTTTGTGCAAAAATAAGTAAAGTTTTCGACATTACAGAATTATTTTATTACTTTTGCAGTAGTGACGTACAGCCGGCTGCATATTGCTGCCGGATTGCATGGCCGCCGCTTCAAGAATGAACAATTATACCCATAATAACTAATAAACGACTAATTATGAAACAATTCAATGACGAGAACTTCTTGCTGGATAACGAAGTTGCCCAAGATCTGTTCCACAATCATGCTGCCAAGATGCCTATCATCGACTATCATTGCCACCTGATTCCAGAGATGGTGGCCAATGACCACAAGTTCAAGAGCATCACGGAGCTGTGGCTTGGCGGAGACCACTACAAGTGGAGAGCCATGCGTACCAACGGCGTGGACGAGAAGTACTGCACTGGCAAGGACACTTCGGACTGGGAGAAGTTCGAGAAGTGGGCCGAGACGGTACCTTACACGTTCCGCAACCCGCTGTACCACTGGACTCACCTCGAGCTTAAGACGGCCTTCGGCATAACCAAGCTGCTCGGCCCCGACACCGCGCGCGAGATTTACGACGAGTGCAACGAGAAGCTGAAGCAGCCCGAGTACTCTGCGCGTGGGCTTATGCGCCGCTACAACGTAGAGTGCGTATGCACAACTGATGACCCTGTTGATGACCTTCGCTATCACAAGCAGACCCGCGAGAGCGGTTTCGAGATAAAGATGATACCGGCATGGCGCCCCGACAAGGCCATGAACATAGAGAAGCCGGAGTTCCCCGACTACGTTAACCAGCTTGGCGAGGTGGCCGGAGTGACCATCACCACCTTCAAGGACATGATAGACGCCATGCAGAAGCGCCACGACTTCTTTGCCGAAAACGGTTGCAAGCTCTCTGACCACGGCATAGAGGAGTTCTACGATGAAGAATACACCGATGCACAGATAGAGGCAATCTTTGCCAAGGCAATGGGCAAGAAGGAACTCTCCGCCCATGAAGTGCGCCAGTACAAGAACTGCTTCCTTACGAAGATGGCCGAGATGGACGCCGATGCCGACTGGACACAGCAGTTCCACTACGGCGCAATCCGCGACAACAACACGAAGATGTACGAACAGCTCGGCCCCGACACCGGGTTTGACTCAATAGGCGAGTTCAACACAGCCAAGGCCATGAGCAAGTTCCTTAACAAGCTGAACATGGAAGGCAAGCTCACACGCACCATCCTTTACACGCTCAATCCGTGCGCAAACGAAGTTATAGCCACGATGCTCGGCAACTTCCAGGGAGGCTGCCCAGGCAAGATACAGTTCGGCTCGGGCTGGTGGTTCAACGACCAGCTTGACGGAATGACACGCCAGATGAACGCCCTCTCTGTGCTCGGCTTGCTTAGCCGCTTCGTAGGCATGCTCACCGACTCGCGTTCGTTCCTCAGCTACCCGCGCCACGAATATTTCCGCAGGTTGCTCTGCAACATCCTTGGCACTGACGTAGAGAAGGGGCTGCTGCCCAACGACCATGAGATACTGAGCCGCATGGTTGAGGACATATCGTATAACAACGCCCGCAACTACTTCAAGTTCTATTGATCATTATGGCTTGGAAAGTTGCATTGCTGCCTTTTACACTTGTGGCCCTGGCATAAAAGCAGGGGGTAGGGCAGGCATGCAAAACCGTTTCACCCGCAAGCACCTTGTTACTCACAGGGGCTTGCGGGTGTTTTTCTTTATTGCAGTTGTCGTTCAGTATCGTATCGCATTGCAATACTGCCAGTTTAAGGCGGCAATACGGCCTGTTCCTGAGGCAGAAATGCGCCATTCTGCAACTGGTTGGTTGCCAGCTTGTTGGTGATTGGCGATTTCCGGCCAGGCGGTTGGGCCGATGCATGGCAGAGTGCGCAAGCCCATGGCGCGGGCCTTGGGCCGTTGGCTGACCTCCCACAGCCAAACCTCCAATTTTTGCGGCTTTTGTTTCTTAATTGGGGCTTTTTCTTGTTTATGTGGAAAATTAGGTGTAAATTTGCAGGCGAATAAACGATTCCGCGTGATGAATATAAAAGACAAGATACTCTTCCCCCTGGTTTTGGCCGCCGCGATAGTCTTCTTCGGTGGATGTGCAACGAAGAATGTGGCATATTTCCGGAACAGTTCCACCGTAAACTTGGAACAATCACGTATGCTGTATGATGCCCGCATCATGCCCAAGGATATCCTCACCATCACGGTGAGCACGTCGGATCAGGACGCTGCCGTGCCGTTCAACATGACAGTGCCAACCCCGATGACCCAGGGGCAACGGTCTACATATTCGCAGCCAATGCTTCAGAGCTACCTTGTTGACAATGAAGGTAACATCGACTTCCCGAGGGTAGGGCGTGTGCATGTTGGCGGCCTTACCAAGTCGGAGGCCGAGAAACTTATACTTGACAAGATAAGGCCATACATGAGCAAGACGGAAACACCCATTGTGACCGTCAGGATGTCAAACTACAAAATTTCCGTACTCGGTGAGGTTAACCGTCCCGGAATGTACACCGTGAGCAACGAGAAGATCAGCATCCTCGAAGCCTTGGCACAGGCTGGCGACCTTACAATTTATGGCGTGCGCAATAATGTAAAGCTGATACGTGAGGACTCTTCAGGCATGAAGTCAATCCATGTGCTCAACCTGAATGACGCGAACCTCATTAACTCACCTTATTATTATTTGCAGCAGAACGATATAGTATATGTTGAGCCAAATAAGGTGAAGGCGCAGAATTCAAGTGTGGGCAGCATGACAACATTGTGGTTCTCGGCGACTTCCATATTGATATCGCTAACCTCACTGTTGTACAACATATTAAACTGATACTAATACATTGCGAATGGCAAGTGCCACTGTGGCACTTGCCTTTGATATATGTACATATTTAAAAAAGTATGTGTGGAATTGTAGGATATATTGGCGGGAAGGACGCTTTCCCTATATTGATTAAGGGGCTTCGCAGGCTGGAGTATCGCGGATACGACAGCGCGGGGGTGGCATTGATAAATTCGGATGGCAACTTGAGTGTTTACAAGACCAAGGGGAAGGTTGACGACCTCGTCAGTTACTGCAGTGACAAGGATACCTCGGGCGTTGTGGGCATAGCACATACGCGCTGGGCCACCCACGGCGAGCCTTCGACTGTCAACGCCCATCCGCATTATTCGCAGTCGCGCAACCTCGCCATAATCCACAATGGCATAATAGAGAATTATGCCAGCCTGAAGAAAAAGCTCAAGGAAAAGGGAGTGGAGTTCAGGTCGGACACCGACACGGAAGTGCTTGTGCAATTGATAGAATACATCCAGCAGCGCAAGAACCTCGACTTGCTCACCGCAGTGCAGCTTGCGCTGCATGAGGTGATTGGTGCATATTCCATTGCCTTGCTCGACAAGCGCATACCAAACCAGATAATAGCAGCCAGGAAACAGAGCCCGCTGGTTGTGGGAATCGGCGACAACGAGTTCTTCCTTGGCTCTGACGCCTCGCCTCTCGTGGAGTATACCGACAAGGTCGTTTACCTTGAAGACGGCAACATAGCCGTAATCAGGCAAGGCGAAGAGCTGAAGGTAGTCAACATACAGAACCGCCAGCTCAACCCGGAGATACAGACTGTGGACATCAACCTCGGTGAAATAGAGAAAGGCGGGTATCCGCATTTCATGCTGAAGGAAATTTTCGAGCAGCCGGAGTGCCTTACAAACTGCATGAGGGGGCGTGTAAATGTTGACACGGACAACGTCGTGCTGAGCGCAGTCATAGATTACAAGAAGCATTTGCTGAACGCCAACCGCTTCATCATCATAGCCTGCGGCACATCGTGGCACGCAGGCTTGATAGGCAAGCAAATAATAGAAAGCCTATGCCGTATACCTGTCGAGGTTGAGTATGCTTCGGAGTTCCGTTACCGCAATCCTGTCATTACCCCAAAAGATGTCGTGATTGCCATCTCGCAGAGCGGGGAGACGGCAGACACACTGGCAGCAATCAAGCTGGCAAAGGAGAATGGCGCCTTCATCTATGGGATATGCAACGCCATAGGCTCAAGCATACCCCGCTCTACCGACACGGGGTCTTACATCCATGTCGGACCTGAGATAGGCGTCGCGTCGACAAAGGCCTTCACCGGGCAGGTTACGGTACTCTCCATGCTTGCATTGGCACTGGCCAAGGAGAAAGGCACGATAAGCAGCGGCGCTTATTTGGAAATCGTCAAGGAGCTGCATGAAATACCCCACAAGATGGAGGAAGTGCTCAAGCTTAACGGTCGCATAGCAGACTTAAGCCGCATTTTCACATATGCCCGCAATTTCCTGTACCTTGGGCGTGGATATAACTATCCAGTTGCGTTGGAGGGCGCATTGAAGCTGAAAGAAATAAGCTACATTCATGCTGAGGGGTACCCGGCGGCAGAGATGAAGCACGGCCCTATAGCCTTGATTGACTCGGATATGCCAGTCGTCGTCATAGCCACGCACAATGCCATGTATGAGAAAGTGCTGAATAACATACAGGAAATTAAGGCAAGGAAAGGAAAGGTGATAGCCATCGTCACAAAAGGAGACACTACGATAAGCCGCATAGCAGACGAGGTGATTGAGCTGCCTGACACGATAGAATGCCTTGAGCCTTTGCTGGCGACAATACCTTTGCAGCTCCTAGCTTACCATATAGCTGTTTGCAAAGGCAAGAATGTAGACCAGCCGCGTAACCTGGCAAAGTCGGTCACAGTGGAATGACCATAAGTTACTGTCAGGCATTATGCCTGCGCCATGTTTGACTAAAATAGAGCGCATGCCAATGCGCCCAAAGGATACACAACCAAAAGAACGAAATACTTAGGATAATCGGATGGAACAATTAAAGCACGAATGCGGAGTGGCGATGATCAGGCTATTAAAGCCGCTTGACTATTACCAGCGAAAGTACGGAACATGGATGTATGGGCTGAACAAGCTCTATCTCATGATGGAGAAACAGCACAACCGTGGCCAGGAGGGGGCAGGCATGGCTTGCGTAAAGCTAAACACCCTGCCGGGCAACGAATATATGTTTCGTGAAAAGGCGCAGGGTGCGAATGCCATAACGGAAATCTTTGCAAGCGCCCAGAAGGAGTTTCGCAATCTTACGTGCGACCAGTTGGCAGATTCTGATTATGCAAAAGACAGGCTTCCTTTTGCCGGAGAACTTTACATGGGGCATCTCCGCTATTCTACAACAGGCAAAAGCGGGTTGCAATACGTTCATCCTTTCTTGCGCCGGAACAATTGGAAAGCTAAGAATCTATGCCTGTGCGGCAATTTCAACATGACAAACATCGATGAGATATTTGACAAGATAACCGCCCAGGGACAGTGTCCGCGAATATTCAGCGACAGCTACATAATGCTTGAGTGGATGGGACACCGCCTGGACCGTGAAGTGGAGCGAAACTTCATCGACGCAAAGGAAAACGGGTTGCAAGGCACAGAAATCACAGACTATATCGACGATCATGTGAAAATGGGCAATGTCTTGAAGACAACCATGCCCGATTTTGACGGAGGGTACGTAGTTTGCGGCCTCACCGGCAGCGGCGAGATGTTTGCAATGCGCGACCCGTGGGGCATCAGGCCGGCTTTCTATTACCGTAACGACGAGGTGGTCGTAGTGGCAAGCGAGCGCCCGGTGTTGCAGACAACATTTGACATAGAGTGTGATGACATTGAAGAGTTGCGACCGGGCGAGGCTGTAATCGTGAACAAGAAAGGGGAGTTCACGCTCGAACGCATCTTGGAACAGCGTGGAGACTCAGCATGTTCATTTGAGCGGATATATTTCAGCCGTGGTTCTGACCGTGACATATACCGTGAGCGCAAGAAGCTTGGCGAACAGCTTATGGAGCCGATTCTGAAGGCTGTCGACAATGACGTGGAGCACACCGTGTTCTCATTCATACCGAACACCGCCGAAGTTGCATATTATGGGATGTTGGGCAGCTTTAAGCGTTATATCAATGAACAGAAAATCAAGGCTATTGAAAGCCTCGGCCATATTCCCTCACATGCAGAGCTTGAGAGAATCCTTGAGCAGTATGTGCGGTCAGAGAAAGTTGCATGGAAAGACATAAAGCTCCGTACATTCATAACCGAGGGAAACTCGCGTAATGACCTGGCTTCCCATGTCTATGACGTGACTTACGAGGTCTTGGAGAAAGGCGTGGACAATCTTGTGGTGATAGACGACAGCATCGTCCGCGGAACGACTTTGCGTGAGAGCATCATAAAGATTCTTGACAGGCTACATCCAAAGAAGATAGTCATCGTAAGTTCTTCGCCGCAAATTCGCTACCCAGATTATTATGGTATAGACATGGCCCGCCTTGAAGAGTTCATCGCTTTCCGTGCGTGCATAGCCCTCCTGAAGGATCGTGGAATGCACTCCTTGATTGACCAGACTTACAGGAACTGCGTGGAAGAATTGAAGAAGCCAAAGGAGCAAATGCGTTGTTGCGTCAAAGACTTGTATAAGCCTTTCACCGTGGATGAGCTTAACGAAAAGATGGTTGCAATGCTCCGCCCAGCAGGAGTCGCTACGCCGATAGAGCTTGTTTACCAAAGCATAGAAGGTTTGCATACGGCCATACCGCACCACAATGGAGACTGGTATTTCACAGGCGATTACCCTACGCCTGGCGGCATGAAGCTCGTAAACCAAGCTTTCATTAATTATTACGACAACGTATACCAGTACGAACATAAGTTTTAACATACACACCATATAAATGATGAAGAGCGTAACATTGGTTCTTGAAGACGGAACGAAGTTTCACGGCAAGTCGTTTGGCTATGAACAGCCTGTAGCCGGTGAGGTAGTCTTCAACACAGCCATGATGGGTTATCCTGAAAGTTTGACCGACCCTTCGTATGCAGGCCAGCTGATGGCCTTGACATATCCATTGGTCGGTAACTATGGTGTTCCGCCGTTTACGGTTGAGGCCAACGGAATAGCCACCTTCATGGAGAGTGACAAAATATATGCCTCGGCTATAATTGTTGCAGACTATAGCGAGGAGTACAGCCATTGGAATGCCGTTGAGAGCCTTGCTGATTGGCTCAAGCGTGAGCATGTGCCTGGAATCACCGGCATCGATACTCGCCAGCTGACCAAGGTGTTGCGTGAGCATGGTGTCATGATGGGTAAGATTCTTTTCGACGACCAGCCAGACAATATTCCACAAGCTGACTACGAGGGCGTGAATTTCGTGGACATGGTAAGTTGCAAGGACGTGATTCGTTATAATGAAGGTGCCGGAAAGAAAGTTGTCCTTGTGGATTGTGGCGTGAAGAACAACATCATACGTTGCTTGATCAACCGTGGCGTAGAGGTGATACGTGTGCCATGGAACTATGATTACACCGGCATGGACTTCGATGGGCTTTTCCTTGGCAACGGCCCTGGCGACCCGGATATGTGCGAGGATGCCGTAAAGGTAATCCGTAAGCAGATGGGGCTTTCACGCAAGCCTATATGTGGCATCTGCATGGGTAACCAACTTTTGGCAAAGGCCGGCGGTGCCACGATTTACAAGCTTAAGTACGGCCACCGTTCGCACAACCAGCCAGTGCGTGAGGTTGGCACCAACAGGTGTTACATCACGAGCCAGAACCATGGCTATGCCGTTGACGCTAAGACTTTGGGGCCTGAATGGCGAGAACTGTTCGTAAACATGAATGACGGTTCCAATGAAGGGGTCTGCCATAAAGAAAACCCTTGGTTTACCAGCCAGTTCCATCCCGAGGCTTGTTCAGGCCCGGTTGACACAGAGTTCATGTTTGACCGTTTTGTTGAAAAATTGAAGTGACTATGAGAGACGAGAATATAAAGAAAGTCCTGCTGTTAGGTTCGGGCGCGTTGAAGATAGGTGAAGCAGGCGAGTTCGATTATTCCGGTTCGCAAGCTCTCAAGGCTTTGCGCGAAGAAGGGATATATACCATTCTTATTAATCCGAACATTGCCACGGTGCAGACCTCCGAGGGAGTGGCCGACCAGATATATTTCCTGCCAGTGCAGCCATATTTCGTTGAGCGTGTCATCGAGAAAGAGCGTCCTGACGGCATCCTTTTGGCCTTTGGCGGGCAGACTGCGCTCAACTGTGGCGTTGCCCTTCACAAGAGCGGAGTGCTTGAAAAGTATAATGTCCGTGTGCTAGGTACACCTGTGCAAGCCATCATGGACACAGAAGACCGCGAGCTTTTCGTTGAGAAACTCAACGAGATTGACGTGAAGACCATCAAGAGCGAGGCCTGCGAGAACATAGAGCAGGCACGTCGGGCTGCCAGGGACTTGGGCTATCCGGTAATCCTCCGCGCGGCATACGCACTTGGGGGGCTCGGAAGCGGCTTTTGCGACAACGAGGAAGAACTGGACAAGTTGGCTGAGAAAGCATTCTCGTTCTCTCCGCAGGTATTGGTTGAGAAGAGTCTCAAAGGATGGAAGGAGATTGAATATGAGGTAGTGCGCGACCGTTACGACAACTGTATCACCGTCTGCAACATGGAGAATTTCGACCCGCTCGGCATCCATACGGGCGAGAGCATAGTGATTGCCCCTTCGCAGACGTTGACCAACAGCGAGTACCATAAGCTGCGCGCACTGTCCATAAAGATTGTCCGTCACATCGGGATTGTGGGCGAATGCAACGTGCAATACGCATTCGACCCGCAGAGCGAGGATTACCGTGTCATTGAGGTCAACGCCCGCTTGAGCCGCTCGTCGGCCCTCGCTTCCAAGGCAACAGGCTATCCGCTTGCTTTCGTTGCCGCAAAGCTGGGCATGGGCTACGGCCTTTTCGAGCTTAAGAACTCAGTGACCAAGACCACGAGCGCGTTCTTCGAGCCTGCGCTTGACTACGTTGTGTGCAAGATACCGCGCTGGGATTTGAGCAAGTTCCGCGGGGTGGACAAGGAGCTTGGCTCGTCGATGAAGTCGGTTGGCGAAGTGATGGCCATAGGGCGAAACTTTGAGGAAGCCATCCAGAAAGGCTTGCGCATGATAGGGCAGGGCATGCACGGCTTCGTTGAGAACAAAGAGCTTGAGATACCAGACATCGACGCAGCTTTGCGCGAGCCTACCGACAAGCGCGTGTTCATCATCTCGAAGGCCATGCACAAAGGCTACACCATCGACCAGATACACGAGCTTACCAAGATTGACAAGTGGTTCTTGCAGAAGCTGAAGCACATCATAGACATCGACGAGCGCATGAAGGCCCTCAAGAGTGTCAACAACCTTGACAAAAACCTGCTCCGTGAGGCCAAGGTGTATGGTTTCACCGACTTCCAGATTGCCCGCGCCGTTGGCCTGGAAGCAGAACTTCACAGCATGGCCAAGGCTGGGCTCGTCGTGCGCAACTTGCGCAAGAGCTACGGCATATTGCCCTACGTGAAGCAGATTGACACGCTAGCGGCAGAGTATCCGGCGCAGACCAATTACCTTTATCTTACATACGCAGCCGTTGCCCACGACATCAGCTTCGAGCATGACAAGCGTTCTATAATCGTGCTTGGTTCCGGTGCCTACCGCATCGGCTCGTCGGTGGAGTTCGACTGGTGCGGTGTGCAGGCCCTGCACACCATCCGCAAGGAAGGCTACCGCTCGGTGATGATAAATTACAACCCCGAGACCGTGTCGACCGACTATGATATGTGCGACCGCCTATACTTCGATGAGCTTACTTTTGAACGTGTCATGGATATCATTGACCTCGAGGCACCTTTCGGTGTCATTGTGTCAACCGGCGGGCAGATTCCCAACAACCTTGCCATGCGCCTCGACGGGCAGCACGTTCCGATACTCGGAACGTCGGCCAAGGATATCGACAACGCAGAGGACCGTGCAAAGTTCTCGGCCATGCTCTCGCGCAACGGCATTGACCAGCCGGAGTGGAGTGCGCTCACTACGATGGAAGACATCAACAAGTTCATCGAAAAGGTGGGCTTCCCTGTGCTCGTGCGTCCGTCGTATGTGCTCTCAGGCGCGGCCATGAACGTTTGCTCCAATATGGATGAACTAGAGAAGTTCCTCCGCCTTGCAGCCAACGTGAGCGAGGATCACCCCGTGGTGGTGAGTCGATTCCTGGAGCATGCCAAGGAGGTCGAGATGGACGCAGTGGCCAAGAACGGTGAGATAATCGCTTACGCCATAAGCGAGCACATTGAGTTTGCCGGTGTGCACTCGGGCGATGCCACCATACAGTTCCCACCGCAGAAGCTTTATTGCGAGACTGTGCGCCGCATCAAGCGCGTCAGCCGCATGATAGCCCAGGAACTGCACATTAGTGGCCCGTTCAACATCCAGTTCCTTGCAAAGGAGAACGACATAAAGGTCATTGAGTGTAACCTCCGTGCCTCGCGGTCGTTCCCGTTTGTGAGCAAGGTGCTCAAAATCAATCTCATAGAGCTTGCCACCAAAGTGATGCTTGGATTGCCAGTAGAGAAGCCGAGCAAGAACCTGTTCGACCTGGATTATGTAGGCATCAAGGCCAGCCAGTTCTCTTTCAACCGCCTGCAGAAGGCCGACCCCGTGCTTGGCGTCGACATGGCTTCTACGGGCGAGGTGGGCTGCCTCGGCGACGATACGAGCACAGCCCTTCTTAAGAGCATGCTTTCCGTGGGCCATCGCATACCTGAAAAGAACATCCTGCTCTCGACCGGCAGTGCCAAGCAGAAGGCCGAGATGCTCGACGCTGCCCGCACCTTGGTAGACAATGGCTATAAGCTTTATGCAACGAGCGGCAGCTCGAAGTATCTCACAGAAAACGGAATTGAAAACACAGAGGTGTTCTGGCCGTCAGAGGACAAGCAGCCACAAGCCATCGATATGCTGCACAACCATGAGATAGACCTTGTGGTAAACATACCGAAGAACCTCACTGCGGGCGAGCTTACCAACGGTTACAAGATTCGTCGCGCAGCAATCGACCTCAATGTGCCGCTCATCACCAACAGCCGCCTGGCAAGTGCTTTCATCCATGCTTTTTGCCGCGTCAAGCTCGATGACATAGACATAAAGAGCTGGGCAGAGTATAAATAACTATATGCATTTTGGCTATTTTGCATTTGTTTAACGAGGAAGTCCGCCCGCGTGGCGGCTTCCTTTTTTGTTTGAGCCCAGTGCCGGGCAAGGCGGATGAGCCTTACCTGATTGGGGCATGGCTTGGGAGAAGCGAGGCGGAAATGGCGTTTTGCATTGCGAGACGGCCAGTCCGGCAGCATGAAACAGGCCGTTTTGGCTTGCCAAACGGCCTGTGTCGCCAACCAGCTGTAAATCAGTTGCTTGTCAGCCGCAGCCCGTCACTGTGCGCTACGTTGCTGACAGTGTCACTGCGTAAAGGTTCGTGCAATGTCAAGAGTGACATTTTGAGATTTAATTTTTCCACGTTGAAATGAGGATTGGCCTATGATCATAAGGAAAGTGCGCCCATCAGACGCGGCGCCCATAGCTGAGATATACAATTATTATGTAGAGGAGACAACGGTGTCTTTCGAGTATGTGCCTGTGTCGGCAGGCGAAATGGCGGCAAGGATAGCAGAAACCTCAGCAGAATACCCCTATTTTGTTTGTGAAGAGGACGGCAAGGTGGCAGGTTATTGCTATGCGCACCGCTGGAAAGAACGCCCGGCTTACAGCCGCACATGGGAGACTACTGTTTATTTGTCCAGCCGCAGCCGGGGCCGGGGGATAGGTAGGTTGCTCATGGAAAGGCTGGTGGAGGAGTGTCGTGCGGCAGGCTGTCACGTCTTGGTGGCCTGCATCACCGGCGACAACGATGCGAGTATGAGGTTTCACGAAAGGCTGGGCTTCGTGCGTGCTTCATGTTTCCATCAGGTAGGGCATAAGTTTGGGTGTTGGCTCGATGTGGCAGACTATGAACTGCTGCTTTCACGTTAGTTGCCGCACCTTTGTTTGGGTAAAATGAAAGCAGGGCCGCCAGCCCAAAACTGGTGCCCTGCTTTGTCAGCTGAATGGGTATGGCCATTCCGTCGGCCTTGTGACAGGCTGCGGCCTTACTTTATCATTTCCACAGAACGCTTCAGGAAAGCATCGAGTGCAGCCCCCTTGAGCATGCCGTTCTGCAGCAGTGCCAGGTCGATTAGCTGGCTTACGGTGTTGTTGTCCTTTGCGTAGTCGGCGAGCACGGCCTTTTTCTTGTCGCGCTGTTCGTTCACTGCTTTCTCGGTGTTGGCCAGGTCGTCTTTTTCCTCCTGTGTTATCTCCTCAGGCTTCTTCTTCCCCTGGCTTTGGTGCAGTGCAGCCAGCCGTGCCTGCTGCCCCTTCAGCTCGCTCTCGATGGGTTTTAGCGTATCAGCGGTAGCAGCATTGCAGTCGGCAAGCACGCGCTTTACGAGCGGGTGGTCGCTGTTGAGCACGAGGCTGTAGCTGTCGGGCATCTGGGCGTAGAATCCCATTCCGGCCTGGAAACGGCTCATGTCTTTCATCCGTCGCATATACTCGCTCTGTGTGATTACGACAGGTTGGGCAGCCTCGCCGAGGCTTTGCACCTCAACGTAGAACTCAGCCTTGTCAATCTTAGGCAGCTGGCTGCGGAAAACAGATGACAGATTGTCAGCCTCGTCGGCAGCCAGTTCGCTCTTCTTTGCGTCGTCTTTTGGTATGAGCCTGTCAATCACGTCACCGTCAACGCGGGTGAAGCGGCTCTTCTCCAGTTTTTGCTCAAGCAGCGACACCACCGGGACGTCGAGCTGGCCGTCAAGCAGCAGCACGCTGTATCCCTTGTCTTTGGCAGCCTCGATGTAGCTGTACTGCTCTTCCTTGTTGGTTGCGTAGAGGTAAACAAGCTGCCCGTCCTTGTCGGTCTGGTTGTCTTTGATGAGCGTTTTGTACTCGTCGAATGTAAAGTGTTTGCCCTCGGTGTCCTTCATCAAGGCGAAGTCCTTGGCACGGTCGTAGAAACTTTCCTCGCTGAGCATGCCGTAGTTAATGAATAGTTTCAAGTCGTCCCACTTCTCCTCGTAGCCCTTGCGGTCTTCCTTGAATATGCTTTGCAGGCGGTCGGCCACTTTCTTAGTGATGTAGGTCGATATTTTCTTCACGTCGCGGTCGCTTTGCAGGTAAGAGCGGCTGACGTTGAGGGGGATGTCGGGCGAGTCGATGACACCGTGGAGAAGCGTCAGGAACTCAGGCACTATGCCTTCCACTTGGTCGGTGACGAACACCTGGTTGCAGTAAAGCTGTATCTTGTTGCGCTGCAGGTCGATGTTCGATTTTATGCGCGGGAAGTATAGTATGCCTGTAAGGTTGAACGGGTAGTCTACGTTGAGGTGAATCCAGAACATAGGCTCGTCCTGCATGGGGTAGAGAGTGCGGTAAAAATTCTTGTAATCCTCGTCTTTGAGTGTGCTCGGGGCTTTTGTCCACAGCGGTTCCACGCTGTTGACGATGTTATCCTCTTCGGTTTCCACCTGCTTGCCGTCTTTCCACTCGGTCTTCTTGCCGAAAGCTATTGGCACAGGCATGAACTTGCAGTACTTGTCGAGCAGGCCTTGCAGCTTGTGCTTGTCGAGGAATTCCTTGCAGTCATCGTCAATGTGGAGCACGATGTCGCTGCCGCGGCCGTCGCGCTCTGCATCGTCGATTTCGTATGCGGGGCTGCCGTCGCAGCTCCACTTTACAGCCTTGGCTCCTTCGCGGTAGCTGCGGGTTATGATTTCAACCTTCTTGCTTACCATGAACGCCGAATAGAAGCCCAGCCCGAAGTGGCCAATGATGTTGTTGGCATTGTCCTTGTATTTCTCGAGGAAGTCGTTTACGCCCGAGAATGCTATCTGGTTGATGTATTTGTCTATTTCTTCCTCTGTCATTCCTATGCCGCGGTCGCTTATGGTTATGGTGCCTGCTTTCTCGTCTACGGTCACACGCACCGTAAGGTCGCCCAGCTCTCCCTTGAAGTCGCCGTTCTCTGCCAGCGTCTTCATCTTCTGGGTGGCATCAACCGCGTTTGACACCATTTCGCGTAGGAATATTTCATGGTCTGAATAGAGGAACTTTTTGATTACGGGGAAAATGTTCTCAGTGGTAACCCCGATGTTGCCTTTTTGCATGATGATATTTTATTTTATGTTTTCGTAAATGCCTTTTGCCTCTGTATTTGCAAATTTTGTGCCAAAGTGGTTATGCCGCCTGTGCCGTTCAGCCTGTGTGGGGGCGTAACTGTAAACTTTTGTGCCGCTGCCTTTCACGCAGCGCCGTATCATTATCGTAATTTTGTGTGCAGGGCGCATCGTGCTTGCTGCCGGTGTGGGTCGTGTTCATGAGGCCAAGGTCTGGCTGCTATTGGCGGCAATCGGCGGCTTGTCAAATGCTTTTTTGTGCAAAAAGGGGTAATTTTTGATTTGCAGGCTAATTTCTCCCTTTTTTAGTTGCGGTTTTTTGGCTTAAAATGGTATCTTTGCAGTTAAGAAGCAGCCGGGTGGCAGGCTCGCGCCCAGTATGAAGGGAGGCGTATAATGCACAAGGTTGAACTAAAACTATACCGATACCAATGACAGAAACATCCATGAATCTGATAGCGGAGTACTATCGCCTCCATTTGGGAGAGTTGAGGGCTTTCGTGGCCAAGTGTACGGGCGGCTCTGCAGAAAGCGAAGATATAGTGCAGAACGTTTTCTTGCGTTTGCTGAATTCCGGCAAGATGATATCTGCAATCACGTTGCCGTGCCTTGTCTTTTCCATAGCGCGCAATCTGGTGGCAGATTATTGGCGGCACCACAAATCGGTGGTGCAGCACGAGACATACGTGCGGATGCACGTGGGTGAGAGCAATCCGGCCGACGAGCCGTCGTCTGTTTATGCCCCTGCAGAGATTACCGAGCTGTTGGAGCGCGGCATGGCACGGCTTTCGCCAAAGTCGCGCCACATATATGCCATGAACGTAATGGAGGGAATGCGCGTCGCAGAGATTTCAGATACCTTGGGCGAGACTTACAAGAGCGTGGAAAACAGGCTCGGTGCCGCCCGCAAGGAGATTCGCAGCTATATGCGCCGTATGCTGGCCTGAACCTTGGCACCAGCGGGCAAAGAATGGTAAACGCATATAGACGCCATTGTCCGTGTGGGGAATGGGGCTGCCTTATGCTTCGCCATTCCTCCATAAATATCCGGCTACAGGCAAAGAAATGGGCGAATGTTGCCGCAGTTTGGCAGAAAAGTTGTACTTTTGCATAGTTTTAATGCTTTAGGACAACACATTATGTTTGCAAAAAAGAAAAGATGGCACGTCCTTCCCGGGCAGGAACCGACAGAACTCGACAAGCAGGTGATGTACTGGGAGAACAAAGGCAAGCTCGTGCCGACACGCGACTTGATAAAGACTCCCGAGCAGATAGAGGGCATACGCCGCAGCGGCGTAGTTAACACCGGGGTGCTCGACGAGGTGGGCAGGCATATCCGTGCAGGCATGACTACACTAGAGATTGACCGTATATGCTACGAATATTGTGTAGGGCATGGCGGCATACCGGCATGCCTAAACTATGAGGGATTCCCCAAAAGTGTATGCGTCAGCGTGAACGAGGTGGTTTGCCACGGCATACCTAAGGCAACGCAAGTGCTGCAAGAAGGCGACATCGTCAACGTGGACTTCACCACGATACTTGACGGATATTATGCCGATGCTTCGCGAATGTACATAATCGGCAAGACAACCCCCGAAAAAGAACAGCTAGTGCGTGTCGCCCGCGAGTGCCTTGAGATAGGCGCCGAGGCGGCAAAGCCTTATTGCTTTGTCGGCGACATAGGACACGCTATACAGAAACACGCGGAAAAATACCATTATGGCGTTGTGCGTGACTTGTGCGGCCACGGCGTAGGCCTGCAATTCCACGAAGAGCCCGAGGTGGTCCACTACGGCCATCGTGGAACAGGCATGCTCATAGTGCCAGGCATGGTGTTCACCATAGAGCCGATGATAAACATGGGAACATGGAAGGTGTTCATAGACGCCGATGATGAGTATGGCTGGGAGGTCATAACAGGCGACGAGCTGCCGAGCGCACAATGGGAGCACACGTTCCTCATGACCGACCATGGCGTGGAGATACTTTCAGAATGAGAATCATGGAAGAAAGGAAAGACATTTATATATTGGGGATTGAGAGCAGCTGCGACGATACTTCGGCGGCAGTGCTGCGCAATGGCGTCCTGCTGAGCAACGTAACGGCGAGCCAGGACGTGCACCAGGCATATGGGGGCGTCGTGCCTGAACTGGCATCGCGGGCGCACCAGCAGAACGTAGTGCCGGTTGTCGACCAGGCAATCAAGCGAGCCGGTATCACCAAGGAGCAACTCTCAGCAGTGGCTTTCACCCGCGGACCGGGCTTGATAGGGTCGTTGCTCGTCGGGGTCAGCTTCGCCAAGGGCTTTGCCCGTTCGCTTGGCATACCATTGGTTGATGTAAACCATTTGCAGGGCCATGTAATGGCACATTTCATTAAAGAGAGCGACGATGACAAATCGGCACCTCCGCTGCCGTTTATTTGCTTGCTGGTAAGCGGAGGCAACTCGCAAATTGTGCGGGTTAATGCCTACAATGACATGGAAGTGCTTGGGCAGACAATTGACGATGCGGCAGGTGAGGCTATTGACAAATGCTCGAAAGTCATGGGGCTGGGATACCCCGGCGGGCCTATCATCGACAAGTTGGCACGCCAGGGCAATCCGCAGGCATTCAAGTTTGCCGAGCCTCAGATACCGGGCCTCGACTATAGTTTCAGCGGGTTGAAAACGTCATTCCTATATTCACTGCGTGACTGGGTGGCTGCAGAGCCTGATTTCATCGAACGGCACAAAGAAGACATCGCTGCCAGCCTTGAGCATACAATAGTAGACATACTCATGAAGAAGTTGCGCAAGGCAGTCAAGATGACTGGAGTCAAGCACGTGGCAGTTGCCGGCGGGGTGAGCGCCAACAATGGGTTGCGTGCAGCTTTCCGCGACCATGCCGAGCGGTACGGTTGGACGATATACATACCCAAATTCAGCTATACCACAGACAATGCCGCGATGATAGGCATAACCGGTTATTTTAAGTATCTTGACGGCGTGTTCTGCGACATCGACGCGCCGGCGTTCTCAAAGGTTACGTTTAAGTAAAACAATCAAAAAAACAGATATGGAGTTTGAAAGCAAGATAATCAGCAGGGAAATTAGCCAGCTGTTATGGGAAAGGGAGCAGACACTTGCCACTGCAGAGAGTTGTACCGGCGGGCGCATCGCTGAAGCTATAATATCAGTGCCGGGTGCGTCGAAATATTTTAAAGGGGGCATAATCTCTTATACAAATGAAATAAAAGAGCGGTTGCTTGGAGTGTCGCACGAGCTGCTTGAGGAGAAGACAGCCGTATGCGAAGAGGTTGCGGTAGAGATGGTGAAAGGTGCTTGCCGTGCGTTGGGTACAGACTTTGCTATTGCAGCCACTGGCATAGCCGGCCCGACTGGTGGAACAAAGGATATTCCTGTGGGTACGATATGGGTCGCTTGTGGTTCAGGAGACAAGGTCAAGACGTTCAAGGTTGAGGAAGATCATGGACGTGACATCAACCTCGCGATAGCAACAAAGAAAGCGATGCAGATATTCCTTGAATTCCTTCGTGAGGAACCAGAGCAGGATGATAGCATCGAGTGTGGGGCTTAATAATGTCCTGCCATAAGGTGTGTATGCAGCAGCGTTTGTTTGTTGGTCGGCATCAACGCGGCTTGCTGGTTGACGGCATATGGCAGCCTCTGTACTTTGGTCGTGTTGAGGCCATTAAAGAAAACTAATGCAAATCACAGTAACAGCATTGGGAGTGAAAAATGGCCTTGTGGTTGCATAAAGGAAAGAAATTAACTATAAAACGCTGATTTTTAGGGCAAATATTTTGTTTTTAGGAAAAAATGCCGTACCTTTGCAACCTGTTTGGAATAAGTTACTAATAAAGAACAACAAAAACTTAGATAGAAATGTCGAAGATTTGTCAGATTACGGGTAAGAGGGCGCAGATAGGTAATCATGTGTCTCACTCAAAGCATCGTACTAAGCGCAGCTTTGATGTAAACCTTTTTAGGAAGAAGTTCTACTATGTTGAGGAGGATTGCTGGATTAGCCTGAAGATTAGTGCTGCAGGACTTCGCTTGATTAACAAGGTAGGGCTTGACGCTGCGCTGAAGCAGGCTGTCTCCAAAGGTTATTGCGACTGGAAAGACATAAAAGTTATAGGAGACTAATTTATTATGGCAAAGAAAGTAAAAGGCAACCGTGTTCAGGTTATATTGGAGTGTACTGAAATGAAAAACAGTGGGCTGCCCGGCACAAGCCGTTATGTCACCACAAAGAACAGGAAGAACACTCCTGATAGGATGGAGCTCATGAAGTACAATCCTATCTTGAAAAAGATGACTCTTCACAAAGAGATTAAATAACATTTAAACTGTACTTGACGCATGGCAAAGAAAACCGTCGCAACCCTCCATGAAGGCTCTAAGGATGGTCGCGCTTATTCAAAAGTGATAAAGATGGTGAAGAGCCCCAAGACTGGCGCTTACATCTTTGATGAGCAGATGGTTCCCAATGAGGCCGTTAAGGACTTCTTCAAGAACTAATACAATTCTACATAATTATGGCAGGCTGCATCAACATGAAGATGCGGCCTGTTTTGTTTTGTGGGGTACATTGTTCCATTTTTTTTGGTACATTGTTTCATTTGGGCAATTGTAGATGTCATTTTGATGTATGATTTAGGCCATGGCGTGGCTTTGTCTTTTTGTATGTGGCCATTTGAGGGGCCAAGTTTTATAAGCGATAACTCTTTCAACTCTCACTTTTTATTTGTATCTTTGCAACAAAATATCGCGATATGGGAATTTTTGGCTTTTTCAACAAGAACAAGAAAGAGACGCTGGACAAAGGTCTGGAAAAGACAAAAACAAGTGTTTTTGACAAATTGGCCAGGGCTGTAGCAGGCAAATCAAAGGTTGATGATGATGTGCTTGACAATCTAGAGGAAGTACTTATTACTAGTGACGTTGGCGTTGACACTACGCTCAAGATAATAAAGCGCATAGAGGAACGTGTGGCAAGGGACAAATATGTGAGCACGTCAGAACTTAACGGTATTTTGCGCGATGAAATAGCTTCTTTGTTATCGGAGAACAACACGGATGATAACGACAATTGGGATTTGCCAGCCGACCATACCCCCTACGTGATATTGGTTGTTGGTGTGAACGGTGTCGGCAAGACGACAACCATTGGCAAGCTTGCATACCAGTTCAAGAACGCCGGGAAAAAGGTCTATCTAGGCGCGGCTGACACTTTCCGTGCGGCTGCAGTCGAACAATTGTGCATTTGGGGCGAGCGTGTCGGTGTTACCGTTGTCAAGCAGCAGATGGGTAGCGACCCCGCTTCTGTGGCTTACGACACCCTTTGTAGCGCCAAGGCCAATGGCGCAGATGTCGTGCTTATTGATACCGCAGGGCGACTGCACAACAAGGTTGGCCTTATGAATGAGCTCAAGAAAATCAAGGAAGTAATGCATAAAGTGTTGCCCCAGGCCCCCGATGAAGTGATGTTGGTTCTCGACGGAAGTACCGGGCAGAATGCCTTTGAGCAGGCCAAGCAGTTCTCTGCAGTGACACAGATATCCTCGCTTGCCATAACCAAGCTTGATGGCACAGCCAAAGGAGGCGTGGTCATTGGTATCAGCGACCAACTTAAGGTGCCGGTAAAGTATATTGGCCTTGGCGAAGGCATGGAAGACTTGCAGCTTTTCAGCAAGAGGCAGTTTGTAGATTCATTGTTCAAGAAAGATTGAAGTGAAGAAGCCTACAGTTGACATAATAACCATGGGGTGCTCAAAGAACCTTGTGGACAGCGAGACGCTGATGGGGCTTTTTGAAGCCAATGGCTATGTGTGTACACATGACAGTGACGACCCACAAGGGGACATAGTCGTAATAAACACTTGCGGGTTCATTGA
The DNA here is from genome assembly GCA_944320235.1 of uncultured Prevotella sp. GTDB lineage: Bacteria > Bacteroidota > Bacteroidia > Bacteroidales > Bacteroidaceae > Prevotella. The sequence goes on from CALUGQ010000027.1 coordinate 23,224, forward strand.
GGATGCCAAGCAGGAAAGCATAGACGCCATACTTGAGTTTGCCCAGGCAAAAGACGAGGGGCGAATAAGTCGCCTGTACGTGATGGGCTGCTTGTCGCAGCGTTACAAAACAGAACTTGAGGAAGAGATACCGCAGGTTGACAAGTATTATGGCAAGTTTGACTACAAACAGCTCATAGCAGACTTGGGCAACAACGGCGTAAATGGCTGTGGTGTTGTGCGCCATGTCACCACTCCCCGGCATTATGCATACCTGAAGATAAGCGAAGGGTGTGACCGCAAGTGTGCATACTGTGCAATACCGATAATGACAGGGCGGCATTCAAGCAGGCCGGTAGATGAGATTCTCGAGGAAGTAAAGTGGCTTGTCGCGGGAGGCACAAAGGAGTTTCAAGTGATTGCACAAGAATTGACATATTATGGAGTTGACATTGACGGAAAGCAACATATCGCAGAACTCATAGACAGGATGGCCGACATACCCGGTGTCGAATGGATTCGCTTGCATTATGCCTATCCTGCCAGGTTCCCTTGGGATTTGCTCGGCGTCATGGCAAGGAGGCCGAATGTTTGCAAGTACCTTGACATTGCATTGCAGCATATTTCAGACAGAGTGTTGGCAAGGATGCACAGGAACGTAACAAAGGCCGAAACATACGCCTTGATAGAGCGGATAAGGCGAGAAGTGCCAGGCATACACTTGCGCACTACGCTTATGGTTGGCTTCCCCGGCGAGACTGATGATGATTTCGAAGAACTCATGGAGTTTACCCGTTGGGCGAGGTTTGAGCGAATGGGAGCTTTCGCCTATTCAGAGGAAGATGGCACTTATTCGGCGGAACATTATGCCGACGATGTACCGCAAGAGGTGAAGCAGCGCAGGCTTGACGCACTCATGGCCTTGCAGCAGGACATCAGTGCCGAGGTAGAGGCCCGTAAGGTTGGTAAGGTGTTGAAAGTTGTGGTCGACCGGCTTGAGGGAGACTATTATGTAGCCCGCTCGGAGTTCTGTTCGCCTGAGGTTGACCCAGAGGTGCTGATACCTGCAAGTGAACGGTCGCTTGACATAGGCTGTTTCTATGACGTTAAGGTGACAGGGGCCGAGGAGTTTGACATTTATGCCACAACCCAGCTTGATTGACATTTGTTATGAACAACAAGGAATTTATATCTGAATTGTCGCGCCGCACCGGATATACCGCTTCTGCCACACAGAAGATGGTCAATACTCTGGTAGATGCCCTAGGCGATGCATTCCAGGATGGCACAGCGGTGGAGATTGAGGATTTCGGCAGTTTTGTCGTGAGGAAGAAGATGGAGCGTATAATGGTTAACCCCACCACACAGCAACGAATGCTTGTTCCGCCAAAGCTTGTGCTAGGCTTCAAGCCTGTAGATGAGTGGAAGGACAGGGTTAAGACACTTCAATGATAGCAGCCCATGGAAACGATGACATTGCAAGAGCTGGCGCAATCGTTGGCTGACAGCAAGAAGCTTGAGCTGAGCGTTGCACGCTCGTTCGTGTCGACAATGTTCGATGTTATACGCATAGCCATTGAGCGTGATAAATTGGTTAAGGTCAAGGGTCTGGGTACGTTCAAGCTGATTGAGGTCGGGGCCCGTGAGAGTGTCAGCGTGAACAGTGGCGAAAGGGTGCTGCTAAGTAGCTATGGTAAGATAACTTTCACGCCCGACTCCATTATGAAGGAGATTGTAAACAAGCCTTTTTCCCAGTTTGAGACAGTCGTACTCAATGATGGCGTGGAGTTTGACGATATGGAGCCGGATGCCTCTACCGAAGTTTCAGAACCAGAAATTTTGCCAGATGATGACATCGTGGACAGCGGGCAGGCGGAACAGCCTGGTGGCGTTGAAGATTCGTCTGACGCTGTAGTAGAGCTTGTCACGGCAGGACAAGAGAGCCGGGAAACAGAAAGGCAGGAAAATGAAATTGAAGAAAAGCCCGGACCCGAGTTTGAACCTCAAGTATTTGATGCAAACGCAGCCTCTGGCAGTGAAAAACTTGCGGGCGAGCATGGGGAATGTGATGTCTTGCAGGACGAAAGCGATTCTGCGCCTGACGATGCGCAGGAAGTTGAAACGGCAGGAATACAGGCAGGAGACGATGCTCGACATGATGTTAATGAAGCTGAGGCCGAAGGAGGGCCGTCGCAAGGCAATGACGCCAATGAGGAAGACCACGTTGACTTGCCGCCGGCAATGGAATCGGATGCCGCTGATGCCGCGCTGTGTGACGGCATGATGCAAGAAAAGAGTCGCCGAGGTGCGTTGAAAGTGGCAATGCTTTGCGTAATGGTGCTTGTATTGATGGGGGCTTCAGCCTATGGCGGATACCTTTATGGCTTGTATGAGGCTTACGGTACGGCATTAGGCAAAGCCGATGCGGCAGAAGGCTTGCGGCAAAAAGCTGCAAGCCGGCAGGAAGCCAAGCTTGCGCCGCCTCAAAAGCGTGATACGGCAAAAGCAGTTCCTGCTGCAGCCATAGGCGATTCAGTGAGCCAGCTGCCACGGAAAGACAACGACAAAGCTGAACCGCTACGAAAAGAAGCTCGGCCAGCGGATTCCGGAGAGAAAAAAGAGTTAGGGCGCGAGCCAGCTTTTGACTCCTCGAAATATGAGGCGATGGACAGCAGGGTGCGCACAGGTGCTTACAGGATTATAGGCACAGCCCAAGTGGTGAAGGTGAAGAAAGGCGAAACGCTGCAACGGATAAGCGACCGAATGCTGGGGCCGGGCATGGAATGCTACATTGAGGTTTACAACGGCATAGGCGCCACAGCCAAGTTGAAAGAGGGGCAAATGCTGAAGATACCAAAGCTGGAACTCAAAAAGAAGAGAAGATAGAGGCGGCATGGTGCGCCTCATGCCCAGTGGTGTTTAGGCAACATTGGCGTACTGCTGTTGAATCATATATTTTGTTTTACGCAAATGGTGATGTGTCTGCTTTGGCACATCGCCTTTTCTCGTGCATTTCACATCCAGCGTATAGCCCGATGATTGCCATGACAAGCTTTGGCTGTATCTTTCAGGCACCATTGGCTCCAGCCCGTTTGTGCCACCTGCCGGGCGGCCTTTAATGTCGGTGTTGGTTGGATATATCAAGCCATGAAGCCTCCCGTTGCAGGCCGTGTTGCACAGGTTGCCATGCTAAGCAGCAAAACGGGCGGTTTCGCAGTGCAAAATGGCCTATGTGGGAATCGCAAACGGCCTGTATGGCAACCATAGGCTCTGTGTCGGCAAATGCTCTGTGGCTCAGCCGGTTAAGTACTGCTGCACAGAATGGCGCCATTAACTTAAAAACGTTAATTCGGGAAGTGCCGCATCGCCTTGCGATGATGCCAGTGGCGTCAATCATGTTTTAGGTTCTGTACGCCTGTGTGCGCCGATTGTTTGGCAGATGGTTGTAGCCCATGTGCAGGCAGCCCGGTGGCAGCTTGCAGGCCGATGCTTTGCCATTCTGAAAAGTTTCTTAAAATGAAGCGCCAAGGAAAAGTTTTTAATATAATTTATGTGGCGATATTCCGTTTTCACCCACTTATTGCGTATTTTTGCACGTAATTTTCAGCCGACAAAAATATAAACTACAAATAATAGACAATATTATGGCAGAAGCTATTGATATCCGCGAACTGAACATACGGATAGAACAACAAAGCGCGTTTGTAACCAACCTTACTTCCGGCATGGACCGTGTCATTGTCGGCCAGAAGCATTTGGTTGACACGTTGCTTATAGGTTTGCTGAGCGATGGTCATATCCTGCTTGAAGGCGTTCCCGGCTTGGCCAAGACATTGGCCATCAAGACATTGGCCCAGCTTATTGATGCAGATTATAACAGGATACAGTTTACGCCCGACTTGCTTCCGGCCGATGTCATCGGAACCATGATATACTCGCAGAAAGAGGAGAAGTTCCAGGTGAAGAAAGGCCCGGTGTTCGCCAATTTCGTGCTTGCCGATGAAATAAACCGCGCTCCGGCCAAGGTGCAGAGCGCCCTGCTGGAGTCGATGCAGGAGAAGCAGGTGACCATAGGCAGCGAGACGTTTGCCTTGCCAGAGCTGTTCCTCGTAATGGCCACGCAGAACCCTATTGAGCAAGAGGGTACATACCCGCTGCCCGAAGCCCAGGTTGACCGTTTCATGCTCAAGGTGGTAATCAGCTATCCTACGCTTGACGAGGAGAAGAAAATCATCCGCGAGAACATCGCCGGCAGCCTGCCCACCGTCACTCCCGTCACTACGGCAGGCGAGATATTGCAGGCGCGCCGCGTAGTGGGCGAAGTGTACATCGACGAGAAGATAGAGCAGTATATAGCCGACATAGTGTTTGCCACCCGCTATCCCGACCGCTATGGGTTGAAAGAACTGAAAGACATGATAGCTTTCGGAGGCAGCCCGCGCGCCAGCATCAGCCTGGCCAAGGCAGCCCGCGCCTATGCTTTCATAAAGCGCCGCGGCTACGTGGTGCCCGAAGATGTCCGTGCCATTGCCCATGACGTGCTTCGCCACCGTATCGGCCTTACCTACGAGGCAGAGGCCAGCAGCGTTACGAGCGAGGAAATAGTAAGCCGAATAATTAATAAGGTGGAAGTGCCTTGATGATGGAAGCCCAGGAGATAATAAAGAAAGTTCGCAAGATAGAGATAAAGGCCCGCGGCCTTAGCTCAAACATCTTTGCCGGGCAGTACCATACGGCTTTCAAGGGGCGCGGCATGGCATTCAGCGAAGTGCGCGACTACCAGTTCGGCGACGATGTGCGCGACATAGACTGGAACGTCACGGCCCGCTTCAACCGCCCTTATGTAAAGGTGTTTGAGGAGGAGCGCGAGCTGACGGTGATGTTGCTGGTTGATGTCAGCGGCTCGCTCGACTTCGGCACCCGTCACCAGATGAAGCGCGATATGGTGACGGAGATTGCTGCGACACTGGCATTCAGTGCCATCCAGAACAACGACAAGACCGGTGTCATCTTTTTCTCCGACAAGGTAGAAAAGTACATCCCACCGAAGAAAGGGCGGAAGCACATACTATACATCATCCGCGAGATGCTCGACTTCCACGGAGAGAGCCGCCGCACTGACATGAACGTGCCGTTGCAGTTCCTGTCGAGCGTCATCAAGCGTCGCTGCACTGCCTTCCTGCTTAGCGACTTTTATGTGCGCGGCGGTTTTGAGCAGTCGCTTACCATCTGCAACCGTAAGCACGATGTAGCGGCTATCCAGGTTTACGACCCCTTCGCCAAGGAACTGCCCGATATAGGGTTGCTCAAGGTGGTGGACGCGGAGACCGGCTTCGAGCAGTACATCGACACCGGCAGCAAGCGTTTGCGCCAGGCCCACCGCCAATATTGGCAGAACCGCCAGGCGGCCTTGCAGGAGACGTTTAACAAGAGCAATGTGGACAACATATCCATCGCTACCGATGAAGACTTTGTAAAGTCGTTGCTGCTGCTGTTCAAGAAGCGTGGCTGACCGGTTTGCGCGATGCCCACGGGGCTTGCGATTACCCACAGCCTTTCACCAAAGACACTCATAGATGAAAAAGATATTATCTTTTATATTCCTGGTTATTACGTCGTTGCCTGTCGCGGCGCAAGTTTCGGTTGAGGCCCGCATAGACTCCATCGAGATGTTCATCGGCGAGCAGGTGCACGTCACGCTTACCGTCACGGCCGGTGAGCAGTCAAATGTGGCCTTCCCTGTGTTCAAGCCCCAGCAGATGGTGACGCCAGGCGTGGAGGTGCTCCATTCCACTGCCACGGAGAAAGAGCCTATCGACAATGGGCAGGCGGTATACAGGCAAGTGTATACGCTCACATCGTTTGACGGGAAACTGTATTACCTGCCTCCGTTTGCCGTGAAAGTCGACGGCAAGGAGTACAAGAGCAAGAGCCTGGCCTTGAAAGTTATCGAGGTGCCTGTCGACACGGCCAACGTTAACCAGTTCTTCGGCCCCAAGGATGTGCAGGACAATCCTTTCTCGTGGAGCGACTGGCAAGCGCCTTTCTGGTTGAGCGTGCTCATGCTGTTGCTCGGTGCCATGGCGTATTACATATATATGCGGCTGCGCACGGGCAAGCCAATCATTGCCAGCATAAAGGTAGTAAAGCGGCTGTTGCCCCACCAGAAAGCCATGAAGGCCATAGAGCACATTCGCGAGGAAAAGATGGTCCAGTCGGAAGACCAGAAGGAATATTACACGAGGCTCACGGAGACGCTTCGCCACTATATCTATGAGCGTTACGGATTCAATGCAATGGAGATGACCAGCAGCGAGATAATAGCCAGGCTCATGGCCGTGGCCGACCAGAAATCGCTCGATGAGCTGCGCGTGTTGTTCCAGACGGCAGACCTCGTGAAGTTTGCCAAGTATTCAACGCTTATCAACGAGAACGACATGAACCTGGTCAATGCCATAGAGTTCATCAACCAGACTAAGATAGAGAATATGCCGACGGAGGAAATAGTGCGGCCGCAGCTCACGAGCGAGGAAGTACGCACTGTCAAGACGCGCCGTGTGCTCCGCGTCGCCGTGTGGCTCATGGCCGCTGCCTGCGCAGGCATCCTCGTATACGTGTGCTACGCAATGTACCAATTGATGGCTTGAGGCGTTGACGAAGAATAAAGATTGACTGAAATGGAATTTGCCAATAAAGAATACCTGTTTCTGCTGTTGCTTGCCATTCCTTACGTGCTGTGGTATCTCATGTACAGGAAGAAGAGCGAGCCGACCATGCGCGTAGCAGACACGTTCGCCTACCGCTTCGCCCCGAAGAGCTGGAAGGTCAGGCTCATGCCGCTGCAGATGTTACTGCGACTCCTGGCTTTCGTGATGATAGTCATTGTGCTTGCCCGCCCGCAGACACGCAACTCTTGGAAGAACAAGACTGTTGAAGGCATCGACATAATGCTGGCCATTGACGTCTCAACGAGTATGCTGGCAGAAGACTTGAAGCCCAACCGCCTTGAGGCGGCCAAGCAGGTCGCGGCAGAATTCATCTCCGGCCGGCCTGATGATAACATCGGCCTTACTATATTTGCTGGCGAGGCTTTCACACAATGCCCGATGACCACCGACCATTCCTCCCTGCTCAATCTTTTGCAGAACGTGCGTACAGACATAGCTGCGCGCGGACTTATACAAGACGGAACAGCAATCGGCATGGGGCTGGCCAATGCCGTCAGCCGCCTCAAGGAGTCGAAGGCCAAGAGCAAAGTGGTGATTCTGCTCACCGATGGAAGCAATAACATGGGCGACCTCTCGCCAATGACATCGGCCGAGATAGCCAAGAGCTTTGGCATAAGGGTTTACACCATCGGCGTGGGAACAAACAAAGTGGCTCCTTACCCGATGCCCGTCGCAGGAGGTGTCCAGTACGTTAACATACCTGTTGAAATAGACACGAAGACGCTGAGCGACATCGCATCAGCCACTGAGGGCGATTTCTACAGGGCAACCAACACCGACGAGCTGCATCAGATATACAAGGAAATTGACAAGCTTGAAAAGTCGAAGCTTAGCGTGACGAGTTTCAGCAAGCGTTACGACGCGTTCCAGCCGTTTGCGGCGGCGGCAGCCATCGCTCTCTTGCTTGAGTTGCTGCTCCGAATCACAGTGTTCAGGCGTATACCATAGTCTGTTATTAGGATAAAGAAAACAGGAAGTCATGTTCAGATTTGAGAACCCGGAATATCTATATCTTTTGGTCGCCATACCTATTTTGGCGCTCATACGTTTCGTCCTGTCGCGCAGGCAGAGGCAAAAGATGCGTAAGTTCGGCGATCCGGCTTTGCTCCGGCAGCTGATGCCCGATGTCTCGCGTTGGCGGCCCGAGGTGAAGTTCTGGCTGTTTGAGGCGGCCATAGCTCTTGTAATTGCCATGCTTGCGCGCCCTCAGATGGGAACAAGGATTAGCCACGAGAAGCGTACAGGCATCGAGGCAATAATCGTGATGGACATAAGCAACTCCATGTTTGCCCAAGACGTTGAGCCAAGCCGCCTGGACAGGAGCAAGATGATGGTGGAAAACCTTGTCGACAACTTCACTGACGACAAGGTGGGGCTTATCGTTTTTGCAGGTGATGCGTTTGTCCAGCTTCCAATCACGAGCGACTATGTCTCGGCCAAGATGTTCCTTAGCGACATTGATCCTTCTATGATAGCCACTCAGGGTACTGACATGGCACGCGCAATAGACATGGCCATGCACAGCTTTACACAGCAGCAAGGCATAGGCAAGGCAATAGTGGTTATCACAGACGGTGAAGACCATGAGGGAGGGGCTGTAGAAGCGGCCGAAGCTGCACGCAAGAAAGGTATGCGTGTGTATGTTCTGGGTGTGGGTTCGCCCAAAGGCTCGCCGATACCTGTGCCGGGAACGGGCGATTACATAAAGGATAATACAGGCAATACGGTCATGTCTGCCTTGAATGAAGATATGTGCAAGCAGGTTGCCGAAGCCGGAGGCGGCGCTTATATCCATGTTGACAACAACAGCAACGCCCAGGAACAGCTCAACTCAGAGCTTGACAAGCTTGCCCGCAAGGAGACGGCGAGCACCATTTACAGCGATTATGATGAGCAGTTCCAGGCGTTCGGCATCATAGCATTGCTTTTGTTGATTTTGGAGACGTGCCTTCTCGATAGGAAGAGTCCGCTTTTCCGTCGCGTCACGCTTTTTTCGCGCCGCAAGAAGACAGCCGTTACTGTGCTGCTCATGTTGCTTTGCTCGGCCGTTGCCATGGCTCAGTCTGACCGCCAGTATGTCCGTGAGGGCAACCGCCATTTCCGTGCCGGCAATCACGCACAGGCCGAGGTGGCTTACCGCAAGGCCCTTGAGAAGAATCCACACAATCCGCAGGCCGAGTTTAACCTAGGTAATGCCCTCTTTGCCCAGCGGAAGGATTCTGCCGCAATACGTTCGTACGAAAATGCAGTCAAGGCTGAAACCAATCCGCTGCGCAAGGCACAGGCTTATCATAACATTGGCGTTGTGTGCCAAGGGCACAAGATGTATGCAGAGGCGATTGAAGCTTACAAGGATGCACTGCGTCTGAACCCCAAGGATGACACCACCCGCTACAATTTGGAGCTTTGCAAGCGTCAGCAGAAGAAGCAACAGCAGCAGAAGAAAGAACAGGACAAGGACAGCAAGGAAAAAGGCGAGGACAAGAACCAAAAGGACAAAGAAAACAAGCAGAAACAGCAACAGCAGAAACAAGACCAGAACAAGATGAGCAAGGACAATGCCGAACAGCTGCTCAATGCCGCCATACAACAGGAGAAAGACACCCAGGAGCGTATGAAGAAGGCCATGCAGCAGCCACGTTCGCGCAAGTTGCAGAAAAATTGGTGATAATCAGTTATGAGAAGAGCTATCGTATTACTTGCATTTTGCATGGCTGTGATTGCAGTCGCGGCCCAAAAGCTGGTTGCCGATGCGCCGGCAGAGGTTGCCGTTGGCGAGCAGTTCCGTCTCACTTACACTATCAATACGCAGAATGTCAGCGGATTCCGCGTGGGTGACATCCCCGATGAGCTTGAAGTCTTGATGGGGCCGAGCACTTCGTCGCAGTCGAGTTTCCAGATGGTAAACGGGCATACCAGCTCCACTTCATCTATCACGTATACATATATAATTTGTGCAAACAAGAATGGCACATTCTCTATTCCTGCAGCCCACATCAATGTTGGCGGCAAAACCGTAGCGTCAAACGCTTTGCGCATTAAGGTGAGCGGTTCTTCACGTTCCGGCTCGCAGGGCCAGCCAGGGCAGGGCGGGGGCTCTATGCGGTCAGCCGGGTCACAGATTACCGGCTCCGACCTGTTCATACGGGTGAGCGCAAACAAGCGGAGGGTGCATGAGCAGGAGCCTGTCTTGCTTTCATACAAAGTATATACGCTGGTAGACCTGACTTCGCTTGACGGAAAGATGCCCGACCTAAAGGGCTTCCACACGCAGGAGGTGCAGCAGCCACAGCAGAAGAGCTATAAGGTTGAGACCATCAACGGGCGTCCTTACCGCACAGTGACGCTCAGGCAGTATGTAATGTTCCCCCAAATCACTGGCAAACTGGAGATACCGAGCATTACTTTCGATGGCATAGTGATACAGCAAAACCGCGACGTAGACCCCTTTGAGGCATTCTTCAACGGCGGTTCGGGTTATGTTGAAGTGAAGAAAAAAATCAAGGCGCCCGGACTGACCATACAGGTAGACCCGCTGCCGGCCCGCCCGGCAGGATTCTCGGGCGGAGTGGGAAGCTTTACCATTTCTGCGCAGCTTAACAAGACGGACGTAAAAGCCAATACTCCGGTGACTCTGCGGGTCATCGTTAGCGGACGTGGCAACTTGAAGCTTATCAAGAAACCGGTGGTAAAGTTCCCCAAGGACTTTGACACCTATGATGCTAAGGTGACCGACAAGACCAAGCTGACTGCCAACGGCGTTGAAGGGAACATGGTCTATGACTTCCTTGCCGTGCCGCGCCACCAAGGGACATACGAGATTCCGCCTGTTGAGTTCGTATATTACGACACGGGCAGCAACTCTTACAAGACAATGAAGACCCAGGCTTTCACATTGAACGTGGCCAAGGGTACGGGTGGCAGTGCTGTCAGTGACTACACCGGCCAGGAAGACGTTGAGCAACTTAACAAGGACATACGCTACATAAAGACTGGTGATGCACGCGTTCACGACATAGACGAGTTCTTCTTCGGCTCGGCGGGCTACTGGGTGGCAATCTGTGTGCTGGCTGCCATCTTCGTTTCGCTCTTTGTCGTGTTCCGCCATCGTGCCATCGCCAATGCAAACATAGACCTCGTAAGGGGCAAGAAAGCTAACAAGGTGGCAACGAAGCGGCTCAAGAAAGCCAGTCGCCTCATGAACGAGGGCAAGGCTTCACAGTTCTACGACGAGGTGTTGCGCGCCATCTGGGGCTATGTCGGCGACAAGCTCAGCATCCCGGTGGAGAAGCTCTCGCGCGAGAACATCAGCCAGCGCCTGGCGGAGCGCAATGTTGGCGATGACACTATCGCGCTGTTCATCGGCGCGTTGGATGAGTGCGAATTTGAGCGTTATGCCCCGGGTGATGTTAAAGGAAACATGAGCAAGACATTCGAGGCGGCGATGACTGCGATAATGAGGATTGAGGAAACGATGAAGAAACGTAAGAAGGGGGGCAGTGTGCAGGCGACGGTGTTGTTGGCCTTGCTTTTGTGGCTGCCTTTGGCCTCCCGGGCCATAACCAAGGCCAATGCCGACAGTGCGTATGCGCGCCAGCAATACCAGCAGGCAATCAAGGATTACGAGGAACTGCTTGGCGATGGTGTCAGCGCTGAGTTGTATTATAACCTTGGCAACGCCTACTACCGTACAGACAACATCACCAGGGCCGTGCTTAATTATGAGCGTGCCTTGCTCCTCTCGCCCGGCGACGGCGACATAAGGTTCAACCTGCAGATGGCCCGCAGCAAGACCATCGACAAGATAACCCCTGAGTCAGAAATGTTTTTCGTGACGTGGTATCATGCCCTTGTCAACATTATGAGCGTTGACGGCTGGGCCAACACTGCTCTCGTGGCATTTGGGCTTGCCATAGTGCTGGCCTTGGCTTACCTGTTCTCTGCCCGCATCTTGGTGCGCAAGGTGGGGTTCTTCGGCGGGCTGGCGTTCATCCTGGTTTTTGTTGTGGCAAACGTTTTTGCCTACCAGCAGCAGCAGGAACTCGTAAACCGCACCGGGGCCATAATAATATCGTCAGCCGTTCCGATAAAGAGCACCCCCTCCAAGAGTGGCACTGACCTTTTCATCCTGCATGAGGGAACAAAGGTGGAGATAACCGATGGCAGCATGCGCGACTGGAAGGAGATACGCGTGGCCGACGGTAAGGAAGGGTGGATAGAGACGTCAAAGATTGAAATAATATAGTGCCGATGGACCTGGAGGCGATAATACAGTTTGACAAGCAGTTGCTGCTTTCTCTCAACGGCAGCGACTCGCTTTTCCTTGACGGGCTGGCCATGGCGCTGACCACGGCTTCTACATGGGTGCCGTTGTATGTGGCATTGTTTTACCTCGTGTTGAAAAACAATGAAAACGTACGCCAGATATTGCTCGTTGTCGGTTGTGCCGCAGCCTGCGTCGTGCTCGCCGGAACGGTTGACGACATGCTGGTCAAGCCCCTTGTAGGCCGGTGGCGCCCCACGCATGACCCTGAGATAGGCATGCTTGTCGATGTCGTAGACGGATACCGGGGCGGCAAGTATGGCTTCTTTTCTGCCCATGCTGCCAATACGTTCAGCATAGCTGTGTTTTTCAGCCTCTTGGTGCGCAGCCGTGGGCTGACCGTGGCTTTGGTGGCGTGGTCGCTGGTGAATTGCTGGACCCGCGTTTACCTTGGAGTGCATTACCCTGGCGACATATTGTGCGGCCTGCTTTGGGGCGGAATCGTCGGCACTGTGGTCTATTGGGCATATTGGCGCATAAGCGCGAGCTTGAAAGTGGGCAAGGGGTTCATATCATCGCAGTACACATCCACTGGCTACCAGCACACCGACGTAAACGTCGTTTTGCTGGTTTTGACGCTCTTGCTGATGTATTGCGCCTTCCGCGGATGCCTCGTCTTGGCATAGCCAGTTTGGAGGCCGGCCGTTTTGGATTCCGAGATGGGCCGTTTCGCCCTGCAAGACGGGCCGTTTGACAGCGCAAAACGGCGCGTTTTGAAAACCGATGAGAAATAATACGAAAAGTGACGATGGAAACAAGACACATACATATAAGAGACTATGATTATCCGCTGCCCGATGGGCGCATTGCCAAGTTCCCTCTTGCCGAGCGTGACAGTTCCAAACTGCTTGTATATGACCATGGGGAAATTGGCGAAGACACTTTCTGCAACCTTCCCACCCACTTGCCGTCAGGGGCATTGATGGTGTTCAACAACACCAAGGTCATCCAGGCCCGCATACATTTCCGCAAGGAGACGGGGGCGCTTATCGAGGTGTTCCTGCTTGAGCCGGCAGCCCCTGCCGATTACGAGCAGATGTTCCAGGCCACCGGCCGGTGTTCATGGTATTGCCTTGTGGGCAACTTGAAGAAATGGAAGGACGGCAGGCTCAGCAGGCTTTTCTCCGTCGGCGGGCGCGACGTCTGCCTTACAGTTGAGCGTGTGGGCGAGAAGCATACAAGCCAACGGATAGATTTCAGTTGGGATGCCGCCGACGTTCCATTTGCCGAAATCCTCGATGCAATAGGCGAACTGCCAATTCCCCCTTACCTGAACCGCAAGACAGAGGAGAGCGACAAGACCACTTACCAGACCGTTTACTCAAAGGTCAAGGGCAGTGTGGCGGCTCCCACCGCCGGGCTGCACTTCACCGACCGCGTGCTTGCTTCCATCGATGCGCGCGGCATAGAGCGCGAGGAGCTGACGCTCCATGTCGGCGCAGGAACGTTCAAGCCTGTCAAGAGCGACGAGATAGCCGGCCACGAAATGCACACTGAGTATATCTGCGTGCATCGCCACACCATCGAGAGGCTGATAGCCCACAACGGGCAGGCCATAGCCGTGGGCACCACGAGCGTGCGCACGCTGGAGAGCCTTTATTACATGGGCCTGCGCCTGTCGCGTAATCCCGGGCTGACCGAGGAGCAACTGCATATTGGCCAATGGGAACCTTACGACACCGTAGCCTCGCTGGCTCCTGTCGAGGCCCTGCGCTGTTTGCTAGGCTTCCTTGACCGCCATGGCCTCAGTTCGTTGCATACGAGCACGCAGATAATGATAGCACCCGGCTATGACTACAAGATCGTGAAGATGCTCGTCACCAATTTCCATCAGCCGCAGAGCACGCTGTTGCTGCTTGTGAGCGCATTCGTGCATGGTGACTGGCGGAGAATATATGATTACGCCCTGGCTCATGACTTCAGGTTCCTGAGCTATGGTGACAGTTCATTGTTGATACCTTGAAACAAATAATGCAAGATATATGAAGATAGGAGATAAGGTGCGCTTCTTGAGCGAAGTCGGCGGCGGGCGTGTCGCCGGTTTCCAGGGAAAGGACATCGTGCTGGTGGAGGACGAGGACGGCTTCCAGGTTCCTACCAGCATAAGCGACGTGGTTGTGGTCGACAACGATGACTACAGCACGCGCCGTGTGGTGGAGAACAAGATGAAGCAGGCTGAGGCTGAGGCCGCTGCCGGCGAAGACCAGGATTACGACCCGGCAGACCGCCCCATAACGTTCAAGCCTCCCGTGGAGGAGCGCAAAGGCGGCGACAGGCTCAGTGCATACCTGGCTTTTGTGCCTATGGACTTGAAGGCCATTACTTCGACGCGCTTTGAAGCATATTTTGTAAACGACAGCAATTATTATATGCGGTATGTCTATCTTGTGGCCGATGGCGCGAGCTGGCATCTGCGCTCAACAGGCGAAGCCGAGCCAAACACGAAGCTCTTCATCGAAGAGTTCGGGCGCGAAGACCTTGGCTCCATGGAGCGTGTGTGCGTGCAGCTGATGGCTTATAAGCGCGAGAAACCTTTCCTTATGAAGCCGGCAGTGGATGTGCAGTTTCGCGTGGACAGTGTGAAGTTCTACAAACTCCACACTTTCCAGGAGAATGATTTTTTCGAGCAGCCGGCGTTGGTGTATACCATCATAGAGAACGACAAGCCAGCCAGGCCATTGGTTGTAGATGCAAAGAAACTGAAGCAGGAAATGATGGGCAAGGCAGCTGCCGATGCGCAGCCTTCGCACAAGCCTTCGCAGCCGAAAGATGACAAGAACACCCCCGTTGTCGTTGACCTGCACGCCAGTGAGCTGCTCGAAACGACCTCTGGTATGTCGGCAGCCGACATACTTAACTACCAGCTAGAGGCTTTCCGAAACACGATGAAGCAATATGAAAAGCAGAAAGGCAAGAAGATAGTGTTCATACACGGCAAGGGTGAAGGCGTATTGCGCCATGCCTTGGTCAACGAATTGCGTTACCGCTACAAGCAATGCCAGTACCAGGATGCCTCATTCCAAGAGTATGGTTACGGGGCGACGCAAGTTACAATAAAGTGATTGGCTTATGAAATACGGATTAGTGACAGTTGCGGCGGCCGTGCCGTCGGTGCGTGTGGCCGATACGGAATTTAACCTGCGTGCCATCGAGTGCCAGGTGGCCCGTGCCGAAGGCATGGGGGTGGAGGTAATGTGTTTCCCCGAGTTGAGTCTCACAGGCTATTCATGCCAGGACCTGTTCGGTTCGCAGCTTCTTGTCGACAAGGCAGAGGAGGCCTTGCTGCAACTGCTTGATTTCACGCGAAAGTTAGATGTCATCTCGATTGTAGGCATGCCCGTGGCCGCTGGCGGCTTGTTGCTCAATTGTGCCGTCGTGGTCCAGAAAGGATGCCTGCTTGGCATCGTCCCGAAGACATACTTGCCCAACTACAATGAGTTTTACGAAAAGCGCTGGTTTGCCTCGGCCCGCGACCTGCGCCCAACAGAGATATGTCTGGCAGGCAACACAATAGTGGTGTCGCCAGAGCCAAAGGTGTTTGCAACTGGCGACGGGATGCGCTTTGGCATTGAGGTATGCGAGGACGTATGGTCTCCTGTGCCTCCGAGCGACAATCTCGCCCTGGCCGGGGCCGACGTGGTGTTCAACCTGTCGGCCAGCAACGAGCTTATAGGCAAGCATGCTTATTTGAAGTCGCTGCTCGCCCAGCAGAGCGCGCGCACCATGTGCGGATATGTTTATGCAGGTTGCGGCTTTGGCGAGAGCACCCAGGATGTAGTATATGGCGGCAATGCCATGGTTTATGAGAACGGGCGGCTGTTGTGTGAGGGCAACCGCTTCTCGCTGGAACCACAGCTGCTAGTCACGCAGGTCGATGTAGACCGCCTGCGCTCTGAGCGGAGAGCTAATACTACGTTTGTCAACGCATCGCGTTCTGCCTCGGCCTCGGTAGTGCAGGCAAAGCCGGTGGAATCGCGCGACTTCGTGTTTTTGCGCGATGTCAATCCCCTGCCTTTCATTCCCAAGGGAGATGACATGGCGGATTCGTGCGAGGAGATACTCAATATCCAGACATTGGGGCTTGTGCAGCGTCTGGCTCACACAAAGAGTCGCAATGTTGTGGTGGGCATAAGTGGCGGACTTGATTCAACGCTGGCATTGCTGGTTTGTGTGCGTGCTTTTGACAAGTTGAAGCTTGACCGCAGGGGGATAATAGGGGTTACGATGCCTGGTTTTGGCACAACAGACAGGACGCACTCTAATGCGGTAAGCCTCATGCAGTCGTTGGGGGTGACACAGCGCGAGATTAGCATTGCTGCCAGCGTGGAACGCCATTTTCACGACATAGGTCATGACATTGACGTGCATGACGTGACATACGAGAACAGCCAGGCGCGCGAAAGGACGCAGATACTGATGGATTTGTCTAACGAGCTTGGCGGGTTTGTGGTCGGAACGGGCGACCTCAGTGAGCTTGCCTTGGGTTGGGCAACGTATAACGGCGACCATATATCAATGTATGGTGTAAATGCAGGCGTGCCAAAAACGCTCATACGCCATCTCGTTCGCTACGTTGCAATGACCGATGTAGATGAAAAGTCGCGTGCCACATTGCTCGACATAATAGACACTCCGATAAGTCCGGAACTGATACCGGCTGACGATAGTGGCAACATCAAGCAGAAGACGGAAGACTTGGTTGGCCCATATGAGCTGCATGACTTCTTTTTTTATTATTTCGTTAGGTACGGTTTCCGTCCTTCTAAGATATATATGCTTGCGTGTCGGGCATTCAACGGGGCTCATCCCGAGGCCGGGAAATACGACGATGGCACAATAAAGCAATGGTTGCGCACGTTCTTCAGGCGGTTCTTCAGCCAGCAGTTCAAGCGTTCATGCCTCCCCGACGGCCCGAAGGTCGGCAGCGTGAGCTTAAGCCCAAGGGGCGATTGGCGCATGGCCAGCGATGCTTCTGCTTCAATCTGGCTGAAGGAATGTGATGAGTTGTAATGGCGTAGGCGATTGTGGCTGCCTTGAGGAAACAGTCCTAATGCTTAAAAAGGCTTAAAGAACTGATGGTTTTAGCCCAATGCCACCTCTCATTGGCATATAAATTAATAACTTTACTGCCCCAAAGCGGTGCTTCTGTTTTGTAGACATGCAGGATATATACCGTTTGGGGAGGAAATTAAATTGACAGCAATGCAAGATAACGAAAGGAAAACGCTTGACAAGTATATCGTAGAGATATGCAAGGAGCAGGTGCTTACGGTTGAAGAAGAAAAGGAACTTGCTGCGAAAATAGCTTGTGGAGACGCTAAGTCGCTAAACAAGCTGGTCACAGCCAACCTCCGTTTCGTGGTATCTATGGCCAACAAGTACCAAGGGCAGGGCGTGGCGATAGAGGATTTGGTTAGTGAAGGCAACATTGCCTTGATGAAAGCGGCCGCCAAGTATGATGCCTCGCGAAGCCGTTTTGTGTCATATGCTGTGCCTATAATACGCCGCCAGATGGAGCAAGCACTGGAGACGCAAGGCGCATTGTACAAGATTCCGCGCGCAGAAGCCACTGCAGGTGAAAGGCGCAGGAGCCATGCTCTCTCGGTTGACGCCCCTCTTGGTGGTCGTGAAAACGTCAATTTACTGAGCCTTTTGGTAAACCCCAATGCCCCTGAGGCCGATGCTCACTTTGGTGAAGTGGAGCAAAGTGTGGCATTGGATGAGGTTTTGAATCGCCTTGACGAGCGTGAGCGTGCTGTAATTTCAGGCCTGTTCGGCATCGGCCGTGAGCGTTTGGCCATGGCTGAGCTGGCAGCAGAGATGGGTTTGAAGCGTGAAAGAGTGCGCCAAATAAGAAACAAGGCAATAAGAAAATTGTCAAAGCTGGTAAAAGAAAGTGATGAACGGTAAGGCAATCCTCCATTTATGAATGACGAAGTGAGACTTAGCGAGACGGACAGCTATAAGCGTGACCGCTTGATACGGGTCATAGAGCGAAGTGTTGAAAGCATGACGCTGAAAGAATTGGAAGCCTTGGGTTACGATATGTTCACCAAAGGCTACATAAATGCCGATGAGCTATAAGTCAATGTCAAGCCTTGAAGCAATGGCCAGTGTTGCTTTATGGGCTTGACATTAGCCCATTGTTGCCTTGATGGGTATGAAAGTTGTCATTAATGGCTGTCAGTTTCAGTGCCACGGAGGATTATGCTTGTTGCCCCGATTGTGAAAAGTGTACCGTCTTCAATGACCCTTCGCTCGCGGTCCCCTAGAATCTCGTTGTGTACAAATGTTCCGGTGTTGCTTGGTCCATCCCTTAGTACGTATTTCAATTTGCCGTTTTTGTCGTAACTGACGTTTATTATGCAATGGGTTGTGTCAATGCTTGGGTCGTTTGTTTCGATGGGGGTGTTGATTTTGCTGCCTTTCATGTAGCGCCCGATGACGTTGTCGCCAATTTGCAAGGGGATTACTTGCTTGTAGTGGAATACGTTTTCGATGACGATTATTGCCCCAACATTGCTGTCTTTGAGGTTCTCTTCTACTTTCTCCTCTTTCTGCAATGCACGGAGCTTAGACACACCGATACGAATTGTGAATTGCTTTCCGCACTGCGGACATTCGAAAACGAGCGATTGGCCGTTTTCATACTTAGTCTCATCGAAAGCTACGTAGTTGTCGCATTTAGGGCATCTGACTCTTTTCATCGTTTTTTATAAACCCAAGCTTGTTCGAAATACTTGTTGTTTTTGATATTGCGCAATGTGTCGTATGCGTCGGATTCTTTCTCATACAAGCCATAAACCACGCGAACTATGTCGTTATTGACATAGATGCAGGCATCATTCCATCCGTTATCATGGAGCTCGTCAACAAAAGCTTTGGCATTTTTCAGCGTGATGCAGCTTGCCAAGACAATGCAGTAGCCTGTTTGCTTTTCCTCTGACAGAGTCATTGAATCTTTCTTTGCAGGTGTTCCTGATTCTTTTGCTTCTTTTACTTTAATCGAATCAAGCGTAGGTACAGCCTTGCTTGTCGGCAACTTTTCTGTCGGCATGGCATCCGGATATTGTGCTTTGCTTGCCAATTGGCTTGCATTCAGTAGGTGTTGTGACACAGATGCAACGTTCGTGCCGCCTTTGTAGCTGTTTGTTATTGGCGGCGTTATTGCCAGGAAAGCAATGAAAGCGGCGGCTATTGTTATGGCATTGCGAATCCATGCCACCTTAATCTTGACGACCTTGTCGTCGTCGATTGCAGCTTTCTCGATGTTGCACGCGCTCAATGCAATGTCCATGGTAGCAGAATCGTCACTTCCTTCTTGCGCTGTATGTTTGTGTTTTGAGTCTGAAAGGGTGGTTGTTGCTTGCCTGTTTGCAAGCCTCTTCATCTCAAAAGCTCCCAGTCCGTACAGCCATGGGGTGAGGATGCCAGCTTCGCATGGTTCAAACTCGTAGTTACCGTCACCGTTTAGTGATATTGTGCCTACGTCATTAATCTTGTAGCTTCCCTCGTTTTGTATGTGCTGTTTCAGTTCGTTTACTTCTTCCTCTATCCTGTTTACTGCTTCGGGGTAGCTCAAGTCGTAGGCTTCAACGTATGATTGCGCTAGGAGTGAGTCGTTCAGTTTCAGCTGCGGATTGAACCCTAGTGTCCTCAAAGGAGGCAGGAACATATTGTCCGACTCATCAAAGCGGGCTTCCACATGATGAGCCATGAAGCCTCCCAGGCCTGGCACTATGACACATTCATAGTCAAGCAGCAATATCTCGATATGTCTTCCTAATTCTATCACAAATGCAAAATTAAGAGTTTTTTGTGATATAGGCAAGAGAAATAGAGGATAAAATGGCATAAAATGGAAAAAAGCATTTCCCGATTCAAATATATTTGCTACATTTGCAGTGATTTTTTCGCAACTATTTCTGACTATGGAATACAAGGAAACGGAAATAAAAGGTGTGTTTATCTTGGAACCTCGGGTGTTCAATGATTCCCGCGGCTATTTCTTCGAAGCGTGGA
Source organism: uncultured Prevotella sp. (assembly GCA_944320235.1). Classification (GTDB taxonomy): domain Bacteria; phylum Bacteroidota; class Bacteroidia; order Bacteroidales; family Bacteroidaceae; genus Prevotella. Next base: position 43,276 of record CALUGQ010000027.1, read on the forward strand.
AGAACGACGATTTTGCCAAGAACATAGGCAATGTAAGCTTCATTCAAGACAACGAGTCAAAGTCGTCATTCGGTGTGTTGCGCGGGCTTCACTACCAGAAAGGTGAGTTTTCGCAGGCCAAGCTTGTTAGGGTTATCAAGGGCAAGGTGCTCGATGTGGCCGTGGATATGCGGAAGGGCAGCCCTACATTCGGCAGGCACGTCATGGTGGAGCTGAGCGAAGCCAACAAGCGGCAGTTTTTCATACCCCGGGGCTTTGCCCATGGGTTCCTCGTCTTGAGCGAAGAAGCCATCTTCACATATAAGGTTGACAATGTATATGCACCGCAGCATGAGGCGAGCGTGCGTTTTGACGACCCCGCGCTTGGCATAAAATGGCCGATAGCCAGCAAGGACATGAAATTGAGCGAAAAGGATTTGAATGCTTCCTTGTTTGCCGATGCTGAGTATTTTGACTGAATGTATAACGTTTAATGTTTCTTTATGAATATCGCTATTGTAGGAACCGGGTACGTCGGCCTTGTGTCTGGTGCGTGTTTTGCCGACACAGGAGCCATGGTTACTTGTGTGGATGTCAATGAAGAGAAAATAAAAGCGTTGCAAGAAGGCAACATCCCAATATATGAGCCGGGGTTGGACGAGCTTGTGCTGAAGAATGCCAAGGCGGGGCGACTGAGGTTTACCACCGACCTTGCTTCTGTGCTCAACGAGCAGGAGATAGTGTTCTCGGCTGTAGGCACGCCGCCCGACGAGGATGGAAGCGCCGACTTGAACTATGTGCTTCAGGTTGCAAAGACCATCGGCGAGAACTTGGACAAGTACATGGTTGTTGTGACCAAGAGCACGGTGCCAGTAGGAACGGCTAAAAAAGTCAGGGCCACTATCCAGGCGGAGCTTGACAAGCGTGGCGTGCAAGTTGACTTCGACGTGGCCAGCAATCCCGAGTTTTTGAAAGAAGGCAATGCAATCAAAGACTTCATGTCGCCAGACAGGGTAGTGGTTGGTGTTGAGAGCGATAGGGCAAGGAAACTGCTCACCAAGTTGTATAAACCTTTCTTGGTCAACAATTTCCGTGTGATATTCATGGACATTCCCTCAGCCGAGATGACCAAGTATGCAGCCAACTCCATGCTTGCCACGCGTATTTCCTTCATGAATGACATTGCCAACCTGTGCGAACTGGTTGGCGCTGATGTCAACATGGTCAGGGCGGGCATCGGTGCGGATACACGTATAGGCCGCAAGTTCCTGTATGCTGGCTGCGGTTATGGCGGGTCGTGTTTCCCCAAGGATGTAAAGGCTTTGATAAAGACCGCTGATGACTGTGGCTATTCCATGGAGGTCCTGAAAGCTGTAGAGCGGGTCAACGAGCGCCAGAAGTCAATATTGTTCGACAAGTTGCAAAAGGCATTTGGAGCCGAGGGCCTTGCTGGCAAGACCATTGCAATGTGGGGCTTGGCTTTCAAGCCCGAGACTGACGATATGCGTGAGAGCACAGCCCTCGTGATGATCAGAAAACTTGTTGAGGCAGGCTGCCGCATAAGGGCCTACGACCCGGTGGCTATGTCGGAGTGCAGGCGCATCGTAGGCGACAGCGTTACTTATTGCAAGGATTTGTATGATGCCACGCTTGATGCAGACGCATTGTTGCTGCTTACGGAATGGAAAGAGTTCCGCCTGCCTGCCTGGAAAGTAATCAAGAAGTCCATGCGTCGTCTGCTGGTCATCGACGGGCGTAACATATTCGATTCCGACGAGCTTGAGGAGTTGGGGTTTGAGTACCATGGCATTGGCAAATAAAGTATAGGCGTGATGTCAAGGCATATTGTTGCTTCTTTGTTGGTATTGTGCGTATGCGTAGTCGTTGCGTCATGTCGCGACAGCGTGCGCAAGGAGACTCGTGTGACTGACGATGGAGCTGAGGCGGAGAGGCTATTGCAAGGCATTTGGGTGGATGATGAAGTTGAGAATGTGGCTTTTAAGGTTGCAGGCGATTCCGTGTTTTATCCAGATGGCACCAGTATGCCCTCTGTATTCAGGGTCGAGGATGACACTCTCGTCATGGGCAACCCGCCTTCGCGTTACCCTATAATCAAGCAGACAGCCAACATCTTTTGGTTTGAGAACCAGGCCGGCGACGTGGTGAAGCTCCGCAAGAGCACCGACCCCAATTCAGTCCTTGCCTTTGCTAATGAGAGACCTAAGGTGATGTCGGTCACTGAGGTTGTAAAAAAAGATACGGTGGTGGTATATGCTGGCGAGCGTTACCATTGTTATGTCGCCATAAACCCCACGAAGTATAAAGTCATAAGGAAAACGTATAATGACGATGGGGTTGAGGTTGACAATGTTTATTATGACAACATAATACACATCAGCGTGTTCCACGGGGCCGACCGCCTTTATTCGCGCGATTTCCGCAAGTCAATGTTTTCGCATCTCGTGCCAAGGCGCTTTCTTGACCAAGCCGTGCTGGGCAATGTTGAGTACGACAGGGTGGACTCTGACGGGTTCCACTTCAACACAACACTGTGCATCCCCGATGCTGCCAGCTGCTATCTGCTCGATGCTGTCATATCGTTTGATGGCAAGATGCGCATGGAGGTAGTTGATTATTGATTATGCGGCCATTCCGTGGCGTGTATTTCCGGCGGTTCGGTTGATGAAAGTCTTGTAATAGCCGTGCGTCTTTGATGTATCATTATATGCAGACCGGTGGTGTGCTGGAAACAGCTACACCACCGGTCTTGCTTTAGACCTTGCCTATGGCGCCGCTTGCCAGTGGTTTGAAGGCGTCTTAGGTTGGCATTCTTTAACTTTGAAAGCTTTGATTGTTGCTTCAGCAGTCATGTTCATTTGAGTTCAATCGGCTCACCTATGCATCCGTTCGGGCTTTGTATGTTGAGCAGGGAGCAGATGGTGGCTGCAATGTCTGTCACGTGTGTCTCCTTGGCTGTGCGCCCGTTAGGGATGTTCCATCCATAAAACAATAGAGGTATGTGCGTATCGTAAGAGCACCATACTCCGTGCGAAGTGCCTTCGTGGAAAGAGCCGGAGTCGAATCCGTAGTAACCTGGCTGCAGTATTATCTGTATGTCGCCGCTGCGCTTGGGGTTGTAGCCGTTAGTTATGCGTTCGCGTATGGCTTGCGGTATGGCCAGCGTCTGAGCTTTGGCAAACGGCACGGCATATGCCACGCGGTCATCGCCCGATATGTGGGCGCATAGTGCTTCTTCCACATCGCCTACGTCCTTTCCGGCGGCCTTTATGGCTTCATGGTCGAGATACACCCTGTATTCTATGAGGTCTTTTACTAGCGGAACCTGCGTGTTGTATAGCTTCTTCAAGTATTCGTTCATGTCGTTGAGGGCTGACGGCTCGTCCCATTCGCCTGCTGGTACGCCGTGTTCCTGCATGAGTGCCGCGTTGTGTGCGGCAGCGTGGTCAGCCGAGAGGAAAAGCAGGTAGTTGCCTTTGCCTACGGCCGAGTCGAGCGAGCTGAGCAGTCTTGCCAAGTCTTGGTCAAGCTGTCGGTAAGCCTCTTCGGTTTGTGGGGCGCGGGTGCCGTAGCGATGGCCTATGTAGTCGGTTGAGGAGAAACTTACTGCAAGGAAGTCTGTGGTTTCGCCTTGGCCTAGCTTCTCGCCTTCGAGGGCGGCAATGGCCATGTCGGCCACGAGTGTGTTTCCCTTGGGGGTGTACCTGATGTCGGTAGCCTGGCGGTTGGCCTTGTTGAAGTCTTCAACCCACTTTGGCAGTTTTTCCATGTAGTAACTGCTCGTTATGAACACCTTGGCATCGTTGTCATACCAGTACGCGGCATCTGCTGTATGCCCGGCAGGCATTATTGCGCCGCGGTCTTTGAGTGACACGCCGATGGTCTTGGCCTTGAAGTCCTGGGCTATCTTCACTGCGTCGCACATGGTAGTCACCCTCAGGTTGCGCGGCGACATCAGCCCGGCCTTAGTCGTGCTGCCCACTGTCTGCACCGTGGCATCGTCGGCGCAGTAGGTGCGCTTGCCGTCTTTGTAGAAATCGTTGCCGGCTATGCCCGTGATGGCCGGCACTGAGCCTGTGTATACGCACGAGTGGCCTACCGCAGTGACCGTTGGCACATATGTGATTTGTGTGTTGTCGCAACTGTAGCCTTCATCAAGCAGCCTGCGGAAACCGCCGTTGCCGAAAGTGTAGTCGTAGTAGTGCAGGTAGTCCCAGCGCATCTGGTCTACGATTATGCCAACCACGAGCTTTGGCCGCTTGGCGTTGTGTTGCCCACCCTGGCCCCAGGCTGTTGCTGCAATGGCGATAGCCAAGTAAACTAACGATAAAATTCTCTTCATGATTCCTCAATATTTGTGTATGTTTGTTTTGCGCAGCAAAGGTATGAAACCAATGTTAAGCAAGCGTTATGACCGAGTTTCATTGTCGTTACACGTCGCGGCTGGCTTTTGTGCCTGCATCTTTTGAGCCTTGCTGCCGGTACAGTTTTGGCTTTTTTAAGTCTTTTGTCTGTTACATATTGCCATTGATAGCCTAAATTTTCTTGCGTTATGTAAAATTTATGTTTGTTTTCCTTGCATTTTAGCATAAAAAGATTATCTTTGCATCGTCTTTTGGCAGTTGACGCATATGCCTGCGGCTATCCGTAGTGTTGGCAACAGCTGCTGCAAGGCAACAAGTAAATGAACCAAACATCATGATATGGGCAAACTGATAAAGCCGCAAGGCTACAAAGCACTGCTTGACACGAGGCAGACTGAGCAGGGTATAAAATTGATCAAGGACTTTTTCCAGCAAAACTTATCGACGGAGTTGCGCCTGCGGCGTGTTACGGCGCCGCTTTTCGTGTTGCAGGGGCTTGGCATTAACGATGACCTTAACGGGGTGGAGAGGGCAGTTACGTTCCCAATACACGACATGGGTGACGCCCGGGCCGAGGTGGTGCATTCGCTTGCAAAGTGGAAGAGGCTTTCGCTGGCCGAATACGGCATTGAGCCTGGCTACGGAATTTATACCGACATGAACGCCATCCGCGCCGATGAAGAGCTTGACAACCTCCATTCGCTATACGTAGACCAGTGGGACTGGGAGGCTGTCATCACTGGCGGGCAACGCACTGTGGCTTACCTCAAGGGGGTTGTTGAGCGCATTTATGCCGCTATACGTCGCACTGAGTATCTTGCTTGCGAGACGTATCCCCAGCTGAGACCTTTCCTGCCGGAGCGGATTACGTTTGTGCATAGTGAGGAGCTGTTGCAAATGTACCCCGGCATGACGCCGCGCGAACGCGAGGATGCCATCTGCCGTGAGCTTGGCGCCGTGTTTGTCATTGGCATTGGTGGCCAACTGGCCGACGGCAAGCCTCACGACGGTCGTGCGCCCGATTACGACGACTGGTCGACCGTGGCCGAAGACGGCCGTGCAGGGCTTAATGGAGACATCCTTATTTGGTATCCTGTGCTGGAGCGCTCTTTCGAGTTGTCGTCAATGGGAATACGTGTTGACCGCGAAGCTTTGCTGCGCCAGCTCGCCATTGCAGGCAAGGAGGAACGCAAGGAACTCTATTTCCACCGCAAGTTGCTGGCCGGCGAGCTGCCGCTGAGCATCGGCGGGGGCATAGGCCAGAGCCGCCTGTGCATGGTGATGCTCCACAAAGGCCACATAGGCGAGATTCAGGCCAGCATCTGGCCCGAGGCTATGAGGCGTGAATGTGCCGCGATGGGTATGCCGTTGATATGACGGTGCGGCATCATCCTTTTGCTGCCGGTGTGCCGTTCGGGCGGTTGCGTGGGGCTTGCCTGCCTGTGGCAGGCGGTAGGGAGCGCTTCTCTTGATGGCAAAATGCCGCCGCCCAAACGGCAACAGCGGCTTTACCGCTTGCGCGTGGTGTGCAAGTCACGCCAGCTCGAGGTCGAGCAGGCCGCGCAGTTTGTTTATGGCAGGGTTCTGCTTGCTCATCTCTTCAAACTGTTCGCGGCGGCTGAGCACCTTTGCTTGTTCGTGGTGTTCGGCCAATCTCATTGTGAGCGTTATTCTGTTGTTGTGCAGGTAGAGCTTCAGGGTGTTCTGTATGCTGCCCTTTATGGCCTGCATCTGGTCTAGCATTATCTGGTTTTCCACGGTTACTTCGACCGTCGGGAAATCGGTTATGGTCGGTGTCATGTTCTTCATGCGCGCCGCTATGCCGCTAAGTTTTTGCGGCATACGGTTGCACATCGACATCCATTGGAACTCAAGGTCGTTTTGCGAGAACGCATTTTGCTCCTCACGTGGAGTTGCGTTGGGGTCGGTGGCATCGAGAGTTCCCGGTATTACCTGCATTTTCCTTGGCTTTGCGGCTTCCCTCAGGTTGTTCCATGAGAATCCGAGTGCGCCGCCGTTAGTCTTGAGCACGGGCCGGCTGGCTTGGCGATAGGCCGCTGAGGGTTGTGTAGCAGCCCTTTCGGCAGGCTCGCCTGGCCGTGAGGCCGCTGCCGGTTGCGTTTCGGTGGCTTGTGGCGGGTTCTGGCCCGCATTTCGTGCAGACTGTGCCTGTGTGGCAGTCTGTGCGCTGCGGACTTGTCCGGCCGAGGCTACCTGCGGGGCCTCTGTCGCTGGCCGGAGTGTCCGTGCGATGGTCTTGAACAGGATTTTCAGGCGTCTGGGGCGACGCCCCGCGACCGACGGTTCGTCGGGTTGCGTGATTTGGGCTATTTCGATGAGCGTCAGCTCTACCAGCAAGCGCTTGTTGTTGCTCTGCCTGTAGTCCAAGTCGCACCTGTTGGCTATCTTGAGGGCGCGGTAAAGGAATTGTGCGGGGCAGCGGGCTGCCTGTTCGCCGTAGCGGCGGCGTTGCTCTTCGCTCACTTCGAGCAGTGGCAGGGTGGCCTGGTCCTTTGCCATGAGCACGTTGCGAATGTGCTTTGCCAGCCCGCCTACGAGCAGTCCGCCGTCGAACCCTTTGTTTATTATGTCATTGAGAAGCACCATCACCTCGCTGACCTTGTTCTCGATGCTCAAGTCTACGATGCGGAAATAGTTCTCCGAGTCAAGGACATTGAGGTCGTCGATTACTTTTTGGTATGTGATGTCGCCTTGGCAGAAGCTGGCTGCCTGGTCAAAGATGGACAGGGCGTCGCGCATTCCGCCGTCGGCTTTTTCTGCTATGACGGCGAGTGCGGCCTCCTCGTAGCTGATGCCTTCTTTGTCAGCCACCCGTTTGAGGTGTTCTATGGTCTCCCTTACGGTCATCCGCTCGAAATCGTAGATTTGGCATCGCGACAGTATGGTTGGCAGTATCTTGTGCTTTTCGGTTGTTGCCAGGATGAAGATGACGTGGGCGGGCGGTTCTTCGAGCGTCTTGAGGAATGCGTTGAACGCTGCCGTGGAGAGCATGTGCACCTCATCGATGATGAAAACCTTGTAGCGGCCCACTTGCGGTGGGATTCGTGTCTGTTCCATCAGTGTCTTTATGTGCTCCACGGAGTTGTTGCTGGCTGCGTCGAGCTCGAAGATGTTGTATGACCGCTGCTCGTTGAATGCCTGGCAGCTTTCGCATTGGTTGCAGGCCTCGCCCTCGCCGGTAGGGTTCTGGCAATTGATGGCCTTGGCAAATATGCGCGCGCAAGTGGTCTTGCCTACGCCTCGCGGACCGCAGAAGAGGTAGGCATGGGCCAGTTTGCCGCTCTTCACCGCGTTCTTGAGCGTTGTGGTAAGTGCCGTTTGGCCAACGACGGTGTCAAACGAGGTCGGCCTGTACTTACGTGCAGAGACGATGTATTCTTCCATTATATTAATATGTGGTGATGATATGACACTGCAAACTTACTTATTTTTCTTGACATACAAGCCTTTTGGGGCGGGATTTTTGTGCTTAGCGGCTCGTATGCGTGAGCGGTGCAGGCGAGATTTTGATTCAAAATGTGCTTATATTCATGCTCTTGGGAGGCGAATGTCGGAAAAAATGTGTAAGTTTGCAGCGTTTAAGTTATATGGACAACAAGATACAAGACTATTTCCTCAGCCTGGTGAGGTACTCGATTGGCGCAAGCGACTTGCCGCCCTCGAAGATGAAGCCTGTTGAGTGGAAAGGCGTTTACGAGATGGCTGCAGCTCAAGCCATGCTTGGCATTTGCGCCACAGGCATTGAGCGTATGGATGACAGCTTGCGCCCGACTCTCACGCTGACCATGCGCTGGGCCATGAACACCATAGAGATAGAAAACCGCAACAAGGACTTGAACGGCAAGTGCGTAGAGCTTGTAGCCCGGCTTGAGGCTGATGGCCTGCAGGCTTGTGTGCTTAAGGGGCAGGGCGCAGCCATGTATTATCCAAATCCTGCGCGCCGCCAAAGTGGCGACATCGACGTTTGGGTGCCTGGAGGCCACCGTAGGCTCATGTGCTACGTGCGCCGTCGTTTCCCCGCTGTAGGCGCTTACTACCATCATGCCGACTACCCAGTGTTCCCTGAAGTTCCCGTTGAGCTTCACTTCATGCCGTCATGGATGTGCAACCCGTTTTATGACCGCCGCCTGCAGCGTTGGTTTGAGGCAGAGGCTGCCGGGCAGTTTGCCCATGTTGTCAGCTTGCCCGGCGGGGTAGGTGGTGTGCCTGTGCCTACAACGCGCTTCAACGTGGTGTATATGCTGCTGCATATCTACCGCCACTTGTTTGCAGAAGGCATAGGTCTCAGGCAGTGCCTTGACTATTATTATGTGCTGAAGGCGTTCAGTGACGCCCCGGCCGGCGAGCGGGCCGAGGCTGTTGTTGCCATCCGCAGGCTCGGTCTTTATAAGTTTGCCCGTGCATTGATGTTTGTGCTGGGCCATGTTTTCGCCATGCCTGCCGAATGGATGATAGTGCCACCCACGGCCGGTTGCGGGCGTTTCGTGCTTGGCGAGGTGCTCAAGGCTGGCAACTTTGGCTGCCATAGCGGCATAGACCGCAGCCACGGCAAGTCGTTGCGCTTCTATGCCACGAAGCTTCGCTATAAGATGCACTTCCTGGCGCGTTTCCCAGGCGAGACGCTGTGGGGGCTGTATTTTTCGCTTTGGGCCAAGGCGTGGCGGGCCTTTAACGGTTACACAGACTGAGTTCGGCCGGTGCTTAGCCGGTGATATTATTTTACAAATGTCATTTGTTTAAGCAACCGGTGCCGTATCGAGGCATGAAACGGCCTGTTCCGCATGGCCAGGAGGCCTGTTTTGCCGCTCGGTTCGGGCTGTCTTGGCGGCAAAAGCCCGTTGTGTCGCTAACCCATTGACAGCCAATTGATTGCGTTTTTGTACTTGCAGCCTCGTTGGCGAGGCAAAATGTTTACAAAATATGGGTACACCATGTCGGCAACCTGTTGCCTGCGGCTTGTCGTGCAGTATGCCATTGCCGCCGGTTATTCCTGTGCTGCAGTCGCAGGTTTGGGCATCTTTCATTTAAAAATATAAAAACATGACGCAAGGGTTGACGTAATGTGGAGTTTTCTTCTTACCTTTGCATCAAACAGGCGCAGGCATGAAAATAGCCATGCGCTTCGTCATGATTATAACAAACTGAGCATTATGAGTCGTTTAGGCAAGATATTAAGGTTTGTGCGCGCATCTTCAGCCTTGAAGTATGTGGTCGTACTGATTCTCGGGGTGGCCATTGTCGGGTTCCTCGATGAGAACAGCGTGTGGAGCCACATACGGAACAGCCGCACCATTGACGGCCTGCAGGCAGAGATAAAGGCATACCGGCAGCAGTACGAGCGCGACAAGGCCCAGCTACGCCGCCTCGACACAGACCCAAAAGCCATCGAGAAGATAGCGCGCGAGCGTTATTTCATGAAGATGGACGATGAAGACATCTTCGTGCTCAGCGATGATGAAACAAACCAACAGACATTACGCAATGAGACAGTTGAATAATACTGAGAACATGATATTCCTCTTGGGAGCCGTGCTAATGGTTGTAGGCAGCGCCGCCAACGTGCTGGCGCAAGGCTGGGCGCCATACGTGTTTGCCGTAGGCGCACTGGCTTTCGTGCTCATGCAGCTGAAGCAAGGCTACGACGGCAGCAGCATCACCATACGCCGCTTGCGGCGCATAATGGTGGCCAGCGATATGTGTTTCTTGCTCGCCGCCCTGCTCATGTTTGCTAACGACAACAACTTCATCGGGCTCCGCTGGGACTTGTATGTTACGTACGTACACAATAACTGGGTGGTGGCCCTGCTCGTGGCCGCTGTCCTGCAGTTGTATTCCACACACAGGATAGGCCGCGAAATGGAAAAGGAGGCAAAAAAACTCTAAATCACTTCGGTTTTATTTTAAATTGCATGAATTTTTTTCCTCACATCACGATAACATCGTACTTTTGTCGCATAAAAGTAAAGATGAAATCTATATCGCCTATGAACAATGCTTTATGCGCTTTGGTGGCCGTGGCCTTGGTAGCCTCTTCGTGTGCCAATTCGTACAATGTCGAAGGGTCATCGTCGGTGTCATCGCTCGACGGCAGCAAATTGTACCTGAGGACCGTGGCCGACAACGAACTCAAGAGCCTCGACTCGTGCGCTGTGCTCCATGGTGAGTTCCATTTCAGCGGCGTACTCGATACTGTGCGCATGGCTACGCTGTTCATGGACAACGAAAGCCTGTTGCCAGTTGTGCTCGAGGAAGGCGATATACGCATAAAGATAGACAATGCGGGGCAAAGTGTCAGCGGCACCCCCATGAACGACCGCCTTTACGAATTCCTTGACAAGCACAAGCAGCTGGCCAACCAGATGGGCGAGTTGTCGCACAAGCAGAGCCAGATGTTGCTCGACGGCATTGACGAGGCGATAATAAACGAACAGCTTTCGGCAGAGGCTGCCGTGATTTCCGGCAAGGAAGACAGCCTTGTCACGAACTTCATATCCGACAACTTTGACAATGTGCTTGGCCCGGGGGTGTTCATGATGATAACGAGTGCCTATCGTTACCCGATACTCACACCACAGATAGAACACATAATGAGCATGGCCACCGACAAGTTCAAGAACAACCCTTACGTCAGCAGCTACTACCGCACGGCCAGTGAGAACGAAGCAAGGATGCAGGGGTTTGACATCCCGGCTGGCGACTCTGCCGCCGGCACAGCCCAGGCAGCCGACTCATTGGGCAGGATGGCCGCCGGGCAAGACACGTCGATGGTGGACTATAACTCGGAACCTCAACCATGACAATGCGATGAGAATCTTGATAGAGAATGCCATGATGGTAAGCGATGGGTGTGTCACCCGAGGTTCGCTCTCCATCGAAGGTGAATACATAGAAAGCATCACTCCCTGTGGCACAAGGCCCGGAGCGTCGTTCGACAAGGTCATCGACGCTGCGGGCTGTTACGTTCTTCCTGGCGTGATTGACGACCATGTACATTTCCGTGAGCCGGGCCTTACCGACAAGGCTTGCATCGAAAGCGAGAGCCGGGCGGCTGCGGCTGGCGGCGTCACCACTTATTTCGACATGCCGAACACGGTGCCGCAGACCACCACAATCGACGCTCTTGAAGACAAGTTTGCACGTGCCGCCCGCGAGAGCCATGTCAATTACTCGTTTTTCTTCGGTGCCACCAACGACAACTCCGGGCTGTTCCCAATGCTCGACTCCCACCGGATACCAGGCATCAAGCTCTTCATGGGGTCGTCTACAGGCAATATGCTCGTAGACAGGCACGACGTGCTTGAGCACATCTTTGCCACTTCCAGGCTACCGTTGATGGCTCATTGCGAGGACACTGCCATGATAAACCGCAACGTTAAAGCGATCTGCGCCCAGCAAGGCGATGACCCGGACGTGGCTTTCCATCCTATAATACGCAGCGCGGAGGCTTGCTACGAGTCTGCACGGCTGGCAGTCGGCTTGGCCAGGAAGCACGGCGCGCGGTTGCACGTAGCCCATGTCTCTACGGAGCGTGAGCTTGAATTGTTTGGTAGCGACCCGGACATAACGGCCGAGGCCGTTGTCGGACATCTTTACTTTTCGTCTGACGACTATGCTACATACGGCACACGGATAAAGGTAAACCCGGCAATAAAAATGAAGTCAGACCGTGACGCACTCCGCCGAGCCCTCGCAGACGGTCGTATAGCTGTGGTTGCGACAGACCATGCGCCCCATCTCTTGTCTCAGAAGCAAGGAGGCTGCGTTCGTGCGGCTTCAGGTATGCCGATGATACAGTTCTCGCTGCCCACCATGCTTGAGCTTGTCGATGAGGGAGTGGTTTCCATTGAGCGCCTGGTAGAGCTGATGTGCCACAATCCGGCGCGCCTTTTCGGAGTGAGGAAGCGTGGCTTCCTGCGCCCTGGTTACAAGGCCGACATCGTCATAGTTAGGCCGGGTAGCCCGTGGAAGGTTCGTTCCGACAACATCGAGAGCAAGTGCGGGTGGAGCCCAATGGAGGGGCATGAATACCAATGGCGGGTGGAACGCACGCTGTGCAATGGCCATCTGGTGTATGACTGCGGCAGGGTGGATGTCGGATATATAGGCCAGGCTGTTGAATTCAGGTAAAAGTGATGTTCCGGAAAAGACTGACTTATGGCATCGGCGAGCTGGTGCCTTACATCAATTGGGCTTACTTCCATTTCGCATGGCAGGTGAAAGACGCTGCCGAACAGGCCAGGCTGAAACGCGAGGCCATGGAAATGCTTGGCTCGCTTGATGGCCATTATGCAGTATCCGCGCTCTTTGCGCTGGGCGATGCTGTCTCTGATGGCGACGACATCCTATTCGAAGGCACCCGCATACCAATGCTCCGGCAGCAAAGGCCGGAGGCTGGCAGTGGCTCATGTTATTGCCTTGCCGATTTCATAAGGCCGATATCCCAAGGGAAGGCAGACCGTATGGGTGTCTTCGCTACGGCTGTTGATGCAAAGATGGAGACCGACTTCGAGGCTGACGACTACCTGCGGATGATGGTGCAGTTGCTCGCTGACAGGCTTGCAGAGGCTGCGGCGGAGATGATGCATGAGCAGGTGCGCCGCCACTATTGGGGGTATGCCCCGGAGGAGCGGCTGTCTGTCGAGGAACTTCATGCCGAGCGGTTTTGCGGCATACGCCCGGCTGTTGGCTATCCGTCGTTACCAGACGCAAGCATAAACTTCATCTTGTCAGACATATTGGGCTTTGGCGAGATAGGGATAAGGCTGACCGAGAGCGGCGCGATGAAGCCTCATGCCAGTGTCAGTGGCCTGATGCTTGCCCACCCGGCAGCCCGTTACTTTTCCGTGGGGGTAATTGGCGATGACCAGCTGCGCGACTATTCGCGCCGGCGAGGAGTGCCTGTCAGGGTGATTCGAAGGTTTTTGACTTCAAATGTTAGCTGATGATTGCAAGGATATTTGTATATTTGTTGTTGATGATAGTCTTTCCATGTCTCTATGTAGACATGCGCTATCTGCGCCGCAAGCGGTTTGGCCGTGTGTGGGTGAGGGTGTTGTGGTGGCTTCCGGGCTTTTGCATGGCCGTGTATACGGTCATCCTCGCAATGCATCGCGACTTTGCCCCGGCCGATACCACTGTTCTCAACTTTTACCTTTTCCTGCTGGGAATGCTCGTTGTGCCTAACTTCGTGTTTGCCTTGTGCTCTGTCGTTGGCCTGGGGGTGAAGAAGCTGTTTGGCACGAGGCGCAATTACGGCAACCACGTGGGGCTTGCAATGGTGGCCATCCACTGGTATGTGATTATATATGGTTCTACAATAGGGTTCAACAAGATTGTGGTCAGGCACGTAGACTATGCTTCTGCCGACTTGCCGGAGGCTTTCGACGGCTACCGTATCGTGCAGTTCTCCGACGCTCACGTGGGCACTTACTCGTCTGACCGCGACTATCTGCTTGCTGCAGCCATCGACTCAATCAACTCGCTGCGGCCCGACATGATAGTATTCACTGGCGACCTGCAGAACATGAGGCCCTCCGAGGTGCGCCAGCATCGGCGGGTGCTGTCCTCGCTCCAAGCCCCCGACGGTGTGTTCTCGGTGCTTGGCAACCACGACTATGCCGACTACCTGCACCCCGATGACCCGATGCGCGAGCCTAACTGCCGCGAGATGGTGAGCCTCCAGCGGCAGATGGGGTGGACATTGCTGCGCAACGAGCACCGCGTTGTGCGCCGCGGGGCCGACTCGATTGTGGTCGCGGGCATGGAGAACGACGGCACCAGCAAGCGCTCGCCTGCCAGAGGAGACATTGCCAAGACTCTCCGCGGCACTGCGCCGGGCGCTTTCGTGCTCATGCTCCAGCACGACCCTTCGTGCTGGAGGCGCAATATTCTGCCCCAGAGCCGCGCCCAGCTCACCTTGAGCGGCCACACCCATGCCATGCAGTTCGTGGTCTGCGGCTGGTCGCCCATAGCGTTCAAGTACAGAGAGTGGGGCGGTATGTATTATGAAGGCGACCGCGCCATCAACGTAAGCACAGGTCTGGGAGGCTTCCTGCCGTTCCGTTTCGGTGTGCCGGGCGAGGTGGTGGTAGTCACCCTACGCCGCAAGGTTGCATGAGGCAGGCCGGGCATTCAACGAAAATAATCGTAACTTACATAAAAACAACAAGCTATGAGCATATTATTCAAGTATCTTTACCGTGTTTACCAGTTATGCGTGGCCGTGCCGCTGGCACTTGTCGCCACAATACTGACCGCCTTGGTCACCACCGTAGGCTGCACCTTGGGCAACGGCCACTTTTGGGGATACTATCCCGGCCGATGGTGGTCGCGCATTGTGGTCAGCCTGTTCCTCATCCCCGTCAAGGTAGAGGGGCGCGAGAACATGGAGCCGGGCCAGTCATACGTATTTGTGGCCAACCACCAGGGAGCTTTCGACATATTCCTCGTCTACGGCTACCTCGGGCGCAACTTCAAGTGGATGATGAAGCGCGGCATAATGAAGATTCCTTTCGTGGGCTTTGCCTGCAAGGCTGCCCACCACATATTTGTAGACAGGCGCAGCCCGGCTAAGATGAAGGAGACTTACGAGGGGGCGCGCCGCACGCTTCAGAGCGGAATGAGCGTCGTGGTGTTCCCCGAGGGGTCGCGCTCGTTCACGGGTCACATGGGCGTTTTCAAGAAGGGGGCGTTCACCCTTGCCGACGAGCTGCAGCTGCCCGTTGTGCCGCTTACCATCAACGGCTCGTTCGACATCATGCCCCGCACCCGCGACTGGCACTGGGTAAGCTGGCATCCGCTTACGCTCACCATCCACCAGCCCATCTATCCCGTAGACAAGGGGCCGCGCAACGTGCAGGCCATAATGCACCAGAGCTACGACTCTGTGATGAGCTCGCTCGAACCCCGCTACCAGGGCTTTGTGGAGAACCCCAACCAGTGAGGGCCCAACCTGGCTGACACGCAAAAAACGCCCCGGCACCATCACCCGATGATGGTGCCGGGGTCTCGTTTTTGCCCTTTGTGCCGCCAAGGTCCTTCAGCTCAGGGCTTGATGGCGGGATACTTGCGCGTCCAGCCGTCCCACCGCAGGCGCATTACCCCGAAGAACGCCTCGCTGAATATGCCGCCGCTCATCTTCGATGTGCCTTCCCTGCGGTTGACGAACACCACCGGCACCTCCTTGATCTTGAAGCCTATCTTGTATGCCGTGAACTTCATCTCTATCTGGAAAGCGTAGCCCTTGAAGCGAATCTTGTCCAGCTCGATGGTCTCGAGCACGCGCCTTTTGTAGCACTTGAAGCCAGCCGTGGTGTCGTTGACCTTGAAGCCAGTAACCAGCCTTACGTATTTCGACGCGAAATAGCTCATCAGCACGCGCCCAATCGGCCAGTTTACAACGTTCACCCCCGACACGTAGCGCGAGCCGATGGCCACGTCGTAGCCTTCGTCGTGGCAGGCGGCGTAGAGCCGTGGCAGGTCGGCGGGGTCGTGGCTGAAGTCGGCGTCCATCTCGAACACATATTCATAAGCGTGCGCCAGTGCCCACTTGAACCCCGCTATGTATGCCGTGCCGAGGCCCAGCTTGCCCTCGCGCTCTATGATGAACAGGCGGTCGGCAAACTCGGCCGCCATCAGCCTGTGAACGATGGCGGCAGTGCCGTCGGGCGAGCCGTCGTCGATGACAAGTATGTGGAAGCACTTCTCCAGGCCGGCCACGGCCCTGATAATCTTCTCTATGTTCTCCTTCTCGTTGTAGGTAGGTATTATTACAATGCTGTCGCTTTCGTGCATATCGGTCGGTTTTGTTATGCAAAGATAATCATTCCGCAGGATTTAACGCCTGTCGGCAGCCATTATTTTCTAGGCGTGTGCAGATTTATGCATCCAGCAGTGCTAAAGTCGGCGGATAGTTGGCGTTATGGATGTTTTTTTGTAACTTTGTGTGGCAATTATAATTACGTGCTTATGAAGAGAACTTTGATGTTTTTAGTGTTTGCACTGGCCACCGCCATCGGCCTGGCCGCACAGGAGGCCGACCCAAACATAGCTCGCGCCGAGCGCATCTTTGGCTTCTTGAAAGCAAACCAGGCCGACAGCCTGTATGCCAACATGGCCGACGAGGTGATGCCTTTGGTTAGCCGCGATGCACTGGTTGGCGTAATGTCGAAGGCAGAGTACATGGCCGGGCAGTACAAGGGGCGCGGCCCGTGGGAGGTGAAGATTGTAGCCAGCCATAGGTCGTATGTGTCCATGCTCCGCTTCGAGCGTGCCCGCCTGGCGTTACTCATCGTTTTCAACGATGCCGGGCGTATGCTCGGCCTGCAGTTGTTGCTTCCTGAAGTGCTGGGCATGGACTGATATTTGTTTTACAAAATCATTCCTGTGCGGTTGTGCGGGCCGTTTGGTGCTGCAAAACGGTGGGTTTTGTCGCATGAAACGGCTCGTTTTGAGTCTTGAAACGCCATGTTTTGCAGCCTGTTGCGGCGGCTTTTGTAAGTTTCTGAATGCCAGATGGTTGACAGGCCCATGGCTTCCTGCGATTTGTTTTTACATTTTTGAATGCGCGGATGGTGTTCCTGCGCTGCCTGTCCGGTCTATGGCGGCCGTGGTGTAAGGCATCATTGGTGGTGGCGGCGCATGGTGCGAAAAAGCGGCATGCCTACGCTCGCGCGCCAGCATGCCGCCGACAGTTTTGTCTGTTTATACTAATCAAAATCAATATTCAATCCTTTTTCTCTTTCTGCCGCAGCCCTTCCATCAACTCTTCAATCTTTTTGGTTAGCTTTTCTTCAAGCAGCCCGCTGGCCACAATCTTGCCATCGGGGGCTATTATGACCGTTTCTGTGGCCGTGCGTATGCCGTATGCACGCGCAGCCTCGCTGTCGAAACCTTCATGCGCGGTAAGGTGGGGCCAGTGGTCAAGGTCGCGCCGAATGGTGTATTCCTTCACTTCGCGTGGAACGTTGAACAGGGCCACGCTCACTACCGTAAGCCCCTTGTCGCCGAAGCGCTTGTTAAGTTGCTTTATCTCGGGGAATCCGTTGCGGCTGGCGTGGCTGCTGAGCGACCAGAAGTCGAGCAGCACGTAGCCCTTGCCCGTGAAGTCGCTCAGCCGCCGGGGCTTGCCGTCGGCATCTTCGCACTCAAAGTCGGCCATCTGCAGGCCCGGCTGTCGTTTCTTCAGCCCCTCGTAGTAATCCCATACGGGCTGCATAAGCAGGTTGCGCGAGTATGCCTTGGTGCTGTCCATGCACTCCGTGAGCTGGTCGAAGCTCAGTTTCTGGTAGCTGCTGTACAGCAAGTAGGCCGGTATCTGGTTGTCGGCGTTGGCCTTGACGGCTTTCACCACGTCTGCGGCGAGCGTGTCGAGCAGGGCGAAGAAGCCTGTCGAGTCGGTCACTTCCACGTTGCCGTCCAGATCTACGATGTATTTCTTTGCTTCTCTCTGTAGGGCTTTTATCCTTTCCTGTACGGTCTGAAACCTCATGTTAGTCTCCGAGCCGCTCAGTATCCCTCGCTCCATGTCCACCACGAGCGGCACGGTGTCGGCCACGGCGTGGATTTTGTTGCCCCGGTCGTCGTAGATTGTGATGATGGTGCCGAGCAACTTGTCGATGCAGAAGCCGAACTTGCCGTCCTTGGTGCGCGTGCCGTAAGTGTTGTCGAGCGCGCTCCCCCTTACGCCAATGAGCTTGCCTTCGCGGCGCGACGTGCCGCTTATGCGCAGCTTTATTATCGGTTGCGATGCTATCACGGGCTTGTAGTCGAACACTTCCTCCACCAATTTGCTGTAGCATCCGTCGTGCAGCGGTTCGCACAGCCTGTTCCTTATCACCGTGGTCAGCTTGGTATTGTCTGTATTCCACGGCTTATTGAACTTGGCCTCGCTCTTGTCCTTGAAGTTTCCCTTTGCCACTACGAGGTGGAATATGCGTTTGCTCTCTATGTCAGTGAGCCTGATCATGCCCGATATGGCGTCGGCCACCTCCGTATATTGGTAGAGCGTGAGCCTGTCGCCGAATTCGCTGCTTAGCTTTCTGGTCAGCAGCACAATTGCGTCGCACATCTTTTGGTTGCCGGCGGCGATGTTCTCGGCATACTTCTGCGCTATGGTCTTGATTTGGTTTACCACGATGTCACCGCTGATGGTGTCGCGGTCGGATTCGCCTATCACCTTGTCGAACTGCTTCGACCACTCCTTTTCGTCGAATTCCCCAGCCATCTTCATCTCCCAATCCTTGCTTTTTATCTCGGATATGGAGCCGTCGATGGCGCAGAACTGCTTCCCGTCCTTGTCCTTGAAGAACTGTGGCTTCCACACGAGCTGGTAGCACGAGCGCACACTATCGCCGTCTTTGAACGTCGCGGAGTAGTAGTTGTGGCTGCTGTCGAGGAAGAATCGGAAGCCGTTGTAGCGTTTCTTGCCGTCAGGAAACATATAAATGATGTCGGTCAGGGGGAATGCCCGCTGCCTTGGGTTGCCTGCCTCGAGGAACATTACGTTGTATGCTTTGTCAGCGTTGCGTCCGAAAGCCTCGGTCAGTCGGCGCAGTGCTTTCGGCGCGGCAGGCGGTGCAATGGTGTCGCTGACCTCGTAGAGAAACTTGAAATACCACGAGTAAATGGCTGTATTATAGTGGGTTGCACACACCTTAAGCTCCTTGTCGCTGCAGAAACGGTCTACTTCGCGCCTCATGTCCGTTGCCCCACGGTTTGCCTTGGCTGCGATTGTTGTGCTGATTATTGCCATCAGCAGCGTTATAAATGCTTTGTTTTTCATTGTTGCAGGGTGTTAGGGTTTTGTCCTTGGTTGTTGTGGGTTATATAATTGTCGTGTTCGAGCAGCTTCTCGAACAGCTTTCGGTTTATTATTTCCTGCAGGCGGCTGTCCGTGCGTATCATTTTTTCAAGCTGGGCCGTGTAGACCGAGTCGCCCACGCGGTCGAGTTCTTTCTCCAGCCGGGCCAGGTAGAACTCCAGGCTGTCGGTGCTTTCAGCGGTTGCCGGCATTGTGTCGGGTGCTGTTATAGGTTCGCCCTGTATGTCGGTTGGCTGTTTTGTGGTTGGTACAGGCACCGTGTTTTGGAGCGGTTTGTCGCTTTCTATCGATATGCTGGGTTCTGCCTTAGTCGCCATGGCAGTCGTTGTCTCGCGAAAAATGTATACGGTGTCGATGCGGGCCAGTTGCTGTGGGTGGGAGGATTGCTTGATGTCAATGGTCATGATGACTGTTGCTGCCACTGCCGCGGCTGCAGTCAAGATTCTGGCAGCCTTTTTCAGCCGGCGTCGGCGCACGGTTCGGTCGTATTCAGCGGTTTCGTCTTCGGTGAGCCATTGGTCGGTCGGCGGCTCGATGGCTGGCTTTTCGAGCATCGGCAGCAGCGCGCGCCACTCTTCGGGAGCGTCGTCCTGGCTCAGCAAATCGTGCAGGCGGCGTTCCTCTTCCGTTGTTGTAAGTCCGTCGAGGTAGCGTTTTATAAGCCTTTCTATGTCGTTCATGCTTTCTGTCCTCCTTGATGCGTTTGTTTACCTGCTTTGTTTCATGATGTGAGCCATCACCTTCCGCCTTGCGGCAGAGAGCATTGAGCTTAGTGAGCGTTCGCCTATCCCTGTTATGGAAGCCATTTGTGGCAAGTCCATTTCCAGCTCTTGGCGCATCTTGAAGAGCCGTCGCTCAGTGGGGGACAGCTTTTGCAGTGCTTCGGCGAGCATCTGCCTGTTGTCCGATTCTTCAAGCCTTGAGTGCTGGTCTGCTTCGCTTTTTGTGGCGTATGCAGGCTGGTTGTTGCGCCTTACCTGTTGTTTGCGCCATTCGCTTACACATATGTTCTTCGCCATGCGCACCGCCAGGCCATCCAGCCCGAGCCGGGTGTCGAGCCGTTCGCGCATGACCCACAGTCGCATGAGCACCTCCTGCGCCACGTCCTCGGCTTCCATGCCGTGGCCGAAGAAGTCGCGCCCAATGCCAATCAGGCGCGGGCGGAGCATCCGGGCGATGTGTTCAAACTCCTGTGTCGTCATTCTGTGTAATATACGCACAGCCCCGCCGTATGTCAAGTGCGGCGGGGCGTTTTTTTGAGAAAGTTTTTTTGCGTGGTGGCCTTACAGCCCCGAGAGGCTGGCAGCCATGCTCCTGATTTCGCGCAGTGAGCTTCCAATCTCGTGGAACGTATGCATCTGTGCCCTGGCGATGAGCCCCGAGGGGGTTACTACCTCCTTGTGGGGAATGCCGGTAAACTTGAACAAGGCCATGAGCCGCTGCCAGTCGTCGTGTGTTATGCGGCAGCTTTCCTCGCCAGCAAGGTACTTTGCCTTGAAGTCGGCGTAGGCTTTGGCAGGTGTCTGCCGGTCGCTGGTGATGAAGAGCAGTTCCACGTCGGGCATGGCGGCTATGGAGTCGCGCAGCTGTTGTGTGGCTTTTATCTCGGCCACGCACGGGCCGCAGGTGGTAGCCCAGAAGTCTACTATGACCGTCTTGCCGCGGTAGGGCGCCACGATGGAGTCGAACAGGGCAGCGGCGCGGCCATCGGGCAGGGCGTATGTGGTGGCCTTGGGGCTTTCAAGCTCGCGCTTCATCTCGGTGAGGCGGGCGCGGAGGTAGGGCGACTTCATGAGGCCGATGCGCCGGCTGATGAGCTTCGAAGCCCGGGCGGAGTCCTGTGGATATTCATTGTTGGCGTAGCGGTGCTTAACGAGCCACGTGAGCTGCAGCAACATGGACGGGCGGCCGAGGCCGAACAGGGTCTCGTCGCGGGCTATGCGCGTGTCGTCGTCCATCTTAAGGCGCCTTGCAGGGTTGCGTGGGTCAGCTTTGTAGCGCATGAGGTCGCAGTATTCGTAGCGGTTTTGGAGGATGTAAAGGTCGAAAGGCAGTGAAAGGCACGTAAGGTCCTCAAGCCCCATGGAGCGCATGAAGGCGTAGTTGGCTGCGTTGAGCGGTCCAGTGGCAGTAGTGTCTGTCTTTTCGTATGTCATTGGGTCGATGTATTGGCAGCATGCCAGGCGCGTCTTGGTGCGCAGCAGGTGCGCCTCCTCGGCGTTGAGTTTGTGCTTGTGTATAAGGTATTCGGCAAAGTCGAGCTGCCTCTGCGCGCCCTCGGCCACGGCGCGGGCATAGCCGCTGAAAGGCAGTGAGTCGGCCAGTGTCGCCATGAGGTAATAGTCTGCCTCCATGTTTGGGTCGTAATTGGAGAGCAGGTTGAGCAGTTTGCGGTGCTTGGTGGCGTCGGCGTAACGCACTGTGCCGTCCTCCATGATGTCCATGCGGATGGTGTCGCCGGCGTTGAGGTAGAAGTACAGGCTTCTGCCGTTGGCCCTAAGGTCGTCGAGCTTGGGACATTCAACGGGTATGGTGGCGGTGAACGAGCCGTCGTCGGCCACCTCGAACACCTGTGGTCTGTTTTCTCTTGTCATGGCGTCATAGCCATAATGGTTTACCAAACCGGGCCGCTTGCCTAGGAAGCGGCCGCATATCACGCCTGTGCCACGGCGGAAGAAGGCGGCCTCGTCGTACTTGCGCATGGCCGAGTCGGCCCGGTTGGCAGCCTCGGTGTATTGCGGCAGCTGTTCGCCCGGGGCGTGTATGCCCCATATCTTCCAGTCGGCAGGACTCTCGATGAAGTCGAATGCGCGCGTGTCGCGGGGCAGAGGGTCGAACGAAACCTTGAAGTCTGCCTCGCCCGATGCCGGCATATAGAACCTTTTGCTCAGCTTTATGCCGATGCCGCAGCGCGCCTTGTAGCGGCGTCCGCTGTCGTCGGTGAGCGTGGCGGCGCGCGATATGCGTATCCACTTGTTGGGTTTGTACTTGCTGTGGAACCACAGCACGGTGGCCGTGTCGGTTAGCTCTACGCGCGTAATGGTGAGGCTCTTGCCCGTGTTCGACGAAATCCACTGAGGGTTCTCAATCACCCGCGGCTTGCGGGCCTGTGCCGTAAGTGCCAAGAGCGCCATGAGCAGCGATGTAAGAATTCCTTTCATAATATATGTCTTTGGTTTGTTTTGTTATTTGTCCATACGCATGATGACCGCCGGGGTTAGCCTAAGCATCATGCTTTTTAAGGCTTTTTAGCATATGCCGGCATGTGGCTCGGCGCTAATTGACGGTGTCGGCGTGAGGCATGGAAGTTTCTTTCCAAGATGGCAGTCATTGCCTGTACAAGTGCAAATGTACAAAAATATTCAGAACGACAGCTGTGTCATGAAAGAAAAATGGGCTTGTTGAATCCTTTGTGCGGCTCAACGGAACTTCGGCGCGATATGGACGGCGATGCCCTGGTGGTGGTAAACAATGATTACAATCGCCATAGTGCAATGCCACAAGTGCCGTTTTGCGTTGCAAAACCGCCTGTTTTGCAGCCTAAAGCCGCCTGTTTTGCATCCTGAAACCGTCTGTTTGGCAACCCTACGTCACTCTTGCTTGTAACTGTCTGAAAGCCATGCGGTTGGGCTGTAACCACAAATTGAACAACAAAAACTTACATTTTTCCATCCCGTCGCCTGGCTTCTGACTAAGCTACCCTGCCATTGCCTGCTTCCGAAAGAACGGTCATGAATTGCTTTTGCCTTCCATTGTGTAAGTTTTATGGGTTGTTTTGCTTGCAGATTATCGCAAAACGGCATTTTCTTCGGTATATTTTTTGTTTATTAACCGAAAAGAGTTAACTTTGCGGCTAATTAACATCAAGAAACGAAACTATAAAGATATATGAAGCATAAGCTAAGAAGTGCAGTCTGCACCGAAGGCCGCCGCATGGCGGGGGCGCGCGCCCTGTGGGTTGCGGCAGGCATGAAGCGCGAGCAGATGGGGCGGCCCATAATAGCCGTGGTCAACTCGTTCACGCAGTTTGTACCCGGCCACACCCACCTGCACGAGGTTGGCCAGATTGTGAAAGGCGAGATAGAGGCCATGGGTTGCTACGCCGCCGAGTTCAACACCATAGCCATCGATGACGGCATAGCCATGGGCCATGACGGCATGCTCTACTCGCTGCCCAGCCGCGACATCATAGCCGACTCGGTGGAGTACATGGTCAACGCCCACAAGGCCGACGCCATGATATGCATATCCAACTGCGACAAGGTCACCCCCGGCATGCTCATGGCTGCCATGAGGCTCAACATACCAACCGTGTTCTGTTCGGGCGGCCCCATGGAGGCCGGGCGCTGGCGCGGCGAGAACGCCGACCTGATAACGGCGATGGTGAAAGGCGCCGACCCGGAGGTGACAGACGAGGAGGTGGCCGAGCTGGAGGGCTGTGCCTGCCCCGGCTGCGGCAGCTGCTCGGGCATGTTCACCGCCAACTCGATGAACTCCCTCACCGAGGCCATCGGGCTTTCGCTGCCCGGTAACGGTACCATCCTGGCAACGCACAAGAACCGTGTGCAGCTCTTCCGCGACGCCGCGCGGCAGGTGGTGAAAAACGCCCTGGCCTACTATGAGGACGGCGACGAGAGCGTGCTGCCGCGCAACATAGCCACGCGCCAGGCATTCCTCAACGCCATGTCGCTCGACATCGCCATGGGCGGCAGCACCAACACCGTGCTCCACCTGCTGGCTGTAGCGCAGGAGGCAGGCGTGGACTTTACGATGAACGACATAGACGCGCTGAGCCGCCGCGTGCCGTGCCTGTGCAAGCTGGCGCCAAACACACAGAAGTACAGTGTGCAGGAGTGTGGCCGCGCGGGCGGCATACTCGGCATAATGAACGAGCTGGCCAAGGCCGGGCTGGTGGACGGCAGCGCGATGCGCGTGGACGTCCATACGCTCGGCGAGCAGATGGCCCGCTACGACATAACCCGCGCCGACGCCGACCCCGAGGCCCTGCGCATCTACGGCAGCGCGCCCGGCGGCAAGTTCTCTACCGTCATGGGCAGCCAGGATGCCCGCTGGCCGTCGCTCGACACCGACCGCGCCGGGGGCTGCATACGCGACGTGGCCCATGCCTACACCAAGGACGGCGGGCTGGCGGTGCTCTTCGGCAACATTGCGCAGGACGGCTGCGTGGTGAAGACGGCGGGCGTGGACGAGAGCCTGTGGCGCTTTGCCGGCCCGGCGCGCGTGTTTGACTCGCAGGAGGACGCCTGCGAGGGCATCCTGGGCGGCCGTGTGAAGAGCGGCGACTGCGTGGTCATCACACACGAGGGGCCGAAGGGCGGTCCCGGAATGCAGGAAATGCTCTATCCCACATCTTATATCAAGAGCATGCACCTGGGCAAGGAGTGCGCCTTGGTGACCGACGGGCGCTTCTCCGGCGGCACGAGCGGCCTCAGCATAGGCCATGTGTCGCCCGAGGCTGCCGCAGGCGGCAACATAGGCAAGATAGTAGATGGCGACATAATCGAGATTGACATCCCGAACCGCAGCATCAACGTGCGCCTCGGCGACGAGGAGCTGGCTGCAAGGCCGCAGCGACCCTTGGCGCGGCAACGCACTGTCTCAAAGGCATTGAGGGCTTATGCTCAGAGTGTAAGCTCGGCCGACAAAGGCGGGGTGAGGATGATTGATGACTGACAATTTTTTTTCGTGTATGATCTGCCTCGCAAGGCGGTGCTTGAGGTGTCCAGCCGATGCGGCACTGCTTGTGGGGCCGGTCATAATCCTTAATAAAAAAGGAGTGTTATGCAGAAAGAACTGATTACCGGAGCAGAGATAATGATCCGCGCCCTCCAGGCAGAGGGCGTGAAGACCATCTTCGGCTATCCCGGCGGGTCGATAATGCCGGTGTTTGATGTGCTCTATGATTATACGCGCGGCGAGAAGAAAGCGTTCGACCACATACTGGTGCGCCATGAGCAGGCTGCCACGCACGCTGCCGAGGGCTATGCGCGCGTGAGTGGCGATGTGGGTGTGTGCATCGTTACAAGCGGCCCCGGGGCCACCAACACGCTTACGGGCGTGGCCGACGCCATGCTCGACTCCACACCGATGGTAGTGATAGCCGGGCAGGTGAGCATCGCCGCACTCGGCACCGACGCATTCCAGGAAGTAGACCTAGTTGGTGTGGCCCAGCCTATATCAAAGTGGAGCTACCAAATACGCCGCCCCGAAGACATAGCCTGGGCTGTGAGCCGCGCATTCTACATAGCGCGCTCGGGCAGGCCGGGGCCTGTGGTGCTCGACTTCCCGAAGAACGCGCAAGTGGACATGGCCGAATGGGAGCCGAAGCACGTTGACTTCGTGCGTAGCTATGTACCTTATCCCACGCCCGACGCGCAGGCCATAGCCGAGGCGGCTGCATTGATAAACGGCGCCGCGCGCCCGCTGGCGCTTGTAGGGCAGGGCGTGGAGCTTGGCAACGCGCACAGCGAACTGCTGGAGTTCATCGAGAAAGCCGACATCCCGGCTGCCCGCACGTTGCTGGGCCTGTCGGCCTTGCCAACAGGACACCCGCTCAACGTGGGTATGCTGGGCATGCACGGAAACTATGCGCCTAACGTGAAAGAGCAGGAGTGCGACGTACTTGTTGCCATTGGGATGCGCTTCAGCGACCGTGTCACTGGCCTTACCTCCACCTATGCCAAGCAGGCAAAGGTTATTCACCTCGACATAGACAAGGCAGAGATAGACAAGAACGTGAAGGCCGACGTGGCCGTGGTGGGCGACTGCAAGGTAACGCTGCCTGCCATCACGCGGCTGCTGAAGAAAGGCGACCACAGGGCGTGGCGCGAGTCGTTCGCACCGCTCTACAGGCAAGAGTACGAGAAAGTCATTCGCCCGGCCATACATCCCGCAAGCGGGCCGCTGCTCATGGGCGAGGTGGTGAACGCCGTGGCTGAGGCCACTGGCGGCGAGGCTGTGCTCGTAACCGATGTAGGCCAGAATCAGATGTTTGCCAGCCGCTATTTCAAGTATAACCGCAAGCGCTCGATAGTTACCAGCGGCGGGCTCGGCACGATGGGCTTCGGGCTTCCGGCTGCCATCGGGGCCGCTTTTGGCGCGCCCGGCCGTACCGTCTGTATGTTCTCAGGCGACGGAGGGTTCCAGATGAGCGTACAGGAGCTCGGCACAATCATGGAGCACCGCACGCCGGTGAAGATGGTCATGATGAACAACAACTACCTGGGCAACGTGCGTCAGTGGCAGGATATGTTCTTCGAGGGGCGCAGGTCGTTCACCCACATGATGAATCCCGACTACTCGAAGGTGGCAGAGGCATACGCCATACCTTACGGCCTGGTTACAGACCGCGAGTCGCTGGCGGCTGAGGTAGGGAAGATGCTCGCCACCGAGGGGCCTTACCTGCTTGAATGCGTGATAAAGGAAGAAGACAACGTGCTCCCGATGACACCGCCGGGAAAGAGCGTTGACGAGATGTTGCTGGAAATAAACTGATGTGACATGGAAGGAAAGAAACTTTATACACTGCTGGTCTATTCGGAGAACATAGCCGGCATACTCAACCAGATAACTGCTGTCTTTACGAGAAGGCAGGTGAACATAGAGAGCCTCAATGTGTCGGCATCGAGCATACCGGGCCTCCATAAGTACACGATAACGGCGTGGAGCGATGAAGACCAGATTGTGAAGATAACCAAGCAGATAGAGAAGAAGATAGACGTGGTAAAGGCTAAGTACTACACTGATGACGAACTGTTCTTCCGGGAAACCGGCCTTTATAAACTGTCTACGAGCACCGTGCTCGAAAACCCTGACATATCACGTACCATACGCAAGCACGGCGCAAGCATAGTGGAGGTGAACCCCACTTACGTCATAGTGATGCTCAACGGCATGACGGAGGAAGTGATGAGCCTGTTCCATGCGCTCAACGATTACGGCTGCGTGTTCCAGTACACCCGTTCGGGCCGTATCGCCGTCACGAGGAGCAAGCAAGAGGAGGTGAGCACTTACCTCGAGGAGCGTGAGAAGGGGCGGCTCGCCGGCGTGGAGGCTTGAATGGGGCATCTTATTGATTGACAATGAAATTTGGAAATGGACAAAGTAGGCAAGTATCTTTTTATGGCGGAGCCGTTCCATTGTGACTTTTCGCACCGCCTTTTCATGTCGCACCTTGGCAATCACCTGCTGAATGCGGCAGACTTCCATTCAACCGACCGCGACTTTGGCATGGCTTACCTTAATCCCATACACAAGACGTGGGTCCTTTCGCGCCTCGCCGTGGAGATGGATGAGATGCCGGTGCAATATACTAAGTTCTATGTGGAGACTTGGGTTGAGAGTGCCATGAAGTACTTTACGAACCGAAACTTCCGCGTTGTTGGCGAAGACGGCCATGTGTTTGGGTATGGCCGCAGTGTCTGGGCAATGATAGATACAGACACCAGGCAGCCACAGGATATACTGGCCATACGCGATGGGGCGATAACAGGATGGATAGAGACCGACAAGGAATGCCCCATCGAGAAGAGCTCGCGAGTGAAAATGACATCGGGGGCAGAGCTTGTACGCACTGTTGACACCGGTTACAGCGATGTAGATGTGAACGGCCATGTCAATTCTGTTAAATATATTGAGCACGTCCTTGACCTTTTTGGCATGGAGTGGCACAGGACCCACAGGCTGGCACGGTTCGAGATAGCTTACGTGGCTGAAAGCCATGGAGGGGACAGACTGGCGTTCTATCGTGAGCAGACTGGCGATGGTGAGTATTGTGTGCGCATTGCAATATTGCCGGAAAACGGTGAAAAGGAAGTGGAAACGTGCAGGAGTAAAGTTAAATTTGTAAATATCTGAAAGTAATTTTTGCGGTTTCGTTTTAATTTTATATTTTTGCACACTGTAAATAAGGGAAATACTAAATCGTAAATATGCCACGGCTTATGCTGGGCTGACACAAAACATTTTATATTATGGCAGAAATGAACTTCGGTGGCGTAATAGAAACGGTTGTCACCAACAAAGAGTTTTCACTGGAGAAAGCACGTGAGGTATTGAAGAATGAGACGATTGCCGTCATCGGATACGGCATTCAAGGCCCAGGGCAGGCTTGCAACCTGCGCGACAATGGATTCAACGTAATCGTAGGTCAGCGCGAGGGCAAGACATACGACAAGGCTGTGGCCGACGGCTGGGTGCCGGGCAAGACTCTTTTCTCAATAGAGGAAGCTGCCGAGAAGGGTACCATTATCTGTATGTTGCTGTCTGATGCAGGCCAGATACAGGTTTGGCCTACCATCAAGAAGTACCTTACCGCAGGCAAGTCTCTGTATTATTCGCACGGCTTTGCCATTACTTGGAATGATCGTACAGGGGTTGTGCCTCCGTCAGACATTGATGTAATCATGGTCGCTCCCAAGGGGTCGGGTACTTCACTGCGCACAATGTTCCTTGAGGGGCGTGGACTAAATTGTTCGTATGCTGTCTACCAGGATGCCACAGGGAAGGCCGAGGAGAAAACAATAGCCTTCGGCATCGGCATAGGTGCTGGCTACCTGTTCAAGACCACGTTCCAGCGTGAGGCTACGAGCGACCTTACAGGCGAGCGCGGTTCGCTCATGGGGGCCATAGAGGGCTTGCTTGAGGCCCAGTACGAAGTGTTGCGCGAGAATGGCCACTCGCCTTCGGAAGCGTTCAACGAGACCGTTGAGGAACTTACGCAGAGCCTCATGCCGCTGTTTGCACAGAAAGGAATGGACTGGATGTATGCCAATTGCTCAACTACGGCACAGCGCGGCGCGCTTGACTGGGCTCCCCGCTTCCGCGATGCCATCAAGCCAGTCATGCAGTGGCTTTACTATTCTGTGAAGACAGGAAACGAGGCACAGATATCAATCGACAGCAATTCAAAACCCGACTATCGCGATGGGCTGAACAAGGAACTGGAGGCGATGCGCAACATGGAGATGTGGCGTGCCGCTGAGACCGTGCGCAAGCTCCGTCCCGAGAATGGAGAAGACTGATGGCATCTTTGCCACATGATAGCCTCACGGCTGGCTTGTCGTGACTTTATGCAAGCAGCATGAAATCTTATTAAGTTGTATTGATATTTTGCAGGGAGTGTCAAGGCATTGACACTCCCTGTTTCTTGTGTTTGCCCCATTATGCTTGCAGGGACTTCTTTGCTGAAGTTTGCGGCTGGAGCATATGCTGTATTCAGGCATTGCTTCGCCCCAAGTTTTATGAATGTCCGCAAACAACCCATACGCCTTGTGTCCGCTTATGGACATGCGCCGCCACCTGCATTTTATGTCATAGACACCTACAAGTGCCATTCTTGTTAACGGCCAGATTTTCAGCGAGTTGCAAAACGTGCTGTCTTGCATCATGAAACAAGCCGTATTGGCGGCTGAAACAGGTCATATTGCAGCGCCAAACAAGCCATATTGCAGCGCGAAACGGGCGGTTAGGCTCTGCGATATGCGCATACGGGGTTCCTGGGGAGCTGTGGGCAGCCTGGCTTTAGCTGCGCATTGGCAAGCATGGGCAGGTTGCGGAATTCATATTAATTATATTGTCAGTGTTTGGCTTCGGTGCTTTCAAGCCATGCATCAATCAGTTTTCTTGCGATTGACAGTCTTTCTGGGATTTCGGGAAGGTTGTCTTTGCTGAACCATGCTCCTGCAGAGAGTTCCGATTGTTGTAGCTTCAGTGTGCCACCATCGTAGGAAGCGTTGAAGCCTATCATCAGTCCGCAAGGATAAGGCCATGGTTGACTGCCGAAATAGCGTATGTCTTTTATCCTTAGGCCGGTCTCTTCCATTACTTCACGGTGCACGGCTTCTTCGAGCGTTTCGCCGGTTTCCACGAAGCCGGCAACGAGACCGAAGAAGTTGCCGCGGAAGTTCTTTGCGTGAACGAGTAGCACTTCGTCGCCTTTATGCACAAGTACGATTATCGCGGTGCTCAATTGTGGCCATGCCTCGTAGCCGCATCTTGTGCATTTCTTGCTTATTTGAGTGTTTAGCTCCATCTTCCCGCCGCATTTCCCACAGTATTTTGTGTGTTCGTTCCAGTAGAGCAATTCTTCGCATTTGCCAGCTTTTACATATAGTTCGTGTGGTAGTTTGTAGTAGCTTTGCCTAAGTCCGCACAGCTCGAAGCACTGATTGGCGGTTGGAGTGTTTTTCATCATGTACGCTTTTGTCCCAATTCCGTTGGTCGGTGCTATGTCAAGTATGTCTGTATCTTGGCCTGTCTCAGTTGGAGGCTGTTCCAGGCATGGGATGGTGTAAGTGCCGTCGTGAAGTCTCTCAAGCAGTATGTCGCCTCCATAAAAGGCGAAATAATAATGTTTTGTAGTCATTCTGTTTGTATTATAGTTGTTTGTTTGCCTCATGGTGGCCTGGGTTTATGCGGAAGATGTTGGCCTTGTCGCGTGCGATGGCCTTGTCTGCCCATTCTTCAGGCACGAATTTCCAATTGTTGTTTGCCTTGGGGGCTATCGTTCCAGAGCATGACATTTGTTCCATTAGACATTGCCGTTGCCCTTTGTCGCTTTGCCATACAATGCGTTGTTGTAATGATTCAACAGCGATGCCGGCTCCTTTAGTCAGCAGGTCGCCTCCGCCGTTTCCGCGGTAGCTGTTCGTGACCACGTTGTACCAGCGATTTTCACAGAACGGTTTGCCGTCGGACATTTGTTTGATTTTAATCTTTTGTCCGTATGGTTTTGTCACGTCAACTTCATAGTCTATTCCCGCAGCGCTGTCAAAGTTGAATATATTGTTCTTTAACTTGGGAAGACTTCCATGCCCTTCTGTGTCATTTGCAATCAACACTATGTGGTCGTATGGTGTTGTCATCGTATTAGTCCATAGTTCGTAGCTCATTTCCAGGCAGGCTTTTATCTCCATTCCATTCAACCTCATGACATATAACAAATCATCATATTTGTATAGTTTAAACATATCCCTTATGCATATCAATCCTTTCTCAATTGAAATGTTTGCCGACAGCGGTGCGCTTAATGATATGTCTGCATGGGTTATGGCAAGTTGTAGGTTGTGTATCAAGTCAGTGAATGGAGCGTTTCCGAATAGACCGTCTATTGCGTGGATGGGCTTGTCTATCGTTGCAATGCGCTTTGAGCAGTATGTAATCGTTTCTTCTGCAGCCTCCTTGAAATATTCCATGAATGCAAGGTCCGGCTGTTCGTCTTTTATGTCACAAATGCTCCCGCTGATAGTTTTGCATACGACACTGCTGCCTTCTTTTGTTATTGTCACGTCAGCCACTGCCAGTGAGTTGGCGTTGCATGATGGGTTGAGGCAAGGCACTTTGTGGCCTGATTTGTTGGTTATGGTTTCCTGTCTTGTAACATGGTCGTGTCCGAAAAATATGGCATCCAGCCCTGGCACATCGCGCGCTGTGCGCTCCACTTCGTTTTCATCGTATAAGTCTGTACTTGTTCCTCCGTTCCAGCCGCTGTGGAATAAGCCAATGATCAAGTCCGGGTGCTCTTCGTTTCTTATTGACTCGACCCATGAAGCCGCCACTGTAGTGATACTTTCAAAATGGAGTCTGTTCCTGAGCTTCCCGTATAGCCATAAGGGGGCAGCCGAGGTCACCATGCCTAGCACAGCGATCTTTATTCCTTCTCTTTCGAGTATTGCGTATGGGGGGCAGTATGGCTTGCCGGTGGTTGAGTCTGTCATGTTGGCGGCCACTATCGGGCATCCGCATTCCCTGGTCCATTTGTCGAACACATCATTGCCGGTTGCCAAGTCATGGTTGCCTATCGCGCAAGCGTCAAACTTCAAGTAGTTAATGGCTCTCGATGCAATGTTCATTTCGCCATTTTTTGTACTGTTGAAATAATGGCATATTGGCTGTCCTTGCAGCATGTCACCGCAGTCAAGCAATATGAGCCTGTTGCCATAATGCTTACGCATGTTGTTGATATAAGTGCAGGCTCTTGCCAATGAGCCGCTGGCAGGCTTGTTCTCGATGAAGTCGTATGGCATGAAACATCCATGCACATCGCTTGTTGCAATGATTTTCAGCCGTGTTGTCCTTTTGTGAGGCATGTCTCTTTTATCATGAAGGCGAACTTATGTCCTGTCATGTTCATTGGTATGAAATAAAGCAAGTAAAGGCGTGCCCAAGGTGGCGCGCCTTTACCAATGCAATATTATCGGTATGTGTTGGTCTCTTTTGTTCTCTTTTGTTCTCAGAGTATGTTTATACTATCCCCTGGGCCATCATTGCCTTGGCTACTTTCATGAAGCCGGCAACGTTGGCACCTTTTTCGTAGTTGATGTACCCGTCGCTCTCTGTGCCATACTTGACGCAGTTGTCATGAATGTCTTTCATGATGAGTTTCAAGCGGTTGTCAACGTCTTCGGCAGTCCAGCTGAGTCGCTCGGAGTTCTGGCTCATTTCCAGGCCCGATACAGACACACCTCCTGCGTTTGAAGCCTTGCCGGGAGCATAGAGAATCTTTGCGTTCTGGAATGTCTCGATGGCTTCTGGTGTTGAGGGCATGTTGGCTCCTTCGGCCACGGCGATGACTCCGTTTGCCACGAGCGTCTTGGCTTCATCGCCGTTTATCTCGTTTTGAGTGGCACATGGAAGTGCGATGTCAGCCTTTTCACCCCAGGGCCTTTCGCCTGCATGGTATACTGCATTGGGATATTCGTCTGCATACTCCTTGATTCGGCCGCGCTCGATGTTCTTCAGTTCCATGACGAAGTCGAGTTTCTCGCGGTCAATGCCGTCTGGATCGTAGATGTAACCGTCGGAGTCAGACAGTGTGAGAACTTTGGCTCCAAGCTGGAGGCACTTTTCGGCTGCATACTGTGCCACGTTTCCAGAGCCAGAAATGAGCACGCTCTTTCCTGCAAGCTCTATGTTCCTAGTGCTGAGCATGGAAGTCAAGAAGTAAACCGTGCCGTATCCAGTTGCCTCTGGGCGGATGAGAGAGCCGCCGAATTCACGCCCTTTGCCGGTCAGCACGCCACTCCATTCATGGGTGAGCTTTTTGTATTGGCCGAAAAGGTATCCTATTTCGCGTCCGCCTACGCCTATGTCGCCAGCGGGAACATCTATGTCGGGGCCGATGTGGCGGTAAAGTTCGTTCATGAATGCCTGGCAGAAACGCATCACCTCAGCATCGCTTTTTCCGCGTGGCGAGAAGTCTGAACCGCCTTTTGCGCCACCCATTGGCAGGGTGGTCAATGAGTTCTTGAACGTCTGCTCAAAGGCGAGGAACTTCAGTATGCCGAGGTTTACTGACTTGTGGAACCTTATGCCGCCTTTATACGGGCCTATTACGTTGTTGTGCTGTATGCGGTAGCCCATGTTGGTCTGTACGTGCCCGTTGTCATCCACCCAGGTGACACGGAACTCTATTACCCTGTCAGGAATGCAGAGTCGCTCTATTAGGTTGGCTCTTTCGAATTCAGGGTGCTTGTTGTATTCTTCCTCAATCGTAGGAAGTACCTGGCTTACGGCCTGTATGTATTCAGGCTCATTTGGGAATCTGCTTTTTAGATTCTCCACGACTTGTGCTGCATTCATAATCTTTTATTTTTTAGTTGTCTTTATGCTTTGTCTGAAAACGGTTGCAAAGATAAAGCATTTTGTTGAAACCACAAACATTTTATCAATAAAAATGTTGATTGACTGCCTTTTTGCCATGGATTTATGGTTATTTTGAGGAAAATGACACTCTGTGCGCAGGTGAGCGTGTGCGTAAACAAGTGCTTGGAGGCTCCGGTGTGTCGTATGGCTGACAGCAAAAGTCCGCCCGTGGCAAAAAGGCGGTAGCCTGTTGCCACGGGCGGTATTTACCTATACATATTGTAGGCTTCACCGGTCGGTCATGCCTTGCACTTGTCTTTCAGTTTGTCCACATATGCATCGATTACGGCCACGGCTGTGATGTTCACTATGTCGCGCACGCTGCTTTCGAAGTCGGTGAAATGTATCGGCTTGTTGAGGCCCATCTGTATAGGGCCTATAATTTCTGTGTCGGGGTCGAGTGCCTGCAAAAGCTTGTATGCTCCGTTTGCGCTGCTCAGGTTCGGGAACACAAGTGTGTTGACATCGCGTCCTTTCAGTTTTGAGAACGGGTACTTGCTGTCGCGAAGCTCTTTGTTGAGTGCGAAGTTTACTTGCATCTCTCCGTCTATGGCGAGGTCGGGGCATTGCTGTTGCAGCTCTTCCACGGCCTGGTGAACCTGTACCGGGCTTCCTGCTTCGTCGGTTCCGAAGTTGCTGTAGCTCAGCATGGCTATTACCGGTGTCTCATTGAAGAACTTTACTGTCGTGGCGCTAAGCTTGGCTATGTCTACGAGCACCTCCTTGTCAGGATGCCTGTTTATCAATGTGTCGGCGATGTAGAAAGTGCCTTTCTTTGAGTTTATGATGTGCATCGTGCCGAAGTGCTTGAATTCCTTGCGGATGCCTATCACCTCCTTGGCCACTTTGATTGTGTTTGAGTATTTTGTGTATAGGCCAGTTATGAAAGCGTCGGCCTCGCCTGTTTCCACCATCATCATGCCGAAGTAGTTGCGTTCAAACATCTTGTCGTTAGCCTCCTCTACGGTGTATCCTTGGCGTTGGCGTTTCTCTGCCAGTATTCTGGCGTAGCGTTCGCGGCGTTCTGCCTGGTTGTCGTGGCGCAGGTTTACTATCTCGATGCCGTCGAGGCTCAGGTCAAGTTCCTTGGCGAGTTTCTCTATCCGCTCGTCGTTGCCGAGCAGTATGGGGTGGCAGATGCCTTCGGCCTTTGCCTGCACGGCGGCCTTGAGCATTGTAGGGTGAATGCCTTCGGCAAAGACTACCCTCTGGGGGTTGTTGCGGGCGGTGTCGTAAAGCTTCTGCGTGAGTTTTGTTTCCTGCCCGAGCAGTTCGCGCAGGTGGTTCTTGTATGCGGTCCAGTCGGTTATGGTGGTGCGGGCCACGCCGCTGTCGATGGCGGCCTTTGCCACTGCCGCCGACACTTCTGTGATGAGCCGTGGGTCAACGGGCTTGGGTATGAAGTACGAAGGGCCGAAGGTAAGGTTGTTCACGTGGTAAACGTCGTTCACGACATCTGGCACCGGCTGTTTGGCCAAGTCGGCAATGGCGTGCACTGCTGCCATCTTCATCTCCTCGTTGATGGCTGTGGCGTGTACGTCGAGTGCCCCTCTGAATATGTAAGGGAAACCTATTACATTATTGATTTGGTTTGGATAGTCAGACCGCCCCGTGGCCATGAGCACGTCTGGCCGGCTTTCCATGGCTTCTTCGTAACTGATTTCTGGCACGGGGTTGGCTAGTGCGAACACTATTGGCTGGTCGGCCATCGAACGGATCATGTCTTGCGACAGCACGTTGCCTTTTGACAGGCCAACAAACACGTCGGCCCCATTTATTGCCTCCTCAAGTGTGTGGATGTCGCGGCGTTCGGTGGCAAAGAGTTTCTTTTGCTCCGTTAGGTTGGGGCGGTCGCTGGTTATTACGCCTTTGGAGTCGAGCATGACGATGTTTTCGCGTTTAGCGCCCAGGGCCATGTAAAGCTTGGTGCATGATATGGCTGCGGCGCCAGCTCCGTTGACCACTATTTTCACTGTGCTGATGTCCTTGCCGTTCACTTCGAGGGCGTTTTTCAGTCCGGCTGCAGATATTATGGCCGTTCCGTGCTGGTCGTCGTGCATTACGGGTATGTCGAGGTTCTTTTTCAGCCTTTCCTCTATATAGAAGCACTCGGGAGCTTTTATGTCTTCGAGGTTGATGCCGCCGAAAGTGGGGGCTATGCGCTCCACGGCTTCGCAGAATTTTTCCGGGTCTTTCTCGTCAACTTCGATGTCGAACACGTCGATTCCTCCGTATATCTTGAAGAGCAGGCCCTTGCCTTCCATCACGGGCTTTCCGCTGACAGCCCCTATGTCTCCCAGGCCCAGCACGGCGGTGCCGTTGCTTATCACGGCTACGAGGTTGCCTTTGTCTGTGTATTTGTAAGCGTCTTCACTGTTCTGCTGTATTTCCAGGCAGGGGTATGCCACGCCCGGTGAGTAGGCAAGGCTCAAGTCTGTTTGGGTGCGATAGGGCTTTGTCGGCTTCACTTCGATTTTTCCGGGCCTGCCGTTCTCGTGGTATTCGAGGGCGGCTTCTTTTGAGATTTTGACCATAATGTTATATCTTTAGTTGTTTTTATGTTGTTGTTCGTACCTGTGGTTGTGTGCAAGCAGTTGTAAAGTTATTTTGCTGATGGCATACATTCCGTAACTGCTTGGCACCCAATTGGTTGTTACGTGTGGCGGCTCACCTCGCAAAATGTGCCGTTCGAGCCGGCAGGACAGGCTGTTTTAAGTTTCCAAACAGGCCGCCCCGGGTGGCAAGGTGGCCTGCATTGGGCCTTGGCCTAAGGCTTGTCATGTTTTTTCCGATGCAGGCAGCCCGTCGCGATGCAGGCCTGTATGTGGCGGGTTGCACCGCGGCGACAGACGTCAAGCGGCCTGCTTCCATTGTTTTTGTGTCTTGATACAAATTAACTTCTATGCAAAGGTAAGAAAAACAAATTGAAAACTGTTGCTTTTTATCATTATTTTGCTAACTTTGCAGGTTAAATTGAGCGATATGCAAGAAAATAAGAGCATTCCTACATACAGGGAGATTCTCAAGGAGCGGATACTTACGGCGGCCATGACGGATTTTGCCGCGCGTGGTGTAAGGGCGGTAAAGATGGACGACATAGCCACTGCCTTGTCGATTTCCAAGCGCACCCTTTATGAGGTTTACGAAAACAAGGAAGACCTGCTGTTTGAAGGGATAAAGAAGTACAACCAAATCAAGCAGGATGAGATGCGGCGCTTTGCCTCGGGCAACGTGAGCGTGATGGACATCATTCTCCACTCGTTCAGGCTGACGATAGAGGGCTTCAAGAACACAAGCCCGGCTTTCTATTCAGACTTGTTGCGCTACCCGAAGATAATGAAGTATTTTGAGGAAGACAAGGAGAAAACCCAGGGGCAGTTTCTCGACTTGCTGCGCAGGGGCATAGCTGAGGGGTATTTCCGGGCTGATGTAAACTATGAGCTGGTGGTTTGCGTTTTTGACGCTCAACACAGATATGTAATGATGTCGCAGATGTACAAGATGTACTCTATGGAGGAAATTTTCTATAACATCATATTCATATCCCTGCGTGGCATCTGCACCGACAAGGGCATAAAGGTGCTCGATGAGTTTCTCCATAATTGCAAGTCATGAACCAGTGTTCCCGTACATTTATCCTTGCCGGGCTTGTCGTGGCAATTCTCCTTGCGCTCCACTTGATGCCTACGTTGACGTTAGGCGGGGTGGAACTGCGGCACGTCAATGTGCTTAGCGACGTGCTTCCGGAGGCTTATCGCAGCGAAGAGGCCATTGACTATATCCCATCCCCCGAGCCTCCGGCACCACAGGTGGCATTTGTGGCAGACAGCTCGGCAGTGGAGATAAAGGAGACAAGGCCGCCGGGCGTGACGATGATAGATGACTACTCGGCGGGCGCCCCTGGCGGCATGGCGCATTTTTACTCGGCACTGGCCAATGTGTCCGCAATGGAGCGGCCGGTAAGGATAGCATATTACGGCGACTCGTTCATTGAGGGCGACATACTTACCTGCGACTTGCGCGAGAGCTTGCAGAATGAGTTTGGCGGCAACGGAGTGGGGTGGGTCGACTGCGGCAGCAAAGTCGCGGGGTTCCGCCGCACAGTGAAGCACCAGTTCAGCGGGTTCACAGAGTATGAGGTCGTCAAGAAACCTTACTCCCACAGCCATGAAGGCATAAGCCAGCGTTACTTTGTACCGGCAGAAGGCGCTTCGTTTTCAGTAAAGGGAACTGGTTACAGACGGCACTCTGCCAGTTGGCAGGTGGCGAGCCTGTTCTTTCGCACAGACTCATCGCTCACTGTGACTACTGCTGCCAACGGCTCGCCCGGGCGCGACATAGCAGTGGGCGCGTCGCCATCAGTGCAGCGATTGGTCACGACGGACAGCATGCGCCAGGTAACCTATACCTTCGGCGGCATCAAGGGCCATACATATATATATGGTGCAGCCCTCGAGTCGAGGCGCGGCGTGATACTCGACAACTTCAGCATGCGCGGTTCAGCTGGCTACACCTTGGCCAGTCTGCCGCAGGCTACACTTCGGGATTTTGCCCGTCTGCGGCCTTACGACCTCATAGTATTGCACTTTGGGCTCAATGTGCTGAGCGACAAAAGCCATGCAGCAAACTACAAGGCATACGTGAAGCGTATGAAGAAGGCCGTTGACAATCTGCGTAAGGCATTCCCCGAGGCATCGATACTTATCGTTAGCATACCCGACCGCGACCAGCGTACTGCCGCAGGCATACGGACCATGAACGGCGTGGAGTCGCTGGCGGCCTACCAAAAGGTGTTGGCATCAGAGTGCGGAGTGGCTTACTTCAACCTGTTTGAGGCCATGGGAGGCCGTGAGAGCATGAAAGACATGGTTGACAAGGGGTGGGCTAACAAGGATTACACGCACTTGAGCTTTGCCGGCGGGCGTCATGTGGCCGGCTTGATGTATAAGTCGCTTAAGGCCGGGTTTGATAATTATAAACTGCGAAACGAAGCCAGATAACCGATGTTTGACTCTTTGATTGACATTTTAAAGTACAATCCCGATGAGCCTTTGATATTCAGCAGCGGGCTGTTCCTGTTTCTGTTCCTTGGCTTTTCGTTCGTTTACATGCTGTTGCAAAGGCAGCGCACATTGCGGCTGTTGTTTGTCACAGCGTTTTCTTACTATTTTTACTATAAGAGCAGTGGCCTGTATTTCGTGCTGCTGGCCATAGTCACCGTGAGCGACTACCTGATTGCGGCAGCGATATGGAATTACAGGCAGCGGCATCCTGGGCGCAGGCTTGTGCCTAAGTTGCTTGTAGGGCTGAGCCTCTGCGTGGGGCTTGGCATGCTGGGCTATTTCAAATATACGAACTTCTTTGCTGGCATGATAGCCCAGATGATAGGGAGCAACTTCCAGCCATGGGATATATTCCTGCCAGTGGGCATCAGCTTTTTCACGTTCCAGAGCCTTAGTTATACAATAGATGTATACCGTGGAGAGCTTAAGCCGCTGCCTTCACTGCTCGATTATGCATTCTTCGTGTCGTTTTTCCCTCAACTTGTGGCAGGCCCCATTGTCAGGGCGCGCGATTTTGCGCCGCAAATAAGGCATCCGCTAGTGGTGACGCAGGAAATGTTCGCGCGTGGAGTTTTTCTCATAACCATCGGATTGTTCAAGAAGGCCGTGATCAGTGATTACATAAGTCTCAACTTTGTTGACCGCATATTCGATAACCCCAGGCTGTACAGCGGAGTGGAGAACTTGTTGGGGCTATATGGCTATGCCCTGCAAATATATTGCGACTTCAGTGGATACAGTGACATGGCCATAGGCCTGGCGTTGCTCCTGGGCTTCCATTTCCCGATGAACTTCAATGCACCATATGTCAGCTGCAGCATAACCGAGTTCTGGAGGCGGTGGCACATATCGTTGTCAACGTGGATTCGCGACTATATCTATATCTCGATGGGCGGCAACCGCAAAGGCAAGATGCGTACATACATAAACCTGATGGTAACCATGCTTCTTGGAGGCTTGTGGCATGGTGCAAGCCTGAACTTCGTTGCTTGGGGTGGCATGCACGGACTGGCCTTGGCTGCGCATAAGTATTTCAAGGGCGAAGTGCTGCATCATGGCAGGAATTACCGTTCGCACGGATGGAAAAAGGTAGCGGCAGGCCTGCTGACATTCCATTTTGTGTGTTTTACTTGGATATTTTTCCGAAACGGAACTTTTGAGGCCAGCTGGGTGATGTTGCAGCAGATATTCACCGATTTCCACCCCGAGCTGCTGCCGCAGGTCGTAAGCAGCTACAAGTATGTGTTTATGCTGATAGCATTTGGCTACATCACGCATTTCATTCCCGATTCATGGCAAGAGCGTATGATATGGTGTCTGAAGAAAGGCAATGTCGTGATTGACGCTTTGTTGATAACTGCGGTTATATATATAGTAATACAGGTGAAGAGCAGCACCATACAGCCGTTCATCTATTTCCAGTTCTGAAATGATTGTCGGCGACATGACAAAGGCCGGCTTGCAAGCATGGAATACTTGCAAGCCGGCCTTTGTCATGACGGTTGCCGTGGGCAGCCCCTCAAATGAGCGGCAGGAAAGGCAAACCCGTTTTATTGGTGCTGTTCGCGGAGCAGGTCGTTTACGGTCTTGACGGGGTTGAATGTTGACAATGGGACTTCAACGAACACTGTGTTCCAATTGCTCATCGCCCCGTTCCACAGCCCTGGCAGTTCCAGTGCTTTCAGCTCCTTGCCGTTTTTGCTCTTGTTGCTTATGAAGCCGGTCGTCTTGTCAACGTATTGTGGAAGGTTGAAAGGCTGGCCTTTGTAGTCTTTAATGGCGCAAACCAGGTCTACAGGGTTGAAGTGAGTTCCCTTGGTGAACATATCCATGTATTCCTTGTTGCTCTTGTCAATCTGGCTGCTTTCGAGGATTTGCAAGCTGACAGTGCCGTCCTGGTTGTAAGTGAGGAATGGGCCTCCGCCAGGTTCGCCTACGTTTTTCACCACGCCGCAGACCCTAATCGGCCTGTTGAGCTTGGACTTGAGGTAGATGACCAGTTCAGCGTCTTCAAGGTGCTTTATGTCGGCTTTGCGGCAGCACAAATCCTGCTGTACGAAACGAATGATGTCTTCCAGCTGTTCGTGTGTGTAGTTGCCCGTTTCGAGCAACTGCAGGTATGAGAACACCTTGTCTTGCAGGCTTACAAGCACTCCGGCAATGGCTTGCTTGTATTCAACAGTGTCAGCCTTGAGCCTGTCGGGAACAACATTGTCGATGTTCTTGATGAAAACTATATCTGCGTCAATTTCATTGAGGTTCTCTATGAGGGCACCGTGGCCGCCTGGGCGGAACAGCAGTCTGCCGTCTTCGGTCCTGAATGGTGTGTTGTCTGGGTTGGCTGCTATCGTGTCCGTGCTTGGTTTCTGTTCAGAGAAAGTTATGTCATAGTCAATGCCAAACTTGTTTTTATAATAGCATTCCTTGTCGGCAACCATTTGCTTGAACAGCGGCATATGCTCGTGGCTGACGGTGAAATGGATTGACGACTTGCCTTTGCTGGCTGCATAAAGTGCTCCCTCAACCAGGTGCTCTTCCATTGGTGTCCTCGCTCCATCCTCGTATTTGTGGAACAAGAGCAGGCCTTTGGGCAGTTGGCCATAATTGAGGCCTTTGTCTTCAAGCAGGTTGGCAACCACGGCCTTGTAGTTGCCTTCGGCAATGAGCTGGTTTATGTCTTTGCCTTCGTTTTTTACGCAAGTAGCATCAAGTGTGTCGTGGAAAGCAAATTTATTTATTCCGTCGAAGAATCGTTTCTCGAAGTCGGTCTGCGGAGTGTCATAGTCGGCCTTGAGGAAGGCAAACAAGTCTTTGAACATCCTGCTGGCTGCTCCTGAGGCAGGAACAAACTTCACGATTTTCTTGCCTGTTGCCTTGTATTTCTCCCATGCAGACTCGTATTCCTTGCATTTGTCTTTGTCTAACGCAATTATGCCTTTCCCGATGCTGGCAGCAGCCTCGAGCTTCAAAAATGGGAATCCGGTCTTGAATTCTTCAAGTTGGGTGTTGATTTGTTCTTCAGTAATGCCTTTCGCGGCAATTTGTTTCAGGTCTTCTTGTGATAACATAAAAGTAGTTTTTAGAAGTTATTTCGTCACAAATTTACTAACTTTTTGCGGAAAACCGATAATAATAGGATAAAAGTTGTACCTTTGCAATGATATATTAACACACAAAGGATTATTATGGCTGATAAACTGGAATTTACTCCGCAGGAAAGGGAAAGCACATTGCAAATATATGCCAAGCTTAAGGAAAAGGTTGGCTCTTCTTTGTTGCCTGGTGACGAGGATAAGATGAGGGGGCGCCTGTTGGCTTCAATAGAGCAAAGCCTTGTTGGGCGTGACGTGTTCGGCCTGAACCCAATATTATTTGGTTTCCAGACAGCCATGATAGTCGTGGATGAGATAGGGCTTAGGCGTGATGCCGTGTTGGCCATATTGCTGCATCCGAGTGTTGCCAATGGCTATGTTTCGATAGATGAGGTAAATGCCCAGTTTGGAGAGTCGGTGGCACGCATACTTCACGGCTTGGAGCGCATAGCTGAACTTTATTCAAGGAAACCCGTTGTAGAGAGTGAGAATTTCAGGAACTTGCTATTGTCTTTTGCTGAAGATATGCGTGTAATCCTGATAATGATAGCCGACAGGGTGAACCTCATGAGGCAGATACGTGACACGGACAACGTAGAGGCGAAGATGCGTGTTTCGGAGGAGGCCGCCTACTTGTATGCTCCGTTGGCCCATAAGCTAGGGCTTTACAAACTAAAGAGCGAACTGGAGGATTTGTCACTAAAATACCTTGAGCACGACGCTTATTATATGATCAAAGAAAAACTGAACGCAACAAAGCAGGCGCGAGATGCGTATATAAGCAGGTTTATTGAGCCGATAGAGAAACGCTTGGCAGAGGCCGGTCTGCGCTTCCACATGAAAGGGCGTACCAAGAGCATCCACTCGATATGGCAGAAGATGAAGAAGCAAAAATGTGGCTTTGAGGGAATTTATGACTTGTTTGCCATTCGCATAATTCTGGATTCTCCGCTTGACAGTGAGAAGATGCAATGCTGGCAGGCTTATTCAATAGTAACCGATATGTACCAGCCTAACCCCAAGCGGCTGCG
This sequence comes from uncultured Prevotella sp., assembly GCA_944320235.1. Classification (GTDB taxonomy): domain Bacteria; phylum Bacteroidota; class Bacteroidia; order Bacteroidales; family Bacteroidaceae; genus Prevotella. Next base: position 86,329 of record CALUGQ010000027.1, read on the forward strand.
CGATTGGCTTTCTGTGCCGAAGTCGAATGGTTACGAGAGCCTTCATATTACAGTGCTCGGCCCGGAGAAGAAGTGGGTGGAGGTGCAGATACGCACAGAGCGTATGGACGAGATTGCTGAGCGAGGGGTGGCGGCTCACTGGCGGTATAAAGGAGTCAAGGGCGAGAGTGGCCTCGATGAGTGGTTAGCCAACATCCGCAATATTCTTGAAGCCAATGACGATTTGCAAGTGATGGACCAGTTCAAGATGGATTTGTATGAGGATGAGGTGTTTGTCTTTACTCCCAAGGGCGACTTGCTTAAGTTCCCGAAAGGAGCCACCGTGCTCGACTTTGCCTATCATATACATTCGAAAGTAGGGAGCAGCTGTGTCGGAGCGCGCATCAATAACAAGATTGTGACGCTGAGAGAAGAACTGCATAGCGGAGACCAGGTAGAGGTATTGACTTCAAGTACACAAAAGCCTAAGCAGGCGTGGCTTAATATCGTTAAGACTTCGCGAGCTAAGGCGAAGGTTCGCTTGGCGTTGAAAGAGACGCAAGTCAAAGAGGGGCAGTATGCTAAAGAGGTGATAGAACGGAAGTTCAAGAACAGAAAAATAGAACTGGACGAGTCTATGATGGCTCGCTTGATTAAGAAGTTAGGCTTTAAGGAGGTTAGTGACTTCTATAAGCAGATAGCCGATGGCGAGCTCGATACCAACGAGGTAATTGACAAGTATTTGGAAATCCAGGCGAAAGAGGCTGGCACAGGAGTGGAACAACCAGCCCGGAGTGCTGAGGAGTTTAACTTCAAAGCCACAGAGGGGATGGCGCTAGGCAATGATGATGTGCTTGTCATTGACCGTAACTTGAAGGGAATCGATTATCAGTTGGCACGTTGTTGCCAGCCGATTTACGGAGATGATGTGTTTGGTTTCGTTTCCGTAAATGGCGGAATAAGAATCCATCGCATGGATTGCCCGAATGCTCCAGAATTACGTAAGCGCTTTGGCTACCGTATTGTTAAGGCGAGATGGAGTGGCAAAGGGGCTTCGAAGTATTCAATCACGCTGCGGGTGATAGGTAATGACGATATCGGTATCGTCAACAACTTGACCAGCATAATAAGCAAGGACGAGAAGTTGACATTGCGTTCAATAAGCATTGACAGTAACGACGGATTGTTCCGTGGTAATCTTGTTGTCATGCTGGAGGACACGTCTCGGTTGGAGGCCTTGATTAAAAGGTTGCGCACGGTCAAGGGGGTAAAGCATGTTGAAAGAATATAAGGAGTGACCATGTCGTGATGTCGATTTGTGCAAAAGGCATGGCTGACTTGCCTATTGCGCTATCGACCGACGGTAATGGTTTGTTGCCCGAGAATCAAGTCCTTGACGGCCTCGCCACCCATGATTATTCCTGCTGCGGCCGGTACGAATGCGTTGCTGGCAGGGATGGCACGTTTGCCGTTAGGCGTGCTGTCTCTGTCTGTGTCTGCAATGTCATCATTGGGAAACGGTTTTATCGGAGGTTCTTCGCTACAGACAACCTTAAGCTTCTTGATCCCAGCTTCCTTGAGTTTTTTCCTCATGATTTTAGCTATTGGATCCATCTTTGTTTTAAAGATATCCATTACCTTGAAAGCCGTAGGGTCCATTTTGTTGGCCGCACCCATTGAGCTTATTATGGGTATGCCTTGTTCTGTGCATCGCTTGATTAGTTCCTGTTTGGCTGCCATTGTGTCAATGCAGTCAAGCACATAGTCGTATTGCGTTAAGTCAATGCTGTCTGCATTGGAAGGTAGGTAAAACATGATATGTTTTTTGACAACACAGTCAGGATTTATGTCCAATATGCGCTTTTCAGCAACATCTACCTTGTATTGTCCGACTGTACTCATTAACGCATAAATCTGCCTGTTTATATTGGATAGGCTTACGCGGTCGTTGTCAAACAAGTCAAGTTTCCCAATGCCGCTGCGTACCAATACTTCAATGGCATAGCCTCCGACACCGCCAATGCCAAATACTGCTACATGGCTATTGGCCAGTCGTTGTATGGCCTCTAAGCCAAGCAGTGCTTTTGTCCTGCTTATCGTTCCGTCCTCCATAGGTAATTATCATGGAATAAAAAAAGAGTCCGGGTTATTTCTCCGAACTCTTCATGTAGTGGATAGGGGAATCGAACCCCTATGCCAAGATTGAGAATCTTGTATCCTAACCATTAGATGAATCCACCATTAAGCCTGTTTAAAAGAAAAAGAGTCCACTGTTAATGGGCTCAAATGTAGTGGATAGGGGAATCGAACCCCTATGCCAAGATTGAGAATCTTGTATCCTAACCATTAGATGAATCCACCGCACTTTTAAATCTCGCGGAAGCTGGGGGATTCGAACCCCCGGTACGATAAACTCGCACGGCAGTTTAGCAAACTGCTGGTTTCAGCCACTCACCCAAACTTCCTTAAGACCTTTCTTTCAGGCATCTTCTCTCAAATGCGATGCAAAGGTACTGCTTTTATTTCACTCCACCAAACTTTTTCTAATTTATTTTACAAATGAAAGGGCGATTAGTTGTTTTTTAGCGTTACGACCTCTGTCATTTCATTATTTAAATAATATGTGTCATGGTACTCTTTCTCATTGACGTTGTATTTAACCCTAAGGATGATGAGTTTGCTTTTTGCATCGGGCTGTGAAAATTTTATGTCACCTTTGTACAATGCATTGTTGACAGATTTTCTAAGCTTGTTTATTATGGAATCGTTAAGATACCTTGTGGAGTCAATTTCCCCATATTCCGTGATGCTCAGTGTTGAGGCATCTTTAAGGTTCTCTTCCAAGAATTCTTTAACGACTGATTCTGCCTGGTGCTGTTGTCCGCATGAAGCGAACAACAGCCCAGCAGACATTATAAGTGCGTGCCTGGTTTTCATGTCTTACTTTGTGGGGATGGTGGATAGAATGTCAATCAGGTGGTTCCAAACCATTTCCACGGTAGGTATGAGCAGGCGCTCGTCTGGTGTGTGTACTCCTCGCAGGGTGGGGCCGAATGAAATCATGTCAAGGTTAGGGTATCTTTCTGAAAACAGCCCGCACTCAAGACCGGCATGAATGCCGCGGACAACAGGCTCTTTGCCGAAAAGCTTTTTGTAAGAGTCAACAGCGATTTTTGTCAACTTGCTTTCTGGCCTCATCTTCCATGCCGGGTAGCCGTCAGTTTGTTCCACATCGGCACCTGCCAATTCAAAAACAGCCTTGATGGTGTTGCATTGGTTTTCGAGGTTGCTCATCACGTTGCTGCGCTGTGATGCCACAATCTTTATCGTTCCATTGGTAGTCTCGATGCTGGCTATGTTGCTTGATGTTTCCACCATTCCGTTTAACGTTTTGTCCTGGCAAATTGCAAAGACTCCGTTGTCAACGGCTTGGATGGCTCTGATAAAGTTTGTCGCTATGTTTTGGGGAATGACAGTTCTTGCGTCGGTGCTTTCCATGCCGAACTCCATGTCGGTGTCAGACACATGGAATTCTTCTTCCACTTCATGAGCGAATATGTTCCAGTCTGCGCGTATGTTTTCTTTGGCCTCATTGGGTACAGCTATGACAAACTGGCCGTCACGGGGAATGGCGTTGTGCATCTTGCCTGAATTGAATTCGGCCAGGCGCACATCATATTTGTTCAATTCTTTATATAAGAATCGCCCAAGTATCTTGATTGCGTTGGCACGCTTTTTCTCTATGTCATCGCCAGAGTGCCCGCCCTTGAGACCTTTAATCCAGCCTTTTATGAAAAAATAATCTGAAGGTGCGTTTTCAGGCTCATAATGGAATGTTGCCATGGTGGTCCTGCCGCCTGCGCATGATACGAAAATCTGCCCTTCGTCCTCGCTGTCAAGGTTTATTAGCATATCGCCTTCCATGAATCCTGCTTCCATTCCGCTTGCACCGGTGAGCTGGGTTTCTTCGTCGCGTGTGAATACGCACTCTATGGGGCCATGCTGTATGTCATCAGCCTCGAGCAGGGCCAATGCTATTGCAACCCCGATGCCGTCGTCGGCACCAAGCGTGGTGCCGTCGGCTGTGAGCCAATCGCCCTCTATGTGTGTCTGTATGGCATCATTGTCAAAGTCGAAGTCTTTGTCTACGAGCTTGTCGCACACCATGTCCATGTGGCTTTGTATGATTACCTTTAGCCTGTCTTCGTGTCCTGGTGTCGCGCCCTTTTTTATCAGCACGTTGCCGACTTTGTCAACCTTGGTTTCCAAGTTGTGGCTTGCCCCCCAGTTGCGCAGGTACTCAATCATTTTTTCTTCGCGTTTGGATGGGCGTGGTATCTCGCATATATTGGCGAACTGCTCGAAAACCCGGGCTGGCTTCATGTCTCTTTTGTCCATGCTTGTTCTTTTTTGAAGTATTGTTGCCTGTTAATTGATTTATTTGTATTACCTTTGTACCCGCAAAGTTACAAATAATGATTGAATATTTGCCCTCTTGCACGTTAATATTTGCAATTGGCGTTTTTCTTTCATGTGTGCCGTCCTGTTAAAATGTGGTTGGCGTTGTGCTTTGTCAATAGCAAATAGTTGGAACAGAAACATAGTTTAAAGATGAAAAGAAACATTAGATTTTGCTTTCCGTTGGCAATGGCGGCATTGCTTCTGTCGTCGTGCAACAATTCCAGTCCAAAGATGGACGACAAGCCTGTGCAAGGCTCTGCTACTGCTACCGACGGCATGAGAATTGCCTATGTTGAGGTTGATTCATTGATGTCTCAATACGAGTTCTGCAAAGAGTATATGGCTGTGTTGCAGAAGAAAAGCAACAACGCAAGGAACACTATAACTCAAAAGGGCAAGCAGTTGCAAGCCGCGGCTGCAAACTTCCAGCAGAAGTTGCAGAACAATGGCTTTACGAGTCGTGAACAGGCTGAAAGCGTGCAGGCTGCAATACAGCGCCAAGACCAGGACTTGCAGGAGCTGCAGAGCCGCCTTGGCGCCGAGCTTGATGCCGAGACGGCCAAATACAACAATGCCTTGCGCGACTCGTTGCAGAATTTCCTGAAGGATTACAACAAGACAAAGAAATATGACTTGATCATTTCCAAGGCTGGTGATAACATATTGTTTGCTGACAAGAAGTTTGACATAACCAACGATGTTATAAACGGCTTGAACAAGAGATACAAGTCAACATTGAAAGACGGGGCAAAGAAGAAGTGACGGCCTCCATGCACGCAAAGGGCCGCCTTGGCATTAACATGATGTCGAGGCGGCCCTTTGCGTGCGTGGACATCTCCTGCTTCAGAGCACAACCTTTTTGCGGTTGATGATGTAGATGCCTTTTTCCAGCGCCCCTGGGTCGGTTCCGGCGCAGCGCCCGTCTATGTAATAAATCTTAGGCTTATATTTTCCTTGTGGCAGGCTCTTGATGCCTGTGGCGTCGTTTCCGCCCATGAACTTGAATGTGATAGTCCCCGTTTCCGGATGTTCTTTTATTTCGGTGATGGGTTTGTTGATGAAGTTGCCTGTATATACGGCGGCGGCAGGAGTACTGCTGTCAGTCAGTTCTGTTTTCAATGCAATTCCCGGGAAAGGGTCGCCGGCCAACTCATCGGTGTAAATGTCAGCCGTTATGTAAATTCCGCCATATTTGTCTGTAAGAGGTAGGTTTATAAGGCGTTCCTGCTCTGACCCACTTTCTGTTATGGTAGTGTAGGCAAAGTATTCGGGCATGAACAAACCGTCGGCTGCGACAACCGACATCCTCGGGTGTCCTGGTGTGCTGTTCACTTTGCATCCGCCGAGGCTGAATTGGTAGTCGTCGTAGTCAACGTGGAACACGAGCATGCCGTGGCCGAACAGGTATTCGTTCCATCCTTTGTTTTGTACATTCTCCACTATGTAGTATTCCCGGCCAGTGTTGTCGTGGTCGTTAATGATGCGGTAGGCTTTCCCCCCTGCAGACAATGGGCTGAGAGTTACGTCCTGTGGTGTTGACAGGGTGTCTATTGCCAACCATCCGAAGCGTTCGCGTTCCCATGCGGTGTATTCAGTGGGGCGGTAGCCTTCCATGGTGTATTCTCCTGCATCCATCAGGTCCCAGTAGTCCAGGTTCTGGTTTATGCATCTTTCAGCCACGCTGCCCGGCGTGGGGTACATATCGGGCAGCCCCATGCAGTGTGAAAACTCATGGCAGAACAGTCCGATGCCGTTTATGAGCAGTCCGTAGGCTTCCTGGTCTGCGGGCGTGCCGTTGAGTTCGTTGTTTACGCCATAGCGCAGCAGGCGCTTCCCGTCGACGGTGATGTCGGCAGCTATGGTGCCTGATTTCGGGTGAATGCAGTCGGTTGAATTGCCGGCGATGCTTTGTGAGTAGCCGGCATAAATTATGTACACGAGGTCTACGTATCCGTCGTTGTTGCTGTCGTATTGAGAGAAGTCTGCCTCTGCGTCCACCGCGGTGCAAGCCTCGGCAAAAAGGTCGTCCATGTTTTCATAAGCCGAGTTGCCGCCTCCATAGTGCTTCAGCGGTTTGCTTAGTTTCACAGGGCCGTATACATCGAAATCGGGCGAGAACTTGCCGAAGCTCATGTCGGTGAAGTAGCGTTTCACGCTGCCGTAGTTCATGCCCATTTCCGCGTCGTCGGCAGTTGTGAACAACTGTGTCGCATTCAGGTACTTGTGGAATGTTTCTTCCGGAGCGTCGACGGTGAATGGTGTGTCACTGAACTCAACGAGGATGACTGGCACGCGGGGAGAGCCTGTGTGAGGCAGCAATGTTGGGCTTTGGGCCATCGGCTCGCGGCGCAACCGCCCCTTCTGCGTGTTTTCGGGCAGTTTGCTGGCAAAAAGCCCGGTGTCCTGTGCCTCAATCGCTGCTGTTTCGGCTGCTGTGCGTTGTTGTGGGTCGTGTGCCAGTATGCCGGTGCTTGCCAGTGTTCCGTCGGTGCATACTTCCGCAATGTAGAATACGGTTCCGTCTTGGTAAAGCAGTACTCCGTCGGCAGTTGTTATGTAGCTGAAATCATGGTCGCCGAATCCTTTTATGTGCAGCGTCGTCCCATCGCTTTGCATTATGGCTCTCTTGCCCGGGTGCATTTTCACGGCCCAGGCGATGTTTGCGCATAAAGCAAGCAGCAGCAGTATAGCCTTTGCTCTCATGTATGTGTTTCTTTGTTTTGTGCTTTCCCGAAAAAGTATTGCCCCTTGCTGGCTGTGCACCGGCCATACCTGATGGCGTGCTGGGGGCAGTGATGGTAGCAGGCCATGCAGCATGTGCACTTGCCTGTGTGGCTCCATTGTGGCGTATTGCCGGCAGACCACGCGATGTTGCCGGTAGGGCAGGCTGTTGCGCATTTGCCGCATTTGATGCAGGTGCCGGTGTCTACGCTGAAGGGTTTGTCGGTCACCATCCGGCGGTTGAATGCTGCGCCAATGACGTATGTCAGCAGGCGAGGCAGCGGGCCGGTGACAACTTTGTTCATTCCACGTTTCCGTTGTGTGATTGCAGCTATGGCTTCGTTTGCCTGCATGGTTGCATTTTGCAATTTTGCGTGTGCTGCCGCCGGTTTGTCTGTGTCCATGAACGGAAGGCATACATACGTGTTTGGCATGATGACCGAAAAGACGCTGTCGGTCTTCAAGCCTTTCTGCGCGAGGGTGCTGTCTAGCAGGTCCATGGCTTTGCCGGCATTGTCGCCACAGGTGCAAACTGCATAGCAATAGTGTCCGCCGCAGCTGTTGAGGCTCATGCCGCCGATGAATTTCCGCACTATGGCAGGAGGTTGCCAGCCATGTATGGGGAAGCAGAAGCCTATGCGCTCGCCTTCGGCAAGCGTGTAGCTTCTGCCGCCGTCTGGCTCGTTGGCTATTGGTATGAGCCTCTCGCCTGTGGCCTTGGCTATCGCTTCGGCGACCCAGCGGGTGTTGCCTGTGCCGGAAAAATAGAATACCATACCGCAAAGGTAATGTAAAAATGTGAATGTACAAAAGGATTCGCTTAAACTTTTTGTACGGTGGCTGTTGTAAATTCGGTGTTGTTCGGTTAACATATTTATGTTAAAAGAGTGATGCCGGGCGATGCTGGACAAATGTCTGAAGCACAGGGAATTGCGAGAGTGCCCGTTTCTGTTGCCGGAATGTGGCATTTTGTGTGCCAGAATGGCTTGTATCGGTGTTTGAAATGGTGCGTTTGGCCTGCCTGTACGGTTGTGATATTGAAGCCGGGTGCCGATGGCGTCCATTTTAGTTAAGCATATTAACGTAACATTGGCCTTATGGTCTATGTTACGCCTGCGCCACAGCCAAGTGTTGCTTGGTGTGTCAGACAGGAAGTGCTGCCGCAGCCCTTGCCTGTATTCCCGCGCGTTGCGTTGTGGCATCGTGCGTAATAAGGCTTGGCTTGTGGCGGGTGTTCGATATTTCGTAATCTTTATTTATATTAAAAATACAAAACCAAGCCTTACGTATGCTTTTTTTATTGTAATTTTGTGAACAGAATTACAACATTACTATATTTTAAATCTATATCATTATGATAGACGTGTTCCTAAAAGGTGGCTTGGGTGGGAAACGACCTGTGCCATAGGGAGAAGCAGGTCTGTGCAGGTGTGTGGCAATTAGGAAATGAAATAAACTTAACGAAAACAATAAAGCATACTTAGATGAACAAAAAGTTAAAATGGGGGCTAGTCGCCTTTATCGTTTGTGCATTGGTCTGCTGGGGCATATATTCACAGATGCCCAAGCAAAATTCCGAGCTGTCGCAGGCAGACAAGGTGGAGTCGTCTGGTGAGAAAAGCAAGAAGAAAGTGCTTAACGTGAACGGTGTTAGGGTGAAAAAAGGTGTGTTGTCAGACGAAATCATGGTCACCGGCACATTGCTTCCTGACGAAGAGGTAGACTTGTCGTTCGAAACATCCGGCCAGGTGGTTGAGATAATGTTCAAGGAAGGTGCCCATGTGAAGAAAGGCCAACTTTTGGCCCGGGTAAATGACAAGGTGCTTAAGGCTGAGTTGAGCAGGCTTACATCCCAGCTTAAGTTGGCCAACGACCGCGTTTACCGCCAGCGCACCCTCCTGCAGCACGATGCCGTGAGCCAGGAGGCCTATGAGCAGGTAAAGACCGAGCTTGCCACGCTGAAGGCACAGATAGACGCTGTGGAGGCGCAGATAGAGCAGACGGAGCTGCGCGCACCGTTTGACGGTGTGATAGGTTTGCGCCAAATAAGTGTCGGAGCTTATGCCTCCCCAACGACTGTTGTGACCAAGCTTACTCGCTACGTACCATTGAAGGTTGAGTTCGCCGTGCCTGAGCGCTACGCCAAAGATATCAAGCCGGGCGTTTCGCTGAATTTCTCTGTCGACGGATTCCTGCAGACTTTTCCGGCTAAGGTGTATGCCAAGGAGGCTGTGATCGACATAAACACGCATACCCTTACCGTAAGGGCCATTTACGACAACGCGAAAGGCTTGCTCTCGCCCGGACGCTATGCCAGCGTAAACTTGAAGAGGCAGGAAATAAAGGATGCCATAGCCATTCCGGCTGAGGCAATCGTACCTGAAATGGGCAAGGACAAGGTGTACCTTTACAAGTCGGGGAAAGCACAGCCTGTTGAGCTTAAGCTCGGTCTGCGCACGGAAGACAAGGTGCAGGTGCTGTCAGGATTGAGCGTTGGCGACACTTTGATAACATCGGGTACGCTGCAGCTGCGTACTGACTTGCCGGTAACGCTTGATAGGGTTGATTAAGTAGTCAGTAGCGATTATGAATATATCAGAGTTAAGCATTCGCAGGCCGGTGCTCGCTACCGTGATGACAGTGATTATCCTGCTGTTCGGAATAATCGGCTATTTCTATCTCGGTGTGCGCGAGTACCCTTCTGTTGACAATCCAATAATATCCGTGCAATGCTCATATGCAGGTGCAAATGCGGATGTGATAGAGAACCAGATAACTGAACCGCTTGAGCAAAACATCAACGGCATACCGGGCATCCGCTCGCTTACCAGTGTCAGCCAGCAGGGCAGCAGCCGCATAACTGTTGAGTTCGACCTGTCAGTGGATCTTGAGACTGCTGCCAACGACGTGCGCGACAAGGTGTCGAGGGCGCAACGCTACCTGCCGCGCGACTGCGACCCGCCAACAGTGTCGAAGGCCGATGCCGATGCTTCGCCAATCCTGATGGTGGCGTTGCAGAGTGAGAAACGCCCCTTGCTCGAGCTTAGCGAGATAGCTGACCTTACGGTGAAGGAGCAGCTGCAGACCATACCCGACGTCAGCAGCGTCTCTATTTGGGGAGAGAAGAAGTATTCAATGCGTCTGTGGCTAGACCCAATCAAGATGGCCGGCTACGGCATAACCCCGATGGACGTGAAGAATGCCGTAGACAACGAGAACGTTGAATTGCCTTCTGGAAGCATTGAAGGCAATACCATAGAATTGGAAATACGCACGATGGGGCTCATGAACACAGCCAAGATGTTCGATGACCTCATCATAAAACACGACGGCAACCAGATAATAAGGTTCAGCGACATAGGGCGCGCTGAGCTTGGCGCGGCCGACATCAAGAGCTACATGAAGATGAACGGAGTGCCCATGGTCGGTGTCGTGGTCATACCGCAGCCTGGCGCCAATCACATCGACATTGCCGATGCCGTTTATGAGCGCATGGAGAAGATGAAGAAAGACCTCCCCGATGACGTGCACTACAGCTACGGCTTTGACAACACAAAGTTCATAAGGGCTTCTATAAGCGAGGTTGAGAAGACCGTCTATGAGGCGTTCGTGCTGGTGATAATCATCATATTCCTGTTCTTGCGCGACTGGCGTGTGACGCTCATCCCCTGCATAGTAATCCCTGTGTCGCTCATCGGCTCGTTCTTCGTCATGTACTTGATGGGGTTCTCCATCAACGTGCTGACCATGCTCGCCGTCGTGTTGGCCGTCGGGCTTGTGGTCGACGATGCCATCGTGATGACAGAGAACATATACATTCGCATTGAGCGCGGGATGCCGCCGCTCGAGGCTGGCATCGAGGGCGCTAAGGAAATATTCTTCGCTGTCGTCTCCACGACGATAACGCTTGTCGCCGTTTTCTTCCCGATAGTGTTCATGGAGGGAACAACCGGGCGCCTGTTCCGCGAATTCAGCATGGTGATATCCGGCTCAATCCTTATATCGGCATTTGCCGCATTGACTTTCACGCCTATGCTGGCCACAAAACTGCTTAAGCAGCAAAAGCGCAAGAACGCCTTTTACCGCATGACCGAGCCTTTCTTCGAGGGCATGAACAACGCATACTCGCGTTCGCTTGATTTCGTGCTCCGCCATCGCGTGTGGGTCATGCCGTTGATGGTAGTGATGATAGGCCTGATTGTCGTCCTTTGGGGCAAGATTCCGTCGGAGATGGCACCGCTCGAAGACCGCTCAATGATCACTATCAATACAAAAGGTGCCGACGGAGTTACATACGAATACCTGCGCGACTACACTGAAGACATCAACCAGGTGGTAGATTCTATCGTACCCGATGCCAATGCCGTGGTGGCCCGAGTTTCTGATGGAAGCGGAAACATACAAATCATGCTCAAGGACATGGCCGACCGCGATTACACCCAAATGGAGGTGGCCGAGAAGATTTCACGTGCCGTGCAGACAAAGACAAAGGCGCGTGCGTTTGTACAGCAGCAGTCTTCGTTTGGCGGGCGCAGGTCAAGGATGCCAATCCAATACGTGCTCCAGGCAACGAACATCGAAAAGCTTGAGAAAGTGTTGCCTGTGTTCATGGAAAAGGTGTATGAGAACCCAACGTTCCAAATGGCCGACGTAGACTTGAAGTTCAGCAAGCCCGAGGCTCGCATCCACATCAACCGCGACAAGGCCAATGTCATGGACGTCAGTACACGTGACCTTGCCGAGACGCTGCAGTACGGACTCAGCGGACAGCGCATGGGCTACTTCTACATGAACGGAAAGCAGTATGAGATACTTGGCGAGATAAACCGACAGCAGCGCAATAAACCAGCCGACTTGCGCTCGATATACCTGCGTAGCAGCGATGGGAGGATGATACAGATGGACAACCTCATAGAGCTTGAGTACAGCACAGCTCCTTCAAAGCTTTACCGCTACAACCGTTTTGTATCAGCCACAGTGTCTGCAGGACTTGCCGACGGCAAGACCATTGGCGAGGGGCTTGACGAGATGGACAAGATTGCAGCCGAGGTGCTTGACGATACGTTCAGGACTTCTTTGGCAGGCGATTCGAAGGATTTCCGTGAGAGTGCGTCGAGCCTGATGTTTGCCTTCATACTGGCATTGGTGCTCATTTACCTTATACTTGCTGCGCAGTTTGAGAGCTTCAAGGACCCGATGGTAATAATGCTCACTGTGCCCCTTGCCATCACGGGTGCATTGATATTCATGTACTTTGGCGACATTACAATGAACATCTTCAGCCAGATAGGTATCATTATGCTCATCGGACTTGTGGCCAAGAACGGAATTCTAATCGTTGAGTTTGCCAACCAGAAGCAGCATAGTGGCATAGAAAAGATGCAGGCTGTGCGCGAAGCGGCCTTACAACGCTTGCGTCCAATCCTCATGACGAGTGCAGCAACCATACTCGGCCTGGTTCCTTTGGCTTTCGCGACGGGTGAAGGATGTAACCAGCGTATAGCCATGGGCGTGGCTGTGGTTGGCGGAATGCTTGTCTCTACTTTCCTCACGATGTATGTCGTACCGGCCGTTTACAGCTACATATCAACCAATCAGAATGCAAAAGACAAGAAGAAATGAAGAATAATATAGTTTTGGCCATGCTTTTTTGCCTTGCCATTTCTGCTTATGGCCAGCGCACAGATGGGGCAGGGGAGAAAACAGTCACTTTGCAGGATTGCATAACTCAGGGGCTGGCGAACAATTTTTCAATACGTATGGTCAAGAACCGCCAGCAAGTTAGCGCAAACAACGCTACCCCGGCCAATGCAGGGCTGTTGCCAACAGTTGAGCTTAGCGCCTCTTACGGAGGCGACTTCCACACGACCAGCTCAACATCGCGTGCCACGGGGATTGAAACTACCGACAAGAATGCATACGACGGCACGCTTGATGTCGGGGTGGACCTTAACTGGACGGTGTTTGATGGCTTCAGCGTGTGGACAAATTACAAGCAGCTGCAACTCATGAAACAGCAGGGCGAGCTTGAAACGCGTATGGCTGTGGAGGATTACGTGGCTTCTGTCATAACGGAATACTATAACTTCATACAACAGAAAATACGTCTTGAGAACTTCCGCAAGAACATGGAACTTTCGCGCGAACGTTTCCGAAATGTCGAGATCAGTTACAGCATAGGCAGCTACTCGCTTGTGGATTACTTGCAGGCAAAGGTATACTTCAATGCAGACAGCACTCAGTACATGAAACAGCTCGAGGCTTTGAACACCTCACGCATAACTCTCAATGAACTGCTCTCAAATGATGACGTGACAGCTTTCATTAACATCCACGACTCGGTCATAGATGTCAACCCTGCTCTTCAATACGAGGAGTTGTGGCGCTCTACCCTTGCCACTAACTCGTCATTGCTTCTCGCTGACAATAATTCGGCGGTTGTGCAGGCAGAGTACAAGAAAGTGATGTCGCGCGACTATCCGTATGTGCGTCTCAACGTAGGCTATGGTTACACGCAGAACCGCTATGAACTGGCAGCCACGCGCAAGCGTGATGACTGGGGGCTTAGTGCCGGTGTCACCCTTGGCTTCAATATCTTTGATGGCAAGAGGCGGATGCAGAAGAACAATGCTAAGCTCGACATTGAGTACGCCAACTTGGAGCGCGAGAACCTTAAGCTCTCTCTCAAGGCTTCGCTCAACAATTATTGGCAGGCTTACAAGAACAACTTGCAGATATTGATGAAAGAGCGCGAGAACCACGAGGCAGCCGTTGCCAACTATGAACTGTCGAACTTGCGGTGGTCGGAAGCGCAGCTGTCTGGCTTTGAGCTTCGTGAGGCTCAGAACAGCCTGCTCGAGTCTGAGGAGAGCATCCTGGCGGCAGAGTATGACACCAAGATGTGCGAGCTGTCGTTGATGTTGCTCAGTGGTAAGGTAATGGAGTACCTTGCAGGCAACTGATTTTTTGTAAAATAGTGGCCTTGCCTCCGGGCAAAGTCTTGTGAGTGCCGCATTCCGGCGTGGGTGTTTTCATCATGGAGTATGCCGTATGAAGCCATCCACGCCGTTTTTATTGCCGTTGCCCCGAGTGTTATCCCTTTCAGGCGTTGGGCCTGTTGAATGCTGCAACGCTGCTGCTTTATTTCTGAATAATTCATAACGCTGGCTCAAGTGTACCTTTTTTTAATGAATAGGCACGGCTTTTTCGGATTTTTTGCCTACTTTTGCAGCTAAAATCTGTCCCATTGATGAAACGTTTGCTTTTGTTTTCCGCCTTGTTGCTGCCGCTCGTAGCGGCAGCGCAGAATCCGTATGTGCACTGTGAAGATACATGCGCCCACATACATGGCATCGACCTGAGCCATTACCAGGGCGAGGTGTTTTGGGAAGCGGTGGGGGACAACACAAAGATGGCATACGTTTACCTTAAGGCGACTGAGGGTGGCGACTGGATTGACAAAAGGTACGAGAGCAACATTGTGCTGGCTCACCGCCATGGCCTGAAAGTTGGCAGCTACCATTTCTACCGCCCCAAGACTGACCAAAGGCTGCAATTGGAGAACTTCAAGGTGCAGTGCAGGCCTGGAGAGCAGGATTTGGTACCAATGATAGACATTGAGTCAACCGGTGGATTGCCTACAGATGAGTTTTGCGACTCGTTGTTCAAGTTCCTGGAGCTTGTGGAAGAGGCTTACAAGCAGAAACCGTTGCTTTATACATTCACCAATTTTTATAACCGCCACCTTGTGGGCAAGATTGACGACTACAAGCTTATGATTGCCCAGTATACTGACGAAGAGCCGGTCTTGGCTGACGAGCGGGACATCACAATGTGGCAATACACCGGCAAGGGAGGCATTGCCGGTGTCAATGGATATATAGACAAGAGCCGTTTCATGGGCCAGCACGGGATGCGTGAAATCAGGTACAGGCATTGACGGCTGTTACAAGAGTGGATAACAACATAAAAACTGATAATCAATCATGGCAATTATTAAGTGTCCGGAGTGTGGCCATCAAGTCAGCGACCAGGCAAAGACTTGCCCCAGCTGCGGAATTGAGATTTCGGGTAAAATCATGCCATGCCCAGAGTGTGGCGAGATTGTGTTCAAGAACCAGCAGTCATGCCCCTGCTGCCATGCCCCGTTGCATGGAGGCGAGGCTGTTTCCAGCGGTGGCGTGGATGCTGGTGTAGATGCGGCGCAGGCTGCAGAGGTCTTGGAAAGCCAAGCCCCGACTGCCAACAGTGTAACGGCGGCCCCTTCCTCGCATCGCAAGTCGGTGACCACCGTGGTTGCAGTAGCTTTCGTGTTAGCCCTTTTGGTAGTGTTTGGCTGGATGTATTTTTATAAGAATACGCAAGAACAGAATGAGCTTGACGCCTACGAGAATGCCATGGTGAGCGGTGAGCCGGCAGTGCTCAAGAACTTCCTTGATGTGTACGTTGACGCACCTTCGGAGCATAGGGATTCGGTGTCTGCGCGACTTGCCGACTTGAAAGCCATAGATAGTGAATGGGCCGATGCGGTGGCCAGCGGCTCTAAGACAGCCATTGAGCGTTATGTCAAGATGCATCCCAATAGCGTACACGTGGCCGAGGCTAAAATCAAGGTCGATTCGCTCGACTGGGTAGCGGCGGCAGACGCCAATACCAGTGAGGCATACCGTGATTACATTGAGAGGCATGCCGACGGCCTTTATGTAGACGAGGCGCAAAGCCGGTTTGAAAAGCTTGATGCCCAAAAAGTGACACCCGAGGATGAGCAAGCCATAAACAGCCTGTTCTCTGGCTATTTCACGTCGCTTGCCGCCGGTGACGAGGAGGGGCTTACCGCCTGCCTGGCAAACATCATGACGAGTTTCCTACATAAAGAGAATGCCACGAAAGCCGATGTGATAGAGCACATGAAGCGCATAAACTCACAACCTGATGTTACGCTGATGAATTTCAGGCTCAACAACGACATGAGGATAACTAAATCTGAGGCTTCAGCCGGTGGCTTTGAGTATTCTGTGACTTTCTCCTTGGACCAAAAGCTGGAGTATACAGACGCTGCCAAGAATGCATTCAACACCTATAAAGTGGAGGCAAAAGTCTCGCCAGACATGAAAATTGAAGAGCTCAATATGCGGAAAGTGGTTCTTTGACAGTATGTTCAGCAGTGCCTTAATGTGTAAGCCGCAATCTGCTTCACTGTCTCTGGTGATGGTATTGCTTTGGCCCCTGACTTGTCGCCGGGGGCTTTTTGTATGCGCTTTGCCAGTGGCATCTGGCCGTTAGTGTAATGATTTGTTACAGAAACCGTAGGCATTGCATAAATAATTGATTCACAGCGTATTGCAGAACAAGCCTTGCGGGCTGCCAAAACCGGTCGTTTTGGCAGCCCGCAAGGCTTGTTTGGCAATACGTTAAGGCCAGTTTTGCATTTCAGTGCGGCTGAACCTCGGTTGAGGCTCGACTTTTGTCCGTATGTTTTACCTCACTTTTTTCGTGTGCCCCCACTTTTGTCCGTAGGCCTTCGCGCCATGTTCCTGTCGCAGTGTGCTTGCTTTCCCTTTTTCTTTGAGTGTGACTTGCGGGCCATGTCACGCAGGGCGCACCCTTGGCATCCGTGGCATGGGTCGTGTGCCCGCGCCAATGCCGTGTATATCCGCCAGCCTATGTAGACCACGGCAGCAAGCAGCGTTATGGCGACAATCAGTCCTTGCATACGAAGAAACGTTTGTACTCCGACTCAAAATTAGGGGTAAGCACCCCTTTCCCCATGGCATCGTTTATTTCTTCGGGCAGCCAGAAACGCCCCCCGTCAAGTTCTTCGTCGTTAGGATGCACCTCCCCGTCGAATGTAGTTGAGAATACATGCACAAGCTCTCTTTCTACATTGCTTTCAAACACATATTTGCCCAAGAACGATGGCGTATATCCAGTTATGCCCAGTTCCTCGCTCACTTCGCGCATCAGGGCATTGCTTATGCTTTCGCCATAGCCTACATGGCCGCCTGTGGCTGTGTCCCATTTGCCAGGTTGTACGTCTTTCCATAGCGGTCGGCGTTGCAGGTATAGCTTGCCTTGGCTGTTGAACAAGTGCAGGTGTACCACGGGGTGGAGCGGCCTTTTGGGGCCGTGGGCTTCGCTTCGCGTAGTTTTCCCGATGGTGTTGCCGTTCTCGTCGACTATGGGTAACAGTTCGTTGTAGTCGTTGTTGTGCATTTTTCCTGTCTATCAGTTTTTTGTTAGCCTTTTCAGTAAGGCTTTGTTGATGGCTTGTATGCGTTTGCGCTGTTTTTCCATGTCTTCACGCACTATGTTCAGGTTGCTCAGAAAGTCGGAGAAAGCGTTGAGAATAGCGTTCGGGTGCTTGTCGTCTTCTATGATGTCAGGGTTTGTAATGATTTTTATGCCGCGTTCTTCTATGTGTACGTCAATGTCGGTGCCTGTCATGATAGGGTCGCCGTCATAGTGTATTGCCCCTGGCTGGCTCCTGTGTATGTGTATGCGCTTTGCCTTGAACGTCTTTATCTTGGAGTTCTTGTCGAGCGTCTTGTTGAACATGTCGATGCTTATCTGCGGAGCGTCGAATGCTGTGAACGGCTCCATTATCGTAACGTCCATGAGGCCGTCGGTCATGGTTGCCTTCGGTGCGATGTATGCATTGTTGCCGTATTGCGAAGCGTTGGCACAGGCTATCAGGAACGCCTTGTGGCGTGTGGCCTTGGTCTCGTCTGTGACTTCGTAAACCTCGGGCTTGTACTTCAGCCCCTCGCGCAGCACGTTCTCCATGTAGGTGACAGGCCCGCGTTTGCCGGCTTCGGCAAACTTGAGGCTTATGAAAGCGTCGAACCCCATGCCGCAAGTGCAAAAAAACGGCAGGCTGTTGATTACCCCATAGTCGAGCGCCTCGATGTTGCACCGGTTTATGATGGCTATGGCCTTGCGTATGTCCATGGGGATGCACAGATGGCGCGCAAGCCCGTTGCCGGAGCCGCACGGCACGATGCCGAGCGCAGTCTCTGTGTGCACGAGCGAGCGTGCAACTTCGTTCACCGTGCCATCGCCGCCTACGGCCACTACAATGTTGACATCGCTTGCCACGCATCTTCTGGCTATCTCTGCTGCATGGCCTGCGTATTCGGTGAATTGCACCCTGTAGTCGAACTTGGCCTTGTCGATAGTTTGCTCGATGACGCGCGGGATGTCGCTTTTGTCATGTGTACCCGAGCGCGGGTTTACTATAAATATAATTTCTTTTTTGTCGGTCATTATATGCAAAGGTACATATTTCAGTTGGAACAAATGTCCGGAGGCATACAAAAAATAGCTAAAGCATGCTTTTTTTCATTCAAAAGGGGCATTCATTGATAAAAAATATGTAAATTTGCAGCCTGTATAAAAAAGAAAGAATTTATACCAAAGATGGGACAGTTACAAGAAAGGTACAAGAATTATCGCGAGCCCCAGAGATTCATGGCGGCAGGTGTATATCCTTATTTCCGCGCCATAACCAGCAAGCAAGGCACGGAGGTCGACATGGAAGGCCACAAGGTCTTGATGTTTGGCTCCAATGCCTATACCGGACTTACCGGTGACCAGCGCATCATTGATGCTGCCAAGGCTGCTTTGGAAAAATACGGTTCAGGCTGTGCGGGAAGCCGCTTCCTCAATGGCACTCTTGACTTGCATGTCCAGTTGGAGAAGGAATTGGCCGAGTTTGAGAAGAAAGACGATTGCCTTTGTTTTTCCACGGGATTCTCGGTAAATGCAGGAGTGATCCCGGCTGTGGTCGGGCGGGGCGACTATATAATATGTGATGACCGCGACCATGCCAGCATAGTCGATGGGCGGCGGCTGTCGTTTGCGCGTCAGTTGCATTATAAGCACAACGACATGGAGGATCTTGAGAACATCTTGAAGACATTGCCTCATGAGGCTGTCAAGTTGATAATTGTCGACGGTGTGTTCTCCATGGAGGGAGATTTGTGCAAGTTGCCAGAGATAGTAGAGCTGAAGCATAAGTATAATTGTTCCATAATGGTTGATGAGGCTCACGGGCTTGGCGTGTTCGGAAAAGATGGCCGTGGCGTTTGCGACCACTTCGGGCTTACAGATGAGGTAGACCTCATCATGGGAACGTTCTCCAAGTCGTTTGCAAGTATTGGAGGCTTCATCGCTTCTGACAGTGATACGATTAACTTCTTGAGGCATACCTGTCGTACATATATTTTCAGTGCGTCAAACACTCCCGCTGCTACAGCTGCCGCATTGGAGGCTCTCCACATAATGCAGCAAGAGCCAGAGCGCATTGAGTCATTGTGGAAGGTTACCAACTATGCCTTGCGACGTTTCCGTGAGGAAGGCTTCGAGATTGGAGAGACGGAAAGCCCGATAATTCCCCTTTATGTGCATGACACAGACAAGACATTCCTCGTGACAAAGCTTGCATTTGATGCAGGTGTTTTCATCAATCCCGTCATGCCGCCTGCTTGTGCGCCTAATGAGGATTTGGTTCGCTTCGCCTTGATGGCAACACATACGGAAGAGCAGGTAGAAAGAGGTGTGCAGACCTTGGCAAAGATTTTCAGAGAGCAAAATATAATAAAATAAAAAGATGATTTGTTTGCACATTACAGAAAAAAGTCTTACCTTTGCAGTCGCTTAAACGAAAGGCGAGTTCTTTCTGCAATGTGCGCGGGGTGTAGCGCAGTCCGGTAGCGCTCCTGGTTTGGGACCAGGCGGTCGCAGGTTCGAATCCTGTCGCCCCGACAATTGTCTTTTTGTAAGGGCTTGAATCTATATGGATTTAAGCTCTTTTTTTTGTATGGAGCTTATGCGCATGGTCAGTGATTGTTTCGCTTGATTATGAACTGGCCTATTCTGTGGGCAACCCCTTTGCTGTTTATAGACTTAAGTATGTAGACACCTTCTGGTACAGAGGTTATGTCTATGTGCTTGCCTGTATATGGGCGGGTGCAGACAATCCCGCCTTGGAGCGTTTCTATGGCAACGACATCAGCATCGAGCACATTTCTTTTGCTTGGCAAGGTGAGCTTTGAACCGTCATTTGGCAGAAATTGTGTCGGTGCTTGCTTTGCCAAAGCTTGTGGTGTGTATATTGGTTTGCTTTCATTTCCATATCTGTCTGTGGCTGTTATTGCATAGTTCATTGACATTCCGCTTTTGGGCAGTGGGATACATAGTGAGCTGTCAACCAGGCGGGTGGCGATGAGGTTTCGTGCGTCAGCCACGTCTACGGTGGATGTTGCCGATGCATATATGTTGTATGTCAGATATGGCCCGTCTGAGCGGTCGGATGCACCACGCCATGCCAGGTGGTCGGCATCTTCAAGGCGGGTTATGTCAATCCTTGAAGGTGGGGTTGGAGGCAGTGAGTGTTGCCATGTCATGGGCGGGATTAGTGATAGGAAACGGTCGAATTGGTTTCTGGCAAAGCTGTATATCCCTTTTGTGTTTTCGGTGAAGAACTTGCTGCGGAAATAAGCATGCCCAAGCCCATTGCTCCGTAGTACCTCCATTTGGCGCGCAATGATGTCGAGCGGCCAGTTTCTTTCTTTCCCCGATAGGAAATAAATGCCAAGTCCGGCGCAAACCATGCGGCCATACCTGTTTTCTTCCCAGTCAAGTGCAAACGGATAGAATTGGTTCCCACGGAAATACATCATGGGGAATATGGCGTCCATTATGCCTTCGCGGAGCCAACCTTGGGCATCTTGGCACACCCTTGTGTAAGCGTTCCAGCCATTGCTGCTGTATCGTTGCAGGTCATCGTGCTTGCCTATTGGAGCGCAACTGACCTTGACCCATGGCTTGCGGGCTTTCACTGCATGGTATATCTTCCTAGCTATTCCTGTTATGTTCGCACGTCCTTTGTCAGAGTTTGGTCTGGGTTTCCAGGTCTCGGGATAGCGAATGTAGTCAAGGTGAATCCCGTCGATGTCATATTTGTCGGTAATCTCCCTGCATAAGGTGGCCAGGTAGTCGGCAGTTTCGGCGCGTTCAGGGTTGAGATAGCCCTCGTTGCCTATCCGTTTGACTATTTGTGGGTGCAGCTTGCGCAGTTGGCGGCATCCATGAGCATTCCATTTGCCTATTGGGATGGTGACTATCCATGCATGAAGTTCCATTCCTCGCTTGTGGCATTCGTCTATTGCAAACTGTAAAGCGTCATATCCAGGTGATACGCCAGCCTCTCCCGACAGGCAGCAATCCCATGGCTCGATTGCTGAGGGGTATATTACAGTGCCGCGTATGCGCGTTTGCAGTAACACTGTGTTGATGTTGGCACATTTAAGTTCGTCCAGAATCGTGCATAATTCATGTCGCTGTTGCATCTTAGATGCTTTCGACATGGCGTATGTGTGTGGCCAGTCGAGTCCACCAATGGTTGTCAGCCACACTGCCCTAACTTCATGTTTAGGGTGTACCCTTTCTGATGCAAGTGTCTGCATGGTGTCTGTTGTAAACAATAAAAGCAGAAACGCAATATTTAGGGAAAACAGTTTGAAAAGTTGCATATTTTAAAATATTACGATGCAAAGTTATGATAATTTTTCCATTTCTCAAATTAAATGGTTATTTTTGCACAATCATTTGCCTACAGCCAGTGGCATTCTTGTGCAGTTCTTGTGTTAAGGGCGTTATGCCGTAATGCGGTTGGCATCCTGTCTGGGCTGGCATGGATTCGAAAGTTTTCGGGGCAGTGTGATTATCGACAAACCATAAATGCAATAACTTATGAGAAAGAAATTCATCCTTGTGCTCATGGCGATGATGGTGTCGCTTGCAGGAAATGCCCAGTTTGAGAGTGGCAAGAAGTATTTAGGTGCATCGCTGTCAAGTCTTAACTTGAGTTACAACGGAATGGACGAAGGCAGTTTTGGCATTGAGGCTAAGGGCGGTTATATGTTTGAGGACAATTGGATGGTAACAGCCCAGTTTGGCTATTCTAAGAAGCACGATATGCCGTCAACTGTATCTGCGGCAATAGGCGCGAGATATTATATAGTGCAGAACGGGCTTTACCTTGGAGCCTCTATGAGCTATATGCATGCAGGCGACTCATACGACGATTTCTTGCCTGGTGTGCAGCTAGGATATGCATTTTTCCTCAGCCGCACTGTCACGATAGAGCCAGAGATATACTACAACCAGTCGTTCAAGAACCATGGCGATTATAGTACAATTGGCTTGCGGGTAGGCTTGGGGGTATACCTTTAAGCCGGTTAAGCCACGTTGTTTGCCAACCTTTTCGAAATTTTGGTTAATATACAAGATATGCTAAGCGTAAATGAATTGGAAGACAAGCTGATAGACCTTGCTTTTGCTGAGGATATTGGCGATGGAGACCATACGACCTTGTGTTGCATCCCAGAGGACGCGATGGGGCGTTCAAAGCTTTTGATAAAAGAAGACGGTGTCCTTGCAGGCGTTGAGGTTGCAAAGGAAGTGTTCCGTCGCTTCGATCCTGAGATGCAGGTTGAGGTGTATATGGGCGATGGAACTGTTGTAAAGAAAGGCGACGTGGCGATGGTCGTCACCGGAAAGGTGCGCTCCTTGCTGCAGACAGAGCGCTTGATGCTCAACATAATGCAGCGCATGAGCGGCATTGCAACCATGACAAGCAAGTATGTAGAGCGCCTTAAAGGAACCCATACAAAGGTGCTTGATACACGAAAGACCACTCCCGGTATGCGTATGTTGGAGAAGCAGGCCGTCAAGATTGGTGGTGGATGCAACCATCGTATAGGACTTTTTGACATGATTCTGCTCAAAGACAATCACATAGACTTCTGTGGTGGCATTGAGAATGCCATAGACCGCTGTCATAAATATCTGGAAGACAAAGGGCTGGACTTGAAGATTGAGATTGAGGTCCGGAATTTCGATGAGCTTGGGCGTGTCATGGCCCATGGCGGTGTGGACAGGGTGATGTTTGATAATTTCACTGTTGAAGATACGAAGAAGGCTGTTGAGATTATTGGTGGCAAGTATGAGACGGAATCGAGTGGCGGCATTACGTTCGATACAATACGCCAATATGCCGAGTGCGGTGTGGATTTCGTTTCTGTTGGTGCCCTTACCCATTCCGTAAAAGGCCTTGACATGAGTTTCAAGGCATGCTGAGTGCCGTTGCAGGACTATTGCTGGCGGTTAGTGCAGTGTACTCGTCGCCGGTGGATTACGGCATGTCCTTGGCCGGGAACTTTGGCGAACCGCGCCCCAACCACTTTCATTGTGGCATTGACATAAAGACAGGTGGTGTGGAAGGAAAGCCTTTGCTTGCCATATCGGATGGGTATGTCAGCAGGGTGACGGTAGGCTTGTCTGGCTTTGGCAATGCTGTTTATATCGCGCATCCAGATGGCAATACGAGTGTGTATTGCCATCTGAAGTCTTTTTCTCCTCGTATTACAAGGTTGCTGCGCAAGTGGCAATATGCCCACAAGTCATACGTTGCTGATGTAAGGCTTGGCCCCATGGACTGTCCTGTGGCCCGTGGGCAGGTGGTTGCTGTGAGCGGCAACACAGGTGCGAGCCAGGCTCCGCACCTTCATCTAGAACTTCATGAAACCAAGACGGGCCGTTTACTCGACCCTCTCGATGTGTTGGGGACGTGCGTCAAGGACGGCATCGCCCCCATGGCGCATGCTTTCATGGCGTATCCCGTACCTGGTGAAGGCGTGTTCGATGGTGGTAGCACAAAGCGTTCCTATGCTTTTGCCGCACATATGCTTGGGCGGAAGTTCACGGCATGGGGCAAGGTAGGTTTCGGCATTTGGGCCAACGATTATATGGAGGCCACCTATAATAGGTACGGGGTGAGGGAAACGGTATTGCTCGTCGACGGCAAGGAAGTGTTCAGAAGCTGTGTCGACGGTCTGCCACCAGTTGTGAACCGTCGTATTAACTACTGGGGTGACTATGAGCATTACTTCCGGTTTGGCACGTGGTACCTAAAGTCGTTTCGCACTCCTGGCAACACATTGCCTTTCATTAGCACTGACGAGAACAACGGCATTGTGGATTTCTGTGAGGAAAGGGATTATGACATACAATATTCGCTTACGGATTATTTTGGCAACACATCAACCTACGGCTTCGTTGTTAGAGGGCATAAGGCAAGCATACCAGTAAAACGATTTGCAAAGGATTGTAGGACAATGAGGTACGACCGCCTGTCAACATTCTCTTTGCTTGGGGCTTGGGTGGTAATACCGGCAGGAACACTTGACGGCGATGCTGTTTTCACACCGCGTATAATGCAGGATGATGAAGCTTATTCACCGCTTTATTCATTTTACGGTCACCCTTTCCCGCTTGCATCATGGGCGGAGCTAGGCATCGCTGTCAGGGGAAACGTGGCCGACCCAAGCAAGCTTTACGTGAAAAGCAATGACGGGAGATTTCACGGAGGAAAGTACAAGGATGGCTGGGTGACCGCACGCATACGCGAACTTGGCGTTGCATACAGCCTGTCTTACGATGACAAAGCCCCCGAAATCAGTGCCGTCGGCCACAGTTCGTGGTGTGCGACTCGTAACATTAGGGTTAGGGTGTCTGATGCTGAGACCGGCGTAAAGTCTTTGCAAGGTTTTGTCGATGGCAAGTTTGTGCTCTTTGAGCGGCTCGACAAGACAGACATATATGAATGCAAGCTGCCAGAAACGCCGTTAAGGCGCGTTGGTCGGCAGCGGCAATTGGTGCTTGTGGCAGTTGACAACCGTGGCAACGAGGCCGTCATGCGCGAGCGGATTGAGTACTGACATGAGGCAATGCTGTATCGCGGTGTGGGTAATATGCAATTAATCAACAAATACAGACATATGAAACGATTATCTTTTATGTTCGTTATGCTGGCCGTGGCCGTTTGCGCCATGCCATGCACAAACCTTATCGTAGGCAAGAAAGCGAGTGCCGACGGCTCAGTGATGTGCTCATACAGTGCCGATGATTATGGTATGTTCCAGAATCTTTGCCATTACCCGGCGGGAAACCATGCCAAGGGGGAGATGCGCAAGATATACGACTGGGACACAAATGAATATCATGGGCAGATACCGGAGGCTCCGGTGACATATAATGTGATAGGAAACATTAACGAGTTTCAAGTCACAATTGCCGAGACAACCTTTGGCGGCAGGCATGAGATGGTTGACACTACTGGCTTGATTGACTATGGATCGCTCATGTATCTTGGGCTGCAACGCTCACGCACGGCACGCGAAGCCATTGAGGTGATGACGGGCTTGGCCGAGAAATATGGTTATAACAGTGAAGGCGAAACGTTTACTATCTGCGACCCGGATGAAGCATGGATCATGGAGATGATGGGTTGCGGACCGGGCAGCAAGGCCGTGGTATGGGTGGCTGTGCGCATTCCCGACGAGGCCATCTGCGCACATGCAAACCAGAGCCGCATAAGGACGTTTGACCAAAAAGACAAGAAGAACGTGATGTTCTCCAAGAACGTCATTAAGTTTGCGCGCGAGAAGGGGTGGTTCGACGGAAAGGATGCCGACTTTAACTTTTGCATGACATACGCCGCCCCCGACTTCGGTGGGCGCCGATGGTGTGATGCGCGTGTGTGGAGCTTTTTCAACCGCTTTGCCGATGGCATGGACAAATATGTTGCTTATGCCGAGGGTACTGCCGCAGATGCAGAACCGATGCCATTGTGGGTTGTGCCAAACCGTAAGCTGACCGTTGCAGATGTCGAGGCTGCCATGCGCGACCACTATGAAGGCACACCGTTTGCGCTCGACAAGCAGGGCGACATAGGCGGTGGCATTTGGCAGATGCCCTACAGGCTCACACCATTGGAGTATGAGGTTGACGGCAAGAAGTGCTTCAACGAGCGCCCGATATCCACCCAGCAGTCAGGCTTTGTGTTTGTCAGCCAGATGCGTGGATGGCTTCCGCGTGAGATAGGGGGCGTGCTGTGGTTTGCCAACGATGATGCCAACATGGCCCCGTTCACCCCGGTTTACTGCTGCGTGGACAAGGCTCCTCACTGTTACAACACGCCCGGTGCCGATGCCGTGACATTCT
This sequence comes from uncultured Prevotella sp., assembly GCA_944320235.1. Taxonomy (GTDB): domain Bacteria; phylum Bacteroidota; class Bacteroidia; order Bacteroidales; family Bacteroidaceae; genus Prevotella. Next base: position 112,555 of record CALUGQ010000027.1, read on the forward strand.
CGATGGACAATGCCTTCTGGGTTCAGAACTGGGTGAGCAACATGGTGTATCCCCGTTACGTGCAGATGTTCCCGAGCTTGTGCCAAGTGCGCGATTCGCTTGATGCTTCATACTTTGCAGCCCAACCGTCGGTGGAACGGCAGGCAAAGGCTCTTTACGATGAGTCTCCGTCAAAGGCTGTCGCTTTTCTTAATGGCTACACCAATGAAAAGGCCCGGCAGATGCTTGCCCGGTGGCAGCAGTTGGCCGTTCACCTTATCGTGAAGTATAACGATATGGTTGTCAAGCCTGAGCGCTCGGGGAAGTTCCTGCGCACTTCAACAGGCATAGGCGAGCGCCCGGAGCGTCCGGGATACCCAGAGCAATATGCCCGCGAGATGCTCAAGCGTGCTGAATGACTGTTGCTGGCAGTTGGGTTATGTTTTCTAAGTTGCTTTGCCGAGATTGTAAAAGCGAGGACTGGCTGGCCTTTACATTGGCTATGTGTAACAGGCTGACGGTGAGATTGTTACCATGATAGGCCTGTTTGCGAGGTGAAACGGCCTGTTTTACAATTCAAAACGGCCTGTTTGGAACTTCCAAACAGGCCGTTTTGAATTGTTGTAATTTGTATGTACGCTTTTGTCAACCTATGATTCCGTAATGGAGTAGGGCATTGCGTATGCCGTCATCATCAACACTTGTTGTCACGAAGTCTGCGGCAACCTTGACATCCTTGCCAGCATTGCCCATGGCCACTCCAATGCCTGCACGTCGGATGATGGGTATGTCGTTGCCTCCGTCACCGAATGCCATCGTTTCAGATATGTCGAGGCCCAGGTGGGCGGCCATTCTCACAAGTCCGTTGCCTTTGTCTGCCTCACGCGAAGTGATGTCGGTGAAAGCCGGGTGCCATCTTCCAGAAACGCAATGTGGCATTTGCTGCATGAGCGCCTGCTCGTGTGCTGCGTCTATGAAAGGCGAGAATTGGAGTATGCGCTGTCCTGCAAGTGAAGCAAGTGTGAGCGAGGTGTCAATGTTTGTTACGTTGAGCTGCTTTACGAACACATCGTTGAACACTTCCTTTGGATTCATCAGTACTACGTCGCGCTCTCCGGCAATGAGGCAGGCATAGTCGAATTTCCTGCTGTCTGTCACAATGGCATCAATGTCTGCTTGTGGGATGGGGTTGCAATAAACCGCATTCCCGCCAATGATGCACATGGCTCCGTTTGTGGTTATGTAGCCGTCAATGAGGTGCTTGATGGCACCTAAGTTCGTTATGATGGGCAACGGACGCCCCGTCGAGATGTAGATGCCGACACCGTTGGCCTTGGCAAGCGTAAGTGCTTCGATTGTTGATGGTGGTATTTCGTGAGTCTTGAAGCTTACCAGCGTGCCGTCAATGTCGAGGAATATGCTGCGAATCATTTGCTGATTGATGAATTGGTCAGAATGGGTAAAGCAGTGGCAGGATGAAAACCATGACGATGCCTATGATGAGTTGCAGCGGCAGGCCTACTTTCACGTAGTCGCCGAAAGTGTAGCCGCCAGCGTGCATCACCAGTGCGTTGGGCGGGGTTGAGAACGGCGATGCGAAGCACATGCTCGCCCCGAGCGTGACGGCGAAAAGGAATGGATACGGGCTTGCCCCTATTTCTGATGCTGCCGACATGGCAATCGGGGCCATGAGTACGGCAGTGGCCGTGTTGCTGATGAACATTGTCAGCAGCGACGTGGTGAAATATATTCCGGCCAGTAGCGCAGTAGGTCCAAGCGACTCGAATGCTGCAACAAGCGAGTGAGAAATCATTGTCGAGGTGCCGGTCTTTTCGAGTGCCACCGACATGGGCATCATGGCGGCTATGAGCACCACGCTCTCCCAGTTGATGGTCTTGTAGGCTGCCTCCACGCTGCGGAAACAGCCTGTGATGACCATGAGCAGGCCGGCTGCCATGACTGCAGTTACTGGAGCCACAGGGATGAAGTCGAACACCATTGCCGCCACCATGAGCAGCATTATGATTGCTGCGACGGGAGCCTTGTAGTCGAGCGTCACCTGCATGGCTTGTTTCTCAGGTTGGCCCAGCACCACCCAGTCTGTCTCGTCATCGGCCAGTTGGGCTATGTTGCTCCACTTGCCTTGCACGAGCAGCACATCGCCAGATTGCAGCTTCTCTTGCGGAAGGTCGTTCATGATATAGTCGCCATCACGCTTTATGCCAAGCACGTTGATGCTATACCGTTCGCGGAACCCCGACTTGCGCAGCGGCATCCCGATAATCTTTGCCGTAGGCATGAGCACTATCTCGGAAATGCCGATGTCATAGAAATCCATGTTGTTGTTGTCCAGCTCTTCCAGCCTGTTCTCGTCGGAGAAAAGCCTCATGCGTTCCATGTCTCCTGTGAGGTAGATTATGTCGCCGATGGCGAGTATCGTTTCCGGTTTAGCGAGGCTTTGGGTAACGTTGCGTATTAGCCCGCTGCGGTCAGAGCTTTCATTTCGTATTTCGAGTATGGAAAGCCCATAGCGGTTGCGCAGGTCTAGTTCGGCAACAGTCTTGCCACCGATGGCTGACTGAGGCGTAATTTTGTAGCGTCGCAGCGCATTGTTTAGGTTGTATTCGCTGACCAGGTCGTCGAGAGTCTTGCTTCGGCCCGATTTGCCTTCGCCTTTTGGCTGCTTCTTGAACAGGAATTTCCTGCTTAGTGGGAACATTACGATGATGCCCACAATGATGCAGATTGCGCCTATGGGGAAGAACGAGAAAAAGGCTAGCGGTTCGTTGCCTGCCTCTACGAGTGCGTCCTGTATTACGAGGTTGGGCGGTGTACCTATGAGAGTGAGCATACCTCCCATGCTGCTTGCGAAAGCAAGTGGCATCAGCAGCCTGGCCGGCTGGGTGCCGCTTTGGGCGGCCATGCTCACCACAATAGGCATCATGAGGGCTACTGTGCCTGTGTTGCTCACAAAAGCTCCTATAGCAGAGGTTACGAGGACAACGAGAAGGAACATCCTGACATCGCTGTCGCCGGCCAGCTTCATTATCTTATGGCTTGCGGCCTTGGCCAAGCCCGTTTGCAGTATGGCGCCTCCAACAACAAACAGCCCCACCATCATGATGACCACTGTTGACGAAAAGCCAGACAAGGCTTCCTCCGGGGTGAGTATGCCAAGCACAATCATGGCAGTAAGAGCGCAAAGGGCAACTATGTCAGAGCGAACTTTGCCAATGATGAACATGGCTACGGTGATGGCAAGTATGATGATTGTTGCTGTCATTTGGCAGTGTCCGTTTTGTTGGTGGTTATCGATTGCCGATGAGCTTTGACACGGTTTCGGTGAGGAATGGTTTCAGCTTGTCATATCCGACGGTGAACGTGGGGCGTCCGGCTGAGTAAGGCGCAATCTCGTAGGGCTGGTAGGTGAACACCATTCCGCCCTCTGTGAGGTATGGGGCGGCCTGCGGCAGCGGCAGATAGTCTATGCTGTTGTTGGGAAGCAGCATCTGCTTCAGTTCCTCGTCGCCGAAGTTGGCCGTGTCGTTTTTTGCGAAATAGCTTTCCAGCCCTTCCTTGAGCAGTAGCCGGAAGGCCTCTGTGTCAGTACTGCGCAGCATCTCGCGGCCAAAACGGCGGCCATCGCTCTTGCGGAAGGTGGTGCCGGTCAGCGATGACATTCCGTGCGCCCCGCCGAGGAAGGTCTCGGTGTAGTCGGTGTAAGTGACGTAAGTTTCGGTCTCTGCCAGCACTTTTATCTCTTGTGAGAAGTATGTAGACGCTACGGCAGAGCCAGCAAGAGCCTTTGCTGCCTCCTCCATGCGAGCCGTCTGTTGCTGCCCGTAGTAAGCCACGACAGAGTCGCCGGCGGTGTTGTTGCCGGTGTATGTGCCGCCGAGTTGCTCGCTGATATATTCGCAGATGGCGTTGGTAAGCGTGGCGTTGCCGCCGGTGGGGTAGTCGGCCTTTATGGTCACATCGGCCGTTGCGCTCTTTTGGGCGTATGCCAGGGTTTCTGTTGAGAATGCTGTATCCTGGGGCTTGTTGCCTGTGCAGGCGGCAATCATCATCGCAGAAAGCGCGATGGCAGTGATGCTTTGTTTCATGTCCTTGGATTTTAGGTTGCATAAAGGCTGCCCAGGCTCATGGTCCGGGCAGCCTTCAGTGCATATTAATAGATGGTGTTTTCTTACTCGCCCTTTATGGCAGCCACGCCCGGCAGAACCTTGCCTTCTATGGCTTCAAGCAGCGCTCCGCCACCTGTGGAGATATATGACACTTTGTCTGCCATGCCGAACTTGTTGATGCAGGCAACAGAGTCGCCGCCACCGATGAGCGAGAACGCTCCGTTTGCCGTAGCTTCTGCAATGGCATCTGCAATGGCCTTGGAGCCTCCGATGAAATTGTCAAACTCGAACACTCCAGCGGGGCCGTTCCAAAGAATGGTCTTTGCATCCTTTATTGCAGCGGTGAATAACTTGCGTGTCTCTGGCCCTGCGTCAAGGCCTTCCCATCCATCGGGGATGGCGTTTGCTGGGCATACTTGCGTGTTGGCATCGTTAGAGAAGTCATCGGCTGCAATGCAGTCGGTGCCGAGCACTAGGTTGACACCGTTTTCCTTTGCTTTCTTTATAACGTCGAGTGCCACGTCGAGCTTGTCGTCCTCGCATATTGATTTACCGATTTTGCCGCCTTGGGCCTTGGCGAATGTATATGTCATGCCGCCGCAGAGGATGAGGTTGTCAACCTTTCCGAGCAAGTTCTCAATGATTCCTATCTTTGTCGACACTTTTGAACCACCCATGATGGCTGTGAACGGGCGCTTTATGTTGCTTAGTACGTTGTCAACTGCTTTGACTTCTTTCTCCATCAAGTATCCGAGCATTTTGTGGTCAGCGTCAAAATAGTCGGCGATTACGGCAGTTGAGGCGTGGCGGCGGTGGGCTGTGCCGAATGCGTCCATCACGTAGCAGTCAGCGTATGATGCCAGTTTCTTTGCGAACGCTTTCTGGCGCTCTTTCATTTCTTTCTTTGCCTCATCGTATTTCGGGTCTTCTTTGTCTATGCCAACAGGCTTGCCTTCCTCTTCGGGATAGAAACGTAGGTTCTCGAGCAGCAGGGCTTCGCCTGGTTTCAAGGCCGAAACCTCTTCGTCAGCGTTGCCACAGTCGGGGGCGAACTTCACAGTCACGCCCAAGGCATCAGCAACATTGTTAACGATTTGAGAGAGTGAAAGCTCTTTCTTTACCTTTCCTTTGGGCTTGCCCATGTGGCTCATCATTATGAGTGCGCCGCCGTCGGCCAGCACTTTCTTCAGTGTGGGGAGTGCGCCGCGTATGCGAGTGTCGTCCGTTACGTTACCATTCTCGTCCAGTGGCACGTTGAAGTCCACACGGACAATTGCCTTCTTGCCGGCAAAGTTGAACTGATCAATATTCATAGTTGCTATGTTTGATGATTTAAACGTTTCGTATTTTCGAACGCAAAGTTAACAATTATAATTAAGATAGGTGTGTGAATGCTTGAGAATTTATAGATTTTTTGCTGCAATTACATTCAAATGTAACTTGTGGATTGCAAAAACGACTTCTGCTTTTCTTATATTCAGCTGTCATTGGTTGTGTGCGACTTTGCCTTGTATGCGTAATTAGTCGGCTTGTCATGTGGCAATTGAGCAGAATAATGTAACTAAGAATGGCACAGAGAAGTCTGTGGCCATGCCACAATATATTGAAACCGGGGCATATTGTGCGCCGCAAGTGCGGCTGATGATGGGTAGTGTTGTGTCCATTGCAGTGGCTCCCCCAGCGGCAATGGGAGCCAGCTTGCCGAAGATTCTGTATAATAGAGGTGTTCCAATTAATGTGATTATCTCCCTGGTTATGTTGGAAAGCAATGCAATTGCGCCAAGCTCGGCCCCGTGATATTCGGTTATGATGACGCTTGACAGCGAATAGTAACCCATGCCGCTGCCAATGGCAAGCCATTCTGCTATGCTATGTTTGCCTATGGCAAATGCTACAACAACGCTTCCTGCCATTGTTCCGAGCAGCGACATCGCCGGCAATAGGGCTATTCTGGGGCTGAGGCTTCGCACCTGTGACAGCACAGAGTTATCACTGCCAATGCTGACGCCTACGAAAAAAATAAGGGCATAGAGTATAGCCAGGCTCAGTTCGTTGGCATCTAGCGTAAGCGGCATGGCATGTATGCGGCCAATCAATATCCCAGCTATGAAGAAACCTATTATGATAATGCTTGATTTCATTGCTTGCGGCTTTTGTTTTTCCCACAAAGCAACCATGCAAATGCTGCACTTCCCAATGTCGTTGCTGCCCCGATAGCCAATGCCTGCAAGCCTATTGTAGGCAATGATGCGAACAGGCTGTCGTCAGAGCCAATGCCCATGCCTAACATAAATAACAATGCCCAAATCAGTATTGTGATTACGTGTTGTATCCTGTGGCTTTTGTTGGGTTTGAATATATAGCCGAAGGCAATGCCGACGGCCAAAGATAATATAATGTATATCATACTTGCTTTGTCTTGTTTTGTTAGCATGTGTAGATGAATCCATCTTCCTGAAAGATGTATTCTTCGCCGATGAGGTATTGTAACGTAGCGTCAACAATCTCTGGCGGTAGCTTGATGGCGTGCAATTCGGTGATGTGGTGCCGTTTGCCATCACTGAGCATCTTGTCGATGATTTCCTTTACGCAGGCCATTCCCTCGGCTGTAACGAGTTGTCCACGTTTGTCTAGGCATACATCGCAGTGTCCGCAGTCGGGGGCGGTGTCCTCGCCGAAGTAGTGCAGCAGCTGGCGGCTTCGGCAAATGTCGTTGCGTGTGGCGTAACGCAGCATTGCCTCTATGCGCTCGGCATATTGTTGCCGGCGTTCTTCGTATATTTCTTTGGGTATTGAGACGTGTTCCGCGTCTTCGCGCCTTTGAGTGTAGCGGATTGTTGGTGTCACTTTGCGTGGTATGAAATGCAGTATGCGCTTTTGTCCGAGTGCTTTCAACGCTTCGTGGACTTGTGGTTGGGTCGTGGCTGCAATTTGGGCCACGAAACTTTCGTCGATGTAGCAGTAGTCATTGAACAGTCCGCCGTAATTGCGTAGCAATGTGATGATTACCTTGTCTTCAAGCTCTGTGTTCCCCCTGAGCCGGTAAAGTTCGTCGCGTGTCACAGTGAACATTACCCTGGCCGCTTGGTCTAGTTCTTCTGTATATTCGATATATCCTGCCCGTTCCAGTATTTTCAAGGCTGAGTTTACGCGTATGGGGTGGTGCTGGAATGTATGGCAGAACTTGTCGATGTTGAACTCGAAAGTGATGTTGTAGCCGCTGCCTATGGCCACTTGGTAGAAGTAGGCTATATGTTCGTACACCTTGCGGATATAGTCCTTGTCAGGGAATGTGTCGTTTATGCGCTTGTGTAGTTTGTGCCGGTCGGAATCATTGTAGAGCAGTACGGCGTATGCTTTGTTGCCGTCGCGCCCGGCTCGGCCTGCTTCCTGGAAGTACGCCTCTATGCTGTCCGGGCAGTCGATGTGGATTACAATCCTTACATCTGGCTTGTCTATGCCCATGCCGAAAGCGTTTGTGGCTACGATTACTCGTGTCTTGTCGCTTATCCATGCCTTTTGGCGTATGTCTTTGGTGGCATTCTCAAGGCCGGCGTGGAAGCATGTGGCGCTCTGCCCGTTCTGGTTGAGGAATTCGGCCATCTCTTTTGCCCTGCGCCTGCTGCGCACATATACTATTGCGCATCCGTCAACCCTTTGCAGTATGTGGAGCATTTCGCCGCGCTTGTCGGCCGTGGTGCGCACTACGTAGACCAGGTTCTTGCGCTCGAAGCTCATGCGGAAAGCGTTCTTCTTGCTGAAGCCGAGCTTCTCCTGTATGTCGTCTACCACAGCCGGTGTAGCCGTTGCCGTCAATGCCAGCACGGGAATTCCGGGCAGCAGTGTGCGGATGTCGGCTATTCGGAGGTATGACGGGCGGAAGTCATAGCCCCACTGGCTTATGCAGTGGGCTTCGTCGACGGTGAGGAAACACACTTTTGTATGCTTGAGCTTGGCGCGGAAGAGGTCTGACGAAAGCCTCTCGGGTGATACATACAATATCTTGATAGCGCCGAACACACAGTTTTCGAGTGTTGCCAGTATCTCTTCATGCGTCATGCCGGAGTGGATGGCTGCCGCGCGGATGTTGCGGCGGCGCAGGTTCATCACCTGGTCTTTCATCAAGGCTATTAGTGGCGTGATTACGATGCACACACCATCCATGGCCAATGCCGGCACCTGGAAGGTTATCGACTTTCCGCCACCGGTCGGCATGAGGCCCAGTGTGTCATGCCCGCTGCCGATGCTTTCGATTATTTCGCGTTGTATGCCGCGGAAGTCATCATACCTCCAGTGCTCTCTGAGAATTTTTGTGTACTTGTCTTGCATGACCTTGTCCTGCCAGCGTGGCTTTTGTGCGTCAGACGGCGCCTTCAGATGGCTTTATGTCTTCTATCTGCAGCTGTGCCTCGCTGCGTTTGTATACGTTTTCCTCAATGGTGTAGACGATGTCGAAGCTGCGCTTGCTTTTTATGTAGCGTGCGGCTGCGCTCTGCCCGAAGGCGATGCCGTTCATCACGTTGCTTGATTTGCTGTCTACAAGTTCGAGCTTTATGTGCTCTTGGTTGCGGCCAACGACCTTGCTCGTGCCGTAGTCATACACGTTGCGTGTGCAGAACAGCGGCTTGGGGTTGCCCGGCCCGTAAGGCGCGAACTTTTTCAGGTCGGAGTGCATTTTCTTCGTTATGTCCTTGAAGTCGATAACCTCTTCTATGTCGAGTATGGCCTGGGTCTGCTCCGGCAGTATGTGGTCGTTTACGTATTGCTGGAAGCGCCGTGTGAACTCCGGAATGTTGGATGTCTTCATCGACAGGCCGGCGGCGTAGGTGTGGCCGCCGAAGTTCTCGAGCAGGTCGCGGCAACTTTTTATGGCATCATATATGTCGAAGCCGGCCACGCTTCGCGCTGACCCCGTCGCCATGCCGTTGCTGAGCGTCATGACTACAGTCGGGCGGTAGTATATTTCTGTGAGCCGTGAGGCCACTATGCCAACCACGCCTTTCTTCCAGTTCTCTCCATAAAGGACAATTGACGACAGGTGCTGTTGGTTTTCCAGTTTCTCAACGATGAGGTTTGCCTCCTCTGTCATCTGCTTGTCCACGTCCTTGCGCTGCTCGTTGTACTCGTTTATGTGCCTTGCCTCGTCGAGGGCGCGTTTCTGGTCTTTTTCTACAAGCAGCTCGACAGCTTCGCGTCCGTTTTGCATCCTGCCGGATGCGTTGATTCGCGGGCCTATCTTGAAAATGATGTCGCTCATGGTGAGCTCGCGGCCTGCCAGCCCGCATACTTCGATGATGGCTTTAAGGCCCACCGACGGGTTTTGGTTCAGCTGCTTGAGTCCATGGTATGCGAGTATGCGGTTTTCGCCCATCGCGGGAACGATGTCTGATGCTATGCTCACTGCGCAAAAATCGAGCAGGGGTATGAGCCTGGAGAAAGGGATGCCGTTGTTCTTGGCGAAAGCCTGCATGAGCTTGAACCCCACGCCACACCCCGACAGATGTGGGTAGGGGTATGTGGAGTCGGGCCTTTTGGGGTTGAGGATGGCAACGGCAGGCGGCATTTCGTCGTCCGGCACATGGTGGTCGCAGATGATGAAGTCGATGCCAAGGCTCTTGGCGTATGCAATCTCGTCTATGGCCTTAATGCCGCAGTCGAGCACGATGACAAGCGTCACGCCTGTTTCCTTGGCATAGTCTATGCCTTTGTGGCTGACGCCGTATCCTTCCTCGTAGCGGTTGGGTATGTAATAATCCATGTTGGAGTAGAACTGCTGCAGGAACTTGTACACCAATGCCACGGCTGTGCAGCCGTCGACGTCGTAGTCGCCGTAGACCATGATGCGTTCCTTGCGGCCCATTGCATCGTTGAGCCTGTCTACGGCCAAGTCCATGTCGTTCATGAGGAACGGGTCGTTGAGTTCGTTGAGCATAGGGCGGAAAAACCGCTTGGCAGCCGACTCTGTCCTTATGCCTCTTTGCAGCAGCAAGTCTGCAAGGATTGGGCCCATTCCAACTTTTTCAGCCAGCTCCTTTGCTGCCTCCACTCGCTCTGGTGTCGGTGTTTCGTAATTCCATTTAAAGTGCATTATATTATGTTCTTTTTCTTCTGTCAATGGTGCCATCGCGGTTTGAACCACGCAAATGGCTTGTAAAGTTACAAATAAAAAATCATATTCTGTATCATTTCTTTAAGTTTTTGCTTTTTTGCCTTTAAAACGCCGCCGTAAAACCAGCTTGCACCGACTGGCAGAGGCTTGTTGTAAGCGCACGTTTCCTAAATTAGGTGAAAGCCATGTTCCGGGTGTTGCTGTATGTTGGGCGATGTGGTTTGGTTGATTCTTGGCATTGCGGCATCGTTGTTGTGTAATGATTGTTCGTTATATTAGGGCTATTCCGTAAACCGTTGGCAACCAGGTTGTTTGTATTAGTGGCTGCCCATTTTTGGAAAACTGCCAGTCCTGCATTGCCAAACCGGCACTTTCATGAGGCAAAATGGGCCGTCTTGCGCTGCGAAACAGCCGCTGTCGCAGGCTAAGCTTGTCATTGTCAACTTATTTCATCCCACGTAAGCGCTTGCATCCGCCATTGCACTGGCCCAATGCAAGCCTGGCTCCGCTTTCAAACGGCAATTTGGGCTTGCGAGGCAAATGCATTGGCTGTGCAGAGTGCTGGAAAATTACGGATTGTAAGTTGTGCAGGGCAATTTTTTTCATGGAAATTCTTGTTTGATATTCATAAATAGTTTATATTTGCAAAAGGAATTGCAAAGTGTTATAATGTCAATAGTAAACAAGACTAACTTATGAATGAAAAAAGAGTTTATACCTTTGGCAACGGAAAGGCTGAAGGTAAGGCAGACATGAGGAATCTGCTTGGCGGCAAAGGCGCGAACCTGGCCGAGATGAACCTAATTGGCGTGCCAGTACCTCCTGGATTCACCATCACGACAGATGTGTGCAATGAGTATTTTGAGAAAGGCAAGGACGATGTGGTCGCCTTGCTTAAGGATGATGTGGCGAAGGCCGTCGGCCATATAGAAGGCTTGATGAACAGCAAGTTTGGCGACATCGACAACCCGTTGCTCGTAAGTGTCCGTTCAGGTGCGCGCGCTTCGATGCCTGGTATGATGGATACCATACTCAACCTCGGCCTTAACGACGAGGTGGTGGAAGGCTTGGCCCGCAAGACCGGCAATGAGCGCTTTGCATACGACAGCTATCGCCGTTTTGTGCAGATGTATGGCGACGTGGTGCTGGGCATGAAGCCAGTGAACAAGGAAGACATCGACCCGTTTGAGGCAATAATACAGAAAGTGAAGGCCCAGCGCGGCATCACCCTCGACAATGAGATGAATGTGAGCGAGCTGAAGCAGCTCGTAAGTCTCTTCAAGGCAGCAATCAAGGAACAGACAGGCAAGGACTTCCCGTCGGATCCCATGGAGCAGTTGTGGGGGGCCATTTGTGCTGTGTTCGATTCTTGGATGAACGAGCGTGCTATCCTGTATCGCAAGATGGAGGGCATACCGGCAGAGTGGGGTACGGCCGTGACAGTCATGGCGATGGTGTTCGGCAACATGGGCAACACGTCGGCTACTGGTGTTTGCTTCAGCCGTGATGCAGCCACAGGCGAGAACATATTCAACGGGGAATACCTAGTCAACGCTCAGGGTGAGGATGTCGTAGCCGGCATACGCACTCCGCAGCAGATTACAATCGAAGGCTCTCGCCGTTGGGCTGCACAGCAAGGTATAGAGGAGAGCGTGCGCGCAAGCAAATATCCATCGATGGAAGAGGCTATGCCAGAGATTTACGCACAGCTCAATGCTTTGCAGGACAAGCTGGAGAAGCATTATCATGACATGCAGGACATGGAGTTCACCGTGCAGGAAGGCAAACTGTGGTTCTTGCAGACCCGCAACGGCAAACGCACAGGTACGGCCATGGTGAAGATTGCCATGGACTTGCTCCGTGAAGGTGAAATCGACGAGAAGACCGCGCTCTTGCGTTGTGAGCCCAACAAGCTTGACGAACTTCTGCACCCTGTGTTTGACAAGGAGGCCTTGAAGAAAGCTAAGGTGCTTACGCGCGGCCTGCCAGCATCCCCCGGTGCCGCCTGCGGCCAGATAGTATTTTTTGCCGATGATGCAGAGGAATGGCACGCCAAAGGCCACCAGGTGGTCATGGTCAGGATAGAGACCAGTCCTGAAGACTTGGCAGGCATGTCGGCCGCAGAAGGCATACTGACAGCACGTGGCGGCATGACATCCCATGCTGCCGTGGTGGCACGTGGCATGGGCAAGTGCTGCGTGTCGGGTGCCGGCGCGATAAACGTTGACTACAAGGCACGCACTGTAGAGATAGACGGAGTAGTGCTGAAGGAAGGCGACTATCTCTCGCTCAATGGCTCAACAGGCGAAGTGTATTATGGTGAGGTAAAGACAAAACCGGCAGAGGTTACAGGCGATTTTGCAGACTTGATGAATCTCTGCAACAAATACACCAAGCTCGTAGTACGCACAAATGCGGACACTCCTCACGACGCTGAGGTCGCGCGTAATTTTGGTGCTGTCGGCATAGGCCTTTGCCGCACTGAGCATATGTTCTTTGAAAACGAGAAAATCAAGGCCATGCGCGAGATGATATTGGCAGATACGGTGGAAGGGCGAGAGAAAGCTCTCGAGAAGTTGCTGCCTTACCAGAAACAGGATTTCTACGGTATACTCAAGGCCATGGATGGCTATCCAGTGAACATTCGCTTGCTCGACCCGCCTTTGCATGAGTTTGTGCCTCATGACCTGGCAGGGCAGGAAACTATGGCCAAGGAAATGGGCGTATCGGTGCAGGAAATCCAGCACAGGGTTAACAGCCTCAGTGAGCACAACCCGATGCTCGGCCATCGAGGGTGCCGCTTGGGCAATACTTATCCTGAGATAACGGCCATGCAGACAAAAGCCATACTCGGGGCTGCAATCCAGCTGAAGAAGGAAGGATATGACCCGCATCCCGAAATCATGGTGCCGCTGATTGGCATTGTGAATGAGTTTGACGCGCAGGAGAAAGTTATTCGAGATACAGCGAAAGAATTGTTTGAGGAGGAAGGCGTTGAGATACCGTTCCGCGTCGGTACGATGATAGAGATTCCTCGTGCGGCCCTCACTGCCGATAACATTGCTAAGAAGGCAGAATACTTCAGCTTCGGCACCAATGACCTTACGCAGATGACGTTTGGCTACAGCCGCGATGACATCGCAAGCTTCTTGCCTGTATATCTTGACAAGAAAATCTTGAACGTTGACCCGTTCCAGGTGCTTGACCAGAATGGAGTGGGGCAGCTGATAAAGATGGCTGTCGACAAGGGCCGCCAGACTCGTCCGGAGTTGACTTGCGGAATCTGTGGTGAGCACGGAGGTGAGCCTTCGTCGGTCAAGTTCTGCCACAGAGTGGGGCTGAATTACGTGAGCTGTTCTCCGTTCCGCGTGCCTATAGCCAGGCTGGCTGCGGCGCAGGCTGCAGTAGAGGATACTCTCTAAAAATATCTTAGGCATTGATTTAGGCTGTAATGTCCTGTA
>CALUGQ010000028.1 GCA_944320235.1 uncultured Prevotella sp.
TTGAACGACTCAATGCCGCCAACGAAACGGCGCAATGAGTCGAGGGCGGCGGAGTTGCCCGCTGCCACAGGCACGGCCCCGCCGACTTGCGCCATGCCGACGCAAGCCATGGAAACAACAAGCAATAACGTTGACAACATACGCTTCATGACATCATGCAGCCTCCCCGCTGCGATTTTGTGTGGTTTCACTATCGGTTCATGCAAAGATAGCAAAAAACATCAAACAATAAAAGGCAATGATAAGTTATTTTTTAATCATTTTGTTTAACGACAAACATAAGACATCAAATAATACAGGAATACACAACTAAAAACGAATGGCCCTCCATGTTACACTTCCTCCTCCACTAAATGTCCCAGTTACAGAATATTTTAATACGACCAATCCACCATCATCATATTCATAAGTTACTGTACCTGATATTCGAATCACATTATTTCCATCAACATAAGCACTGACATCATCATGGCTTACCCCTAACATTGCATACCCTTGAATACCTGCATTAACAGAAACCCCATAATAATTGCCGTCATCATCTATGCTATAATTCAATATACAATACCCCCGTAAAAAGCCCGGTTCCTCATATCCTCCAAGATCATAACTCTCATTTTGAGCTGAACGAGTTTTTGCTCTCATTGCCTTTGGTTTCTGCTCTGCAAATCCATCAGGGTTTGAGGCCAAGGTATATGTACCATTTATAGCTGCCATGGAACGAAAGAAACTTTCAAGGCTGTCCATGTTGACCTTACAACCAGTCTTTTCCAAAGCCTGAGCATTTACTTTCACCGACAACCCGAAGTCGTTTGCCATACGTTCAATTTCACTAACCGTCTTTTGAACATTCCCTGCTTCAGAGCCATCTGCAAAATATTCGTCCTCGCTGCTGCAACTTACAGCTACAACCCCGATAATCCCAAGGGTCAACAATTTAAGAATGCGTAATGTTTTCATTTGTCTTGAATTTTAAATTATTGATTAAAGTTTATTGTCAATACCAATTTATTTTTCCATCCTCATATGTGAATATTCTCTCCTCGGTTCCCCCATCAAGATGGTGGAGGATATACAGTGCGTCAGAGGGTACACCCTCAAACACAAGCGTTCCGCTTGTTGCCACCTGCACGCCGGCAGACTTCTGCACCCCGCCGTCAAAATAAGACAGCTCATAAGTGTGGCCTGGCACCACATCATTGTCATCATTGCGCGGTATGTACACTATCGCGTCAACGGCCACGGCCTTGCCCATGTCAACGCCAACCCACGCTTCTTTGGCAGAAGCGCCACTGTAATAGGAAAGCTTGTCGCCGTCAAAAGCGTTTACCGCCGAAGCATCTTGCTTGCCTCCACTGACTGCATTCGCCACTTCCAACTTCTTGCCACCACAGAGAAAGCCGATTTCCGCCACTTCACACTTGCGGTTCTTAGGAGCAACATATCGCCAATAACGATACTGTTTACCATCCGTGCCACTAACAACCAATGTGTCATAGCCACGCAGTGGAACGCCCTTTATCACGGCACACTTAACAGCATCCGAGAAATCAGGAGAATTGGCAGCCTCAAACGTGCCGCCTTTCATCAAACGCCGGAAGCCCAGCACACGCCTGAACAAAGGGTACTTGCGGCTTATACGTATCGTTTGAGGCTTTGCTTTATTCGGCACAAGAGCTTTCGCGTGCTTCACGCTCGGTAGCAGGATTGGATCGGAAGCCGGCACACAGCCGTTCCGCCCCCAATACACCGGCAGGTAAACCACATCGCAGCCAAGGTACCTGAATGTCGCACTGCAATCTTCATGGTTGACCACGGCAAAGTCTACCGGCACCCACTCCTGGTTGTTGTACACGGCTACGTAGGCAAACTTGTCTGACTTGTGGGCATCGTTCAAAGGTACATAAAGGTTCTTTCCCCTAAAATACTCATCGGAGACATCTTTCATGAATGGAGAGTTGAGCACATCAGGCACACGCTCTTTCCATTTTGAGTTCAGCGCATGGAGGCTTCCTTGCTGGTAGGCGAACGTTAGGCGGTACACTTTTGCCATTTTCTGCCCTGGCTTTGTAGAATACTCAGGATTGGCATCAGCACCAAGGAATGGAACGTTCTTGCCCGTATTGTCAAGCACCACGTTCCAGTAATGGTTCCAGGCTCGGTCAGGCCACTGGGGAGTGAAATCCACACCAACAGGGATGCCGCAAGCCCTCATGACATAAGCCGCAAAGACGGAATAATCGCGGCATTCGCCCATGCGGATGTTGTCGAGAGCCTGGAGCGGCATCTCAACTTCGAGCTGTGGAAGCACCTTGTGGACATTCAAGCCAAGCCGCTTCAGTGTCTCGTTGACAGTGAACGTAGCCCAATAAGCAGAATTGCAAATATCCTCGCTTGTACTTATCGCCTCTGCGCGGAAAAAATACCTGTCGCGCATACGCTTACGCCAGCCGGGGGTGACTTTCTCGCCGCCCACGCGGTAGGGAAGCAGGTACTCGCAGAACTCGTCGAACGTGAGGTGGCGCGCCCAGAGGCCCTCGCGCCAGTCGGCAAAGGCCATGTCGATGTTCTCTATCAGCTCGCCGGCGGTCATGGCGTCGGCGTCGCGCGCCTGCTTTACGTCGGCAGGCCTGCCAAGCTCTCCGTAAAGGCGGGCGTACTGCTCCACGCAGGCGGGGTACTTGTACTTCTTGTTCACCTGCTCTATGCCGGCATAGTACTTGTCGAGCACGGGGCTGTCCTTGAAGCTGTGCAACCGCATGTTGTCCACGAGGAAGCGGGCGGCGCACAGCTTCTCGGCGTCGCCGAGCCGTGTGTAGTGGGCTATGACCTCATCGCCGACATCGCCGACGGTACCGGCAGCGTTGCCGCCGTGCGCCTGCATGGCGCACAGCAGCAAGCCGACTGCCATACAAATCAATCCACGTATCATGGCATCAGTCGTTAACAGGTATCTCGTCGACGGCACGCACCACACCGTCGGTCTCAACGCGCACAACGTATGTGGCTGCTGGGTTGACATTGCCCAAGCTATAGTTCACCACTGTGTTGCCCGGCTGCCTGTCGGCATCTGAATACACCACGCGCCCGGACTCTAATATATCAACACGGGCTTTCTTGACACTGCTGCCGTAAGCCACCTTGAACTTGTTGAATCCGTCGACTGTAACGCCGACAGGCGGTACTACACCAACATCTTTCCTTTCGGTATCTGCGGTTTGTTTTTCTTTTGTCACAACCACATCGGCAAATGCATTTGCACAGCCAAACCACGCAAGAAGCAGCATACTTAATGCAAAATAAAATCGTCTCATTCGTTTAAATTTTAAAAAAGCTGGTGCAAAGGTAAGCGTTTGCCGCAAGATATGCAAGGGGCAAGATTTGCGACATCACGCATTATCGGGGTGGAAAAACTGTTATCAACTAATTTACAGACAGTTACGAAGGCTTGGCATTTGGTCAAAGTGCGAATTTGTAGATAAAAATAATTTGCGGCAGTTGCAGACTGAACAGCCATGGTTTCGAGTTATGGCCATGATTTTCATGAATTGAGAAATGGACAGCTGCCTTGGTTACGAATATGCAACCACACACGCCCACTCCATGACTCCTACAGCATCCAGCACGACCTGGGCTTGCAAAACGGCACTCCTTGCCCTGCAAAACAGCACAAAACGGCCGGCAAAACGGCACGTTTTGCAACAGAGAATGGCTGCGGCCTAGAACCCACTGGCAGCCAGACACTTATGCAAAGCACTATATCCATTCTGCATTTAGCACAATTAAGTTAAACCAAAACCAATCGTTAGAACGTCTATCACACTTATAACGACGCTTGTTGGCTCTCGCCCCTTCTTCCGCACTGTCGCAGTCATCTTGCTTCCCGCTTTTCCCGATGTGTATGTTTTATTAACAATATTTTGTCATTTGAGAAACATTTCATACCTTTGCACTGAAAACAGATACACAATATTATTAATTTTAAACATAAAACATACAACAAGCATGAAGAACATCCTCTACATACTGATTGCAGCCATTGCGGCTGTTGCCTGCGGAAGCAATGGATACAAGGCGCAGTTGGTACAGGCCGACTCGCTGATAGCCCAAGACATGGACGACTCGGCACAGGCCATTATCAACAGCATAGACACCAACGACATAAGAAACCGGGAGACAAAGGCTTACTACAACTTGCTGAAAGCGGAACTGCTGTTCCGCAACGGAACGGTAACGCCAAACGACAGCATTATAGACCTATGCATTGCCTATTATGAAAACAGCAGCGACAAGCACAAGCTGGCACAGGCTTATTACTTCAAAGGAAGGATGCAACATGACCGCGGCGAGACAAGCAAAGCAATAATGGCACTTAAAGATGCTGAACACGCGGTAACACACACAGACGACATCTGGCTTAAAACAAGAATTCAAGTAAACCTTGCTTCATTCAATACAGAAATAGGTGAATTTCACATCGCCCTTAAACACTGCAAGCAAGCAAAAAATTATGCCGAAAAACATGGCAATGTATATACATTAACCAATATACACAATGCGATGTCTGTAATTTACGGCAACCTTGGGCAAAACGACAGTTCCATTGCCTACATAAAAAAATGCGAGCCAATGGTAAAACTAATTAAAAAAGACTATGAACGTTCCATAATCCTCAGCGGATTGGCATCAATGTACCTCAAGAAAGGAGACTTGAAACAAGCAAAAAGAAATGCACTCATGGCAATAGAAATATCACCAAAGTATAGTACATACTATATATTGTCGTGCATCTACCGCAAAGAGGGCAACACAGCCAAGGCCGACTCTTTGCGGGCAATGGCCCTGCAATCGGCAGACGACCACTACAGGCTGATGATACTGACGGATATGTGGAACGAGAAAAAAGCCGAGGGAAAATACAGGGAAGCCACCGAACTGGCCGAAAAGATAACAGCACTGAGAGACACGCTGGCAAACAAGGAGCGCACCGACAGCATAAGGGAAAAACAAACCGGCAGCGACATCATAGCGGCTGCATCGAAAAAGATTGCCAAGCAACGAAGCAACACTTCGCTTGTGGTAGCCATCGCAATAGCCATGACAATCATCCTTGGCTGCGCAGCCCACCAGATTAACCGGAAGAGAAAGAAAGCGCAGGCTGAAACAGAGAAAGCCAACACGGGCAAGAAAGAACTTACAAGCATCAACGCAAACTTGACAGAAATGGTGAAATGCTTGGAGGCAGAGGCTCAGGGCAGCAAAACGACGGCGGAAAAGATGGCCAAGGCATACTCGGAACTGGAAAGGCAGCTAAAACAGGAAGAGGACAGGCACAACAAAGAGCTGCACAAGGCTGCAAACGAACATCAGCAAGACATGAAAGAATGCCTGGAAATGTTTCGCCACGTGCTGACAGAAAACGGAAGCATAACGGAATGGAGCAAAGACAAGATAGCAAAATTCGTAAGCTGCTGGGGCGCATTGAACAGCGACGAGGCTGAAACATTGAACCTGAAATACGCAAAGCTTACCGAGTGGAACAAAATGATACTGATACTGAAACTCAGCGGGAAGACGATAAAGGAAATATGCGCAATAACCGGGATGACGGAGCACGCACTGACACAGGCTCTATACAGGATAAAGCAAAAGGAGAAGCACGAAAGCAAACAACCGCCACAACGACACAGAAAAGACGACACCAAGCCGACGGGGCAAACATCAGTGTGAGCCGGGCATAAGAAAAAGACACCGCAGGCCTGCTTGCCTGCCAACAGCAGAGGGTGTGGCGAATTGCAATATATTCGCCACACCCTCTATGCCGTTGTAATTCATCGTGAGCCGGTCATTTTACTCCTTACCGATTGGGGGCTAACAAAATGGCCGGAAGCACGGGAAGCAAAAAAACAGCCATTATTTGGCGCCGGCAGGATTATTGTATTCCCTCCTCACGAAGGTGCTTCTGCCAGTTCCAGGCCGACTTGAGCGTATCTTCAAGGCAGGTTTCGGCTTTCCAGCCAAGCACCTTGTTGGCCTTTTCGGGATTGGCCCACACTTTTTCTATGTCGCCGGCGCGGCGCGGCGCATACGCCCAGTTGAGCTTCACGCCGGTAGCCTTCTCGAAAGCGTCGATGATTTGCTTGGTGCTAACGCCATGGCCCGTGCCTACGTTGAACACTTCGAGGCGGTCGCTGTCAGTGTCGAGCACGCGCTCCATGGCTTTGACATGGGCCTTGGCCAAGTCTACTACATATATGTAATCGCGGATGCAGGTGCCGTCGGGCGTGTCGTAGTCGTTGCCGAACACCTTGAGTTGCTCGCGTATGCCGATGGCTGTCTGCGTAACGTAGGGAATGAGGTTCATAGGCACTCCGGTGGGCATCTCGCCGATGATGGCCGACGGATGCGAGCCTATGGGATTGAAGTAGCGGAGCAGGATGGCCTTGATGTCGGCACCGCTCTTGATGTAATCGCGGATTATCTCCTCGTTGACCTGCTTCGTGTTGCCGTAAGGGCTCTCGGCAGGCTTGATGGGCGCATCCTCCGTGACGGGCAGGTGCTCAGGGTCGGGCTGGCCGTAGACGGTGCAACTGGAAGAGAAGATGATGCCCTTCACACCGTGCTTAGGCATAAGCTCAAGGAGGTTGAGCAGGCTGACAATGTTGTTGCGGTAATAAAGCAATGGCTTCTCGACGCTCTCACCAACAGCCTTGCTGGCCGCAAAGTGGATGATTCCCTGTATGTCGGGATACTTTGCGAACACTCCGTCCATGGCTTCCATGTCGCGGCAGTCTGCCTGCTCAAAGGCCGGGCGAACACCCGTAATCTTCTCTATGCCGTCAACGACGCTTGCCTGGGAGTTTGACAGGTTGTCTACAATGACGACCTTATATCCGGCGTTCTGCAGTTCGACCGTGGTATGCGAGCCGATGAAGCCCGTGCCACCCGTAACCAAAATTGTCTGTTTCATCTTTATGCAATTAAATTGTTAACTATCAATGCACAAAGATAGCATAAAACGACTAAAGGAAAGAGGCAGAAAGATAAAAAAAACATAATTTCATCTTTCTGCCCCTTGCTACTTAACATGCCGTCAGTCCAAGCCGACTAAAGCCCTGAGGCCACCGTCGACACCTGAGAAGCCCATGAAAGCCAGGCTGAGCAGGCCCGCAGTGACAAGCACTATCGCCATGCCACGCATCCCGCGCGGGATGTTGACCAGGGCCATCTGCTCACGCATACCCGCAAACACGGTCAACGCCAGGCCAAAGCCCAAAGCCGTGGAGAATGCATATACAACGCTCTCAAGCAGATTGTAGTCTTTCTGTATCACGAGAATGGCAACACCGAGCACGGCGCAGTTGGTTGTGATGAGCGGAAGGAAGATACCCAGCGCCTGGTAAAGGGCCGGCGAGACTTTCTTCATGATGATTTCGACCATCTGCACTAGGGCGGCAATGACCAGGATGAAGGCTATGGTCTGAAGATACTGGATTCCGAACGGATCGAGCACCCACTTCTGCACAAGGAAGGTGACTATCGTGGCTAGCGTGAGCACAAAGGCCACAGCCGCTCCCATGCCAAGCGCAGTGTCAATCTTCTTTGAAACTCCAAGGAACGGACATATTCCAAGGAACTGTGACAACACTATGTTGTTCACAAAGATAGCCGATATAAATATAAGTATGTATTCCATGACTACGCCTTTTTGAACTTATTGACAATTGCTATGAGGAAACCCAGGGTGATGAACGCACCAGGAGGAAGCACGAAGAGCAGCACATTGTAGGTCTCTGGCAGGAGCACCAGGCCGAACACAGAGCCTGCGCCAAGCAACTCCCTGACCGCACCAAGCAGCATGAGGGCGATGGTGAAGCCCAGGCCGATGCCTATTCCGTCGAAAAGGCTGGCCACAGGGCCGTTCTTGCAGGCAAAAGCCTCGGCACGGCCAAGGATGATGCAGTTCACGACAATAAGGGGAATGTAGATTCCCAGCGACTTGTTGATGGCCGGCAGGTAGGCTTCAAGGCACATCTGCAAGATAGTCACAAACGAGGCTATGACCACGACAAACACCGGGATGCGCACCATGTCGGGTGTGAGATTCTTGATCAAGGAAATCACCAGGTTCGAGCAGATGAGCACGAACATGGTAGCCAGCCCCATCGACATACCGTTCATTGCCGATGTAGTCGTGGCAAGCGTAGGACACATGCCAAGCAGAAGGACAAATGTCGGGTTCTCCTTGACTATGCCATTCAATAATATCTTTAAGTTATTCATACTCTTTCAATTAAAATGAGTGTTTTCATTTGACTAAACGCTACTCAGCACCGGCTGTGGCACGCTTTGTGGCTCCACTCGCAGCATCAATATCCTGCTCTGCATAAACGGCGTATGCCTGATTGACGGCCTTGAGGAAAGCCCTGGTAGTGATTGTAGATGCAGTTATTGCATCAATGTCGCCACCGTCTTTGTTGACTACAAGAGGTTTGCCATCAGAGAGGTCACGCCCTATGATGTCGCCTTTCTCCCCTTTTTGGAACCACTTGTCAGCTTTAGCACCAAGCCCTGGTGTCTCTGCATGCTGCAAAACAGTGTATCCAAGCACCTTCCCCGACTCATCGAACCCGACAAGCAGTTTTAGTTCGCCGCCGAATCCCATGCTTGAGCTCTCGACAGCAGCCCCCATAAACTTGCCTGATGCATCGGCAATCTTATGCACCACAAAAGCCTGCTCCTTACCATCTACATCTCTGGTGATGGTGTCTTCAGCTGCAACCGTTATGTCTTGCAAGCCCATGACGCTCTTTATGCCTTCGGCCAAAACCAACTCTTTCTGAACCTTTATCGGCTCTGCGGTAAAATTGTTGACCCATGCCAGAAGCCCACCGGTAATCACTGCTACAGCCACAAGCACGACTACCATGTTTGTAAGTGACGATTCTAACTTCTTCATTTCTGCAATACCTCCCCGAAACGTTTTGGTTTTACATAAGTGTTGATAAGCGGAGTGAATGCGTTCATGATGAGAATGGCGAACGACATGCCCTCAGGATAGCTTCCCCAGTTACGTATGACAACTGTGAGCAAGCCTATGGCAACTCCATAAATTAGCTGCCCCTTGTATGTCATCGGCGAAGTCACATAGTCAGTGGCCATGAATATCGCACCCAGCATCAGGCCGCCACTAAGCACAACAGCGAAAGGATCAGCATAAACAGGGTTTGCAATATGCAGCAATCCGCTAACGACGAACACCGTAACTATTATGCTAATAGGTATGTGCCATGTGATTATCTTCTTCCAAAGCATATATATCAAGCCTACGATGAGCGCCAATGCACACACCTCGCCTATGGTCCCTGCACCACCCATGGCGTTATGGCCAAGAAGCAGATGCATTGCATCCGGCAGATCGTCAAGTACCGAGGGGTCGCCGGTCTTGATCGCTGTCTTCATCAGGCTCAAAGGGGTGGCACCTGTCTCTGCATCAAGATAGCTGCCGAGCTGCCCGATAACGGGCCACGACGTCATCTGCGCAGGGAAACTTACCAACAAGAAGCAACGACCTACCAGGGCCGGGTTGAAAATGTTGCAACCAAGACCGCCAAAGGTCATCTTTGCAACTCCAATTGCGACAAGGGCACCCAATACGATGATCCATACAGGGAGATTTGACGGCAGGTTGAAACCGAGCAACAAGCCGGTCAAGACCGCGGAGCCATCGCAAATTGTCAGTCTGTCGTTCTTAAGCATGAATTTGTTTATCAACCACTCGAAGAACACGCATGACACAACGCTTGTGGCACAAACAATGACCGAGCCGATGCCAAAATAAAAGAATGACACAAGCAAGGCCGGAAGCAACGCGATGATAACGCCATACATATTGCGCTCAACGCTATCCTTGCCATGCACATGCGGAGATAATGAAACTATTAACTTTCCCATTTTTGTTTACTTTTTAGCATTGCGGGCCTTGATGATGCCCATAACTTTAGATTTTCCGAAACGGATGTTGTCCAAAATCGGGCGATGCGAAGGACAAGTATATTGGCAAGAGCCGCACTCAATGCACGACGTGATGCACTCAGCCTCAACTTTTTCCCACATCTTCTTGGCCGAAGCAGTGGCAAGCAGGTAAGGCTCAAGCCCCATGGGGCAAACGCTGACGCACTTGCCGCAACGTATGCACGGGTCGGCCGGCTTGCGGCGGGCCTCATCCTCGCTTATTATCGTGACGCTGTTCGTACCTTTGCAGATGGGAACGTCAACCGTAGTCAACGCCTTACCCATCATCGGGCCACCGGCAAGAAGCTTGTTGTCGCCTTCGGGCATACCGCCGCAGAGGTCTATCAAATCGCGCATCGGCGTTCCCATGCGGACGAGGAAGTTGCCGGGCTTGGCCAGTCGCTTGCCCGTAACCGTGGTATAGCGCTCAAAGAGTGGCTTGTGCTTCATCACTGCCTGGTACACTGCGTAAGCCGTTCCCACGTTCTGAACAATGGCGCCAACGTTGACAGGGATTGCCGGTGGAGCAGGAACCTGCCTCCTTATCACAGCATCGACAAGCTGCTTCTCACCTCCTTGCGGATAACGCTGTTTCAGCGGGACTATCTCTATCCTCGGATCGGACTGCGCCTTGCTGGCAAGCAACTCGATGGCCTTGGGCTTGTTCACTTCGATTCCGATATAACCTTTATCTACCTTGGCTGCTTTCATGAGCAGTTGGAGCCCTACGATTATCTCGTCGGCGTGCTCCATCATCAAGCGGTAGTCTGAAGTGATGTACGGCTCGCACTCCACCCCGTTTATTATAACGCACTCTGCCTTGGCCGTAGGCGGCGGACAGAGCTTTATAAACGTTGGGAAGCCTGCGCCTCCCATGCCCGTGATGCCGGCAGCCTTGACGCTCTCCACGATGCTCTCAGGCGTAAGTTCCGGGTGGGCCTGGAGCGTTTCGAGCTTGTCTGAACGGTCGATGGTTTCTTCCCACTCATCCCCTTCGACGCTTACTATCACGGCCGGAGTGCGGTAGCCTGTGGCATCAACTATCGTGTCTATCTTCACCACTGTGCCGGAAACAGAAGAGAAAACAGGGGCAGACACAAAGCCGCCCGCCTCGGCGAGCATTGTCCCGACCTTGACTTTGTCGCCTTTGGCCACCACTGGCTTTGCCGGAGCGCCTATATGCTGAGACAACGGGAAGACCGCCTGCTTTGGCAACGGCGCGGCAACCGTCTCCACCTCATGCGAGAGTTTGTTTTCCTCCGGGTGGATTCCACCTATTCTAAATGTCCTTATGTTCATTGGTCTGCCTCTCCTTTACTTTCTTGTTCTACATTTGCGGCCGCAACTTCCTCTTTCACCCTCGGTGCCGGGAAATTCACAGACACGATGGCATGGGTGGGACACGCTTTCTCGCACTTCCTGCACAGGCGGCACTTGACTGGATCGATGTATGCGAGGTTGTTTGCCACCGTGATTGCATCGAACTGACACTCCTTCTGGCACTTCCCGCAACCGATGCAAGCCGCTTTGCAGGCTTTCATTGCCACCGGCCCTTTGTCCTTGTTTACACAGCTCACGTACAGCCTGCGGCCTTTCGGGCCTTTCTTGCGAAGCTCGATGATGCCTCTCGGGCAAGCTTTCACACAAGCCCCGCAAGAGGTACACTTCTCTTCATCCACTTCGGCGATGCCCGTCTCGGGGTTGATTGAGATTGCACCGAACTGGCACGCGGCCACGCAGTCGCCACAGCCTAGGCATCCATAGCCGCAAGCCGTCTCTCCGGCACCGCACGAGTGCATGGCAGCGCAGGTGCGCAAGCCTGAATACTCTGCGACCTTCGGGCGGTTGGCGCACGTTCCGTTGCATCTCACCACTGCCACCATCGGCTCGCTGTTGGCTATTGCCATACCTAGCAGGTCGGCAACCTTCCCCATCACTTCCTGTCCGCCTACCGGACAGGACAAGCCCTCCAGGCTTCCTGCATCGGCGCCTTTGACCAAGGCGACGGCAAGTCCGGAGCAGCCGGCAAAGCCACATCCTCCGCAATTGGCTTGCGGCAACAACGCTGCCACCTCGCCGACGCGGGGGTCTTCTTTTACGGCAAATTTCTTGGAGCAGACATAGAGCACCGTTGCGGAAACGAGCCCTATGGCACCAAGCGCGATCACCGCGACCAAAATAAGATTCATAATATTTATTTGTTTTTAGTTAAAATTCATCTGCCTCGATGCTGAATGTCATGCGGCTGCGCATCTTGTCTCTCAGCAGGTAAAGCGCCAAGTAATATGGCGCAAGCGCGGCGATGGCCACAAGTGCGCCCAGCGTCTCGTCTGACGTGAGCCAGGCAACGGCAAACAGCACTACCACCAGTATGACGAAAGGCACCCCGAAGCCTATGGCCAGGGCGCTCATCGCCACCTCGCGCGAGGCCGTGACCACGACGCTGTCACCAACACGCAAACGCCCGGCGTACTCACGGCCATAGACATCGACTATCTTCTCCTTGCTCTCCGATGCGTTGCAATAGCCGGCAACCTTGCATGAAGCGCAAGCCGAAGTCTGGAGTATGCGAACCTTCACGCAGTCGCCACTCACAGAGTCCACAATCCCAGAATGCCTTATCTTTTCTGCCATGTTATTCATACGTCAGGCACTATTGCCAACCTGACATTACATAATGCAAAGGTAGCACTATCTTTTGAAATTGCAAATAAAATCTACAATATTTTTCACAAAAACATTCGTAATCGTTTGCGGCTATTCGATAATTTTTATACTTTTGTAAACGTGATGGCCATAAGGCAACAACTTACAAAAGAAGCTATATGAAAGCAACAGGACAAGCACTGCAGCAAATTGAGCGCGCCATAAGCAAGGTGGCCGACAAGTTTCCGCCTACGGTGGAAGCCACGATGATGACCGACATCCATTTCCGCGCCAACCAGGAGACGGGCGAGCTGGTGGCGTACGACGACAACGACAATGAGATTACACGCACGGTGATTGAGCAGTGGATAAACAACAACGACGACGACTTCTACGCCTCTGCCACGTCGACAATGCGCAAGTGCCTCGAAAAGCTGCACGAGACAATAGAGGGGATGTCGCTGATAAAGCCTTTCTCCTTCGTGCTTGAAGACGAGTGCAAGGAAAGCGTGGCCGAGCTTTACATCGTTGACGGCGACACTGTCATAATTGACCCGGACATGATGCCCGACCTGGACAAAGACCTGGATGACTTCCTGAAGAAATTGCTCGATGAGCGGTGACCGTGCCGCCGGGCGCCTGCCCGGGCCACGTCACGCCTCCTCATCGTAAATGCGGTCGAACGTGGCACGCAGACGCGGTGCGTCGGCAATGTGCGAGCGCAGTTCGCCCAGCTTCCGCTCGTTGTCCGAGCCGGGTATCCACAATTTTATGTAACCGTGAACCGAATACTTGTTATCCATGTGCTCACGAAACCTCTGCCACTGCCGCTCCCTGTCAAGCTGCGGATAATTGGCAAGGCCGTATTGCACCGCGCGGCGGAACACCACCTCGGGGTCAAGGTCGCGGTCGGCCTCGGCCACAATCTTGCCATAGATGCTTCGCGGCGAATGCGAAGCCGAGGCCCTGTGGTCTTCGACAGCTTCTTTCATTATTTTTATCTGCTCGGCCGAGAACCATTTCCTCAGCCTTGCGTCGCGGGCCAGCAGCCTGCCGCTCGTGATGTGGTGCACCGCCCTTGGCCCCGACATCCCGAGGTCATGGTATGCAGCAACCACATAGGCCATGTCGAGGTCGGCGCCTATCGCCGAGGCCAGCTCCAGCGAACGCCTTGCCACGCGGGTTACATGAGCGAGGCCATGCGCCTTGTCGAAAGCCGCATATTGCGGCAGTATATTTGTCTCAACGTACTCAACCAAATCAAGGCTTGCAGTATTGCCAATCATAAGACACACACCTTACATTACCGCCCGGCGAACATTGACGCTAAGCAAAGATAAGCCCGCCGCAGCGTTTTTCCGATAAATATTTTTGCAAATATACGCAATTATGGCTACTTTTGCAAATATATTCCTAATAAAATGGACTTGAAAGATACCATAAGGCAAGACTCCGCCAAGGCGTGGATGCTCGCCGCCAGGCCCAAGACGCTGACCGGAGCCGCCGTGCCTGTGATGATAGGGCTGGCGCTGGCCTACACCGACGCTGCCGCGGGCGGCACGGCGTTCAACTGGACGGCCGCTGCCCTGTGCTTCCTCTTCGCCTTGGCGATGCAGGTAGACGCCAACTTCATCAACGATTATTTCGACTTCATCAAAGGCACCGACGATGCCGACAAGCGCCTTGGCCCCCGCCGGGCCTGCGCCCAAGGCTGGGTGAAGCCTTCCTCGATGAGGTTAGCAATAGCCATAACCACGCTTGCGGCCTGCGCCATCGGCCTGCCGCTCATATTCTTCGGAGGCATCGAGATGATTCTCATCGGGATTGCCTGCGTGGCGTTCTGCTTCCTCTACACCACCTACCTGTCTTACGTGGGGCTCGGCGACGTGCTCGTGCTGGTGTTCTTCGGCATCGTGCCGGTCTGCGTCACATACTACATCCAGCTCCACTCATGCCCATGGGCAGTGCTCAACGCCTCGGTGGCTTGCGGGCTTGTAATCGACTGCCTGCTGCTGATAAACAACTACCGCGACCGCGACACCGACCGTGAGGCGGGCAAGAACACCCTCGTAGTGCGCGTAGGCGCACACTGCGGCAGGCTGCTCTACCTAAGCAGCGGGCTGACGGCGTGCCTGCTGGGCGTGGCGTTCGCCGCGCAAGGCCACTGGCCCGCCTTCGCGCTGCCGGCCATCACTTACGCGCCGCTCCACATCGCCACCTACCGCAAGATTGTGCGCATCAACCGCGGCAAGGCTCTCAACGCCTGCCTTGGCGAGACGGCAAGGAACATGCTCGTATATGGGCTGGCCGTGAGCGCAGGACTGCTCGTCAGCTGAAGAACTTATAGTAAAGCGCGGCAAGCATGGCGATAAGCACAACCGCCACCACCAGCCTTACCACACAACCTGCCATCTTCTTTATGGCCACGATGGCGATTATCACCATCAGCAACGCCACTGCATAATAAACGAAGTTATCCATCAACATTTCTGCCAAGTCAAACTGCTGTAGGCCATGCTTCCCCGTCCAAGGGGAGCGCATGGCGGGCAGCATTATGTAAAAATTTTAACCTAAAATCACACGTTTGTCCTAATCCGCTGGGTGCCAACGGGTTACAAGACCGCCTGCTTGAGTCTCCGAAACGGCCCATATCGGAGTGCAATACAGGCCGCATCGCATCTTCAAACGCGCCGCATCGCAAGCCGGCCAGGCTGCCATGCGCCGCGGCACACGGGTTTTGTAATCATTTATGCAACTCACTTGAACAGCCTCCTGAAAGCCGTCGGCACAGGCGTCTCGAACTCCATGCGCTCACCCGTCGCCGGATGCACGAAACAGAGCATATAGGCATGGAGGCACAAACGGTGGAGCGGATCGTCACCGTTGCCATACTTAGGGTCGCCGCACACGGGATGGCCCATGTCGGCCGAGTGCACCCTGATCTGGTTCTTGCGCCCCGTCTCCAGCTTGAACTCAACAAGCGAGTGCTCCGTGGTGCGGGCAAGCACATGGAAGTGGGTAACGGCATACTTCCCGCCGTTGTCGTAAGGCGAAGAATACGTCACGTAAGCCTTGTTGTCCTTGAGCCAGTTGGCCACAGTGCCGCCCTCCTCTACTATCTCGCCGCTCACCACCGCCACATACCTGCGGTCGTAAACTATGTCATGCCAGTTGTGCTCTAATATCTGCTCGGTCTCAATGTCCTTGGCATATACCATCAGCCCGCTCGTGTCGCGGTCGAGGCGGTGCACCACATGGGCACGGCACGACTGGCGCGACTTGCGGAAATAATCGTCAAGAATAGCCTTGACGTTGAGCGACGAATGCCCGGCTGCCATGGACAGCACACCGACCGCCTTCTCCACTACGACAAGCCATGCGTCTTCGTAGACAACCTTCACATAGCGGCTCTTGAACACCTCCTGGTTGCGCTTGGTCTTGCTCACTGCCACCTTCATGCCAGGCTTGAGCCTGTAGTCAAACTGCGTCACGCATTTCCCGTTGACCTTGATGCCCTGCCCCTGCAATGTGGCCTTGACCTTCGTGCGGCTCTCCTTCACGTTGGCCAGCAGGAACTCAAGCAGCCCGCACTCTTTGTCAACCTCAAAATGCCAGTAATCACCCTCGCGATTGTAGTCAGTAATATACCTCATGTCAATATCCTGGTTTTGAAATACGGGTGCAAAGATAGCGCAAAAATTTGAGTATGGGCATAACGGCGGCGCATAATGACAACAAAGCAGGCACATTTATGCCCAAGCCACACTGCGCAATGCCCCGCAAAGCGGCACTCTGCGCCGCCGACAAAGGGCTGCCAGGCCGCGCCAGGCACGGCCTGGCAGGCACAACCGCCAACGCTACGGCCAAAGTCAAGCATCATCACCTTTTTTTTTGAGAAAATATTACACTGTGCATTCGCACAATTCAAAATTTATTGGTATTTTTGCCGATGGATAAACAACATGACCATGGATGTAATCCCTGAAAAGACAAGAATAAAAGACATAGCAGAATTATCAGGCGTATCGGTAGGCACAGTTGACCGTGTGCTGCACAACAGGCCCAACGTGTCGAAGGCCGCAAGGGAGAAAGTAGAAAAGGCCCTCAAGGAAATGGACTACAAGCCCAATATGTACGCCAGCGCACTGGCATACAACAAGAGCTACAACTTCTTTTGCATCATACCCAAGCACGAGGCCGAAGCCTACTGGGACGAAATAGAGGAAGGCGCAATGAGCGCACGCGAGCACCGCCGCGACTTCAACATCAACGTGAAGATGATGTACTACAAGAGGTTCAACCTCGACACGTTCACAAAGGTGACAGAAGAATGCCTGAAGCAGCATCCGGACGGGATAATCATCGTGCCATCGAAACTTGACACCACGAGGAAATTCACCGACATACTGCACGAGCGTAACATACCGTTCATACTGCTCGACTCATACATGCCCGACCTCAAGCCACTGTCGTTCTACGGGCAAGACTCTTTCTGCAGCGGCTACTTCGCCGGCAGGATGCTGATGCTCATAGCCTGGAAAGAGAAAAAAATCATGCTGATGAAACAGACCAAGAACGGCAACGTCGCCAGCAAGCAGCAGGAAAACCGCGAAACAGGCTTCCGCCATTATATGCGCGACCATTTCCCCGACGTTGAAATTATAGAGGTAGACCTGCCGCTCGACAGCAGCCATGACGATTACGACAACATCTTGGAGGCATTCTTCAACGCACACCCCGACATACACCACTGCATAACGTTCAACTCAAAAGCGCACATCGTCGGCGAGTTCCTGCTGAAGAGCAACAGGCGCAACATCCAAATCATGGGCTACGACATGGTGAACAAGAACGCAGAGTGCGTCAGGCAAGGGTCGATATCCTTCCTCATAGCACAGCACGGATATATGCAAGGATACGCCTGCGTGCAGTCACTCTTCGAAGCCATTGTGCTGAAAAAGAAAATAAACCCGGTCAACTATATGCCAATAGAGATACTGACCAAAGAGAACGTTGACTTCTACAGGCGCACACAACTGTGAGCCACACCAAATAAGAAAAGCAAGAAACAAACATTCATTCACTACACACAACCCTACAACATGGAACAGACTTTCATAAAAATCAACCCCGCCGACTCAGTCGTAGTATGCCTGCAACCGATACAACAAGGAACGGCCATCGAGGTAGACGGGAAAACCATCACAGTGAATCAGGACACCCCAGCCGGCCACAAAGTCTTGATAAAGGATGCCCCCGAAGGCACCGACATAATCAAATACGGCTACCCAATAGGCCACGCCAAGCATGACCTGAAAGCCGGCGACTGGGTGAACGAGAACAACCTTAAGACCAACCTGGCCGGAACACTGGAATACACATACTCGCCCGTAAATGAGAAACTCGACATCGACGACGAAAGACTGACATTCAAAGGATACGAAAGGAAAAACGGCGAAGTCGGCACACGCAACGAAATATGGATTGTACCCACAGTGGGCTGCGTGAACGGCATTGCCGAGAAACTGGCAGAGACGCTGCGCAAGGAAACCGGATGCGAAGGCATCGACTCCATATATGCATGGCACCACAACTACGGTTGCTCGCAGCTTAGCGGCGACCACGAGAACACACGCAAGATTCTGCGCGACATCACCCTGCACCCCAACGCAGGAGGAGTGCTCGTGCTCGGCCTTGGATGCGAGAACAACCAGCCAGACCTTTTCGAAAAACTTCTGGGCGACTACGACAAAGAGCGCATCAAGTTCCTCGTGGTGCAGAAGGTTGAAGGCGACGAGCTGCAAGCCGGCATGGACATACTCCGCTCCCTTTATGCCATCGCAAAGGCAGACAAACGCACAGACGTGCCAGTAAGCAAGCTTCGCATAGGATTGAAGTGCGGCGGTAGCGACGGCTTCAGCGGCATAACAGCCAACCCGCTGGTAGGCGAATTCTCCGACTGGCTCGTAGCCCAGGGCGGAACAAGCATCCTCACCGAAGTTCCCGAAATGTTCGGTGCAGAGACCATACTCATGAACCGCTGCAAGAACGAGGAGCTGTTCAACCAGACCGTCAGCATGGTAAACAACTTCAAGGAGTACTTCCTCAGCCACGGTGAGCCGGTGGGCGAAAACCCGTCTCCCGGCAACAAGGCCGGAGGCATATCTACCCTTGAGGACAAAGCCCTGGGCTGCACGCAAAAGTGCGGACGCGCACCTGTAAGCGGTGTACTCGAATATGGAGACAGGCTTGAGGCCAACGGACTGAACCTGCTTTCTGCACCAGGCAACGACCTCGTGGCCTCTACGGCACTTGCGTCTGCAGGATGCCAGATAGTGCTCTTCACCACCGGGCGCGGCACACCATTCGGAACGTTCGTGCCGACAATGAAAATCGCCACCAACCCCACGCTTGCCGCCCGCAAGCCAAACTGGATTGACTTCAACGCAGGGCAACTCATCGAAGGAAAGCCCATGAAAGAACTCACCAGGGAATTCATAACGAAGATCTTGGCCGTGGCAAGCGGTGAAAAGGCACGCAACGAAATAAACGACTACCGCGAAATAGCCATCTTCAAGAATGGCGTGACACTCTGATGGACAAGAAGGGGTTATTTGCCTTAAGCCCGTTGCTGGTATTCATCGGCCTGTACCTGGTCACCTCCATAGTCGCAGGCGACTTCTACAAAGTGCCGATAACAGTGGCATTCATGATATCGTCGATATACGCCGTTGCCGTGAGCGGGGGAATCCCGCTCCGGCGGCGCATCGACATATTCAGCCGCGGGGCCGCCACGGGCAACATGATGCTCATGCTATGGATATTCATCCTGGCCGGGGCATTCGCCAACAGCGCGAAGTCAATGGGTTGCATCGACGCAACCGTCAACCTTACACTTGACATAATGCCAGGCAGCCTGCTGCTTGCCGGGGTGTTCCTTGCTGCTTGCTTCATCTCGCTGTCAATCGGCACCAGCGTCGGCACTATAGTCGCACTGACCCCAATAGCCGCAGGCATCGCCCACTCCACCGGGGCAAGCGTCCCGATGCTGACGGCAATAGTGGTGGGCGGAGCCTTCTTTGGCGACAATCTGTCTTTCATTTCAGACACTACCATCGCCGCGACATCCACGCAAGGCTGCAAACTGAGCGACAAGTTCAGGGTAAACTCTTACATCACCATCCCCCCGGCCATACTACTGCTTGCAGTCTATGCTTCATTGGGAAGCGAGATACAGTCGCCAAACTACGTTCCAGAGGTCCAGTACACAAAAATCATACCATATATCGCAGTCTTGATAACAGCCATCATGGGCATGAATGTCATGGCAGTGCTCACACTAGGACTCGCTTTGACTGGAATAATAGGCATAGCCGACGGAAGCTTTGACATATACGGATGGCTCCAAGCCATGGGCAGCGGCATAACGGGCATGGGCGAGCTCATCATAATAACAATGATGGCCGGCGGCATGCTGGAACTGATAAAGGAAAAGGGCGGCATCGACTTCATCATACGCGGAATAACACGCCATGTAAACGGGAAACGCGGCGCAGAGCTCAGCATTGCGGCGTTGGTGAGCCTTGTAAACATATGCACGGCCAACAACACCGTCGCAATAATAACCGTAGGCGGCATAGCCAAGCGCATCGGCGACCGCTTCGGGGTTGACAGCCGAAAGAGCGCGAGCATCCTTGACACCATGTCATGCTCCATGCAAGGCATCATACCTTATGGAGCACAAATGCTCATGGGAGCAGGCCTGGCTGCTATCAGCCCTATGAGCATCCTGCCCTACCTGTATTATCCCGCCGCGATAGGGGCTGCTGCCATCTTGGCAATATTGTTCAGATATCCAAAAAAATTCTCTTGAACATGGAAAATGTTGTACAACGCAATTTCTTCCGACTGTTGCGCAGCGGTGCCTTCGCCAATGTCGACGATGGGGTCGAGCCGATGTCACCGTGGAAATGGAACGTACTATACAACATTTCAATCATGCACGGAGTGGCTGCATTGGTATACGACGGGATAGCACGATACGAAGGCGACTTTTTCATGCAGCCACCCACTGAACTGATTGCCAAATGGAACAAGACCGCAACAGATATTGCGGGAAACAACAACAAATGCAACGAAAGCCTGGCCGAACTGTTCACGATATTGAACCACGAGCAGCTACGCCCAATATTGCTCCGCGGCCAAAGCCTTGCGTTGCTTTACGACAACCCGCTCAGCAGGACCTGTGGCGACGTCGACATATTCTTCCCTTATGAAGCACAAGCAGCTAAAGCCGACAACTGGGCGCAAGCCAACGGGAAAGGGGCCGCAAGGACAGACAACGGCACAATGGCATACCAGTGGAAAGGCATTGACGCGGAGAATTACAGGCAAGCCCAAAGGTTGACCGACCGCTTCCTGAACCGGAAACTACAGGGCATAATCAACAAAGAAACAAGATGCTGCGACTCCACATACATCTACATCAACGACACCAAAGTTGAAATATTGCCTCCCACATTGAACCTGCTCCTCATATTAGTACGCACGGCACGCTACATACTCAACGAGGGAATAAGACTAAAACAGCTGGTCGACCTCGGGATGGTCCTGCGAAAAGCCGGGCAGCACGTTGATTTCATCAAGTTGCAGAAATGGATTGAGCAACTCCGGCTTAAACGGATGGCCCACCTGATAGGTACAATGCTCGTACAATTCCTGAAATTCGACAAGGACGAGATTCCTTTCATGTCAAACCAGCCGAACGACAATACAGGCCGGATAAGGAAAGACATTTTCAACCTTTCCGCCAACCACAATGAGGACTGGTTTTTCACACAAGGCAAGAACGTATTTGTCAGGGCAAGCAATTCCGGCGCCATGTCATGGCAGATAAAACACCTGGCACGCTTCTTCCCTTATTACCCGACTGAAGCATTGACCAGCTTTGCACGCTCTTTCGCACATTCACTTTCGCACATCGAAGAATGAGAAAAGGCACACGCCGGTAAATGCCTGCAAACAAACAATCACGCCGCCACTGATTTCATGCACAAAGCCCCTGCCCGATGGCGGCAGGCAAGCCGCCAATGCGCAGGTGCACCACCCTAGCCTAACATAACAGCCCAGAAAGACGAAGGGGCGAAACACTGCTGACGGAATAACCAAAAGCCGCAAGAATGGACGTTAAATGACTACAGACACCGTGCCAAGTTGGAATGCCGTGCGGCAGTGATGCGGCAACTAAAATCCCCGTATCGCAAAACGGCCTGTTTCGCATCCTCAAACAGGCCGTCTTGAGCTTCAAAACAGCCTGTTTCACTTCCCCGAACGGCACATATTGCAATTCCACCCCCATTCTTGGCAAAAACATCACACACACCTTACGCCGCTGCCACTCCCAGCAGAAGTTCCCACAATTGCCAAACGGAAAGCAATCCCTTAGGTTACAGCATAAAAAAGGAAGCCTTGAAAGCTTCCCCGGTGATTCCGTAGGGATTCGAACCCTAGACCCACGCCTTAGAAGGGCGTTGCTCTAATCCAACTGAGCTACGGAACCAAACTGACTGCAAAGGTACACATATTTTATGAATCCAGCAAATGTTGGCCTCATTTTTTGACTGACGCACGCTTTTCATCACCATTTAGCAGTGTTTCCCACGCATCTTGCAGACACACCGCCAACAATGAAGACGCACAGAACACAAAAACAGGCCGCAAGATGCGATGCACTGATGGCATATGACATGCCACACCAATCGCCAACGCCACGCAAGGCCCATGGTCACAGATGCAAACTTACATCCAAACCTACCTGCAACGGGTTGCCGCGTTGGGCGAATGAGCGTCTCACACTGTCTGCCGAGCTTTCCACAAGGAACGTGTTATAGCGTGTGTCTGTCAGGTTTTTGCCCCATACATTAAGTTGCACCTTGCCGAAGTCGAGCATCACGTGCGCCCCAAGCAAAGCATAAAGCCTCTGCGAGCTCTCGTTGCCTGCATCCCAGAACACCTTGCCGTTTCCTGCCACATCGGCACCCACGGTCACAGACTTCACGAAGCCCCCGACTGAAAGGTCAAACCGATAATCGACCACACCGCTAAACGTATGCCGAGGCACGAACGGCACGTCTTTCCCCTTGTAATCATGCAACACGTAACCGGCCCCATCTTCTGACATCACACTATCTGCATATTGCCTGAACGTTGACCGCGTGAAGCCATACGTCGCGCTCCACGACAGACAGTCGTCGACAGCCTTGCCTCGCATGGACAGCTCCATCCCCCAACTGCTGCTCTTGCCTGCGTTCACCATCATCCGGCCATATCCGTAATCACTCGCCATGACCGACAGCTGCTGGTTGCTGATGTGCATATAATACGCCGCTGCATCCAAGTGGAGGCTTCCGCCGAAAAGATTGAGGTGCGCCCCTACCTCATAGTTCCAGCTCACCTCTGGCTTGTAACTTATCGTCCGGTTAATGTTTTCATAGTCGCCGGCATCGTGCTCCACCGTCATGTCACCCTGCATGAGCTGCATCAGCTCCATGCCGAGCGTAGACTGCTCGCTCCTGAATATGTCTGAAAACATCTGCAGGTTATATCCCCCGGCACGGAAACCCTTGCTCACCGTGGCGTAAACATTCGAACCACGTCCGTCGAGCCTGTATGTCAGCGCGAACTTTGGCAGCAACTGGTCATACCTTTCGGAAGCCCCACCTCGCAACACAGACATGAACCGGCTGCTGACTGCCGGGCGCGGTGGCATATTCAAACCGAGCACGAAGTGCGAATAAGAGTCATATTCTATCTCTACCTGCTGATGGTCGTACCTGA
This sequence comes from uncultured Prevotella sp., assembly GCA_944320235.1. Taxonomy (GTDB): domain Bacteria; phylum Bacteroidota; class Bacteroidia; order Bacteroidales; family Bacteroidaceae; genus Prevotella. Next base: position 23,497 of record CALUGQ010000028.1, read on the forward strand.
GGCCGAGCGTAAGCATGAGCCATTCGGACAGAGTGAAGTTCGACTCATGGTAAATGCCGATGTTAAGCTGTGGGGTCTTGAATGTTCCCGGCACATAGTTGTCACTTATGGACATGGCCGAGGCCACCGAAGGCGGCATGCCCATCGACGATAGAATCATGCTGTTCATGGCGTCACCGAAACTCACCGGTGCGTCTGTATGCAGCCACTGGTAGCTGAAAAACACTCCCGATGCGTGCTGCCACCGCCCTCTGCGCAAGCTGCGCAGCGTAGCCTCTTGCGTAATGACATTCAGCTTCTGCGCCTGCTCCAGCCGCATATAGTCGTCAGGCAGATAGTCCTGGTCCATCTGCATGAGGTCGTCAAGGAACTGGTAGCCCGTGGCAAGGCTCAACAAAAAGCCATCGTGCCTGTACGATACGTTTAGCCCCATGTTGAGCATCTGCCTGCGGTAACCGTTCATGAACGTCGTTGAGGGTTCCGCCCACCCGCCGGTCTCCTCGTCATACATACCGTAGGCAAATGCATTCTGGTTAACATACTGGTAATCAGAGGTAAGGTCGAACGTCAGACGTCTATCCGGCATGAACACAAAGCGCATCCTCCCACCGGCCTCATTGCTCAAGTCCGCGTCCTCGCCGAGGTTGGCGTTGTCAAAGAAACCACGCTGGCCGCTATAGAAAGCCGTGGCTGAAAAGGCGAATTCATCGCTCGGGCGATGGTAATGGGCCACCTCAGTGGTAACACCAAGCCCCGAAGCCATGCTCGCGGCGACATCTGTGCCTTGGTAGTTCATGGGGTTTTTCGAATACATACGCACTATGCCACCCTCGGTGTTCATGCCGTAGAGCGTGCCTTGCGGCCCTCGCAGCACATCAATGCGGTCTAACATATAAATGTGGCGGTTGTATGTGCTCTTGTTAACAAGTGGTATATTGTCAAAATAAACACCCATTGCCGGGTCGCCGGAGCGCGAGCCCAAGCCCCTTACATAGATTGACGAAGTGTAGCGAGCCCCATAGTCAGGAACGACAAACGAAGGTACATACTTCGACAAACTGCTCAATGCCTGCACGCCGAGGCGCTGCATCTCAGCATCGGTGAACACCGTACTGGCCAACGGCTGCCGGCGCAGGCGCAGACTTTCCTTAGGTTGAGCCACAACAACAACCTCATCGAGGTCTACAACGCGTGATGTATCGGCGACATTAAAGCCTAACGCCCCTGTGCCACCGGCCACCCCTCCTGCCATACTTGCACTTGCGCCCATCCCCTCTGCCATGGCACGAACCGCCACTGCAACAAGGGCAACGCACAAAGCCTTTCTTTTCATTTGCTCTCAATTTCTTTTTCAAGGTGCAAAGGTATAAAACAACAGCCACTCCGGCAATCCCCATTTATAGGGATTTGGCTCATTCACACCGCCACGGCTCACTCGTTAAGCGCACCGCAATGTCGGCAAATGCCCTTTTCGAGCATCTTTGCCCCGCAGTTTCCGCAAATATAACGACAATGAGTGTTCTGATAATATCGCTTCAAGGCAAATATCGCATAGACAACAAACAAGGGATAACCAATGTAATACAACGTTGATATGCTGAAGACCACATAGTCGATGGCGCAGACAGCTGCAAGTCCGCACAGATAAAGCAACGTGTCGGCAAGCGAGAGTTGCCTCGCTATCTCTTCGACAGCTGCGATTCCGACAATGACAATTGCCCACACAAGCGACAAGAACACTCCCAGATGCGGAGGAAGCGCAAACGGATTGAGTGAGGGATGGTAGTAAAAGTGACGCCACGACTCCGGCTCGAAAAGCTGAATGGAAGCATAAAGCGTGGCTGCGGCGGCCACCAAGAGCGCCAAGACAGTAGGGTAAAGGGAATCAATGTCGCGGAAATGCACAATCATGGCGTTGCGCCTGAACAGTGTCAGCAGGCCATAAGCGGCCCCGACCACCACTGCCAAGGCCATGAAAAGCAACAGATGGACATCCGAGAAAGTGTCGATGAACTGAGAAATGTAATTGTCTGGCTCCACTCCGGGGAGCATCGCCCGCTCCCTAATCCAGCCTTGCGTTATCTGGTCGCGCGCTATTTTCACCCAAACAGAGTCTACCGTGTCACCCGGCATGGTCATGAAATCTGCCACAACCACATAGTCACCACGATAAACCGTCACCGAGTCAAACGGCAACTCATCGGGAGCCTGGCACACAAGCCGCAAGGAGTCGGCCTTGACAACGAAGTTGTAATTCTGCGAATAGTGATGGGTTGTAGAGAAAGATATAGAGTCTATCTGCCGTTTGGTAAGGTCCCAAGCGTCCGGTGTGGGGCTGGACTGGTTGTAACATGACGAAAACAGGCCAACAAAAGCCAGCAACGCAACGACCCAAAGGAGTCGCCCACGGCAACTGACGGCAGCAACATGCTTGCAACACCACTTCATTTCAAAGTCAACTTCCTCCATCTGCTTGTCTATTTTTATTTGCCTTGCCACCCTCGGGGGCATAAACGTTCATCTGGCAACGACGGCAATCGAACTCCAGGCGGAAACGCCGACCGTCAGGCAAGGCAAGATACCATGGTTCGGGCCACTCGGGCCTGCGTGCGGCATGCTTGGTGCAGAGACCCAACGAATGGCGTATGCAATGGCGGCACTGCATCAGCAACGCGCCAGCTACAGGCCTCAGCTCATAAGCAGCGGCTGCATCGTGTATGCCATGCGCCGCATAGAAAGCCCTGGCCTCAACGTTTGAGACATTGTACAGATAGCCATAAGGGCCACATTTTGGCGGCATTGCCTTTCCGTTTGGTTCCCATTTGCATGGTGTCACAATGCTTTTCAACTTGGCATCATCCAAAGCCTCGACCACGCTGCGGCGCAACTTGGCGAGCAGACTGGAGGGGATGAAGCAGTCAAAACCCTCAGGAAGTTCAACGCCGGAGCACTCATAGACGGTCGTTCCGAGCTTGGACAACTGCTTGACAACGTTCCCGCGCTGGTCATGCTCAGCCTTCTGCAGCTCCAAGGGAGCCTCAACACGCACAACAGGACCGCCATCAAACTGTGCCGTCAAGGCCAGTCCCGCATCTGTCATCTCCAACTTCAGCCCCACCGGAATCTTCCTTACGGAGCTTTGGCGCGAAAGCTGCCTCTCAAATTCCTGGTCGTTGTTACGGTAGAGCGCCGTACCCGCAAGCAGGCCCGACGGCATACGCTGGGGGAACAGGCGGTTGTTCTGCACACGGTTTACCCTGAATCCCTCCAACCGCCCGTCGCTTCCCACAAAGCAAAGCCCGTCGCCATTGGCAAAAGTGGCCAGGCCGGCAACCGTGAATGACGCACCGCGCAACTCCTTGACACGCCCGACGAACTCACCCTTTGCCTTCGGAGTGTCCATCGAAGCCATGTCCGTGCGCCTGCCATCAAGGAAATATTGCGTATAGCCGCGGTTGAATGTCTTCCGCAAGTCGGGTGTGAAAGCGTAAGCACACCGCCCGAATGAAGCCCTGCGGTACTGCCCCGGGTGACGGCGTATTATTTCATCGAGCCGAAGACTGTAAGCCGCAGTAACATTCTTTACGTACGCTACATCCTTTAGCCGCCCTTCTATCTTGAACGATGTGGCGCCGGCATCTACAAGGGCTTCAAGTCCGTCGAGCCTACACATATCCTTAAGCGAAAGGAAATAACGCCCGCGCTCAATGGCCCGTCCGTCAGCATCTACTAGGTCGAACTTCAAACGGCAGAACTGGGCACACTCGCCCCTGTTGGCAGAACGCCCGAAACAGTATTGCGAGGCGTAGCACTGCCCGCTGTAGCTTACACACAGCGCGCCGTGCACAAAGACTTCAAGCTCTACGTCTGGCACCTCTGCGTGGATGCCAGCCACCTCTTGCGCCGAGAGTTCGCGCGCAAGCACAACACGGCTGAAGCCCACATCGCGCAACCATCGCACCTTCGCTGCCGTGCGGTTGTCGGTCTGGGTGCTGGCATGGGCAGCCATGCGCCCTCCGCGCACCATGTCGAGCACCGCCATGTCCTGCACGAGGACGGCATCTGCCCCTGCTTCGTCGAGTTGCAAGAGCAGCTGCCGCGTAGCCTCCAGTTCATCGTCGTAAACGATAGTGTTCACCGTAACATACACACGTGCCCCATAACCGTGGGCATAACGGCACAGTTCGGCAATGTCGCCTGCCGAGTTGCCGGCGGCGGCACGTGCGCCGAAGCGCGCCGCACCTATGTAGACGGCATCTGCCCCGTGGTCTATTGCGGCCTTGCCGCACTCCAAATCGCGGGCAGGCGCTAGCAGTTCGAGCGTTCTCACTATCCTATCCTGGTTATGTCGTAAGGCGTCTCCTGGTATACGTAGTAGTTTATCCAGTTGCTGTAAAGCAAGTTTGCATGGGCGCGCCATGTCACAAGCGGCGGGTTGGCCGGGTTGTCGTCGACATAATAATGGCGCGGCATGTCAACGTCATCGCGCACACCGCAGTCGCGCCTGTACTCCGTGTCAAGTGTGAGCGGTGCGTACTCAAGGTGGCCGGTGATGTAGAACTCACGCCCACCGCGCGCCATCACCATGCTCACGCCGCACTCGGGCGACTCGGCTATGAGCTGCAGGCCCGGGCAGGCCAATATGTCTTCGCGGCGAATCTCCGTATGGCGGCTGTGCGGCATATAGAATACGTCATCGAAACCGCGGAAAATGGGCAGCAAGGGGTCTAGCGGACGCTGGCTGAAAACGCCGAACATCTTCTTTGGCAACGGGTACTTTGGTATGCCGTAGTGACAATATAGCCCGGCCTGGGCTGCCCAGCAAATATACAATGTAGACGTAACATGGGTGCGGGCCCAGCGCAATATGCCGCTCACCTCATCCCAATATGTAACCTCCTCGTACTCGTAAGTCTCCACCGGCGCGCCCGTTACGATCATCCCGTCGAACTTCTCGTCGGCCATCGACTCAAAGTCGCGGTAGAACATCATCATGTGCTCTATCGGCGTGTTCTTCGGCGTGTGGCTCTTCAGCTTCATGAAACTGATGTCAAGCTGCAACGGGGTGTTCGACAGCAGCCTGATGAGGTCGGTCTCGGTGGTTATCTTCAACGGCATGAGGTTGAGGATGACAATCCTCAGCGGACGTATGTCCTGCGTGGTGGCACGCGAGTCGTCCATCACGAATATGTTTTCTTTCTTCAGCAGCTCTATGGCGGGCAGCTTGTCTGGCAGTCTTAAAGGCATTGCGGTATATTAAGCGGATTTGTTATAGCAAAGGCGGACAGGCCGCAGCCTGCAGTGGCATGGCCATAGCACCATGGCACCTGAAGCCTTTCGCTGCGCAAAGGTACTGAAAAACAGCGAAACAAACGAACGTGCAGGCCGAGATTTATGATATAGCAGACTTATTTAAAACCAAATCGCATCAGTGCGCCTGCCATTCATCTGCAATTGATTGTCTGCGCCCTGCCTTCTCCAGCATCGCTGCCCTCATCTTGCTCTCCGTTTTTACCCGATGCAGCCCTGTGTTTCCTCAACGCCAAACCACATGGCAGGCTTCATGGCCACTGACCTGCCTGGCCTTTGCATGGGTTGCCCAAGGACAGTGTAAAGATATTTCCATCTCCACGCAACGGCCATGCGCCAACGGGCAACTGCCTGCATACCAACAAGTTGCACAAACGGACTGCATCACGGCGCAAATCGGCCTTTCCTGCATTGCGAAACAGGCCGTTTGGCAACTCCAAACGGAACGTATCACCAGTCAGGACGCACCTGCCCTCTACTGCCGGAGCGCTTTGTAAACATTTATCAGCTGCCATGCCAGCCCCGCCAACGGACATAACACGAAAGCGACTTACAAGCATCATCAACCCGCGGCCTGAACCAGACCACAGCAACAAGCCACAATGCATCATGGGAAAAGCCTGAATCATCCCGAAAACAAGGCGCAGCAAAAAAGAAAAGCCGCCGCAATGAAATACTTGCGGCGACTTTCATAAAATATATTGTCAAAACCACGGGCTTGCGCTTGATGCCATCACAGAAGCACGCTAAGCGCAGGCCAGTGCCATTACCACAGCTCCAGGCGCTCAGCCTTTGGCACGAACAGCTTGTCGCCCTGTTTTACGTTGAAAGCGTCGTACCACATGTCGATGTGGGGCAACGCGCCGTTTACGCGCCACTCACCCAGCGAGTGGGGGTCGCTCTTGGTGTAGTTGCGTATGGCCTCGTCGGTGATGTTGGCTGCCCACACACCGGCGTAAGCCAGGAAGAAGCGCTGGTCGGGCGTGAATCCGTCGATGGTCTTGAGTGGCGCGTTCTTGGTTGCGTTCTTATATGCATAGAATGCCACCTGCAGCCCGCCGTGGTCGGCAAGGTTCTCGCCGAGGGTGAGACGGCCGTTTGCATTGAGGTCGGGCAGGACCTTTATGGCCGAGAAGAAGTCGGCATACTTGTCGGCACGCGCGGTGAAGTTCTTTGCATCGCTCTCGGTCCACCAGTCCTTCATGTTTCCGTCCTTGTCGTAGTGGCGGCCAGAGTCGTCGAAGCCGTGAGTCATCTCGTGGCCTATCACCACGCCTATGGCACCATAGTTGAAAGCGTCGTCGGCCTCAGGGTCGAAGAACGGCGGCTGCAGTATGCCTGCAGGGAAACAAATCTCGTTTGTCGTAGGGTTGTAGTAGGCGTTAACCGTCTGCGGGTACATGAACCACTCATCGCGGTCAACCGGTTTGCCAGCCTTCGTGTCCACGTTCCACTTCGTCCAGAAGCGGTTGCACTCCATGACGTTCTCGTAGTACGACTTCGCCGGGTCTATGTCAAGCTCAGCCATGTCGATCCACTTGTCGGGATAACCAATCTTTACATAGAAAGCGTTGAGCTTTTCGAGGGCATTCTGCTTGGTGGCCTCGCTCATCCAGCTTTGCGCCTTGATCCGTTCAGCGAGCGACAGCTGCAAGTTATGCACGAGCGTCTTCATGCGCTCCTTTGACGAAGCGGGGAAATACTTGTCCACATAAATCTTGCCCAAGGCTTGCCCCATCATGTTTTCAACCTGTGCCGTGGCGCGTTTCCAGAGTGGGTGATTCTCCTTCCGCCCGGTCATAGTCTTGCCAAAGAAGTCGAACTGGGCTGCAACGACCTCGTCGCTAAGGTAGTTTGCGGCGGTCATTATCTGCCCCCACTCCATGTAATCACGGTATTCTGCAGGCGTGAGAGCGCCGATGAGCTTGTCTGCCCCGGCAAGGAATTCAGGCTGGCCTACCACGAGTTGCTGTATGTGCTCGGTCTTAACGCCCGTTGCATTCATTATTTCCACGATCCTGATGTGGGGATACTTGGCTTTGAAGTCGGCCAAAGCCATCTTGTGATAGTTGGCCTGCGGGTCGCGAAGCTCTGTGACTGACTTTGAGAGGCGCGCCAGCTCAGTTTCAAGCTTCATCACGTTCTGCATCTTCTGCTGAGCCTCCTGCCCTGAGAAACCGAACAGCTTGAACATCCTCACGATGTGCTTCTTGTATGCATCGCGTATGCTTGTCGTGGCAGAATCGCTGTCAAGGTAATACTCTTTCTGCCCGAGCGTTATTCCGCCCTGCATCACATTGAGCACGTTCCAGCCTGCGTTCTTCTCGTCGGCACCGATGTAAGTGGCAAAGAACTCGTTGTCGCCGATTGGGGCCAGTTCGAGCTGGATGGCAAAAAGCTCTTCAACGGTCTTGGCAGCCTCCATCTTGCGGATGATCGGCATGGCCGGCTCCACGCCGAGCTGGTTGCGGCGCACAGAGTCGATGGCCAGTTTGTAGAGGTCGCTCAGCTTCTTCTCTGTCGTTCCCGGCGCATATTCCTTGCTCTTAAGGTCGTTGAGGATGGAGTTGATGCGCTTGTCGTTGTTCTCGGCAAGCTGGTCGAAGCTGCCATAACGCGAATAAGCAGCGGGCAGTGGGTGCTTCTTCATCCACCCGCCGCATGCAAACTCAAAGAAGTCGTCAGCCGGGCTGACACTCTGGTTGAGGTTTGTCAGGTCGATGCCCGACTTCAGTTCGCCCTGCCCCAGTGCCACCATGGACATTGACGCAAAGGCCACCACAGGGATTAATCTTTTTATTTTCATAAGCGTTTTATGTTGATTTATATTCTGTTCCGCGGAAACGGAGCCGCCATTTGGCCGGCTTACCGCCCAAGCAGCGGCATACGGCTCGATTGTCAGCCGGCGGCAATGGCCTCTAATTCTTCAGACAGCCGCTCCCACCGCTCAACCTCGGCATCGAGTTCTTTCTTTATTGAAGTGTATTCTGTAATCAGTTCCATGTCCGAAGCGTTCTCCGGCTGGCACAATATGCCGTCAAGTTCTTTCAGCCTCGCCTCCATCCGGCCAATGCTGGCCTCAGATTCCTGCACAGCTTTCTCTGCCTTGCGTATGCGCTTCTGCGCTTCCTTGCGCTCGGCATAGTCCTGGCGGGCAGGCTCCTGTGCCTTTGCGGCCTGCTCGGGCCGTGCCTGTTCAGCCGCCTTGCCGGCCGATTGCTGCCCGAGGGCATCGAGACTGCCGACGTTACGCGTGCGCAGAAAGTCATATATGCCGCCGAGATGCTCGCGTACACGGCCCTCACCGAACTCATAGACCTTGGTTACAAGACCGTCGAGGAACTCGCGGTCGTGGCTGACGATGATTGCCGTGCCGTCGAAAGCCTTGATGGCTTCTTTCAGAACGTCCTTCGACTGCATATCGAGGTGGTTGGTTGGCTCGTCAAGAATAAGCAGGTTGACGGGTTCGAGCAGCAGCCGGATCATGGCCAGGCGGCTGCGCTCGCCGCCACTGAGCACCCTGACTTTCTTGTCGGAAGCCTCGCCTCCGAACATGAACGCACCGAGTATGTTCTTTATCCTCAGGCGTATCTCGCCGCGCGCCACGCTGTCAATGGTGTCAAACACGGTCAGCGACTCGTCGAGAAGCTGCGCCTGGTTCTGCGCAAAATAGCCTATCTGTACGTTGTGGCCAATCTTCAGTGTGCCTGTAAATGGTATTTCGCCCATGATACACTTGACGAGCGTCGACTTGCCCTCGCCGTTCTTGCCTACAAAAGCCACTTTCTCGCCGCGCTTAATGGTCAGCGTCACGTGGTCGAACACCGTATGCCCGCCGTAATCCTTGCGCACCTCGTCGCAGATGACTGGATAATCGCCACTGCGCAGGCACGGGGGGAACTTCAGGTGCATGGCGGAGTTGTCGACCTCGTCGACCTCTATCGGCACAATCTTGGCCAGCTGCTTTATGCGGCTCTGCACCTGCACGGCCTTTGTCGGCTTGTAGCGGAAGCGCTCTATGAACTCCTTCATGTCAGCGATTTCCTTCTGCTGGTTCTCGTATGCCCTGAGCTGCTGCTCGCGGCGCTCCTTGCGCAGCACCACATACTCGTCGTACTTGACCTTATAGTCAACCACCTTGCCGCAGCTAATCTCCAACGTGCGGTTGGTAACGTTGTTGATGAAGGCGCGGTCGTGGCTCACCAGCACAACGGCCTTGGCGCTCTGTGCCAGGAATTGCTCAAGCCACTGTATGCTCTCGATGTCGAGATGGTTGGTTGGCTCGTCGAGCAGTAGCACGTCGGGCTTCTCGAGCAGTATCTTCGCCAGCTCTATACGCATGCGCCAGCCGCCGCTGAACTCGCTTGTAGGCCGCCCGAAGTCAGTGCGGGCGAAGCCCAGGCCCATGAGCGTGCGCTCCATCTCGGCCTCGCAGTTCTCGGCGCCGAGCATCATGTAGCGCTCATGCTCGGCTGTGAACCGCTCTACCAGCTTCAGGTAGCCCTCGCTCTCATAGTCGGTGCGCTCAGCCAACTCGCGGTTGAGGGCATCGACGCGTTCCTTCATACGGGTCACGCCGGCAAAAGCCTTGCGTGTCTCGTCTATCACGGTTGTGTCGTCTTGCAAGTTCATCACCTGCGGCAGATAGCCTATGGTGGTGTCGCTGGGGACAGACACCATGCCTCCCGTAGGCTTCTGCAAGCCACAGAGTATCTTCAGCATGGTCGACTTGCCTGCCCCGTTCTTGCCCACAAGGGCAATGCGGTCGCGCTCGTTGATAACGAAACTGACATCGCTGAACAATGGCTTCACGCCAAATTCCACCGTAAGTCCTTCAACGGAAATCATCAGTAACTCTTTTCTTCATTATTAATGCAAGATGCAAAATTACTGTTTTTTTGCATAACGCACAAACAAACGCCCTATTTAGCATCCACAATTAAGATTTTATTGGAGTTGACCGCCTGCATTACAACATTTGCAAACAACTTTGTACGATAGCCAAAGCCTGCCGACGGCCGGCCACCCCTGTTGGTAAACCTTTATTACAAAGGTGCCGGCCAAAGTCCAAAAGAGCGGTTTCACGCCCCGGAACAGGCCGTTCCACATTGCAAGACGGGCTGAAACGCACCGCAAAACGCACCATATTGGAGCGAGTATGCGGCTGTTTCATAAAAAGCTATATGCCAGGCTGTTACGCAACAAGACTTGAACAACGAATAAAAATTACAAAAGCAAATAGGCAGTTGCGCGCTGCAGCCCCGCGATGCGCAAGCCCCGCACTGCCAAACGGCTTTCAGCTCAGCCTTATATAACCCGCAAGGATGTGTTAAAGCACATTTATTAGTGTAAATCAAACACTAATAAAGGCAAAAAAACATCCCTTTTGCTTTGCCGAATCAAAAATAAGCAGTAAATTTACAGCCAAATACGAAATACGACATACTTTAAACAATAACTAAAAATACTCTTTATCAAAAATGGACAACCTTAAGGTTTCAATAGCGGGGATTGGCATTGCCATGGCGGTGTTCTCCGCTTGCACAACGGGCCAGCAGCAGCCAGCACTGACTGCCTCGGGCTTGAACCCCGCAGCGTTTGACTCAACAATCAACGGCAAGAAAACAGCCTTGTACACACTGAAAAACAACAGCGGCATGGAAGTGTGCATCACAAACTTCGGAGGCCGCGTAGTGTCGATAGTAGTTCCCGACAAGGACGGCAAACCCACCGACGTGGTGCTTGGCTATGACAACGTTGCCCAATATGCCGACACGGTGAACTCTCCCAGCGACTTCGGCTCATCGGTAGGGCGCTACGCCAACCGCATAAACAAGGGCAAGATAACAGTGGAGGGCAAGGAATACCAGCTGCCGCAAAACAACTTCGGACACTGCCTGCACGGCGGGCCGAGCGGATGGATGTACCAGGTGTACGACGCGGAACAGCCCAACGACACCACGCTGAAACTGACAATAGTATCGCCCGACGGCGACAACGGATTCCCTGGCACTGTCACCGCAACCACGACTTATACCTTATTAAATAACAACACACTCGACATCAACTTTGATGCCACCACTGACAAGGAGACCGTGATAAACATGACCAACCACAGCTACTTCAACCTCAATGGCGACCCCTCGCAGGAAGGCATGGACATGGTGCTCTACATAAACGCAGACAATTACACACCGGCAGACTCAACATACATGACCACAGGCGAAATAAGCCCAGTGGAAGGCACGCCCATGGACTTCCGCACACCGCGCGCCATAGCCGAGACTGTGAACGACACCACGTTCGAGCAGATAAGAAACGCATCGGGCTACGACCACAACTGGTGCCTCAACACCTACAAGGACGGCAAGGGCGACGACAAGACCGTGGCAGCCTCGCTATATTCGCCCAAGACGGGCATCTTCCTGGAAATGTTCACCAACGAGCCGGGAGTGCAGGTATACACAGGCAACTTCCAAGGCACCGGCATAAGCTGCAAGCACGGCATAAAATACCCCAAGCACGTGTCTGTATGCCTGGAAAGCCAGAAGTACCCCGACTCGCCCAACAAGGCCGACTGGCCTTCGCCTTACCTCAAGCCGGGCGAGAAGTACCACAGCCACGTGGCCTACAAATTCAGCATAAAGTGACACCACGCAACAAAACGACACAACCAATAACGAAAAATCACAAGACTCAAAATGAACTGGAACACTAACGAATTCGTGTGGCTCGACTGGGCCGTGCTTGCCGTAGGCATAATAGCCATAGTGATAGCCATCTACCGCAGCATAAAGAAAGACAAGGAAAAAATGAAAGGAGCCGACAGCCAGGACTACCTCTTCGGCAAAGGCGAGCCTTGGTACATCATCGGCGCAGCCATATTTGCGGCAAACATTGGCTCGGAGCACTTAGTTGGCCTCGCCGGAACAGGTGCGAAAGACGGCGTGGGCATGGCACACTGGGAGATGCAGGGATGGATGATTCTCATACTGGGCTGGCTCTTCGTGCCATTCTACCAGCTGCTCAACAACAAGATGGGCAAGATAATCACCATGCCCGACTTCCTGAAGTTCCGCTACACACAGCGCACAGGCTCGTGGCTGTCGATAATAACCCTCATTGCCTACGTGCTCACCAAAGTATCCGTGACGGCTTTCACCGGCGGAATATTCTTTGAATACCTGCTTGGCCTGCCGTTCTGGTATGGCGCCATCGGCCTTATCGCCATCACGGCCGTGTTCACCGTGTTCGGCGGCATGAAAGGCGTGATGACCCTGTCGGCCATCCAGACCCCAATCCTCATCATCGGTTCTTTCCTGGTGCTCTTCCTCGGGCTCAACATGCTGGGAGGCGGCAGCATAGTAGAAGGGTGGAACCAGATGATGGATGCCTGCAACAAGGCACACAACGGTTTCGGAACGACCCATATGTTCCACACAAACCCTGACGACCCCATGTACCCGCAATTCCCGGGCTATGTAGTGTTCCTCGGGGCTTCAATCATCGGTTTCTGGTATTGGTGCACCGACCAGCACATAGTGCAACGTGTGCTCGGCCAGACCAAGGGCGAGGACAACGCAACCGTGATGAAGCGCGCCCGCCGCGGCGCCATCGCCGCAGGTTACTTCAAGCTGCTGCCGGTGTTCATGTTCCTAATCCCCGGAATGGTGGCATACGCACTCTCGCTAAAGACGGGCAGCGGCATCGATATGGACATAAACAACTCGCACGACACAGACGGAGCCTTTGCGATGATGGTGAAGAACATCCTCCCCGCCGGCATCAAGGGCCTTGTGACCATCGGCTTCGTATGCGCGCTCGTGGCTTCGCTGGCCGCATTCTTCAACAGCTGCGCCACGCTCTTCACCGAAGACTTTTACAAGCCGATGAAGAAGGGCATGAGCGAAAGCCACTACGTCTTCGTGGGCCGCATTGCCACGGTGGTCGTTGTGCTGCTCGGGCTTGCATGGATGCCCATCATGATGAACATGGGCAACCTCTATTCCTACCTGCAGGACATACAGTCGCTCATCGCCCCGGCCATGGTGGCAGTGTTCACACTTGGTATATTCTCGAAGCGCATAACACCGAAAGCCGGAGAATGGGGCCTCATAGGAGGCTTCCTCATAGGCATGCTGCGACTGCTGACCAACGTCGTGACCAATTCAGGCAAAGCGACCATGGACGGCGCATTCTGGGAGTACACCACATGGTTCTGGCAAACTAACTGGCTCATATTTGAAGTGTGGCTGCTTGTATTCATCATCATCGCCATGTTCGTGATTTCGCTCTTCACCCCGAAGCCAAGCGCCGAACAGATTGAGGCCATCACGTTTACCGGCAGCTACAAGAAATCAATTCGCGAAAGCTGGAACGCATGGGACGTAGTGGCCACACTTGGTGTAGTGGCCCTATGCGCAGCATTCTACATATACTTCTGGTAAACAGCCTGCCACCGGGATGCCAATGGCCATAACCAAGGCATCCCGGCGGCAGCATTTGCCGCAAAACAATGCCAATGACAACATACTACGAAGGATATTCAAAGGTTCTTGTGTCAGTTGACTGCATCATCTTCGGCTTCGACGAAGGCGAGCTGAAGGTGCTGATAGGCAAGCGGAAGATGGATCCGGGGCGCGACCAATGGTCACTGTACGGAGGATTCGTGGCTGACAACGAAAGCATAGATGACGCAGCTAACCGTGTGCTGTACCAACTCACAGGCATCAGGAACATTTATATGCGCCAGGTGGGAGCGTTCGGAAACGTAGACCGCGACCCTGGTGAGCGAGTAATATCAATAGCATATTACGCCCTCATCAACGTAAACGACTACGGCAGCAGCCTGCAAGAGGAGCACGGACTGCAATGGATGCCCATCAACGGACTGCCGCAGATGTATTCTGACCACAACACCATGGTGGCAAAGGCCCTGAAGAAGATGCAAGGCAAAATATCGCACGAGCCAATCAGCTTCAACCTGCTGCCTAAGCTGTTCACCCTGACGCAACTGCAAAGGCTCTACGAAGCTGTATGCGGAGAGAAGGTGGACAAGCGCAACTTCCGCAAGCGCATAAAAGACATGGACTTCATAGAGAAGACCGAGCTGATAGACAAGACCGGCTCAAAACGCGGTGCCTCGCTTTACAGATTCAACAAGAAAGCCTACAACGAGGACCCTAACTTCAAACTGTAAACAAACAAGAAAGCATAATCATGTTAGAAGAACTGAAAGAAAAAGTATTCAAGGCCAACCTTGACTTGGTGAAACATAACTTGGTAATCTTCACGTGGGGAAACGTATCGGGCATAGACCGCGAGAAGGGGCTGGTGGTAATCAAGCCCTCGGGCGTGAGCTATGACACGATGAAGGCATCAGACATGGTTGTGGTTGACATCAACAGCGGAAAGGTTGTGGAAGGTGACCTCAACCCATCGTCAGACACACCGACACACTTGGTGCTCTACAGGGCGTTCCCTGAAATAGGCGGCATAGTGCACACCCACTCCACCTACGCCACAGCGTGGGCGCAGGCAGGCAAGGACATCCCAAACATCGGTACGACTCACGCAGACTACTTCCACGATGCCATACCATGCACTGACGACATGACCGAGGCCGAGGTGAAGGGTGACTACGAGCTTGAAACCGGCAACGTCATCGTGCGCCGCATAGAGGCGGGAAGCATCAACCCTGTCCACACCCCCGGTGTGCTGGTGAAAAACCACGGCCCGTTCGCATGGGGCAAAGATGCAGACAACGCCGTGTATAACGCCGTGGTCATGGAACAAGTGGCAAAGATGGCGTTCGTGTCGTTTGCGGTCAACCCCGCCACAACGATGAACCCGCTGCTCGTAGAGAAGCACTTCAGCCGCAAGCATGGCCCCAACGCATACTACGGGCAGAAAAAGAAATGACGAAAAAACAAACAGAATCATAATCAATAACTAAAAAAACATCACAACTATGGTAAAAGCATTTGAGAACCTTGAAGTATGGTTCGTAACCGGAGCACAGCTCCTTTATGGAGGCGATGCCGTCGTACAGGTTGATAACCACTCAAAGATAATGGTCGACGGACTCAATGAATCAGGCAGGCTGCCGATAAAGGTAGTTTACAAAGGAACGGCCAACAGCTCCAAGGAAGTTGCAGACGTGTTCGCCAAGGCCAACAACGACAACAAGTGCGTTGGCGTCATCACGTGGATGCACACATTCTCGCCGGCAAAGATGTGGATTCACGGTCTGCAGATTCTCCACAAGCCGCTGCTCCACCTCCACACACAGTTCAACGAGGAGATTCCATGGGACACTATGGACATGGACTTCATGAACCTGAACCAGAGCGCACACGGTGACCGCGAGTTCGGCCACATCATTTCACGTATGCGCATCCGCCGCAAGCTCGTTGTCGGATATTGGAAAGACGCCAAGACACAAGACCACATAGCCGTATGGGAGCGCGTGTGCGCAGCATGGGCCGACGCACAGGATATGCTGATCATCCGCTTTGGCGACCAGATGAACAACGTAGCCGTGACCGACGGCGACAAGGTGGCAGCCGAGCAGGTGATGGGTTACCATGTTGACTACTGCCCCGTAAGCGAACTGATGGAGTGCCAGAACAACATCAAGGACGAAGACGTGAAAGCACTTGTCGACGAATACTTCAGCCTCTATGAGCACGATGCCGCAATGGAAGACGGGCACACAAAGGAGCATGAGGTTATCTGGAACGCAGCAAAGGCAGAACTGGCCATGCGTGCCATACTGAAAGCCAAAGGCGCAAAGGGATTCACCACAAACTTCGATGACCTGGGACAGACGGACGGCTCGCACTTCGACCAGATTCCAGGCCTCGCATCGCAGCGACTGATGGCAGAAGGCTACGGCTTCGGAGCAGAGGGCGACTGGAAGTCGGCCGCACTGTACCGCACACTGTGGGTAATGAACCAAGGCTTGGGCGGCGGATGCTCGTTCCTGGAAGACTACACGCTCAACTTCAACGGTGAGCAGAGTGCCATCCTCCAGGCACACATGCTTGAGGTTTGCCCTCTCATTGCTGCCAACAAGCCACGCTTGGAAGTTCATCAGCTCGGCATCGGCGTGCGCAAGGCACAAACAGCCCGCCTCGTCTTCACATCGAAAGTGGGCAAGGGAGTAACAGCAACTGTCGTGGATATGGGCAACAGGTTCCGCATGATAGTCAACGACGTAAACTGCATCGAGCCGAAACCGCTGCCAAAACTCCCCGTTGCATCGGCCCTTTGGATACCGCAGCCCAACTTCGAGGTTGGAGCAGGCTGTTGGATATATGCCGGAGGCACACACCACAGCTGCTTCTCATATGACATTACCGACGAATACTGGCATGACTATGCAGAGATTGCAGGCATAGAGTGTGTGACCATCAACGAAAAGACCACAGTTGAAGACTTCCGCAAGGAACTGCGCTTCAACGAGGTTTACTATATGCTGAACAAAGCGCTCTGCTGAGCCAGTCAACCTAACCAAGAGTTAAAAGAAGCTCCAATGCTTGCACGCAAAGACCCCATGGAGCTTCTTCTAACTCCTTTTATTTCTTTAATTATCAACTTAAAATTACCAATATGAATTCTGACGCTAAATCAATTATATCTAACGGCAAAGCCATTCTCGGCATAGAATTCGGCTCTACACGAATCAAGGCTGTGCTGATTGACCCTGAACACAGACCAATAGCCCAAGGAAGCCACACATGGGAGAACCAACTGGTTGACGGCCTGTGGACATATAGCATCGAAGCTATATGGTATGGGCTGCAAGACTGCTACGCTGACTTGCGCCGCAACGTCAAGGAACAGTATGACATCGAGATAGAAACCCTTGCCGCCATCGGCGTTAGCGCCATGATGCACGGCTATATGGCTTTCAACAAAAAGCAGGAAATCCTTGTTCCGTTCCGCACATGGAGAAACACTAACACGGCCAAGGCCGCCGCTGCATTGTCCGAGCTGTTCGTATACAACATACCTCTCCGATGGAGCATATCGCATCTTTACCAAGCCATACTGGACAACGAGGAACACGTGAACGACATTGATTACCTCACCACACTTGCCGGATATATCCATTGGTTCCTCACAGGCGAAAGAGTGCTTGGCATCGGTGACGCATCTGGAATGCTTCCAATCGACCCGCAGACAAGAGACTATTCGTCTGCGATGATAGACAAATTCGACAAGCTTGTTGCCGGCAAAGGCTATCAGTGGAAACTGGCCGACATTCTGCCCAAAGTGCTACTGGCAGGTGAGAACGCAGGATTCCTTACGCCCGATGGCGCAAAAAGGCTCGACGTGTCAGGCCACTTGAAAGCCGGCATCCCTCTTTGTCCGCCCGAGGGAGACGCAGGAACAGGCATGGTGGCCACCAACGCTGTGAAGCCACGCACAGGAAACGTATCGGCAGGAACGTCGTCTTTCTCAATGATTGTACTTGAAAAAGACCTGTCAAAGCCCTATGAGGTGATTGACATAGTAACGACACCCGATGGAAGCCCCGTCGCAATGGTACACTGCAACAACTGCACCTCCGACCTCAATGCATGGGTCAACCTCTTCAAGGAATACCAAGAACTGCTAGGAGTGCCGGTAGACATGAACTCTGTCTTTGAGAAACTCTACAACCATGCACTGACAGGAGCTCCCGACTGCGGCGGGCTGCTGGCATACAACTATATCTCAGGCGAGCCCGTAACAGGACTGGCAGAAGGCCGCCCTCTGTTTGTGCGCTCGGCAAACGACAAGTTTACCCTTGCCAATTTCATGCGAGCCAATCTCTACGCCGCGGTAGGCGTGCTGAAGATTGGCAACGACATTCTGTTCAACGACGAGCATATCAAAGTTGACAAGATAACCGGGCATGGAGGATTGTTCAAGACCAAGGGCGTAGGCCAGCGCGTACTAGCCGCAGCTCTCAACTCGCCAATCTCTGTAATGGAAACCGCAGGTGAAGGCGGGCCGTGGGGAATGGCCATATTGGGGTCTTACCTTGTCAACAATCCATCCATACTATCACTGGCGGAATTCCTTGACGAAAAGGTGTTTGCTGGAAACACCGGCATTGAGATAGCACCGGAACCAGAAGATGTAGCAGGTTTCGATGCATACATCAGAACATACAAAGCCTGCCTTCCCGTTGAACAAACGGCAGTGAAAGTCAAGTGACATACGTAATATTTATATAAAGCACATTCAAATGAACCACAAACTAATTGCCTGCGGATTGATGCTGGCTTTCGGACTGTACGCCTCGGCCGATAACAAAGCGCAAATCTCAATATCGACAGCCGAAAGCAAACAGGTTATCCACAAAGAAATATACGGCCAATTTGCCGAACACTTAGGCTCTTGCATCTACGGCGGCTTGTGGGTTGGCGAGGATTCCCCAATCCCAAACGTCAACGGATACCGCAAAGACGTTTTAGAAGCACTGAAGAAACTCCAAGTGCCTGTGCTAAGATGGCCAGGCGGATGCTTTGCCGACGAATACCACTGGATGGATGGCATCGGGCCTAGGGAGCAACGCCCTAAGATGCAGAACAACAACTGGGGCGGAACAATTGAGGACAACTCCTTCGGCACGCACGAATTCCTCAACCTGTGCGAAATGCTTGGTTGCGAGCCTTACATCAGCGGCAACGTCGGCAGCGGCACAGTAGAGGAACTTGCCAAGTGGGTGGAATACATGACAAGCGACGGAGACACGCCAATGGCTGCATTGCGCCGCAAGAATGGACGCGAGAAAGCGTGGAAAGTAAAGTTCCTCGGTGTAGGAAACGAAAGCTGGGGATGCGGTGGAAACATGCGCCCCGAGTACTACTCAGACCTCTACCGCCGTTACTCCACTTATTGCCGCAATTATGATGGCAACCGACTTTACAAGATTGCCAGCGGCGCGAGCGACTATGACTATAACTGGACACGCGTGCTCATGGATAACATCGGCCACCGCATGGACGGCGTATCGCTCCACTACTACACAGTAACCGGATGGAGCGGCAGCAAAGGAGCAGCAACAAAGTTCAGCGATGAAGACTATTACTGGACAATGGGGAAGTGCCTTGAAATAGAGGACGTGATTGAACGCCACTCAAAAATCATGGACAAGAAAGACCCCAAGAAGCAAATCGGGCTGCTTGTAGACGAATGGGGAACATGGTGGGATGAAGAGCCAGGAACCGTGCGTGGACATCTCTATCAGCAGAACTCCATGCGCGACGCATTCGTTGCCGCCCTCACGCTCAACGTATTCCATCGCCATACCGACCGTGTGCGCATGGCCAACATCGCCCAAGTGGTCAACGTGTTGCAGTCCATGATTCTCACCGACACAAAAGGCACAGGCCATATGGTGCTCACACCGACCTACCATGTGTTCGAAATGTACAAAGGTTTCATGGGCGCCACCTACTTGCCTCTGGAAATCAAGTGCGACAGCATGGATGTGCGCGGTGACAACCATGCCAAAGGCGGACGCCGCATACCACTTCTCAGCGCTTCAGCTGCAAGGCAGAAAGATGGAGCCATCATCATCTCAATGGCCAACGTCAGCCTCGACGAAACACAAGACGTGGAAATAGCTCTCGGCAACATAAAGCCAGAAAATGTGAGCGGTCGCATACTGAGTTGCAAGTCAGTGACTGACTACAATGACTTCGAACACCCTGAGAATGTATGCCCACGAGAATTCAAGTCAGTAAAGCTCAGCAAAGGCACACTCAAAGCCAGCATCCCTGCAAAGTCGATTGTCGTGCTTAACCTAAAATGAGACAACAAAACATGAATATCAGCGTGACTTCCTTCGCGCTTGCCTTGCTGCTCGCCACCACTTCCACCACGGCACTCGCTGCCCCAAAGCAACGGAATGCAGTGCCCAAATATGCTGGATACATATTTGCATACTTTGAGGGTACTGGCAAGCCTGAGGCACAGGAGCACCTGCGTTTCGCCATCAGCGAGGACGCAAAGAACTGGTTTGCGCTCAACAAGAACCGCCCCGTGGTAAGTTCAGACAGCATCAGTGAAAGCGGCGGCATACGCGACCCACACATCATGCGTGGCGAAGACGGCAAGACGTTCTACATTGTGGCAACGGACATGAACACCCGCAAGTATGGCTGGAAAGAGAATCCCGGCATTGTGATGATGAAGTCCGACGACCTTGTAAACTGGTCACACGCCAAGATCAACCTCGCAATGGCTTACCCAGACAACTTCGGCGATGCCTATTGGGTATGGGCGCCCCAGACCATTTACGACAAGAAAGCCGACAAGTACATGATTTATTTCACCCTGCAGCGCAATGACCGCAAGACCCTGATTACGTATTATGCCTACGCCAATGCTGACTTTACGGGTTTTGAATCCGAGCCGAAGGTGCTCTTCAGCGCCAAGTATGGCAGCATAGACAATGACATCATCTACAAAGAGGGCAAGTATCACCTGTTCTACAAAGGCAACACAAAGGATGTCAGCGGGAAAGAAGTGAAGAACGGCATACAGCAAGCAACTTCGCGCAGCCTTCACGGCAAATGGAAAGAAGACTTCAAGTACATCGATGCATACGCCGGAACGAAAACCCACGTTGAAGGCTCTGGCGTGTTCAAGCTCAACGACCGCGATGAATACGTTCTCATGTACGACCTGTACTCCAGCGGCCGCTATGAATACCAGACTTCAAAAGACCTCAAGACGTTCACGGGCAAGCCACAATCATTCAGGAAGGACTTTTCCCCGAGGCATGGCACTGTGACCTCGCTCACAGCCGATGAGATGCGACAGCTGCAAGAAAAGTGGGGCTACGTGCTCAAGCATGAGCTTGAGACCTGCGGCAACCCTGTCTTCAGCCACAAGTTCACTGCCGACCCGGCCGCCCTTGTGCTCGGCGACACGCTCTGGCTGTTCGCCGGTGAGGATTATGCCGGCAACCAGCGAGGTTACACGATGAAAAACTGGCTGGTGTTCTCCACAACCGACATGAAGCACTGGACAGAATACCCAGTACCCCTCCGCCCTACAGACTTCAGCTGGGCCAAAAACCGCCCTGCCTACGCAGGCCACGTGGCACAGCGCAACGGCAAGTTCTACTGGTACGTAAGCACCAACAGCGGCGGCATAGGCGTAGCCGTGGCCGACCGCCCCGAGGGGCCATACAAAGACGCGCTCGGCCGACCTCTGCTCACCAACAAAGACTGCTTTGCCTCAACCCACAGCTGGGCCTGCATCGACCCGGCAGTTTTCATCGACGACGATGGGCAGGCATACCTTTTCTGGGGCAACCGTGAATGCTACTATGTCAAGCTAAAGGACAACATGACTGAGACCGAAGGCGAGATACACCAAGTCGCCATCGACTCCTCGCACCCATTCACCGAAGCCCCGTGGGTACACCGACACAACGGCAAATACTATCTCACATACGCCTCTGGGTGGCCTGAGAAAATTGCCTATGCCATGGCCGACAGCATCGGCGGACCTTACGAAACAAAAGGCGTGATTTCGGAGATTGCCGGAAACAGCAACACCACCCACCCTGCCATAGTCAACTTCCGCGGCAAATGGATTTTCTTATCGCACAACGGCGGACTGCCTGAAGGCACGAGCTACAGCCGCTCAATCACTGCCGAAGAAATGGGCTACAACCCCGACGGCACAATAAAGAAAATCAACCCAACCACTGAAGGAGTGACTTTCAAGGAGTGGAGCGGCAACCCCATACTGCCTGGACTCCACGCCGACCCCGAGGTTCTGTATTCAGAGAAGACCGGCCGCTACTACATCTACTCCACCACCGACGGTTACCCAGGCTGGGGCGGATGGTATTTCACGTGCTATTCGTCTGACAACCTTGTAGACTGGCGCGACGAAGGCATCGTCTTTGATGTCTGCAAGCAGACAAAATGGGCCAGCGGCAACGCATGGGCACCGGCAATAATAGAGAAAAAGATTGATGGCAAATACAAGTATTTCTTCTATTACAGCGGCAATGCCGGCAAGGCAAAGGCCATCGGGGTGGCAATGTCCGACGACCCGGCAGGCCCATTCGTAGACTTGGGCCGCCCCATGGTTGACAAACGCCCGTCAGGACTGAAGAACGGCCAGCAGATTGACGTCGACGTGTTCCACGACCCAGACACAGGCACTGACTACCTATACTGGGGCAATGGCTACATGGCCGGCGCCAAGCTCAACGCAGACATGACATCAATCGACACCACCACGCAACGGCTCATGACCCCGCGGGGCGGCAGCCTGCGTGACTACAAGTATCGCGAAGCCCCTTACGTATTCAAGCGCAACGGACTGTACTACTTCCTATGGAGCGTGGATGACACCGGCTCACCCAATTATCACGTTGCCTACGGCACAAGCAAGTCACCCCTTGGCCCAATCGAAGTGGCAGAAGACCCTGTTATACTCATCCAGGAACCAGGCGAGGAGATTTACGGTCCGGCACACAACAGCGTGCTGCAAATACCTGGCAAGGACGAGTGGTACATAGTTTATCACCGCATAAACAAGGGCTACCTGCCCAAGGCCAAGGGGCCGGGCTACCACCGCGAGGTGTGCATCGACAAACTTGAGTTCAATGCCGACGGAACAATAAAACGCACCATCCCTACTCACAAAGGCATAAAGGCAATCAAATAACCAAACAAAACAATAAACAATCATGAACGACAAGAAACTAATGACACTTGCAGCCGACAACATTCGCATACTGGCTGCATCGATGGTAGAGAAAGCCAAGTCGGGCCACCCGGGCGGAGCCATGGGCGGTGCCGATTTCATAAACGTGCTGTTCTCCGAATTCCTCGTGTACGACCCCGAGAACCCCTCATGGGAGGGCCGCGACCGCTTCTTCCTCGACCCGGGCCACATGTCGCCGATGCTCTATTCAGCGCTCTGCCTGCAGGGCAAGTTCACGCTCGACGAGCTTAAGGAGTTCCGCCAGTGGGGCTCTCCCACCCCTGGCCACCCAGAGCGCGACATTGAGCGCGGCATTGAGAACACCTCTGGCCCGCTCGGCCAGGGCCACACCTTCGCCGCCGGCGCTGCCGTGGCAGAGAAGTTCCTCGAAGCCCGCCTTGGCAAGGAAGTCATGCAGCACAAGGTATACGCATACATCTCTGACGGCGGAGTGGAGGAAGAAATCTCCCAAGGCACAGGCCGCATTGCCGGCATACTCGGCCTCAACAACCTCATCATGTTCTACGACTCAAACGAGATACAGCTCTCCACCGAGTGCAACGTTGTGATGAATGAAGACACCGAGGCCAAGTACAAGGCATGGGGATGGAACGTAATCAAAATCAACGGCAACGATGCCGACGAGATTCGCGAGGCCCTCAAGGCTGCGCAGAAAGAAGAGAAGCGCCCCACCCTCATCATTGGCAAGACGGTGATGGGCAAAGGCGCGCTCAAGGCCGACGGCACGAGCTATGAGCACAACATCGGCACACACGGCGCACCACTGGGAGGCGACGCATATGTGAACACCATCAAGAACCTCGGCGGCAATCCCGACGAACCGTTCACAATCTTCCCCGAGGTGGCAAAGCTCTATGCTGACCGCAAGGAAGAACTGAAAAAAATCGTCGCCAAGCGCCACGCAGCCGAAGCTGAATGGGCAAAGGCCAACCCCGAGAAAGCTGCCTTGATGAAAGAATGGTTCAGCGGCAAGGCTCCCAAGGTGGATTGGAGCGTGCTCACCCAGAAAGAAGGCTCTGCCACCCGCGCAGCCAGCGCAGCCTGCCTTGGCGTGCTCGCCGAGCAGGTACCCAACATGATTTGCGCCTCTGCCGACCTTTCAAACTCTGACAAGACCGACGGTTTCCTGAAAAAGACCCACGCACTGCAGGCCGACGACTTCAGCGGAGCATTCTTCCAGGCCGGTGTAGCCGAGCTGACCATGGCTTGCATGTGCATCGGTATGTACCTGCATGGCGGTGTCATCCCTGCCTGCGGCACATTCTTTGTATTCTCAGACTACATGAAGCCCGCCGTGCGCATGGCTGCACTGATGGAAGTGCCCATCAAGTTCATCTGGACTCACGACGCATTCCGCGTCGGCGAAGATGGCCCCACCCACGAACCCGTTGAGCAGGAAGCACAGATACGCCTCATGGAGAAGCTGAAAAACCACCACGGACGCGACAGCGTGCGCGTGTTCCGCCCGGCCGATGCCGACGAGACCACCGTCTGCTGGGCCATGGCCATGGAGAATACCGAGACTCCGACAGCTCTCATATTCTCACGCCAGAACATAGCCAAGCTGCCCGCAGGCAACGACTATGAGCTGGCCCGCAAGGGGGCATATGTAGTGGCCGGCAGCGACGCTGACTATGACATCATACTGCTGGCCGACGGCTCGGAGGTGTCTACGCTCGTAGCCGGAGCCGAACTGCTGCGCAAGGACGGCATCAAGGTGCGCATAGTGAGCGCCCCGAGCGAAGGCCTGTTCCGCAGCCAGCCACGCGAGTATCAGGAGAGCGTGCTGCCAAGCGGCGCCAAGGTATTCGGCATGACGGCCGGCCTGCCCGTAACGCTCGAAGGACTTGCCGGTGCCAACGGCCGCGTGTTCGGCATGCCGAGCTTCGGCTTCTCAGCCCCGTACAAAGTGCTCGACGAAAAACTGGGCTACACGGCTGAAAACGTGTACATGCAGGTGAAAGACTTCATAGCTGAATGACCCGGCCATGGACATAAAGACAATAGGACTGGCATCCGACCACGCCGGCTTCGAGCTGAAACAGTATGTGATGGAATACTGCCGCGCCCACGGCTACGCCTACAAGGACTACGGCACATACTCCACCGAGAGCTGCGACTACCCTGATTACGGCCATGCGCTCGCAAAAGGCATAGAGGCTGGCGAGGTATACCCAGGCATAGCCATCTGCGGCAGCGGCGAGGGAATCAGCATGACGCTCAACAAGCACCAGGGCATACGGGCCGCACTTTGCTGGATGCCTGAGATTGCACACCTGGCGCGCCAGCACAACAATGCCAACGTGCTGGTTATGCCAGGCCGGTTCATTGGCAAGGACATGGCCAAGGACATAATGGACGAGTTCTTCGCCACCGACTTTGAGGGCGGACGCCACCAGAAGCGCATTGACAAGATGCCGCTCGGCCGCTGACACCTCAACTGCGGCAACCTACAATGAAGTTGCCGGCTCTCAAGGCCACGGTGCGGAATGCGCCGCCACATTTTAACAGCCGGGGTTGCAAGCCATATTGCAGCCCCGGCTTTTTTGCATCCTCACTCCTTGGCAGAAAAACAAACCCAAATGCAAAATGTCACCAGTGAACACAAAACAAGCCTGCTCATACACTGCGCAAGCCAGCCTGCAACACGCAAGAGCAAACCTTACGGGCCGTCTTGCATTGCCAAACGGGCCGTCTTGAGGTGCAAGATGGCCCGTTTCGCAGCCTAAAACGGCACATACCTGCAAGTCATTGACAATCAACCTGTTGGCACAGCAATGCAAAAAGAGCTGTGCGATGTCATGAAATATTCGAGCCAACAAGCATATTTTATAGGATATTTCAACTAAATTTGCACCGGCAGGCATAGCACGCAACTGCCACTATGCCCAACGGCACGACAAAGCCAATGACGATTGCCTGCCAAACTTGGCAATGGCGCCAAGCTTTAACGGCTGCATGACACCATATTTAAGACAAAGAACCCCATAGAAAGGAAAACAAGCACAATGGAAATAGAACCGATAGCAAGATTCTGCTCACCGTTCACGTCGAAGTTCGGCATACCGCGCCAGAGCGGCGTGGTACCCGAACTGCGCGGACGCATAGTGATGCTGCCACCATACAACTCTGCCGACCCGCTGCGAGGGCTCGACGGATACGACTACCTGTGGCTGATATGGGGATTCTCTGCCAACGAGGGGGCAGCGAAACACCTGACAGTGCGCCCTCCGCGCCTTGGGGGCAACGAGCGCATGGGCGTGTTCGCCACGCGCTCCCCGTTCCGCCCTAACAACATCGGGCTGTCGGCCGTAAAGATTGAAAGCATCAACCTCGAAGCAAAAGACGGCCCGGAGATATGCGTAAGCGGGGCCGACCTGATGGACGGCACACCCATATACGACATAAAACCCTACATAGCGTTCACCGACAGCCACGCAGAGGCCCGCAGCGGCATCGTTGACTCAGAGGCGTGGAGCACCTTGGCCGTTGCCGACCCGGACGGCTTGCTGGCCTACATGGACAGGGAAGAGGCCGCCGCCCTGGCACACACGCTGGAGCAGGACCCGCGACCGCACTACCACGACGACCCGTTGCGCATTTACGGCATGCCTTTCGGCCCATGGGAAGTGCGCTTCAGAGTCTGCGGAGGGCAGCTTACCATCGTTTCGCTCACACGCATCAGGGAGTGAAAACTATTCTTTTTCAAACCTGATTATTATGTTCTCAAACCCCATGGCGCGGAGCATGCCACGAAACTGCGCATCGGCATTGTTCTCTGCACTGCGTATGTTGGCCCGGGTGAAACCGTGGCTGAACATCTGGTTGTAAGCGCGGCGGTACATGGCTTCACGGTCGGCGGCAGTCCAACGGCCACTCTCGAAAAACGACTTGGTGCGGGCCTCGTCGATGAAGTCATGGTCAAGCAGGCTGATGGGCGGCAACGTCACGACCACCGTGTCGCCCACGGCTGCAATCCAACCCGGCTTCGCCTTGCCCAGGTCGATGCCAAAGCGCATCGTGCCATAATATATGCGTACAAGATGGTCGTCGCGGAAGAATCCGCGGCGCACGGTGTCAACCAGTTCCTCGTCGCTGACGGAGAGGAACTCCCACTGGCCAATGGCCTTGATGGCGGTTATCTGCTCCGGGGTTATCTCTATCTTCTTGTCAGAACCAACAGCCACAGAGCTGCGACGCAGCGAGTGCGACACCCAGACTACCGCGCAGGCCACGGCCACCAAGGCAAGGGCAATGGCCGCAAGGCGCAAATTGGATATTTTCCCAAGCAGTTTTTTCATCATTCAACGGTTGACTTGTCAAGTAAGATGCTTAAGTCGCTGTCAGTATATTCCTTGCGGAATGCAATGGTTATGTCGCCCTCATCATACCCCATCTGCACAACCATGGGTATGAGCACGCGGGCAGCATTCTCGCGCGCAGTCTCAATGATGCCCATGCGCGGTATGGCGGCAATGATGGCAGCCCGCCCCTGCCGCTCAAAATCGGCCATCTCAGCGTCTGTGAAACGCGAGCGCGTAAGCGCCACATACTCCTTGGTGTTCTTGTGGTCTACCTTGCTGCTGGTAAGCATCACCTTCGGGTCTGGCAGTATGATGGTTATCTCCTTGCCCCGGCGCTCGACATTGCGCTCGGAAAACCCGCTGAAGTCAATGTAAGCCTTCAGCTTGGCATCCATAGGGATTGCTATCTTGCGGTCGCCGAGCGGCAGCTTGATGTTGAAATCACGGTTGAGCACGTTGCCCTTTAGGCGTACAATGTCGTCATAGGTAACAATCTTGTGAATGTCATACTCCGCCGTATACAGCCGCGAGCACTTCTGCACCTGCATGATGAGCATCGGCACGGTGTCGATGGCCGCAGGGACCGACGGGCCGCCTCTTCCATCACGCCGCGAGCATGAACAAGCCATGGCGGCACATACAATGAATAAAAGCAATATCTGTCTCATTTCAGCATACATTTTCGCAGTCACCGGCTCCGTGGATGCCAAGCCCATGCTGTCATACCGCAAAAGGGCGAAAAGCAACACGGTGGCCCGGCTTGCCCAGTGCGCAACTTGCCTTGTGCAAAGATACGGAAAATATCAATATAAGTGCCTAACAGCCATGTCTTTTTATCAAGCATACACAATATAAATGAGACTGACTGAAAGAAAATCCTTATGCCGGACAGGGGAAAAACGGGCATGAAACCTTTTTTTCAGCCATGAAGATTAAACCAAAACAAATCCTGTGCGTCATAATAGTGGTTGCAACCAATTGGCAAAAGAAAAGTTGGACACTCAAAAACAGTAAAGACAATGAGAAAAACGATAGTAGGGCTGATGGCCACCTTCATGATTGGTGCGACCGCAATGGCTCAAAGCCAGGCAACTGACAATACGGAACGCATACAGAAACGCACGGAATATGTAGCAAAGAAATACGGACTTGACGACTCGCAGGCCAAAAAGCTCTTGGAGCTCAACACGAAATATGCTGATGTGATGGTTCCAAGGATGGCTCCAAAAGGCGGAAGGCGAGGCGGAAGGGCCATGGGCCAGAGGCCACGTGGCGGCAATGGAATCCCGCAAATGAGGCGCGACTCAACCGCACGCCGCCCGCAAATGACCGAGGAACAAAGGGCAAAGTTCGAGGAGAGACTGAAGCAAATGGAAGAGCAGCGCAATGCCTATGACAAGGAACTGCAGGCCATCATGACCGAAGCCCAATACAAGAACTACAAAGCAGACATAGAAAAGCGCCAAAATGCCAGGCAAAGACGATAAAAAGAAACCGTTTTACATCGATTCATAGTGATTTAGGTTTATATAGGCTACGGGCAAGCGAGCCCTATTTGTAAGATGAAAATAGGCAATAGTCTGAAAAAGGCAGAATGCTGTATTTACAAGGATAACCGGGGGCGCACCATGCAAATGGAGGCGCCCCCATTCTTTTCACAAACAACCACATACACACTATTGCCAAGTCTCATTGCTTTCGTTCATATTACGCTCCTTGCAAGAAAAAGACAACCGCCAACAGGCTTGAGTCGGAAAAAATTAGTAACTTTGTGCTCAATAACATTCAACTATGCAGATTAAACAAATCATACCAATGCTTGCCATCGGAATGATGGCGGCAACCATCTACGGATGTGGAGGAAAGAAAGAGAGCGACACGATAATCGCAACTAAGGTTGAAAAGAAAAAAACTTCGGCACCAATAAGGATGCAGGACTATACCCAAAAGCTTGACATTGACTGGAACGGGAACAAGATGACCAGCGAAATTCACCGCAGAAGCGATGACAGTCTGAGCATGGTGGCCGACGAGACCGGGCAAAAGTTTGTGGACAACAGCATAGAACTGACCGTAAGCAGGAGCGACGGAAGCGTGTTTTTCCACAAGACATTCACCAAACAAACATTCAGCGAGCACCTCGATGACGACTATCGCAATACCGGAATACTTGAAGGACTAGTGTTCGACAGGGTGGACGGCAACACTCTCAGATTCGCCGCAAGCGTCAGCCACCCTCAAACAGATGAATACATACCTCTCGTCGTCACGCTCTCAAAAACCGGAGCAATGGGCATTGAGCGTGACACACAGCTGGACACAAGTGCCAGCGACGAGGAAATGGAGTAAGATTGAAGTCAAAAAGTGAAAATGCAAAAAGGTAAAAAAGGCTGCGCCGCTATGTTGTAGACCGATATTCAGGCATCATCTACAACGAACGGCGCAGCCTTTTCTACCTTTTTACTTTACTTATTTTTTACGTTTACTTCATGCGCGTAATCTCCGCACCTGCCATAAGGAATGCACCGAGACCGTAATCATCGAAGTCTGGCTCACGGTCGTAAGTCACAGGCTGTGCCTCTTTTGGCTCCTTGCCTGTTCCCTGGACATAACCCAAGAAACCATTAGGATGGAGGCAATCTTTCACCATCGCATTCCACGCCTTGTAAATCACGGGTGCGAACTCATCAGCGTCAAGCAATCCGTGGTTCACTCCGTAAGCCATTCCGTATGCAAACATGGCTGTTCCCGTCAGTTCTTTGCCTCCATAGTTTGACGGGTCGTGCAAGCTAACGTTCCAGAAACCGTCCTCGCGCTGCAACGGTTTAAGAGCCTTGCACATCGAAACAAGCATTGTCTCATACTCCTTGCGGTGTTGCTCGCCCGGCGGCAGCAACTCCAGCACACGCGCCATGGCCATGACAATCCATCCGTTGCCGCGTGACCAGTAGCAGTCCTCGCCGTTCGGCTCCTTGTATGGAGGGTCGAAATCGGCATCGCGCCACCAAAGCGAGTCCTTCGGATTATAAAGTCCATTGTCGCCGTGCTTCGTCTTGGTGAACATATACATATCGTATGCACGGTCGTAATAAGCCTTGTTGCCGGTGAGATTGCCCATCTGTATGAATATCGGCATCGCCATCTGCACTGCATCTATCCACGACCAGTCATCAATCTTGTCTGTTGCCATCATCGTGTCTATGGCCGAGCGTATGGCAGTAATATACCTTTCCGGCTTCTTCGGGTCGCGCTGGTAAAGGTAAATGTATGTCTGCCCGGCACAAAGGTTGTCAGCGTTGCGCGGAAGCACGCCGTTCTTCGTTCCTCTCAAGCCCCACTTGTGCTTCTCGCCCCACTCTATTGCGTAATCGATATAGCGCTGCTGAGGGTCAACTTCATACAAGTCCATGAGTCCTTCGAAGTAGCATCCGCGTGTCCAAAGGTTGGCCTCATAGTTCTTCTTGCGCGAAGGATAAGGAATAACCTGCCCCGGATCGCTCCATTTATTCATGAAATAGTCATTAGCCACACGCATGGCTGTGATGACACTCTTCTTGGAAGGCTTTGCCTCGTTTGCCGCCCCTGCCGGCAAGGCCGCTGCAAATAGAGCCACGCACAGGATCGGCGAGATTAGTTTCTTCAGTTTCATAACGATTGATTTAATACGTATTTATTGTTAATTTATAGTTTTATATCATCAATGTTTCCTCTTTCGCGCATCATAATTTGCATATCTGAAGCACATAAACGCCTCACACTGCCATCGGCAGAGGCACTTCGTCAATGCCACCGGCGCACACATACATTGCAAAAATACTACTTTAATCCTGCAATCAAGGGGAAGCGGGCTTGCATTTAGTCTATTTTAACAACAAACAACACCCCAGCATAACTGCACTACCGCGCGACCACGGGCCGGGCAAGCTCATCCCAACAGTCACGCAGGTCTGTCATGCACCCGAACACTATGCCTGCGCCTTCGTCTGAAAGCATCTGCGAGGGTAGCGGCCCGGTATTCACAGCCACAGTGAACACCTTTGCCGCCACGCCGGCGCGCACTCCGAGCGGTGCATTCTCCACCACGACGGCCTCCCAAGGCTCAACCTCCGCCTTGGCCAAGCCCTTTAAATAAGGTTCGGGATGGGGCTTGCCGCGGCTTACATCGAAACTCGACACAATCAAGTCAGGGCTTACAAGCCCCCGGAAGTCATCAGCGAGCTTTTCGAGCAGCGAATGCTGGCCGCTGCCTGTCACCACGACAATCTTCATTCCCATGCTCTTTATATTGCGCTGCAGGTCGACCACACCCTCCATTATCTTCGCCTGAGGACACAGTGAGAACAGCCTCGACTTCTCTGCATACATCCGTTGTGCCTCTTCGTCGCTTAACTCGCGGTGCCACTGCTCCCGCGCCTTGAGCTTTATGGTCTCCACCCCGCGCATTCCTTCATACTTGTAAGCCTCAGCCTCTGTCATGTCGATGCCGAACCCCGCCATCGACTCATGCCAGCTGCGCGCATGATTGGGCATGGAATCATAGAGAACGCCATCCATGTCGAAAAGAACGGCCTTGGGGCAGAATTCCCCAAAGCCGTTCTTACGCAAATATTCTTCTATCTTATCCTGATACATTTCCATTCAATCTGTCTGTAATTGTCAAGCCTCCTTGGCCAGCCTCTCCTTTATGGCCTTGCTGTCGGCCTCATACCCCGGTTTGTCAAGAAGCGCAAACATATTTTTCTTGTATGCCTCCACGCCGGGCTGGTTGAAAGGATTCACCCCGAGCACATTGCCGCTGATGCCGCAAGCTATCTCGAAGAAATATATGAGCTGGCCGATGCAGTACTCGTCGAGTACAGGCACGCTGATGCGTATGTTAGGCACGCCACCGTCCACGTGGGCGAGGCGCGTTCCAAGCTCGGCCATCTTGTTCACCTCGTCAACGCGCTTGCCTGCAAGGAAGTTAAGCCCGTCAAGGTTCTCCTCGTCAGACGGGAAAAGCAGCTTGTTGTTGGGCTGCTCAACGCTGATTACTGTCTCGTAGATGGTGCGCTCGCCCTGCTGGATCCACTGCCCCATTGAGTGCAGGTCGGTAGTGAAGTCGCACGATGCAGGGAAGATGCCCTTGCCGTCCTTGCCTTCGCTTTCGCCGTAGAGCTGTTTCCACCACTCGCTGAAGTAATGCAGCTTGGGCTGGTAGTTAACCATTATCTCTATCTTCTTGCCGGCCTCGGCATACAAGGCGTTGCGCACAGCGGCATAGATGGCTGCGGGATTCTGCTCGAAGGGCACGTCGATGGCGCACGCCTTCTCCATGTCTGCGGCACCGCCAACGAGCTTCGTGATGTCAAAGCCAGCACAGGCGATGGGCAGCAGGCCGACGGGCGTAAGCACTGAGAAGCGCCCGCCGACGTTGTCGGGGATGACAAAGGTCTTGTATCCCTCCTTCGTGGCAGCCGCACGGGCAGCGCCCTTGGTGGCATCGGTAACTGCTACGATTACCTTGCGAGCCTCGTCCTTGCCCCTCTGGTCCTCGCACTGCTTCTTCAGCAGGCGGAAAGTGAGCGCGGTCTCGGTCGTCGTGCCAGACTTGGATATGTTGATGACACCGAATTTCTTGCCTTTCAGATATTCTGTAAGTTCAGAGAGGTAGTCCTCGCCGATATTGTTGCCTGCAAAAAGTATCACAGGATTCTTGCCGTCGGCCACGAGCCAGCCAAACGAATTGCCCAGACCCTCAATCACGGCGCGCGCCCCGAGGTAGCTGCCGCCGATGCCGGCCACGACGATTGCCTCGCAGTTGGCCCGCAAGGTGTCGGCACAGTCCTGTATTTCATGCAAGAACTCAGGCGTGATGGATGTAGGCAGGTGGAGCCATCCGAGGAAGTCGTTGCCCGGGCAAGTGCCTTCTTCGAGAGCCTTGCGTGCCTCGTTCACTTTAGGTTCGTAAGCCTTCACTGCACCTTCGGCCAGGAACTGCTTGGCCTTGGTGATGTCTAAGCTGATAGTTTTCATTGGTTTTGACGTTTTTATATGGTTAGTTTTGCATTTTCCTTGCCACTTCCGCCTTGGCGTGCAGCCCGACAGGCTGTCAACGGAACGAGTCCGTGAGCAACTTAATCTCTATCTGCGGGCTTATACGCTCATAAAGGATGTTGTATACAGCATCGAGGATAGGCATGTTCACGTGCAGGTGGCGGTTTATTTCCTTCATGCACTTGGTGCCGAAGTAGCCTTCGGCTATCATCTCCATCTCTATCTGCGCGCTCTTCACGCTGTAGCCCTTGCCTATCATGGTGCCGAACGTGCGGTTGCGCGAGAAATTGCTGTAGCCTGTCACGAGCAGGTCGCCGAGGTAGACTGAGTCGTATACGTTGCGCTCCAGCGGGTTCACCGCGTAAAGCAGGCGCGCCATCTCCTGCACGGCGTTGGCCATGAGCACCGCCTGGAAGTTGTCGCCAAACTTCAGTCCGCTGCATATGCCGGCCGCAATGGCATAAACATTCTTCAGCACCGACGAGTATTCTATGCCCACCACGTCGTCGCTGGTCTTCGTCTTGATGTACTCGCTGGAGAGCACGTCGGCGAAAGCCTGCGCCTTGTCGCGGTCGGAGCACGCCACGGTGAGGTACGACAGCCGCTCAAGGGCCACCTCCTCAGCGTGCGACGGCCCCCCGAGGCAGGCCAGGTTCTCGTAAGGCACGTCATACACCTGGTGGAAGTACTCCGAGCATACAAGGTTCTCGTCTGGCACGATGCCCTTGATGGCCGTCACGACGAACTTGTCCTTCAGCCTGACGCGGAGTTTCTTGAGGTGGTTCTTGAGGTAGGGCGAGGGCGTTACGAACACGAGCGTGTCGTAGTTGTCGGCAATCTTGTTGATGTCGCTCGAGAACGATATCTCGTCGATGTTGAAGCGCACGCCCATGAGGTATGCCGGGTTGTGGCCAAGCCGCCGGAAATCCTCTATGCGGTCGTCGCGCCGCATATACCATCCGATGTGGCGGGTATGCCCCACCACAATCTTGGCAATGGCCGTAGCCCAACTGCCCCCGCCTATGATTGCAATTTTTCCGCAGTCGAACATTGCTTCACTTGCTTGTTGCCATGGTGGCGGCAGCGGGCGCACACAAGCCCCCGCTGCCGGCCATGCCTATGTGTTTCACTTCGCGGCAGCCTCAATCCACGCCGCGAACGTCTCTACCTTCGGGTTTTCGTAGCCCAGCTTGTACTTCTTGTTCACCCCGCAGGCATCCATCTGCAGTTTCTGCGGGTTAACGTCCTTTATGTCTGAAACGAGGTAATAGCCGCACTTGTTGAGCACAGGCACCCACTCGGCAGGCACGCCCACGGCGGCCCACTCCTCGTTGGTGCTGCGCGGGGCTTTCTTCTCGGGCCTCATCTGCGGGAAGAAGAGCACCTCCTGTATGAACGTCTTGCCCGTCATGAGCATCACCAGGCGGTCGATGCCTATGCCTATGCCGCTCGTCGGCGGCATGCCGTACTGCAGCGCGCGCAAGAAGTCCTGGTCTATTATCATGGCCTCGTCGTCGCCCTTGTCGGCCAGGCGCATCTGCTCCTTGAAGCGCTCCTCCTGGTCTATCGGGTCGTTAAGCTCTGAGTAGGCGTTGGCCAGCTCCTTGCCGTTGACCATCAGCTCAAACCTCTCGGTCAGCCCGGGCTTCGAGCGGTGCATCTTTGTCAGCGGCGACATTTCCACAGGGTAGTCGGTAATGAACGTGGGCTGTATGAACGTGCCCTCGCAGAACTCGCCGAATATCTCGTCGATGAGCTTGCCCTTGCCCATCGTGTCGTCAATCTCCATGCCGAGCTTGCCGCACACCTCGCGTATCTGGGCCTCGTCCATGCCCGTGAGGTCGTAGCCCGTCTTCTCTTTTATTGCGTCGAGTATGGGCAGGCGGCGGTAGGGAGCCTTGAAGCTGACCATGTTGCCGTCAATCTCGCGCTCGGTGGAGCCGTTCACGGCTATGCATACCGTCTCAAGCAGCTTCTCCGTGAAAGCCATCATCCAGTTGTAGTCCTTGTACTGCACGTAGAGTTCCATGCAGGTGAACTCCGGGTTGTGGTTGCGGTCCATGCCTTCGTTGCGGAAGTTCTTGCCTATCTCGTATACGCCCTCAAAGCCGCCGACAATCAGTCGCTTCAGGTAAAGCTCCGTGGCTATGCGCATGTACATGTCGGTGTCGAGCGCGTTGAAGTGGGTCACGAACGGCCTTGCGCTCGCCCCGCCCGCGATGCTCTGCAGCGTGGGCGTCTCCACCTCGGTGTAGCCGGCCTCGTCGAGCACGCGGCGTATGGTGCGTATCACCGTGGCGCGCTTCAGGAAGGTATCCTTCACGCCGTCGTTCACCACAAGGTCCACGTAGCGCTGGCGGTAGCGCAGCTCGGGGTCGTCAAACTTGTCGTAGGCCACGCCGTCCTTGTACTTCACTATGGGCAGCGGCTTGAGGCTCTTCGAGAGCAGCGTCAGCTCCTGCGCGTGTACAGAGATTTCGCCTGTCTGCGTGCGGAACACAAAGCCCTTCACGCCGATGAAGTCGCCTATGTCGAGCAGCCGCTTGAACACCTTATTATATAAGTCCTTGTCTTCGCCCGGACAGATGTCGTCGCGGGTGATGTACACCTGTATCCTGCCTTTCGAGTCCTGGAGTTCGGCAAAGCTGGCCTTGCCCATCACGCGGCGGCTCATCATGCGCCCGGCTATGCACACCTCGCACGGCTCGCCCTCATCGCTGAAGTTTGCCTTTATGTCGGTGGAGAAAGCGTTGGTGGGATACTCCGCAGCGGGGTACGGGTCAATGCCCATGTCGCGCAGCTCCTGCAAGCTCTGGCGCCTGCCTATTTCCTGTTCACTCAGTTCCAAAACGTTCATAATATTCGAATGTCATTCTGATTGTAGCTGCAAATTTACGAAAATATTTTGAATGCGCGCCGGTTTTTACTTTTATTATCACCTGCCGGCCCCTGCCTTGTTTGTAAATCAAAGTTACCTCTGCTCCCGCCCTGCGCAGTGGGCTGTGTGCCAGCGCGTTGCGGCAAGGCCCGTTTCTGCCCGCAAGACAGGCCGTTTCGCACTCCCATACGGGCTGTCTGGCGTTGCAATACGGGCTGTTTGGCATTTCCGCATCGGGCCGCATCGGCCGCAAAGAGGCTTTTGTAAGGCAAAATTACCGGCTTGGAGCCATCAGCAAAGGCCGGTCCAAGCCTTGAATCATATCAAAACACAAAGTTTCATGGGCAATATTCAATGCCAAACTACCAAAATTGGTAGTCATGCGTGAATATAAACTCTATAATTTTGCAACCGTTTCAAAAATTTAAATTTATGTACAAAACTATTTTAATCATGACAATTGCGGCTACGATGGCACAGGCCGCAAACGCCCAGGCGGGAATCGGCCTTACCGACGAGGAACGCGCTGCGACTGAAAAGCACAAAAAGGAGCTGGCCCAGCGCTTGCGCCTTAACGGGGAGGAAGCCTTCGCCACGCTGTGCATCAAGTACTACGTGCCGAAGTCGAAAAGCAAGGAGCTTTCAGACCTCGTGATGCTGCGCGAACGGCGCAAGGCTGCCTACGACTACATCCACGAGAAGTCACCAGCCCGTAGAGCAAGAGCAAAGCTGGCCATCGACAGCGCGTTCCAAGACTCCATCGACGTGCGCCTCATCCCGTTCAACCAAGGCATCTCCGGCGAGAACATAAGCTTTGCCATGCGCCTCATGCCCATACTGAACCTCGACGAGGCCCAACGCTCTTACATCATGCAGAAAGCCCTCGACATTGCCAGGCAGCTGCGCAAGAACCCGAGGAAGAATGTGTGGAACGACGAAATCAACACACTACGCAAAACGCTCAACGCCGAGCAGCTTGACTGTTTCTTCACACACAAGAACGCCGGCAAGGCCACATCACTGATGCGGCAGACATGGAGCAAGCTCTGCGAAGCCAACATGGCCGCCAGGCTTGACAGTACACGCGACTGCGCACAGGCATATATGTACTACCTGGAGCAACAGAAAATAAACGACATATATAGGTATTACGGCACATCAAAGAAGAAATACCTTGCAGAACTCAGCAAACGTATGCCCGAAATGGTGCGCCTTTACGACTCCCTCGGGAAGCGCAAGCGCATGGAGGCCAGAAAAAAGGAAGTAGGAAAGGAGTATGTATGGTGACAACATTTAAGCCAAATTCAATGATGAAAGCAAGCATAGCCATCACAGCTGCCCTTGCCACCTGCATGGCAGCTGCCATCCCCGCCGCCGCGCAAACCGACGATGTCACGCAGGCTGTCTGCGTGCTCAAAGGCATGGAGACAGACGGCGACAAGGCCAGGGCCATATCAACACTTGTCAGTGCAGCCACGCGCGACACCAGCGCAATGGCAATGAACGCGCTCGGAATAGCATACATGAAAGGCATCGGCGTAGATGCCGACAGCACGCAAGCCACACTGTGGCTCGAACGCGCCGGCGAGGCCGGATACCATGATGCCTACCACAACCTCGGCATGATGTACAAAGACGGACAGTGCGGCCTCAGGCAGGACTTCGCCAAGGCTGCCCGCTATTTCGATGCCGGGGCAAGGGCTGGCTCCGTAATGTGCTATTACGACATGGGCTATATGCTCTACAAGGGTCTTGGCTGCCGCCAGGACTACGCCAAGGCTGCCGACCTGTTTGCAAAGGGTGTTGACCTCGACCACAGCCCGTGCCTATATATGCTCGGCCTGTGCTATCGCAATGGCTACGGTGTGGAGCGTGACACAGCCCGTGCATCGTTCTTACTTGGCCGCGCCGCAGAGCTGAGCTATGGCGCAGCCATCGAGGAACAGCTGCGCGAGCTGCCCGAAAACTCGTGGAACAGCCTCACCGCCCACATGGAGCAGGCCATGCAAGCCCCAGCCTCAATGCCAGCCATCGAGCCGATGGTGGCCGACATCGCCTCAATACCTGGCGAGTACCAAGGCTCGCTCGTCACCTACGACTGGAGCGGCAAGTATATAATCAACGAGCGCCCGCTCTCGATAAGCATGACCATGGCCGACGGCGTGGTAAGCGGCAAGTGGTGCGACGGCATAGACACCGTTTCATTCGCGGCGACGGTCGGCACCGACGGCAAGCTCATATTCAAAGAGGGAGCCATGCGCCGGCATGAGCGTTACACCGAGGAGCACCCTGTGCTCTACCGCTTCAAGAGTGCCGACATCACCTCTATGGGCGGAAGCCTTACGGGCAGCCTGCGCCTCTACTCCGTCACACAGCGCGAGCCTGAACGCCCGATGTACATATCGCTGGCAAAAGTAGGAACGCAAGGACGCCAAGCTGCTGCCGACAGCACGGAAACAAGACTCAAAGCCTACCCCAACCCGTTCTCTGGCGACGTAACGCTCAGCTTCGACCTGACGGAAGACGTGGCTTCCGCACGCATTTGCCTCTACAGCCAGGCAGGCGTCAACGTGCTCAACGCCACCACGGGCGCACTTGCCGCAGGCCATCACTCGTTTACCATCACGCCAAACGTTCCAGACGGTATGTATGTGGCCCATGTCACGGCTGGCAACCGCCAGTTCCGTGCAATAATAATTAAAAAGAGGGGCGCACTATGAAAAAAGTTTTGTTGTTGGCAATATTATTGCTAAATTTGCTCCCCATAATGAAAAACGGGAGACTCACGCTCGGCACTGCCACGCTCTCTGCCCAGAACATGGGCAACGAAAGCGGCTCAACCCTCTATCACTGCACCGACGAGGATGGATTTGAGTACACCTCGCCGTGGCCGTGCGAGAATGACCCATGCATAACCTCTTGCCCCATCTGCCACGAATCGATGCCATGCAAATCCTTGGATGGCCATATGTACGTACAGCACAACGAGAATGACGACCGGAAAGACCCCGACGAGGGCGATGAAGGCAACCAAGGAGGCATAATTGGCGGTGGTGGCGGTAACACCGGAGGTGGAAGCGGAGGTTCAATCGTCGTAGGCCCGCCTTCAGGTGGAGGTGGCAGCAGTTCTAGCCAAACAAACATACGCACTACTACGCAAATAAAGAACGCTGCGGCCAAAGCCGTAAAAAGTATCCCTGGAAGAGACGCGAAATGCAATAAAGGAGTCCAAGCTGCATTTAAGAACTTATATGGAACTCTACCATCTGGCATGAATTGTCTTGCAAACGATATGGTTTCATATTGGGCAAATAATCCTTCACAGTGGAAAGAAATAACCCTTTCTGAAGCTCAAGGATATGCAAATAATGGCTATTTTGTAGTTGCAGGATATCGAAACCCTGGAGGTCATGGACATGTTGTTGTCATTGTTCCTGGCAAAGAGACATATAGCACCAATTGGGGTGGAAAAGTTCCATGCACAATGGACACTGGATACGAGAAACGTAATGCATCGCAATCATTCAGCTACAGTTTTGGAGCAAACAAAAAAGGAAAAGTTAAATTTTATTATTACAAATAATATGAAACAAATTGTATTTATATTACTAATGTGCATTATTAGTTCTAATTCATATGCACAAGAACAGATTTATCCAATTTCCAACAGCAGAAAAGTGCCTGCATATGAACAACCCGTTGTGCCTTTTGAGAACGACGAGACTCGCACTGGCTTAACACCATATACACTAAAGAATAGCGAGACCGCCACGACCACAGACGGCACGACCTATACTGTAAACAACCTACGATATAAAGGCTGGGACGAAGAGTCGGGCGACTACAATGTGATTGAAATAAAAAGCGGCAGCACAACCCTGCTTTCATTAAACTATGACGACGGATTTGTATACTTTTTCTGCGAAAACAAGAACTTAGCAAACAGTCACAAGTCATTCTATCAGATTGATATGGGCATGGGCTACACCGCACTTGTGTTCACAGGCGTTGCAATGTCAAGCGAACCGCCTTACGTCACTGTTGTTGTTCTTAAGGACAACACTGCAACACTTGCATACAACAACAGGTATTACCTGGAAGACGTAATCAGAATGGAAGAAGAAGATGTCACCTCGCTTAAGATGCGCAAAAACACCATTGAATATGACGCAGACGACAAGCCTTCGGAAGAGCCCATAATAAAATATCTGACTTTCATGGATGGCAGAATAAACTTAAGCAATTCGCCATATTAAAATAAATCAGAAACAAAACAGTCTCTCCAGTGCCACTAAGCACTGGAGAGATTGCAAAACAGTGCAATGCAAATGACCGGCTTACTTGAAAAGACAAACACAACTGTATTCTTTATACTGTGCATCCTCTGCACAGTAGACACAACTCTGTTTGTTTATCCGTCCCTGTCGCGCTCATTACTGTTCTCGCTGCTGGCATTGTCACTTGCCTCAATTGCCTTTACGACATGGCTCACAAAAAGGAATGTGACATTTGGGAAATGCGACACATACACCATGGCTTGGATTGCATACCTGCTGGTATACAGCGCAATGGTGGATGCCGAGCAATACCGCCTGGGCTATCTGCTTAGCAGCCTGATGTTCTTGCTGGCAGTGACTGCCCTCCTAAGGCAAAGGCTTATAAAATGGGAAACAATTGAAAATGGCCTTTTGCTGATTGCCGCCATCCACATTGCATTCATGATTGCACAGGCAACAGGGCTGGCAGGGGCAAGGTCGGAATTCTTCAGCATAACCGGCGCAAACGAAAATCCAAACATAACAGCAATGTATCTGGCAGGCTGCATCCCACTGCTTGTGCGCCGCTCCCAACAGGCAAGCCGCAAAGCCTTGTTTGCAGTCATGGTGTGCGCCGCATTCATTGCATTATTGGCACTGAGGTGCCGAACGGCATACGTTGGGCTGGCAACAATGGGAATTGTATGGGTTGCAGGCAAGGGCTGGCACAAACGTCGGCACACAGTTTTCGGCTGCCTGTGCGCAACGGCAATAGTCATAGGCGGCGCAACCCTATACAAAATGAAAAAAGACTCTGCCGACGGACGTATGCTCGTATGGAAACTGTCGGCAAAGATGATTGCCGACAAGCCGCAAGGTTATGGCTACGGTATGTTCGAGAAACACTACAACCTGCAGCAAGCTGAATATTTTGCATCAGGTAAAGCCTCTGAAACCGAAAGAAGAAATGCAGACTACGTGGCCATGACATACAACGACTATCTTGAACAAGGCATAGAGGGCGGCATCATCGGCATGGCGTTCTACATTGGATTCTTCCTCTTGACTGCTTTTTCAGCGCACAAACGGCACGACTGGGATGCTTTGGCCGTAACAGCCGCCTTTGCTGCAATGGCACTTTTCAACTTCGTTTATACTGCCATACAGCCATGGTTGCTCCTACTCTGCTACGGGGCAAAGACAGCGGCAGTCAGCACAGAGTCTGCATCACACCCCCGCACCACGCCTTTAACGGCAGCCACGACGTGCCTCTGCCTTACGGTCGCCCTGCAACTGCTATGGCAGGAGGCGGGCAAGATTGCGGCACAAGCCAGCCTGACCAAGCCATATCACACACTGGCAAGCGGGAACGCTGTTGACACTGCCCACATGGAATCCTTAGGCAATGGCATTGGAACATCAGAGGCTTACTTCAAAAGCATGGCTTTGGCAAACATGAAAGCTGGCAGACATGACAAAGCCATCAGCTGCATTGACCGCGCAATGGGATATACATCTGCGCCGGAACTGTTTTACATGAAATCTTCATGCCTTATGAAAATGGGGAAGCCAAAGGAAGCCGCCACCTGCATGACTACAGTCAACAACATGACACCAAGAAGCCTAAGGCCCAAAAGATGGTTGATGAGGTATTACTTCCACTCACGGCAAGAAGCCAAAGCCTTGGCGATGGCAAAGGAGATACTTGACACCCCCATAAAAACACAGACAGACGAAGCCCTAAAAATAAAACAAGAAGCCGAAACTTTTTCAAAACAATCATCAAAATAAAGCAAAACAATGAGACGCAACATATTCTTAATTGCAATCATTCTCTGCGAGGCTATCAATGTATGCACGGCAGAAAACAAGTTTGACGATGTGATAGCCCACTACAGCCGCAATGCGAATGACAGCATGAAACTAAAAGCCGCAAAATTCATAATAAAAAACATTCACGGACATTTCTCACCAGGCGGAGACGGCATGGAAGAATTCATCAACCGCATTTACGCAACAGACAGTCCGCAAAGCCAGAAAGCGCTCGCCACGGCGTGGAACAAGGCAAGGGGCAACGAAAAGACAATACTCGTGGCAGACAGCAGCTTCATGGACAGCCAATGGCTGATAGAAGAAATAGACCAGGCGTTTGTGTCTTGGAAGACTGCACCATGGGCTGACGAAATAACATTCGACAACTTCTGCCGAAACATATTGCCATACAGGGTCAAGGACGAACGGATATGCAAAGGATGGAGACAGAAACTGCGCAAAGCTTACGGCCCGGCAGTAACCAACACAGAAAGCATGACAGAAGCCTTTGAAGCAATAACCGACACCATCAGGAAAACAATATTGCAATCTACCCCATACTGTCCATACAGCCTCGACGCACTTACCACCAATTACGTGAAAAAGGCAGACTGCGACCAAAGGTGTATATTGCACGTGGCAATACTGCGCGCACTGGGCATACCTGCCGCAATCGACGCAGTGCCGATGTGGGCAAACTACAGTCAGAACGGCCATTCGTGGGTAGCAATGGTGAAGAGCGACGGCGCAACATACACAATATTTGATGACGAGAAAGGAGCTAAGCAATTCAACAAAATAGACGCTTCTCGCTTTTCGGCAAGATATAAAATAACAAGGGAAGACAGTTGCCCTTACGATGTACTATACGAAAAGAAAGCGGCAAAAATATACCGCTTAGGCTTTGAACACACCAATACCACGACACAAAGCACTCCAAGCATTTTGAATGACCGTTTTATCAGCGATGTATCGGCACAATACGGACTGGGCGGCACATTGACCGTAGAGTGCAACGACACTATACCGGTGTATCTGTGTGTGTTTAGGTCAGGGAAAAACTGGACGCCCATCGCCCAGGCGCAGCCAAGCAACGGACTGGTCACATTCAAGAACATTGGTTGCAATACGGTTTACCTGCCCATGTGCATAAAGGGGAAGAAGTGGACTGCACTCTCGGAGCCCATCCTTGTAAAGGCCAACGGAACATCGCACACCTACACGCCAGCAACAGACACAACTGAAAGCATAACCATAAACCGCAAGTACCCACTCTGCTCTTACATGACAGACTTATGGGGATACATGAAAGGCGGTGTGTTTGAGGGAGCTAACAAAGCCGACTTCAGCGATGCAGACACCATTGGGGCAATCACAAGGATGCCACACGGAGAAACTACAATACCCATAAGCAAAGAGAAGAAATACAGATATTTGCGTTACAAGACTTCACCAAGGTCAAGAATGCCATTGGCAGAATTGCACTTTTACACTAAAGACGAGAACGGCAAGGATATTGAACTGAACGGAACACCAATATGGCACGACGTTGACAGTACAGGCATAAAACACCTTACAGACTGGAAGCCGGAGACCGTAACATCAGCCAAGACCACAAACTACTGGATAGGAACAGACCTTGGGGCAAAAGGAAAGAAACCCATAAGCAAGATTGTGTTCATGCCATCATCTGACACCAACAACGTGGAAGCAGGCGACCTATACGAACTTTACTACTTTGACAGGCAGTGGCATTTGCTCGGCCGACGCATGGCCAACAGCGGCATACTTACATTCGACAATGTTCCTAAAAATGCCATACTGCTACTCAAAGACAAGACAAAAGGAAAGGAAGAACGGATCTTTGAATACAAAAACGGCACACAAATCTGGCATTGACAAGTAACTAACTTCCAATACCAAGAAGCATCATGTACTACAATACATTCCGCAACGAATACCATGCCGAGAACATAAGCGATGTAAACTTCGCCCTGCTCGACAAGCTGAGCAT
The DNA here is from genome assembly GCA_944320235.1 of uncultured Prevotella sp. GTDB lineage: Bacteria > Bacteroidota > Bacteroidia > Bacteroidales > Bacteroidaceae > Prevotella. The sequence goes on from CALUGQ010000028.1 coordinate 67,861, forward strand.
GATTGACAAGCACGAATATATCGTGGCAAACACCATGACGGGGAAAATATTGCACTGCTCATCGAGCACCTATATCTTCTCACGGTTCTCGCACAAAGAGATAATGGAACTGGGCATTGATTACTTCATCGGCCTGATGCACGAAAAAGACGCCAATGAAATAAACTACGCCATACGCGCCATAGAGGAACTGACCAACTCAATAGGGAACGAAGCAAAAGACCTAATATATCACTCCACGGCAAAGATACGCTTCGGCAAGCAATACAGACCGTTTTTGATAAAGGCATTCGCAATAAGCGACGAACTGGCACTGATAGCCATAAAGCCTGCTCCACACAACACCACAGACAACAAGCTATGCTGGAATCCAAAGACAAAAACACTATACAGATATTCTGCAAAAACACACAGATTCAAGGAAACTGCACGCGCTCCGCTTAACGAGAAGCAAATGGAAATACTGCTACTGCTGGGAACTGGGATGAGCAAAGAAGAGGTGGCCGGCACGCTGTGCATAACCACAAATACGCTAAACTACCACCTGAAGGAAATAAAAGCAAAACTGAAAACAAGCTCGATGGCAGAGGCGATAAGCCTAATTGCATCATACAACTTCATCATTTAAGGATTGCCCGGAACGTTTTTAAACGCATATTTTTGCCGCAACAATATAAAATTGTATCTTTGCGGAACCAACGGACGACAATGCAATTTTACCAACATACAAGATACAAGAACATGACAAGGGCAAGGATATTTCTGCCGGCAATGATGCTCATGACATCATGCATCTGCGCCATGGCACAGCAATCGGACTTGTTTTCGCACAAGCGCATCAACCTTTATGGCATGAAGGCCATGCCCCACTCCACTGGCAACGACCACCGCGACTCAATTGCCCGCAACCGAATATGGCGCGCAGAGCAGCCAAGGCTCTACGAATACCTGCCGGGCCAGGAAGAGCGCCAAGGCGCAGCCGTAATAGTAATACCGGGCGGGGGATACATAAAGCAGGCTTACGAAACGGCCGGCGTGAGCATGGCCAAGTGGCTCAACACTTTTGGCGTGACGGCTTTCGTGCTGCTCCACCGCCTGCCCAACCAGCCCGACGTAACCGACCCCACCATCGCCCCGCTCGCTGACGCACAGCGGGCAGTGAAATGGGTGAGAGCTCACGCCGCCGACTATGGCATAGACCCGCACAAGATTGGCGTGATGGGCTGCAGTGCAGGAGCGCACGTGGCCGCCTGCGCAAGCACCGTAAGCGAAGACCACAGCGACTGCGGCGACAGCCTCGACACCGTAAGCCACCGCCCCGACTTCGCCGTACTGATAAGCCCCGTGGCATACATGAGAAACACAGGCGCGACATGGCGCACACGCGAACCGAGCGTGCAACGACTGCTCGCACGCTTCCCCTTAGACAGCCTGATAGACAGGCACACACCGCCGATGCTGCTGCTACACGCCGCAGATGACCGCACTGCCTCGCCAACGGGGAGCGTGGAGATATTCAAGGCCCTGCTGGGGGCCGGCGTAAAAAGGTCGTCGCTCCACATATTCCCCCATGGTGGCCACGGCATCGCCCTGCGCAGCCAGCCAGGCTCGACAGCGTTGTGGCCGCAGATTGCCGAAGAGTGGCTGAGGGAGACCGGCTTCGCAGGCAAGTGACACCCGGGCTGCATCTGCAATAAAAAAGCCGTTACACTTGCATCTGGCGGAATAATTTTGTACCTTTGCATAAACCAATGACAGCGCACTGCACGCTTGCCTGTGCAAAGGCGCGAGAATGAAACAATGGTGTGACGGCACAGACCATGCCCGTCACACATATTTATATATCACATACGGATGGACATAGAACGGATGAACGAAATAATAACGCAACGGCCAAACCTCGCCAACGCCATAGGGATGCACTTCGTATCGACACCTGACGACGACACTTGTGTGGCGACGATGCACGTTGACGAGCGCAACTGCCAGCCCATGGGCCTGCTCAGCGGCGGGGCGTCGCTCGCGCTGGCCGAATACCTGGCAGGAGTCGGCTCGTCGGCACTTTGCCCCGACAGGGCGTGCGTAGGCGTGAACGTGAGCGGAAGCCACGTGAGGAGCGCATACGTCGGCGACACGGTCACGGCCACGGCGCGCATAGTGCACCGTGGGCGCACGCTCCATGTGTGGAACGTCAGCATAACCGATTCGAAAGGAGCGGTGCTGTCGACTGTGAGCGTAATGAACTTCATGATAGAGAAACCAAAGGAGAACAAGGCATGACGGCACTGGCCATGTACCGGCTGCCTTACGCCGACAGCTACACCGTAGCAGTACAGGGCAAAGGAAAACCCGAGGAACTGCACAGTATTCAAGAACTCGACGGAAGGAGCGGTTTCGTGATTGCTCCGTTCTGCATCTCCACCGACGAGCCGTTGCTGCTGCTCCGGCCAGACCACACGGAAACACTTCCCGTAAGAAACGTGAACGCCGTGGCTGGCAGAATTGCACACAGCGCTGAAGAACAAGAAGCCGAGCACGAGCACTACGCTGCCAACTTCGCAGCTTTCCACGAAAGACTGACAGACGGAACGTTCAGCAAAATAGTGCTCGCCCGCCGCACAACGGAACACATGGCACAGAAGGTGGCAGCCGAAGAACTGTTCATGAGAGCCTGCAGCCTCTATCCAAGGATGTTCGTTGCACTCGTACATACTGAAAAATGCGGCACGTGGCTTACAGCGACACCCGAAATACTGCTCGAAGGCAATGGCGACACATGGCGCACAGTAGCACTGGCAGGCACAATGAGGCTCGAAGGCCAAGCTCTGGCATTCGACAATCCGCCCACGCCAGGTGGAAGTAATGACCATGGCATGGACTGGAACGAGAAGAACAGGAAAGAACAACGCATAGTGGCCGACTACATTGAAGCCACGCTGAGGCCCTTTGCAAGCAAAATCACAAGAAGCCCGGCGCGGACAGTACGCGCCGGCGAAATTGTTCACTTGCGCAGCGACTTCTGCTTCATCCCCCACTCCAACGGCAAGCTGGGGAGCCTGCTCAATGCCATGCACCCAACACCAGCCGTATGTGGGCGGCCAAAACAAGAAGCACAAGACTTCATACTTAACAACGAGCACTCGCCGCGCAGCTATTACAGCGGCTTCATGGGACCATTGAGTCCATCAGGCGAAACCCATTTGTACGTATCGCTGCGCTGTATGCAGATATGCAACGGCCTGTGCCATCTGTATGCAGGAGGCGGACTGCTGACCGACAGCACCGAGGCCAAGGAATGGACTGAAACGGAAGCCAAAATGGCAACAATGAGGCTTGTGCTCGGTGATATAGCATGACAAGCGACAAGGATGGATTATCAATCATGTTCAGCAACAAAGAAAACGTCAACATACTGACTTCGCTACTTGTGGCACATGGCATTACAACAGCCGTGGTATGCCCCGGCAGCCGCAATGTGCCCATAGTGCACAACCTGAACGAATGTGGCAGCATACGCTGCGTGCCTATAACAGACGAACGCTCGGCCGGATTCGTGGCCTTAGGCATGGCACAGGCCACTGGAATGCCAGTGGCCGTTTGCGTGACCTCTGGCTCTGCACTGCTGAACCTTGCACCTGCCGTAGCCGAGGCTTTCTACCAGCACCAACCTCTCGTGATCATTTCTGCCGACAGACCTGCTGCATGGATAGACCAACTCGACGGACAGACTCTGCCACAAGGCGATGCCCTGGGACGCTTTGTGCGCAAGGCCGTGACGCTGCCCGAACCGCATGACGGCACTGAATGCTGGCACTGCAACCGCCTCGTGAACGAAGCGTTATGCCAATGCACGCACAGACAGCCGGCACCAGTACACATCAATGTGCCGATAACAGAGCCGCTGTTCGAATTCAACGTTGAAGCCTTGCCCCAAGAGCGCACATTCAAAATGCTACCGACAGAGACAGGCAACAACCGCTGTGAAACCTTGGAGGCTGCCTGGGCAGCCTCACACAGACCAATGCTTGTGCTAGGACAGATGAAAGACGGCACCGTCGACAAAGAAGCCCTAAATGACTTGATGCGCCATGCCGTGGTATTATGCGAGCCACTGGGCATCGGACAAGGCGCGACACATTTTGACGAGGTGCTCTTTGCCATTGGCGATGACACCTCGCTGATGCCCGACCTGGTTATATACGTAGGCGGCACCATCGTAAGCAAACGATTGCGGCATTTCCTCAGGCAGGCAAAAGCCGCAACATATATCATTACAACAGACGCGAGAGCGACACCCGACCCTACGATGTGGCTCAGCGGAATTGTTGAATGCGACAGACCTGACAGCCTGCGGCAATTATTGGGGAGCCTCGCCAAAGCCCGCAGCAACACAACGTCATTGGGCAAGACAGACTTGGCGAAAGGGGAATTCGCCCGTCGATGGCATGACGCACTTGCCGCAGCCGAGGAAATAGCAGGCTGCTACGAACCGCAGTATTCGCAGATGGCAGCCGTGAAATATTTCGAAGAACAGGTAGGCGACCTGGAATACAACTTCGAAGTACACTACGCCAACAGTTCGGCAGTGAGACTGGGCAACATATATGCCACACACTACGTATGGTGCAACCGAGGCGTCAACGGCATCGAAGGAAGCCTCTCAACGGCTGCCGGATTTTCAATGGCTACAAATGACAAGGTATTCTGCATCATAGGAGACCTGAGCTTCTTGTATGACCAGAATGCACTGTGGAACTCATCACTTCGGGGCAACCTGCGCATAATGCTGCTCAACAATCACTGTGGAGGTATATTCCACCAACTGCACGGACTTGAGCAAAGCCCGGCACGCGACACAATGGTAGCTGCCTACCACCAAACCGATGCACAGGGGATATGCACACAGAACGACATCGGATACATGAAGGCTGGAAACATGCAAGAAATGCAACTCGGAATAGTCACACTGCTGACACGCCAGGCCAATCGACCGATGGTGCTCGAAATAACAACCAACGCAGAGGAAGACAAACAAGCCATACAGGAATACTATAAACAACTGCGCAACATATTGGCAAACAGAGACGAATAAAAAAAAGGAAATAAATACATTCTGGACATGGAAAGAAGAGAATGGAAAGCCATTGAAGGCTTTGACTTCAAGGAAATATTGTTTGAGGAATTCAACGGCATAGCCAAGATAACCATCAACCGACCGCGATACCGCAACGCCTTTACACCACGCACCACATGGGAAATGAGCCAGGCGTTCGCATACTGCAGAGAGGCTCAACGCATAGGGGTGGTAATCCTGACCGGGGCTGGCGACAAAGCATTCTGCTCGGGCGGCGACATGAACGTGAAAGGGCGTGGAGGTTATGTAGGCGAGGACGGAGTGCCAAGGCTAAACGTGCTCGACGTGCAGATGCAGATACGACGGCTGCCCAAGCCTGTGATTGCTATGGTCAACGGTTATGCCATCGGCGGAGGCCATGTGCTGCACCTTGTGTGCGACCTCACCATCGCGAGCGAGAACGCCATCTTCGGGCAGACGGGCCCCAAGGTGGGTTCGTTCGACGCGGGCTTCGGCGCAAGCTACCTCGCACGCATCGTCGGGCAAAAAAAAGCCAGGGAGATATGGTTCATGTGCCGACAGTACGGCGCGGAAGAGGCTGAGCGCATGGGATTGGTGAACAAAGTGGTGCCACTGGAACGACTTGAAGATGAATGTGTGGAATGGGCCGAGACAATGATGGAGCGCAGCCCACTGGCACTGCGCATGATCAAGGCAGGGCTCAATGCTGAGCTGGACGGCCAAGCCGGCATACAGGAACTGGCCGGAGACGCCACCATGCTATATTACTTCCTTGATGAGGCACAAGAGGGTGGCCGGGCTTTCCTCGAAAAGAGGAAGCCTGACTTCAAGAAATACCCAAAGTTGCCTTGATTGACAAAACGACAAAAGATGATGAAGAAATACGAAGCGACAATTATCCCGCGAACATTTCACTTCAAGCAACCGGCCGGAACGTCACGTGGAACATATACAGAGAGAACATCGTGGCTCATTGAGCTAACATCGGCAGACTATCCTTCACAAAAAGGATTAGGCGAATGCGCCCCCCTGCCAGACCTCAGCTGTGACGCCTCGGCTGATTACGGCAACAAACTGCGGGCATTCTGCGACAAGTTCGAACAGGAAGGCACCATCGACTATGACGGCATGGCAGACTATCCATCCATGCTCTTCGGCCTGGAGACAGCACTGCTCCACCTTAAGCGAGGCTCTGCTGCGTTGTTCGACACAGCCTTCGGGCGCGGTGAGGCGGGCATCCCCATCAACGGCTTGGTATGGATGGGCAGCCATGACGAGATGCTATGCCGCATGGAAGATAAAATCAATCAAGGCTTCAGGTGCATAAAGCTGAAAATAGGAGCCATTGATTTCGACGCGGAGATGGACTTGCTCAAGCACATCCGTGGGCGTTTTTCACCGCGGGAAATGCAAATCAGGCTCGACGCAAACTGCGCATTCAAATACGACGAGGCTCTATACAAACTAGAGCTCCTGTCACAATACGCAATACACTCCATTGAACAACCAATCAAGACACGACGATGGGGAGACATGGCTGAACTGTGCCGAGACTCACCACTGCCCATCGCACTCGATGAAGAACTCATCGGCATAAACGACAACGAGACGAAACGCGAGATGCTTAACATCATCAAACCGGCATACATCGTCCTCAAGCCGTCACTCCATGGCGGGATGAGAGGCGTGGAGGAATGGATTAAGATCGCCGGCGAACTCAACATCGAGTCATGGATTACCAGTGCATTGGAAAGCAACGTAGGCCTCAATGCCGTGGCCCAGCTTGCGGCGAAGATGTATGGCGACCATGTCACAATGGCTCAAGGTCTTGGTACCGGACTGCTCTACACTGACAACATTCCCATGCCTATCGAGATGCGCGGCAACGCAATATGGTTCAACACAAAATGACAACGCTAAACGAGTTCTTAAAAGAATGGCACAGCGACTCGGAACGCATGCTAGTGCATACCAGTGGCTCCACAGGTACACCAAAGCCATTGTGGGTCGAGAAACGGCGCATGACCGCTTCGGCACGTACCACGTGCCGTTTCCTCGGACTGAAACCCGGAGACACAGCACTGCTATGTATGTCGTTAGACTATATTGCGGGCATGATGATGGCCGTACGGGCCGAGGTCTGCGGTCTACATCTTGTCGAGGTCACTCCGTCAGGACACCCACTGGCCGATTTGGAGTCAGCACCGACATTTGCCGCGATGGTTCCGATGCAGGTGTTCAACTCAATGCAGGTTCCTGCCGAACGCGAAATCCTCAAGCAGATAAAACATCTCATCATTGGAGGCGGCGCTATTGACGATGACCTGGCAGCCGAACTAAAAGGATTCCCATATGCCATATGGAGCACATATGGAATGACTGAAACATTATCGCACATCGCATTACGCCGCCTCAACGGCCCGGAAGCCTCAGAGTGGTACACTCCTCTCGACGGAGTCTCGGTAGGGCTTTCACCCGACGGTTGCCTGACGATCAACGCCCCTGAAGTCTGCGCGAGCACACTGGTCACCAACGACATTGCCGACATTGACTCTGACGGCCGCCATTTCCGAATACACGGACGCAAAGACAACGTGATCTGCAGTGGGGGAATAAAGATTCAAGCCGAAGAGGTGGAGCGAATGCTCGCTCCTCACATCAATGCGCCATTCATCATCACCAAGCGCAAGGACAAAAAATTTGGCGAGGTTGTGGTTCTGCTCTTGCAAGACGAAAACACAGCAGAAGCCATTACAGCCTGCAAGAAAGTCCTGCCAAAGTATTGGCAACCACAAGCCATACTGCCTGTAAGCCAAATCCCGACAACAGAAACTGGCAAACCCGCACGCAAAGAAGCCGAGAAAATGGCTGAAACGGCGAAGCACGACCTTGCATAAAAGCCAACACAACTCATAACAGAATTTTAAAAGACACTTTCGCAACAAAAAAAAGAAATGATCATGAACAAAAAATTAATTTTAACAACAATTATCGCCATGGCGATGACAGCATGTAACACACCGAAAAAAAGCGACTTTGCCAACATGGACGGCGAGTGGAACATAACGGAAGCCAACGGAAGCAAGTTGACAACAACAACCGGACAAGTGCCATACATCGGTTTCAACCTGACAGAAGGGCGTGTGTATGGTTACAGTGGCTGCAACCGCATAATGGCTTCAATTGACAAAAAGACAGGCAAAGTGAACTTCTCAAAAATGGCAAGTACCATGATGGCCTGCCCCGACATGGAGACAGAGCGCAAAGTATTGGCCGCACTGACTCGCGTGAACAAGGCAGTAAACAGCGGTGACGGCACGGCATCACTAATAGATGCCGACGGCAACGAAGTTGCAAAACTGGAAAAGCGCTTCGAGCCAATGCCATACACTGAGCTGGAAGGCAATTGGACAATAGAAAAGACTTATGGGCAGGAGACCAAGAAGCCGACAGATGGCAACAAGCCGTCACTGGCAATAGACACAAAGACAAACAAACTAAGCGGACACACCGGATGCAACCGATTGATGGGTAACATCGAACGAGGCAACGGCAATGACCAAGCGTTGTCATTCGGGCAGCCTGCAACTACCCGCATGGCATGCCCTGACATGGAAACAGAGCGCAACGTGGTTTCTGCGCTGGCAGAAACAAAATCATTCGGGCGTTTGCGCAACGGCAATGTCGGACTATTCAACACCAACGGCACAATCGTCATGGAACTAACAAAGGCAACGCCTGCCAACGGCAAATAAAAAAAACAACAGCCATGGTGACGCTTAAACCGTCGCCATGGCTTTACAGGAACACACACATAAAATTTATAAAAAAAGAGACAATAGTCAAAACTTATATAAAATCACAATCAAACAAAGAAGAAACATTCACATAAATACACTAAAACACAAACTTTATCCAAACAAACTCACAAAACGATTAAACGTTTGACTCTCTTTAACGTCAAACAAACGTAACTAATCTCGACGCATAGAAATGAAACGACTCTTATTGTTGATTGCCGTCGCAGCGGCATCAATCACTGCTTTTGCGCAACGCAACGTCACCGGAAAGGTCATTGAAGCTGAAACAAACGAAGCCTTGGCCATGACAACCGTAAAACTGCTCAAAACCGACAGCACCATGGCCAAAGGAGGGCTGACGGGTACAAACGGCTCCTTCACGATTGCCGCACCGGCTGACGGCAAGTACATATTACAAGTAACTTGTGTAGGCTTCAAGCCATACCATAAAAACATTACAATCAGCAGCGGGAAAAACCTGGCCGTTGGCACAATAACCATGGAACCCGACGCAATAATGCTCAAAGGTGCCACGGTAACCGGCCGGGCATTGAAGGTAACCACACGCGAAGACACTTTCGTCTACAACGCTGCAGCTTACCGCACGCCTGAAGGCTCTGTGGTGGAAGAGCTCATCAAGCGCCTGCCAGGTGCAAAGATTGATGACGACGGAAACATCACCATAAACGGAAAGGAAGTGAAAAAAATCCTCGTCGACGGCAAAGAGTTCATGGTAGGCGACACAAAGACAGCACTCAAGAACCTACCCACCTCCATTATCGAGAAAGTCAAGTCGTATGACGAGAAGAGCGACCTGGCGCGCGTCTCCGGCATCGATGACGGAGAAGAACAGACAGTGCTCGACTTCGGAATAAAGAAAGGCATGAACAAAGGCATCATATCCAACGCCGACCTTGCTTACGGAACAAAAGACCGCTATGCTGCCCGCGCGATGGCCATGCGCTTCAAGGACAATCTTCGCGTGTTTGGCTTCGGCAGCGCTAACAACACAAATGACCGCGGGTTCGGCGGGCGAGGCGGGCGCTTCGGCGGAGGCCGCCGTGGCTTGCAGTCATCAAAGATGCTCGGTGTCAACTTCAACTACGAGGAAAAAGACGGCCAGCACGAGAAACTGCGACTCGACGGAAGTGTGCGCTGGAACCATGGCGACGGTGATACCCGCACAAAGAACTCGTCAGAAAACTTCGTGAGCACCGAGGGGTCATTCTCCAACAGCCTTAACCAGAGCTACTCACGCAGTGACTCTTGGAATGCACAGATGCGTTTCGAATGGCATCCCGACACCATGACAACCATCATGTTCCGTCCTACGTTCAGCCTCTCAAAAAGCGACGGAATCAGCATAAGCAAGTCGGCAACGTTCGACGAAGACCCTTACCTCTACGTGGCCGACCCGCTCTCTGACGTATTCGCTGACTCAACACTCTTCGTCAACTCGCGCAACAACAGCAGCATAACCTATAGCGAATCAAAGAGCTTCGGGGGCATGCTCATGTTCAACCGCCGTCTCAACAACATGGGCCGCAACGTAACCCTGCGCCTGCGCGGCAACTACGGCGACAGCGAGAGCAACAGCCTGAGCACGAACAACGTACATCTGTACAAGACAAAGAACATGCTGGGCCAGGACTCTACCTACCAGACCAACCGTTACAACCTCACTCCGCAAAAGAACTGGGACTACAGCATAAAGGCCACATACAGCGAACCAATAATGAAGGCCACTTTCCTGCAGTTCAGCTATGAGTTCCAATACAAATACACCAAGAGCGACCGCTCTACATACGACTTCAGCAACCTTGGCGAGCCGTTCTTCGCCGGACTGTCGCCAGTTTACAGGGGATGGGACAGCTATCTTGACCGTCTCGAAAATCCATACGAATACTATCTCGACGAGGATTTGAGCCGCTTCTCTGAATACAAGAACTACATCCACGACATCGAGGTGATGATGCGAATAATACGCCCTGCATACAACCTCAACTTCGGTGTGACCGTCATGCCGCAGCAGACTAAGTTCGTGCAACGTTACCAGGGCGTGACTACCGACACCACGCGCACCGTGACCAACATATCGCCTACGCTCGACTTCCGCTGGAAAATATCGAAAGTGAGCCAGCTGCGCGTGCGCTACCGCGGCTCAACGAGCCAGCCGAGCATGACCGACCTGCTCGACATCACTGACGACAGCGACCCGCTGAACATATCGATGGGTAACCCAGGTCTGAAGCCGTCGTTCACACAGACGCTCAATATGTTCTACAACAACTACATACAGAACCACTACAAGACGGTGATGGCCAACTTCCGCTTCCAGACAACGAGCAACTCCATAAGCAACATGGTGCGCTACGACCCGGAAACCGGCGGACGCACAACGCGCCCAGAGAACATCAACGGAAACTGGTCTACCCGCGGGCAGTTCCTCTTCAACACCGCGATTGACTCTGCCGGACTGTTCAACATAAGCACGAACACCGAGCTCCGCTATACAAACAGTGTAGGCTACGTCAGCATCGACCGCCAGGACTCGCAGAAGAACACCACCCGCAGCACCTCTATCGAAGAGGAGCTTACAGCCGGGTTCCGCAACGACTGGTTCGAATTCGAGCTCAACGGTTCGCTTGAATATGAGCACTCACGCAACAAACTGCAGCCCAACAGCAACCTCGACACCTGGGAGTTCGCTTACGGCTTCAACTCAAACGTAAGGTTGCCGTGGGGCACGGAGATTGCCTTCGACCTCAACATGAACAGTCGTCGAGGCTACAGCGACGAATCGCTTAACACCAACGAGCTGATATGGAACGCCCAGGTTAGCCAGAGCTTCCTAAAAGAGAAGAACCTCATCGTGACGCTCCAGCTCTATGACTTGCTGCACCAGCAGAGCAATTTCAGCCGATCAATCAATGCCATGCAGCGCAGCGATACTGAATACAACGCCATAACGAGCTTCGGTATGCTCCATGTCATATACCGGCTCAACCTCTTTGGCTCAAAGGAAGCACGCCAAAGCATGCAGCAAGGCCCAAGACGCAACGGCCCGCGCGATGGCATGGGCCCACGTGGCCCGCGTAGCGGGGGGGGGGTTGGCGGCCCGCGCAGGTTCTAACCAAAGCTGACGGCAAGCAACATTGCATAAACCGACATACGCAGAGAGCGCGGCTTCCCGATGTGGAAGCCGCGCTCTCTGCGTATCAACAGGCCTGGCACCTTTACTGTTTCACACGCAGATGCAGGCCCTATGCCATTTGAATTTACTGCTTGTCGGCCGCATGGTCACCAACGCCATCCGACGAATCCACAGCCTCAAGCAGCTTTATTGCATCTACATACTTGGCTATGCCATCGGCCACACGCTTGGCATCGCGCATGGCCAACACCACCGTCGAAGGACGGTTAACCACGTCTCCGCCTGCGAACACACCCTTGCGGCTGGTCATGCCATAAGGAGTCTCGCGCGTGAGCACATATCCACGCTCATCGACGTCGATGCCTTTTGTGGTAGAAACGATGCGGCTTGCCGGAACAGAGCCAATGGCCATGAGCACCTTGTCGGCCTTCTCAATCCGCTTTTCGCCATCATGCTCTATCACCACGCCACTCAATATACCGTTGTAATCGAGTATTTCTACGATTTTCGACTCCCAGTTGAACTTCACTCCTTCCTCTACAGCCTCGTCATACTCCGAACGTAACGCGCTCATGTCGTCGATAGTGCGGTGGTACACTATCTCCACGTCCTTGGCCCCCATGCGTATTGCCGTGCGTGCGGCATCCATAGCCGTGTTTCCGCAGCCTATCACGAACACACGGTCGCCCTCGTGCACAGGCACATCCTCGCGCGCAATGCTCCCCTCGTTGTAAAGGCTCACCTTGCGCAGGAAATACACAGCCTGGCGCACACCGCGCAGGTTGCGCCCGGGAATGTCGGGCTTGCGCGGCTTCACCGTACCCGTACCCATGAAGATGGCATCGAAGCCACGCTCAAACAACTGGTCTATGTTGATGTCGGTGCCTACGGTGGTGTTGCAGTGGAACACCACCCCAAGTTCCTCAATCTTCTTTATCTCGCGGCGCACCACGTCCTTTGGCAGGCGGTACTCCGGTATGCCAAACATTAGCACACCGCCCGGTTCAGGCTCCATCTCCAGCACCTCAACGTTGAAGCCCATGCGTGCCAGGTCGCCGGCAATGGTCAGTCCGGCTGGCCCCGAACCAATCACGGCCACGCGGCCGCGGGTCTTCGGTTGCAGTTTCTCGCGAATGAGGCTCATGTCTCCGTCAAAGTCGGCTATGAAGCGTTCCAGCTTGCCCACACGTATGCCGGCCCCCTTCTTGTTGAGGATGCAGTGGCCTTCACACTGCTTCTCGTGAGGGCAGACACGGCCACATACGGCAGGCAGGTTGCTCTTGTCGTTGATTATCTTCATGGCATTGCCGAAGTTCCCCTTCGAAATCTCGTGAATCCAGTCTGGTATGTCCTGGCTTATGGGGCATCCCTTGCTGCACTGCGGCACCTTGCAGTGCAGGCATCGCTTGGCCTCATTGATGGCTTCAAGGATGGTGTACCCCTCGTCCACCTCGTGGAATCGCTCTTTTTGCTCTTGCTCTTTCTCCATATGATTCAAATGTATTTACGATACCGAAACAATAAATATACCGCAAAGATAAGTCAAGTTTGACACATTTCAAAATAATAGTGATGTTTTATTCCGAAAAGGGCAAATCAGCATATTCTGCACAAGCCTCAAACGTGTCGGTCTGTCTCCCCCACAACTTTTGGCCTGCAAAATCGGATTCATGTCAAGGGCATAAACAATGTCAACCTGTAATTAGCCGGCACTTCTACTTTTCCGTTGCGCCAATATTGGCAATCTTGCTCAAAGATCGTGTTTTTACATTGAGGGCATTGATTTCTTTTTGCAGGTTTTCCAAAAAACGGGAAGCATGTGCGCCATCCATCTGTGTATGGTGGAACTGGAAAGAAATGGTCAATGTACGCTTCCACCAATGCCGTTTGTATTTGCCCCAAATCAGAAACGGATTGTTGAAAACACCGCTATACATCCCTACCGCCCCGTCAATCTCATATTGTGCAAGTGCAGACGTGCCGATGACCATGCTGTCCGTCAAATCGTTGTTCCGGCAACTTTCGGCTACTTGCTTCGTCAGTCTCAAGTAATCGGCATTGAACTGCTGCAAATTATCTGAGAAAGGAACATCGCAGGAGCTTACTTCCCCTTCCCGATTGGCAACAATAGTGCAGACGGCAAGGTTGTCGTATTGCATCAGCTTCCTGCCAACCGGAAGTATATAGAACTCTTTGATGTTGCTTGCAGCCCGTCCTATGCACCAGCACATAAGCATATTGAACTTCAACCCAGTCCGCTTGCTGATGCGGGCAAGACGGGTAACATTCATTGTCTTGAAAAAGGTTAGCATGGGCATGGGCGCCTCCATCCACATCTCAAATGCGTATGCACGGGTCGTTTCTTTTGGGTCTAGTTCTTTCATGTTCAGTGTCGAATTACAAACAAAAATCGCAATGATTACCAATGACAAAGTTACGGAATTATTTTGTATGGCAGATGATTTCTGTAGTTTTCTTGTTGTGATGATGGAAAAATAAACGATGGAACTATACAAGAAGCGGACTTTTCACCGTGGTTCGACAATGTCAAAGGTGGAAATCATGATATTGGTTCATGATTTTATTTATCTTTGATAAGATTGTCAGAGCTGTAAAAGAAATTTGGAAATTGGACAATATATAAACCTGACAGATAACCGATAATGATATTAGGATTGCAGTAACATTCTTTTCTACAAGATATGTTGCTGCATTCTTTGTATATACCAATAAAAACAAATATCTTTATATTTGAGAGTTGTTTGGCGAATCACGGTTATAACTCCGCTTTTAATCTGTTTTTAGCGTTTATTTTTTCATCATCACAACAAGAAAACTACAGAAATCATCTGCCATACAAAATAATTCCGTAACTTTGTCATCGGTAATCATAGCACTTAGTGTTATAACGCAGTATTATAAAAATACAACGTTTTTTCGCTAATCACCAAACTTACAGATATTTATAATTCTTTGAACTCACGCTATTACAGAATACAGTGGAAATAAACAATTGAAAGAATGAGTAAAATAGGTCAATTCACAATTTCCTCGCTCTGTATGGAAAAAATAGAAAATTCCCATATAGAGATAAGACAGTTTTTGATACCTTCCTATCAACGAGGATATCGCTGGTCTGAGATTCAAGTAAATGCATTGCTAAATGATGTATACGACTTCTATGAGTCAAGAACTGATGCGCAAGCAAAATATTGTTTGCAGCCTATTGTGGTAACACGAGCCTGTGATGGCAAGAGCTGGGAAGTCATAGATGGCCAGCAGCGATTGACAACTTTATGGCTTGTTTTAAATTATTTAAACGAAGAAGATGTTTTTAGACTATCTTTTGAAAGCCGTAAGGACATCACTTCTTTTATGAATGATTTGGTCAAGACAAAACAATATAGTCACGACACACCAGAACTTCATTTTTTGTCGGAAGCCTATCGTTGCATTGAAACTTGGTTTGAAAAACAGAAAGAAACTACAAGAGGGATAAAGCGTTTAATGGCTTACACTCTGGCAAATGAAGTTAACATAATCTGGTATGATATTGAGTCTTCGGACAGAAAAAAGAATATTGCGGTATTCAATAATCTGAACGATGGGAAGATACCATTGACAGATGCTGAACTTGTAAAGGCACTTATCCTTAGCAAACTAAAAGGTAAATATGAAGGAAGAGAATTAGAAATGCGAAAATCCGAAATAATGGCTTCGTGGTGTAAAATGGAAAGTGAACTCCGTCGCCCGGATAAATGGAACTTCTTGGTCGGAGAAGACAAGAAAGAGTATTCTTCGCGTATAGAACTTCTATTTGACCTAATTGCAGAAAATCTTACAGATAAGGGGAATTACACTACGTTTATTTGGTTTGAAAAACAAATAAACGTAAGAAAGACAGCGACAGAGGGGAATCGCTTTTGCGTGGAAGCAGAGAATGCAGAAAATATCTGGAAACAGATAGAGAATGCTTTTGCAATCATCAATTCATGGTTCTGTGAGTCGGATGCCACAGCACAGCCTGTTATCTATCATTATGTGGGGTATTTGCTTTCTCGTAACCACAAGAAAATAGACGAACTTTTTAGGAAAGCGTCTACGATGGATAAAAAAGAATTTGTCGGCTATTTGAAAAAGGCTATTGTGAGAACTGTTACAGACGGAGGCGAACTGAGTAAATTGAGCTATGACAGAAACCCTTATGCGATACATAATATATTGCTTTTATTTAATGTGCTGACCAGTTTGTCGATTTCTCGTGGTCCGTATAACCGTTTCCCATTTGACCGTTATCGTGAAATAATGTCTGAAAAAGGAAATAGTTGGAGTCTTGAACACGTGCATGCTCAAAACTCAGATGACCCCATTAAAACGGCAGATGCGGCTAGAATTTGGATTGATGATGTTTTACGCGCTTTAAAAGGCGTAGAAATGGTATGTGTGGATGACGAAGAAAATGTAAACGATGAAGAAATTCCTCTTACAGAGACTTTAGAAGAACTTAAAGCGATGTCAGAATCCTCAGACATAGATATGGAACGGTTTAATTCACTGAAAATGGAATTGGAAAATATATTTAATGGTGAGACAATACATGACTTATGCAATATGGCTTTGATTTCAAAAAAGGACAACTCTGCGTTGAACAAATCCATTTTCCCTGTGAAACGAGCAAAAATCATTGAACTTGAAAAAGCAGGAAAATTCATACCGCCATGTACGAAAAACGTGTTCTTAAAATTCTATAGCAAATCAGTGAACCAACCTTTTTATTGGGGGATAGATGATCAAAGAAGTTACTTCAAGGAAATAGAACGTGTTATAAACAAATTTATTACTAATGACAATGAATACCAATTTTAATGCAACTGACAATAAATACACGTTTTGGGAATTGTTAAACAAGTTCACAAAAATAGAAATTCCCATTATACAACGTGATTATGCGCAAGGTAGACCATCTGAGGGGAAAATCAGAAATAGACTTGTCAATCATATTGCAGATGCTCTGAAGAACGAATGCCCTATTGAATTGGATTTCGTTTATGGCATGATAACGGAAAACAAACGAACGGCACAATCTCTTTTCATACCCATTGATGGACAACAGCGATTGACCACCCTTTTTCTTCTACATTGGTATGCAGCATGGAGTGAAGGCAAGCTGGATATAGCTAAAGAAACTCTTTTGCATTTCACTTATGAAACACGTCCTTCCGCGCATTCTTTTTTGGAATTCATATGTAAAGAGACTATTCCACAAACAATTGCCTCCTTTAAAGATTACTTTGTTCATGAAGCAAGATGGTTTGACAATACATGGATGTTAGACCCTTCTGTGGAAGCATTTGTCATAATGCTTGATTGTATACACGGTAATGAAATTATCAATTCTTCAATCAATCTTTTCACGATACTGACAACAACAGATATTGTGTCATTCTATTTCCTTCCGCTTGAAGAATTTGGACTGAGCGAGGAAATCTATACACGTATGAATGCCCGTGGTAAGCAACTTACTCCTTTTGAGAAGTTTAAATCGAAACTTTTTGCGGCTATTGACTATGATGAAGATCTAAAAAACGAGGTGTCAGAAAAGATAGAATACGCATGGGTAGATAATTTGTGGCATTACAGAGAGGAGCAGATTTATACTATCGACAAATATTTCATGAATCTATTGCGTTTTGTGGCATTGGTTACGTTCTATGAACGTAATCTCGGTGAAAAGCGTAAAAAAGCAAACATCGACTTAGATGATGAAGACCAGCTTGTCAGTGTCTTTGATGACGTAAGTTCAGTGAAATTTTTGATTAATGTATTCGATTTGCTTCCTCGTTTGAAGAAATTAGCCGGAAGTGTTATGCTATATCCTTGGGCTAACGATTCGATTGGAACGATAGGAATGATGCTTAAGGAAGTCGTATTGAATAATGCTCACGATGATATTACTACTGTACTTCTTCTTTATTCTGCATTGCAATATATGATAAAGCATAAAGATGATTCAGGAATGAAAGATTACCTGACAGTTGTTCGTAATATGCTTGTCAATACCAAAGATAAGAGTCAACGTGAATGGCCGAGACTGCTTCCTGTTCTGAAAGACCTTGCGTCAGACAATATTTACGAATTGTTGCTTAACCCAGATTTCCGTATAGAAGTTATTTATTCAGAACAGCAAAAGGAAGAAATACGAAAGGCGAAACTTATTTCTATAAATTCCCGATTCAAGGCTTTGTTGCAGAAGATTGAAAATAATGTGCATTTCAAAGGAAATATCAATTCATTGCTTGATGGGGCTAGTGTTGACGGGAAAGTCGATTATAATACACTTGAAAAATTGTATGAGGCCTACAAGTTAATAGCTAAATCTGATTTTGATGAGATTTGGGGGGATTTGTTAGGAACAGATATATATAAGCAAACCGAGTGGCGTGTAGAATATGATAGTTCTTACGAAAAACATGACGCCATGATTGAATTGGCAAAAGAAGTTATGGAAAATAACAACGATGTAAATGGGGTTTTATTAAGAAGAGAACGGAAATTTGTAATTCAAATGCAAGATAAGTATGGAAACCTTTCGTTTGCCAATCAACCGAAAGAACAATTATATTTATTATATATTCTTTCTACAAGAGTATTAAAATATACGATAGCAGACTTTTTCAACAATGGATATCAATTTGGGTGGCTATCAAAAAACATTTCAGGATATAGTCCTTTATTTAAAAAATTTTACGACAAGAGTAGTGGTATGATTTATCAAAGCTATGGTACGTATTTTCAATACAATAGAGGGATATTAGGAAAACGTACACCCAAAGTCCTTATTGCTTATTGTGCCGGTCAAAAGCCTTTCGATCAACTTATAGATTTTGCTTCCGAAAAGAAATAACATAGAAAAAACGGTACATCTAAATACCGGCACACAGAGAAGCAACGCAACCCATTTTGGCAATTTCACTGCCACGCTGCCCCCTTTTCAACGGAAATTGCGTAACTTTGCAACACATAAAAACGATGAATGAGATGGAGAAACAGAAGATAGTCATTTCGGCCGACCTGGGCCACTCGCTGGCCGAGGCCATAGCCGAGTGCCAGCCCGACAGGCTCTTTGCGCTGGCCGACGAGACCACGGCGAGGCTCTGCCTGCCACTGGCCGGCAAGTGCGAGGCCATGCGCGAGGCCGGGGTGATAACCATACCGCCTACTGACAGCAACAAGACGCTGGAGCAGCTGGCACACGTGTGGGCCGAGCTGGGCCGCCTCGGGGCCACGCGCCACTCGCTGCTGGTGAACATTGGCGGGGGCATGGTGACCGACCTCGGGGGCTTCGCCGCCTCGACATTCAAGCGCGGCATAAACTACATAAACATCCCAACCACGCTGCTGGCCATGGTCGACGCATCGGTGGGCGGCAAGACCGGAATAAACTTCGGCGGGCTGAAAAACGAGGTGGGAGTGTTCAACAACGCCAGCTGCGTGATACTCGACACAGAGTTCCTGCGCACAATGGACACGGAGAACATGCTCTCGGGCTATGCCGAGATGCTGAAGCACGGCCTCATCAGCGACGAGCCGACATGGGCCGGGCTGCTCGCGTTCGACATAGAACGCCCCGACCTGGACAGGCTGAGGGGCATGGTGGCCGCGTCGGTGGCGGTGAAGGAACGCATAGTGGAACAAGACCCCACCGAGCGCGGCTTGCGCAAGGCGCTCAACCTGGGCCACACGGCGGGCCACGCCTTCGAGTCGCTCGCACTGAGCCGCCGCCCCGTGCTCCACGGCTATGCCGTGGCCTACGGGCTGGTGTGCGAGCTGTACCTAAGCGCCACGAAAACGGGGTTCCCCACGGACAAGATGCGCCAGACGGTGGCTTTCATCAACGAGCACTACGGAAAGATGCCAATAACCTGCGACGACTACCCCGCGCTCCTGGAACTGATGAAGCACGACAAGAAGAACACGGCGGGCAGCATAAACTTCACGCTGCTCGGCGGCATTGGCGACATACGCATAAACCAGACGGCCACGAAAGAGGAGATATACGAGGCGCTTGACTTCTACCGGGAGGGATAGCCCCTGCCACACTCTCACCGACAAGGAGTGGACAGGGCCGCCTCTCAATGGCAAATGAACCGGGGCGGCAGCACTCCCCACAACCGGGATAATGCCTGCACATGGCCACCAGGCAACGCCTCGCGCCACGACAGGTGCCATATTGCAGCGCGAAACGGGCTGTTTTACCATGCCAAACGTGCCATATTGCATCGCAATATGGCACGTTTGGCTATTTCGCTGTATGTCAGTCAGTTACAGACTGAGCCCGCCAGGCAATAAAAACTTACATTCACCGCATCGCCACCAAGCCGCAAGCTCATGCCCGGCGCTTGGCCGACGTGTCGCGGATGACGAGCTGCTGCGGTACGACTTCGCGGCATACGGTCTTGTCGCCGCCGATATTGCGCAGCAGCATACGGCAGGCCGTTGCCCCCATGAGGTGCGACTGGTCGACGATGGCCGATAGGCGGGGCGTCACATAGGCCGCGTGGGCATCGTCGGTGAAGCCTATCAGCGCAACGTCGCCGGGTATGCTGAGCTTCAGTTCCTTTATGGCGGCAAAGGCGGCAAAGGTGATTATGTCGTTGAAGGCGAGTATGGCGTCGGGGCGGTCTGCGCGGCTGAGCATCTGCACCACGGAACTGCGCGCCACGCCGTAGTCAATCCTGCCACACGCCACGAGCGTGCGGTCAATCGGTATGCGGTTGTCGCGCAGGGCCTCCAGGTACCCGTGCTTGCGCCGCCTCACCATGTCGAGGTGGTTGGGACCACCTATGAAGGCTATGCGGCGGCTGCCGGTGTCAATCAGGTGCTGCGTGGCCTGGCGCGCGGCCTCGTCGCCGTTGGCGGTGACACAGGAGAAACGGTCGGCCAGGCAGGTGCGCCCGCAGAACACGAGCGGTATGCCCATATCGGCCAGCTCGACGAAGTGGGCATAGTCGGTGGTGTCCTGTGCAAGGCAGGCCACGATGCCCTCAACATGGAGACTGATGAAATTGTCGATGGCGCG
Source organism: uncultured Prevotella sp. (assembly GCA_944320235.1). Classification (GTDB taxonomy): domain Bacteria; phylum Bacteroidota; class Bacteroidia; order Bacteroidales; family Bacteroidaceae; genus Prevotella. The sequence continues at coordinate 88,989 of CALUGQ010000028.1, forward strand.
CGCCTCGGCCTCGAAGTCCTCATGGCTGTTGGCGCTTATCACGGAGTAACCGGCCTTGGCCGCCTCGTCCTCGATGCCGTCGAGCACGGCGGCATAATAGTGGGAGACGAGGTTTGGCATTACCACGCCTATGACTCTCGGGGCCTCGCGGCGCAGGCTGCGGGCAAAGGGGTTGGGCCGGTAGTTGAGCCTCTTGGCCAGCTCCTTTACGCGCTGCTGCATCTCCTTGCCTATCTCAGGACTGCTGCGCAAGGCACGGCTCACGGTGGCAATGCTGACGCCCAGCTCCTGGGCAAGGTCTTTGAGCGATGTTCTGCGTTTCAGGTCGGACATGGATTCGGCAAATACAAAGTAAATGAATAGTCTGCAACAGCCCCGCGCCGACGGCCGACCTGCAGCGCAAGGCCGTACAAAGGCGTCAGCCGCAAGGGCATACACACGTGCAAATATACACAATATAGGCAAAATGCGCAAACGTTTACGTTGATTTTTTCGTTTAGGTTACGACAATGTTATGAATTTGTATCTATCTTTGCACCAATCAAGTTGCCATACGGCTATGCCCGACGGCACGCAAAAGCCTGCCACTGCGTCACCTGCACGCACGGCATGCCCCGAGCGGGAAAGGCGAGCCCCGCGTTCAGCGGGCAACAACAAAGCAGAATTGAGTAATGAATAGTTGATAATAAGTTAGTTAAAAAAGAATGGAGCAAGATTGTCGTGAGACACCCTTGCTCCTTATTTTATGCCATTGCGGCAAGCGGCATTGCCACCGGGGATGCCGCCTCACAGCGAAAGCAGCTCGTCGCCCTCGGTATCGCACGAGGTGAAGCCCATCTGGCGCGCCCTCTCGGCCGGGAAGGTGTAATAAGTGGCGTCGCCCTCGGTGCACAAGTCGCCGCCGGAATCTTCAATTGTGACGTGAATCAGGGCAAGGTTGCGGCGCATCTCCCGCAGCACGGCGCGGATGGTGAGCTGCGCGTCTGTGGTCATGATGGGCTTGCGGTAGCGCACTTCGAGCTTGGATGTCACGCCTGTGGTCTGCAACTTGCGGAACATCACCCACGAAGCGCACTCGTCGATGAGCGTAGCCTGTATGCCGCCGTGGAGCGTGTCCACCCATCCTTGGAAATGGGCCTGGGGCTTCCAGAAGCACACCACGCTGTCGCCATCCTCGAAAAACTCCATCCTGACCCCTATCGGGTTCTCCGGGCTGCACCCGAAACAATCATATCCTGGCTTCTGCAGCCACGGATTCCTTATCTTTCGCATAAACATCATTGTTTTGGTTACCAACGCAAAAGTAGCTAAAATATGGCAGACGGCCATCAACAGCCTGCGTTTTTAACGCTAATGTACTTCCACATACACACAATATATTATAATGTATGCCACCACGGCCACGCTGAGCATGGCCCTCACAGCCCGCCAGCACCATACGAAAGCCGGCAAGTTTGCCCGAGGCGGGCACGGCCTGCACAGCAAGGCATTAGCCAAATATGTGTATCCGGGCCAAAGGCAAGCCGCAGAAATACCTATTTATGGCTATTGTGCGTATGGATTGAATTTATTACTTTTGCAGCGGTAACAACAAATAGGTAGTGCAATGAAGAACCAAAAGATTTACGAGGCCAGCGACAAGATGATCTCTCTCATCCGCGACAACTACAACGTGCTGCAGTCGTTGGGCAGCTTCGGCATAAACCTCGGATTCGGCGACAAGACGGTAAGGGAAACGTGCGACGACAACGGGGTGGACACATACACGTTCCTCGCCGTGGTCAACTACACCATCAACGGCTACTACGGCTTCGACGACGACGACCAGCTCTCCGTGCCAACGCTGATGCACTACCTCAAGGCGTGCCACGTTTACTACCTGGACTTCCAGCTGCCGTTCATACGCCGCAGCCTGGAAGAGGCTATCGACGGAGGCGGCGAGCTCGGCACACTGCTGCTAAGGCTCTACGACGAGTATGCACGCGAGGTGCGCAAGCACATGCTATACGAGGAAAAGACGCTATTCCCCTACGTGCAGGCACTGCTCGACAGGCAGCCCACCAACGACTACACCATAGAGACGTTCTCGAAGCACCACGGACAGACCGACATCAAACTGAAAGAGCTCAAGACTACCATCATAAAATACCTGCCCACGGATATGCAACGCAACCACAAGCTCATGTCGACACTATACGACATATACAACAACGAGGAATGGCTGAGGCTGCACACTGAAGTGGAAGACAACATATTCGTGCCGGCAATAAGGCGGCTTGAGCGCATCTCGAGGCAGAACGACGTCACGAAAAACATATCATCGATGGTGTTCAAAGGGGGGCAAGACAACGGCGACGCGCTATCTGAGCGCGAAAAGGATGTCATTGTGAGCCTCGTGCAAGGGATGTCGAACAAGGAAATTGCCGAGCACCTGTACATTTCGGTAAACACAGTGATAACCCACAGGCGCAACATCGCACGCAAACTGCAGATACACAGCTCCGCGGGGCTGACCATCTACGCCATCGTCAACGGACTGGTAGACATATCCAATGTAAAGCTTTAGGAAATATTTCAACGCCACACGTTTTTTATTCCAAATCCGATAGGTTTCTATCGGATTTTGTTGTATCTTTGTGTCCGAAAAAGAAAAGGCAGTTTCAACAATCAATGCAAATGTTATCAAAAAAGGAAAACTTTCAGCCAAAGGCGCAACAAAAAGTTTCCCAAAACTGAACACCGACATGGAAATAAAGAGCTTTACAATCACCAAAAGGGACGGGTCGGCCGAAAGGTTCTCGCTGGACAAGATAATGAACGCGATAATCAAGGCTTTCGACTCCGTAAACGAGCCTGTCGACCTCGGCAGCATATCAAAGATATTGAGCCACCTCGACATACGCGAAGGCATAAAAGTGGAGGACATACAGAACCAAGTGGAAGAGGCCCTGATGCGCGAAGGCCACTACCACGTGGCCAAGTCGTTCATGCTCTACCGCCAGAGGCACACCGAAGACCGCGAGACAATGGAGAAGCTGCGCTTCCTCGCGGCCTACTGCGAAGCCGCCAACGCAGCCACCGGCTCGAAATACGACGCCAACGCCAACGTGGAACACAAGAACATAGCCACCCTCATTGGCGAGCTGCCAAAGTCGAACTTCATCCGCCTTAACAGGAGGCTGCTCACCGACCGCATCAAGAAGATGTATGGCAAGGAGCTGGCCGACCGATACATTGACCTGCTAACCCACCACTTTATATATAAGAACGACGAGACCAGCCTGGCCAACTACTGTGCCTCAATCACCATGTACCCATGGCTCATCGGCGGAACCATGTCTATCGGCGGCAATTCCACCGCCCCCACCAACCTGAAGTCGTTCTGCGGAGGCTTCGTCAACATGGTTTTCATGGTGTCGAGCATGCTCAGCGGAGCCTGCGCCACGCCCGAATTCCTGATGTACCTCAACTATTTCATCGGGCTCGAATACGGCAAAGAGTATTACAAGGAGCCCGGGAAAATAGTGGACTTGTCATTAAAACAGCGCACGATAGACAAGGTAATAACCGATTGTTTCGAACAAATAGTATATTCAATCAACCAGCCCACGGGTGCCAGGAACTACCAGGCTGTGTTCTGGAACATAGCGTATTACGACCGCCCCTACTTCGAAAGCCTGTTCGGCGAGTTCTATTTCCCCGACGGGAGCAAACCCGACTGGGCCGGGCTTTCGTGGCTCCAGAAACGCTTCATGAAGTGGTTCAACGCCGAACGGACCAAGGCCGTGCTGACATTCCCCGTGGAAACGATGGCCCTGCTTAGCCGCGACGGCGACGTGATTGACGAGGAATGGGGCGATTTCACGGCCGAAATGTATGCCGAAGGCCACTCGTTCTTCACATACATGAGCGACAATGCAGACTCACTTTCGAGCTGCTGCCGGCTCCGCAACGAAATCCAGGACAACGGATTCAGCTACACCCTCGGTGCAGGAGGCGTGTCGACAGGCTCGAAAAGCGTACTGACAATCAACCTGAACCGCTGCATCCAGTATGCGGTGAACAACAAGATGGACTACAAGGAGTTCCTTGCCGACGTGACAGACCTTTGCCACAAGGTGCAAATGGCATACAACGAGAACCTCAAGGAGCTGCAGGCACACGGCATGCTCCCGCTGTTCGACGCGGGCTACATCAACATATCGCGCCAGTATCTTACCATCGGCATCAACGGACTCGTGGAGGCCGCCGAGTTCATGGGCCTGCAAATAAGCGACAACCCCGACTACCTAGCGTTCGTGCAAGGCGTGCTCGGCATAATAGAGAAAAAGAACCGGGAGTACAGGACGAAGGAAGTCATGTTCAATTGCGAAATGATCCCGGCAGAGAACGTAGGCGTGAAGCACGCCAAATGGGACCGCGAGGACGGCTACTTCGTGCCGCGCGACTGCTACAACAGCTACTTCTACATAGTAGAGGATGACTCCACAGACATCATAGAGAAGTTCCGCCTGCACGGCGCACCGTACATCGAGCACCTCACAGGGGGCTCCGCACTCCACATGAACCTTGAGGAGCACCTCTCGAAAACACAGTACCGCCAGCTCCTGCGCGTTGCCGCAAAGGAGGGATGCAATTACTTCACGTTCAACATCCCGAACACCATATGCAACGACTGCGGCCACATAGACAAGCGATACCTGCACGAATGCCCTGCCTGCCACTCAAAGAACGTGGACTACATGACGCGCATCATCGGCTACCTAAAGCGCGTAAGCAACTTCTCTGAGGCGCGCCAGCAGGAAGCCCACCGCCGCTTCTACGCCAAGGCAGGGGCGGAACTGCCTGCCGAATAAGGCTCAATGACGAAAAGAAAGCAAATAACGCTATGCTGAAATACGTAAACACAGGCGTGGTATTCCAGGAAATACCCGACGAAGTGACCCTCGCCATCAACCTGTCAGGCTGCCCCTGCCGATGCCCGGGCTGCCATAGCAGTTACCTGTGGCAGGACATAGGCACCCCGCTCAGCCCCATGGAGCTTGAATCCATGGTGCGCCGCTATGCCACCGACATCACTTGCGTGTGCTTCATGGGCGGCGATGCCGAGCCGGCCTACGTCAACGCGCTGGCCAGATACCTGCGCCAGGAGCACCCGGAGCTGAAAGTGGCATGGTACAGCGGCCGCCAGCGCGTGCCGACGACGGTGCGCAAGGCCGACTTTGACTACATAAAACTCGGCCCGTACATCGCCCACCTGGGATGCCTGCGCGAGCGGACGACAAACCAAAGGCTCTACAAGCGAGCATCGGGCGACGACTTCACCGACATAACGTCGCGCTTTTGGAAGTAAGGCGTCAACACAAATTCATCATAATTTTAACCTGATTGTTTGACGTAACGAGGGCGGGGAACTTGCCACTGGCAACTCTCCGCCCTCTGTTTTTTTAAAGAATGCAAGCCCTGGCATAACGAATATCGCGCCGGCAAAGCTGGCTTTGAAACCCTGTATGGCTGCGCAGCAGGCTGCCAAAGCCGCCATGAAAGGCCACCGTGCGCCACTATATGCTGTCTATGCCCACATATCCGTTCACGACGGCATAGATGGTGAGCGCCGAAACGCTCCTTGCCCCCAACTTTTCCATGATGTTCTTGCGGTGAGTGACAACCGTCGACAGCCCTATGTTGAGCCTGTCGGCTATCTCCTTGTTGATAAACCCGCGCACGATTAGCGCCAGCACCTCAGCCTCACGGTCCGACAACACGCGCCGGTGCGCACCGACGGCAGGCGGCAGGTTGCGCCCACCGGCATGCGCTCCCTGCTCCAGCGCGAGCAGCGACTTGACGAGCTGCCGCTCAGGCACATAGGTGCAGATGCTGTGGAAGCCGCGCGGCTGCGCCTCTTCTGCCGCCGACGGGGTGAGCACAATGGTCTTGCTGCGCCGCTCGGTGAAGAATGCACGGTTCTCCAGCAGCACGTTAAGCGCCACGAAATAGTGGAAAAAGCTTTCCGGCTTGTTTGCCGCCAGTTCGCCAACCGAACCGAACGTGCATACATCCATCACCGGTATCAACTCCTGCAGCATCGCCTTCAACCCCAGCGCGGCAGGCGTGTTTGGGTCTATTATGGCCACCATGGGATGGCTGTATCTTCCTTGTTCCATTTCAGTTGCAAAATTACTGAAAACAAGACAAACGGCAAAACATTTCCGCACAAAAGCCGCTGCAAGCCCCACGTCTACAACTGAAACAGGCAACAGCCATGACAAAATCCTTACACGCAAACATCCAGCACAAAAAAGATGCCGCCCGGCCCGCCGTAACGGCCCGCCTTGCCCTGCAAAACATGCCATTTCGCAATGCAGAACGGCACATTTTGCACCCTCGAACTACCCTAACACACAAGCCAATGATTATCAGCTACATACACAAACATCCACGCAGCGCGCAAAAAAGCGAAAAATCCTTACCCACAGAAGCGCAAAATGGCCTTGCGCACAGCTGCAGCCCGACCACGGCAAAACCGCACCAAGCTACAACGGTGCAGCAAAATGACGATTAGTTGCGGATATTCCGATGATTTTTCCTACCTTTGTAGGCAGAAACGCCTGCCGACAGCCCGCCATGCGGCGGCAATGCCGCTGCTGCCGCGTGCAGGCACACTTGAGACAGACACAACCAAACGACTTAAGACATTATGAGAAACAAAATCCTTACCATCGCGCTTGCCGTGGCTACAGCCGCAGCTGCGCAGCCACGGCGCGAAAGCGTGCTCACCGAAGGGTGGCAGTTCTCGCGCGACAAGGCCACGTGGCAGAACGTGAGCGTACCCCACGACTGGGCAATCAGCGGCCCGTTCGACAAGAAATGGGACCTGCAGATAGTGGCAATCGAACAGAACAACGAGACTGTGCCTACCGAAAAGTCGGGCCGGTCGGGCGCCCTGCCCTGGATAGGCCAAGGCCACTACAAGCGCACGCTGGCCATACCCGAGGGCTACGCCAAGGCCGAGCTGGTGTTCGACGGGGCGATGGCCGAGCCTACCGTCACCGTCAACGGGCAGCGGGCGGGCTACTGGGCATACGGCTACAACGCGTTCCGGGTAGACATAACGCCATACGTGAAGCCCGGCGACAACCTGCTCGAAGTAAGCCTCAACAACATGGAAGAGAGCAGCCGGTGGTACCCGGGCGGCGGTCTCTACCGCCCCGTCACGCTGGTGCTCACGGGCAATGAGCGCATAGCGCCGTGGGCGACTTTCGCCCGCACGGCAAAGATAGACAAAGACAAGGCGTTCATCGACGTCGACACCAAGGTAGAGGGCATCAGCCCTGCCGACGTGGCCGGGGTGGAGATAACGCTCCGCGACAGGAAAGGCTACGTGGTGGCCGCCAGCCGCTGCGACATAGCCGCCGACGGAAGCGTGAAGACGCAGCTCGACGTAAGCAAGCCCGAGCTGTGGTCACCCGAGTCGCCCTACCTCTACAAGCTCTCAACACGCCTGTACAAAGACAACCGGCTGATGGACGAGCAAACGATGAACTTCGGCATACGCACCATCAGCGTGACGAAAGAGGGCGGCTTCATGCTCAACGGCAAGTCGCGCAAGTTCAAGGGTGTATGCCTCCACCACGACCTCGGCCCGCTCGGCGCCGCAGTGAACAAGGCCGCACTCATACGCCAGATAAAGATGATGAAGCGCATGGGCTGCGATGCCATACGCACAGCGCACAACATGCCCTCCACAATGCAGATGGACGTGTGCGACTCGCTCGGCATGATGGTCATGGCCGAGAGCTTCGATATGTGGAAATACCCAAAGTGCAAGAACGGCTACTGCCGCTTCTTCGACGAATGGGCTGAGAAAGACATCACGAACCTGGTGCTCTGCCACCGCAACCACCCCTCAATCGTGATGTGGAGCATAGGCAACGAGATACCCGAGCAGGGCATGAGGGGAGGCGCAGCCACCGCCAAGCGGCTGCAAGACATCTGCCACCGCCTCGACCCCACGCGCACAGTTACGCAGGGAATGGACCGCGTTGACAACGCAATGAAGACCGGTTTCGCTGGCGCAATGGACGTGCCGGGCTTCAACTACCGCCTGCACAAGTACGAGAAAGGCCTCAAGGAACTGCCACAGGGCTTCCTGCTCGGGTCGGAGACAGCTTCGACGGTAAGCTCGCGAGGCGTTTACAAGTTCCCCGTCGTGGCCGGCCACAGCAAGACATATGCCGACGGGCAGTGCTCAGGGTATGATGTTGAACACTGCTCGTGGAGCAACCTGCCCGATGACGACTGGCGGTGGCAGGATGATTGCAGCCAGGTGATAGGCGAATTCGTATGGACCGGATACGACTACCTGGGCGAACCGACCCCCTACGACGAGTATTGGCCGAGCCGGAGCAGCTACTTCGGCATCTGCGACCTGGCCGGCCTGCCAAAGGACCGCTACTGGCTTTACCGCAGCAAATGGAACACGCAGGAGCACACCACGCACCTTCTGCCACACTGGACATGGCCCGGACGCGAGGGCAAAGTGACGCCGGTGTACTGCTATACCGACGGAGTTGAAGGCGAACTCTTCATAAACGGCAAGAGCCAGGGGCGCGTGCGCAAACAGAAAGACGGCAGGCTCGACCGCTACCGCCTGCGCTGGAACGACGTGAAATATGAGCCTGGGGAAATAAAGGTGGTAACCTACGACGCCGACGGGAACAGAATCGGCGAGGCTTCGCGCCGCACAGCAGGCCCCGCCGCACAGCTTCTGCTCGATGCCGAGTGCCAGACTGAAGCCAAGCGCCCCACGCTCCGCGCCGACGGGGAAGACATGGCATTCGTCACAGTGACCATGGCCGACAAGGACGGAACGCCATGCCCCACTGCCGACAACCAGCTTACGTTCACCGTCGAAGGCGAAGGCACGTTCCAGGCAGCCTGCAACGGCGATGCCACATCGCTCGAGCCGTTCACGAACCCGCAGATGAAGCTGTTCAGCGGGCAGCTCGTTGTCATAGTACGCAGCACAAAGAAAGCCGGAACCATAAAGCTCACCGTGACCGACAAGAAGCTCGGCATCTCCAAGTCAATGGACATAAAGACAATATAAGCAACAAGCCAAAAAGCCAAAGCCCCAAGAACGCCCCTGACGGCCGGGCGGTGCATCCGGCCGGCAGGGGCAAGCTGAAAGCACAGAAGCATACCAATGCAGGCCGGCAAGCACCAAACCACAAGTTTGGCGAAGCCTATGCACAAGGCCTCCAGCCCAACAATAAAAACCTATGGCATAATAATCCTCCCGCTTGGCGCACTGATGTGCGGCGCAAGCGGGAGGGTTTGGTTTAAAACAGAAAGTCAACCAACACGGTCAGTAACCCCATGCAAGGCTGCCGGCCATGGACTGATAGCGGTCATTGAAATCCTCGTTGTAGTGATTGTCAAGCTCGTAGAACTCTTCATTGTACGATTTTCTCTTTGGTTTCATAGTCTGTTCCTCCATAAGACCCTCAGTCTCGTTTGGGCCTTTTAGTTAACACTACCGATGCGAGACCACATCTTCATTGGCAAATATAGCTTTTTTTTCGGTTATACGCAACGCACGATAGCATTATTTCGCACTCCTTAATCCTTTTTACGAATGTGTTACAAACATAAAACCGCCACCCTCAGCGGGCGGCGGCGCTATCCTGAAACACATCTATCCACCTTTGCCACGCCGGCACGGGCGATTCCATGCCGCACGGCAGACGGACCTATCGTTTTGTGACGTCGGTGAAGGTCACCACGCGGTTGAAGTCTACCTCATCGAACAGTTCGTCGGTGGCTCCCATTCCTCTCACCATGAGGCGCGACGCCGACACGCCGTAACGCTTTACGAGGGCATCTTTCACGGCATTGGCACGTGCCTCTGAGAGTTTCTGGTTCAATTCCTTGCTGCCTTCAGGCGATGCGTAGCCCTTGATAAGGATGCGGGCATCCCTGTGGTTCTTCATGTACGTGGCAATCATCGACACACTTGCGTACTGCGCAGCGTCGATAGTGCTCTTTCCCTGGCGGAAAATCACGGTGGGCTGGAGCACGTTCTCGTCTTTCTTCACAATCACCGGCGGCTTCTGCTGGCTTGCAATGGCGAGCTTTTTCTCAAGCTCTGCTATGGCGATGCGGTTGCGTGCTATGGTGTTTTCCTTCGCGTTGTTGGCGGCCCGCAGTTCGTTTATCCTGTTGTTGAGGTCGTCTATCTCGGCCTGGTTGCGCAGTTCGGCCAGCTTGAAGTTGTGGGTTCCGTTGCTGCTGCCGAACTTATAGTTAGCGCCTACGAGCAACCCAATGGCCGAATTGTTGACATTGAACTTCGTTCCGTCACCGCTGTTGATGGCGTAAGTGATGTTTGGCTCGATGTAGAGCTGCCATGCCTTGTCTGCGCCGAGGTTGAAAGCGAAGTCTATCCCGAGCTTCGATGTAAGTGCATTGCGGTCGTATACCTCAGCGCTATGGGTACTGAACACGTGGCCCCAGCCCAGTCCGTATACGCCGACCACCTCAAACAGGCGCGGCTCCCCGTCGTAACCGCCGAACCAATTGCTGAAGTTGGTCGTGCCGAGCAGTGACAGGTTCAAGCCCTTGACGAACGTGCCGAGCGGACGCTGGTAGCTGCCTTTGTTGTTGAAATAAACCTCGCCCTCAACGGCGAAGCCGAAAACGGGCGTGAGGTAGCGCCCCACCCTCAGCCCTGCCGAGGGGTTGAGATTCTTGAAGATGGCCGTATGCGTGGTCTTGGCGCTGAGGCCTGTGTTCACTCCTATGTACCAGTTGTCCAGCAACTTGCTGTCCTCTACTGTCTGGGCCGATGTCGCCTGCACGGCCAGCACGGCCGACGCAAGCATTAAGAATAACTTTTTCATACCTTATGAATATTATCGTTACGGCCGGGAACAATCTCCCGTACCTGTTGCAATATTAGCTCAAAAAGCCGATAGTGCCAAATGTTTTGGACGAAAAGGAAGCCGCAGCAACACAAAAACCGCCTTTTAGGACTTTTTATATGTGCTTTGGATGTCACGGTGTCGGGCTTCTTGCATTTTTTGCGTAACTTTGCCTGCGCGCCACGCGGGCTGCGGGCTACGGGCGGAAAGCTTCCGCACGAAGGCCGAGTTGCCATGCGACAACGCGACATGCACAACCAACGACAACAACACCATGCGCACACCGTTATATACCACCAAGTGGTACGACATACCATGGGCTGCGCTGATAACATTCACGAGCCTGCCGCTGCGCCGACTATACCGCCCGCCGCTCACAAGCTACCACCGCGCCATAGAGCTGTGGCCGCTCGTAGGGTGGCTCACTGGCGTGGCTATGGGCGCAGTGATATACTTCGGCAGCGCGGTCATGCCCTACCCGCTGGCCTTGATGCTGGCATTCGCCGCACGGCTGGCAATCACCGGGGCGCGCCATGAGCGCGGACTGCTGCGCTTCGCAGGCAGCCTGAAAACAGCCGCAGGCCAAGCGAAAGGCGGCACGAGCCTTGCCGGCGTGGCCACACTCGCCGCATACACAGCCATCCTGTTAGCCGCGCTCTCACAGTTGCCTCCCGCCACAGCCGCGCTCACCGCAAGCGTGGCCGACCCTTTTGCCAAGATGGTGGCCGGGCAGCTTACGATGATGATGCCCCACACCGATGGCGAAAACGCTGCCGGGGGCGACCCGGCATACCGCCGGCCTGGCATTGCGGCAGGGGCAGGACTGGCCGTGCAGGGGCTGCTGCCCTTTGCCGTCTGCGTATGCCTTACGCACAGAATACCCGACTGGCAGTATGCCATCTTCGCCCCGTGCATAGTGATGTATGCCCTCTACCTGCTTGTACTGCACAGGCAGCGCGGCTACAATGCAGACAGCCTCGGAGCAGCCTTCCTCGCTGTTGAACTGGCATTGTACGTGGCGGTCTGCTGTAGCGCCACATAGCCAACGGCAACCTACAGGCACAGCCAGCCGCAGCCCACATCCCGCCTGACAAAATCATTACAAGCACATGGCCGCAGCCAAGCGGCTGACGTTACAGACTGCAAAATGCGCCATCTGGCACCGCAGGACGGGCTGTTTTGCATTGCCAAACGCCACGTCTTGCAACGCCGTCGGGCCGCCACGCGCAACCTGCTGGCGGCCAGCCACTTGCCGGGGAGCGGCCTGGCTGCGACAAGAACAAAAAATGCTTACACAAAGGCCAGGCTGCCGACAAGCAAAACGGCTGCCGCCGGCATCACGAGAAACACACAGCCGGCCGCCCTGCCGGCGGGAATGCCACCGGCAGGTGCATAAATCTGCGCCATAAGCTATGGCGTTCGGCATATTTTTAGTAACTTTGCCAATCAAAGGGGCGGAAACATAACCGCAACCACATTTTTACAAACAACAAAAACAAGGAGATACTGACATGTACAGAATACAAGCAAACCCATCGGGAACACGCAGCATCGACGTGAGCGACGAGCACCTGCAGACAATAGAGAAGCACAACCTGCTGGAAGGACTCGTGGACAGCAACGGAATCGTTGACGAGCAAGTGCTCGAGAAACTCAAGCTCAACGTGCGCTCGCTGCTCGAATCGGAGGCCGGCAAGGACAAGGCCCTGCTCGACCTGTGCCTCGACATCATCTACCACCCCAACATGAAAGCGTTCGGGCTGAAGCGCCTGGTGGCCCTCTTCGCCGAGTGGAAAGAAAGGCAAGGCAGCGAGAAGCCCGCCGGCGAGGAAGCCTGAGCCTACAACAAGCACAACATGGAATACAGACTGAGCGACTTCCTGCCCACAACGAAGAAAGAGATTGAGCTGCGCGGCTGGGAACAGGCAGACATAATCCTGTTCTCGGCCGACGCATACGTAGACCACCCGGCATTCGGCGCAGCCGTCATAGGCCGCACGCTCGAACATGAAGGCTACCGCGTAGCCATAGTGCCGCAACCCGACTGGCACGGCGACTGGCGCGACTTCAAGAAGCTCGGCGCGCCGCGGCTCTTCTTCGGCATAGCGCCGGGATGCATGGACTCGATGGTAAACAAGTATACGGCCAACAAGCGGCTGCGCTCTGAAGACGCATACAGCCCCGACGGGCGACACGACATGAGGCCGGAGTATCCCACAATCGTTTACTCGCAGATACTCAGGCAGCTGTTTCCCGACGTGCCCATAGTGCTCGGCGGCATCGAGGCATCGCTGCGCCGCCTGACCCACTATGACTACTGGCAGGACAGCCTGCGCAAGTCAATACTCTGCGACAGCGGGGCCGACCTGCTCATCTACGGCATGGGCGAAAAGCCCACAGCCGCCCTGGCTGCGCGGCTCGCCGCAGGCGAAAGCATAAGTGACATACGCGACCTGCCGCAGACAGCTTACCTCACTGCTGCCGACGGAATGCCCATAGGCGCGGGCGACATAGTGCTCCACAGCCACGAGGAATGCCTGGCCGACAAGAGGAAACAGGCCGAGAACTTCCGCCACATTGAAGAGGAGTCGAACAGGATGCACGCAAGCAGGATAGTGCAGGCGGTAGGCGGGAAGTGGGTCGTGGTGAACCCTCCATACCCGCCAATGACCACCGAAGAGCTCGACGCGTCATACGACCTGCCCTACACCCGCCTGCCCCACCCCAAGTACAAGGGCAAGCGCATACCTGCCTACGAAATGATAAAACACTCGGTGAACATCCACCGGGGATGCTTCGGCGGCTGCGCCTTCTGCACCATATCGGCCCACCAGGGCAAGTTCATAAGCAGCCGGTCAAAGGAAAGCATACTCAGGGAGGTGAGGCAGGTCACGCAGATGGACGACTTCAAGGGATACATCTCCGACCTCGGCGGCCCCTCGGCAAACATGTACGCCATGCACGGGCGCGACCTGAGCCTCTGCGACAGGTGCAAACGGCCGAGCTGCATCAACCCGCAGGTGTGCCACAACCTTGACACCGACCACTCGCCGCTGCTCGAACTGTACCACGCCGTCGACGCTCTGCCGGGCATAAAGAAGAGTTTCATAGGCAGTGGCGTGCGCTACGACCTGCTGCTGCACAAGAGCGACGACGAGAAATGCGACAAGGCAGCCCGCCAATACACCGAGGAACTGGTATGCAGACACGTCAGCGGCAGGCTCAAGGTGGCCCCCGAGCACACCAGCGAAGGCGTGCTCAGGCTGATGAGGAAACCATCATTCAGGCTGTTCGAGGAATTCAAGAAGGTGTTCGACCGCATAAACAGGGACCACAACCTCAACCAGCAGCTCATACCTTACTTCATAAGCAGCCACCCGGGATGCCACGAGGCCGACATGGCGGAGCTTGCCGTGAGGACAAAACGGCTGAACTTCCACCTCGAACAGGTGCAAGACTTCACGCCTACGCCAATGACCGTCAGCACGGAAGCATGGTACACGGGCCTGCACCCGTACACGCTTGAACACGTATACAGCGCGAAATCGCAAAGCGAAAAGCTGGCACAAAGACAGTACTTCTTCTGGTACAAGCCAGAGGAAAGCCGCAACATAGAGCGTTCGCTAAGGGCAATAGGGCGGGCCGACCTCATACAGGAACTGTGCCCCAGGCGCGGCCGGCCGCAAACAGGCAACCCGGCAACGGCGACAAACGTCAAACACCACAAAGATGAGAATCATAGAACAAAGCATAACGCCCAAAAGCCCCATGGCCGAGAGCGAGGACGGAATCATCGTAACGGATGACTTCATCGCCGTGATTGACGGCAGCACGAGCAAGACCAACCTATGCCTGCACCCCGGAACTACCAACGGGAGATATTGCATGACGCTCATAAAACAGTACATAAGCCAGGCCGCAAGGGATATGTCGTGCGAAAGCTTCTGCCGCGGAGTCACCGCTTTCGTGAGAAGCCACTATGACAGCAACCAGCTGACGCGCCTGGCGGAACACCCGGAGGAGCGGGCCACGGCCAGCTGCGCAGTTTACAGCGACACAAGGCGCGAGGTGTGGCTTGTCGGCGACTGCCAATGCCTTGTCGACGGAACGTTGCATGACAATCCCAAGCCTGCCGAAGCGGCCATAGCCAGAAAGCGCGCCGCCTTCGCACGGCAACTGCTTGACACGAATGCCGCCACCATGGAAAGCCTCAGGCAGAACGACACAACAAGGACGCTCATAACAAAAGACTTGATAGAAAGCATGGCAGGGCAGAATGTAGAATACGCCGTAGTCGACGGATTCGACATCCCGCAGGACAAAGTCCGCATCATCGCGGTGGGGGAAAGCGCAAGCGAGATTGTGCTTGCAAGCGACGGATACCCGCTACTGATGCCTACACTGGAGGCATCGGAGCAGGCATTGCAGGCACAGATGGCCACCGACCCGCTGAACATCGGCCGGTTCAAGGCCACAAAAGCGTTTCTCGCAGGCAACAACTCATTCGACGACCGCAGCTACATCCGCTTCGAGCCATAAACAAAAAAGCCTGCAAGACATCGGCGTATGTCCTGCAGGCTCCAATAAGACCAGCATACAAGCTATTTGAGCAAGTCGTCAATCTCAGCAATCTCGTCCTCATCGAACCATTTTGCGAGCTTGCACTTCGCCTTTTCCTTTATCTCCGGGTCAACGTCACCCCACACTTTCTTAAGCACATAAACCAGTACGGCCAGGTCGTCGGTAAGCCCCGCAATGGGTATTGCGTCGGGAATGACATCAATAGGGCTTATCATATAACCCAAAGCACCGATGATGATGGCCTTGTCTGCCTTCGACACCTTGTCGCTCTGCAGCGTATAATACAATATAAACGCTGCATAAACCAATTTGGCGCCAGCCCTCTTGGCGATGTGAGAAATCTTGTCCACAAAGTCGTTTGCGGAGAAGCGGTTGGCATAACTCATGAAATCAGGTAATTCCATAACAGTCTCTAATAATTAAGTTGTTTACTATTGTGTTATCAGTCTCACGATGCGGATGCCCAAGTGGCTCGGATGGCGTTGCAGATACTGCCCGAGCGTCATCGGCTCTTCAACCACCTTGCGGTGAATCATCGACGCATTGAGCAAGTGAAGGCCATCGGCCCGCCAGACGGCAAAGCCCAAATGGGCAATGTCGAGCCCGCCCTTGTTGCTTACGATAGCTATGATGTCGCCGTCCTTCACAGCCTGCGACACGCTGGCATCGGCCAGCCCAGACTTTGGTATGTACCTGAACGAACGGCCTGAAAGGGCCTTTTCCTGCCTTGCAATGTCGGCCACAAGCTCCGGGTGGAGCCTCAGGGCCTTGTATGAGCCGCGATGCTTGCTCATGTAATCAACCATCAAAGTCTTCACCGCCGTGAAAGGCGGCACCGGCTCCTGCACGTCCTCGACGAGACGCATGGCCGCTTTATCCGCTATCCAGTCGCTGAAATAATGCAGGCGGCTGGCATATCCGTCCATGACTCCTTGGCGGTAGCGCAAAGACTTCAGCATGGCGGCGTACTCGCGGAACGAACGCTGGCCGCGACTGTCGCACAAGACAAGGGCCGAGACGGTCTCGACAAGTGTGGTACAGTCAAGCTCACGGGTGTTGACAACGAGGCGTTCGTCATCGTTTTTCTCCAACGTATGGGCCACGTATGGCCTCCCTAGAAACTTGCGCGCAAAGAAAAGCGGCCTGTTTTCGCCGCCCGGCAAGGCCTTGGCTTCTGCCAGCAGACGTTCAATAAGCACGCTGTCGGCCGGCAGGTAATCAGTTGCCGCCAAAGACATGGCTGGTTTGGATGCCGAAGCCGCCAAAGAGACCATCAACATGGCCGATATCACCAGATGACAGAATGCGTTCATTTCTTCCTGTAACCTTTTTTCAGACCGAAATTATATCCTATGTAAAAGTTCAGACTGCCGAAAACGTTGTTCGTGGCGAAGCGTGGCTTGCGATAATTGTACGAATGCAAGATGGCACTAGCACCCGCATACCACCTCGTATTGTTGTATACGATGCCGAAACGCCCTATCCCGTCAATGTTCACATTGTCGAAACTGAAACCGCTGTCGTTGTTTTCTGCCATGTCACCCTGTGAGTGCTTGTAGGCCAAAGCCAGCGAAGCACTGGCACAAAACAGGCAGTTCTTCGCGAAGACCCAGTTGTATGCATACCCTCCGGTGACGCTTATGTCGTAATACTTGACCTTGTTGAACATCAAGCCGCTATCAATCTTCACACCGTCAGGGGAGCAATGCCTCTCCACGACATCCTGAAGCTTGCGGTGGTCAAGCTCAATGCTGTTGTTCGTGTAGCCAACTCCGGCCATCCATGAGCCGCAACTCACTTTCTGGCAAGTGCTTTGAGCGAATGCAGCGGGATAAGAGAAGCGTTTGTGGTTGAATATATAGTAAAGGTTTGCGCCCGTTATCCCGACGTTGATACCGTCGAAAGGAACGTCGATGAGCTTCCCAACGTCCACCCCGTCGCCCATGAAGGCGTTCCTTATCTTATAGTCGCTGCCTGTGCGGCGGTAGAAAAGGTCAATCCCTATCTGCGAGCTGTAGATGCTGAACTCTATCTCCCGCTTCCTGCCACCGTCAGAAAAGCCGATGTTTTTCAAGTCAAATGTATATCCAAGGAAGAACCAACGCCACCCGAGATAGGGGCCTACGCGCATCACCACGTCGGGAGAGAGCGTGACACTCTGCCCCGAGTTGCTCCTGAGGCGGTAAATATCGTAATTGAAAGTGGTCTGCAGCATTACCGTGAAATTATAGTGTTGCGGCTCGATGTAGTTCGTATCAATGGCACTGAAGCCCCTCACTATCCGTTTCAGCACGCCCATCCGGCTTTTGTCCCCGCCGCCGTAAGCCGGGACATCGACAGCCATGAGGACCGCCAGCAACATGAGCGTCAACCTGTGGGGCATGGGCTTGGCTCTAAAACTTACCTAATATCTGGTCCATGACCCAGTTTACGGGCGTGGAAGATACGCTGGTACAAGTGCAGACCCCGATGCCCTGCAGATGCTCGATTACGTTCTTAATCAGCGGATACTGCACATAAGGAGGATTGGGAACAGATATGCATTCCCTGCCGGCACTAGTGTTGAGCACGATTGGGTCGTAGTTGAACACAGAGAAACTCACTTGCCCGCGGTTGCCGATGACTTCTATGCGGTCTTCCTTGGCCGACTCGTGAGCCACGAAGCACCATGAGCCGCTGCCCGGCAGGCCGCTCTCAAACCTGAAGCAGGCGCTCACGGAGTCTTCTGCCTTGTAAAGCCCGCCGCGGTTGGCGCAGATTCCGTTTGCCTCGGTTATCACGCCGAAGAAATACTGGAGCATGTCGAGCTGGTGGGGAGCCAGGTCGTAGAAGTAGCCTCCGCCTGCTATGTCGGGTTGCAGGCGCCATGGCAGGTGGTCGCCCTGGCCATAATCCAGGTCGCGGGGCGGCACGGCAAACCTTATCTGCACGTTTATCACCTCGCCGATGACATTGCTTTCTATCAGCTCCTTCACCTTTTGGAAATACGGAAGGTACCTGCGGTAATATGCAACGAAGCATGGCACGCCCGTCTCTTCGCTAACACGGTTGACGCGGGCGCAGTCTTCGTAGTTAGCCGCCAGCGGTTTCTCCACGTAGACCGGCTTCCCTGCCTTCATGGCCATTATGGCAAACGTGGCGTGGCTCGACGGCGGCGTGGCTATGTAGATGGCATTCACGTCGGGGTCGTCAATCAGTTCCTGCGCATCGGTGTACCACTTAGCTATGCGGTGGCGCTCGGCATAGCCGCGAGCCTTGTCGACGCTGCGGCTCATCACGGCCACGACCGAGGAGCCTTCGACCTCGGAAAACGCCGGTCCGCTCTTCGTTTCGGTGACCTCTCCGCAGCCTATGAAGCCCCACTTCAATATTTTCATAATTAGTATTAATTGTGTCGCAAAGATACGAAAAAAACATTACCTTTGCAACACTCAACACGAATAAAATCAAAATTTATGGAGAATCAGACTAACGCCATCTTGATGAAGAGCCGCAGCGCGAGCGCCTGCATCAAAGAGGGCTACGGACTTTATACCGGCAAGTTCAGGAAGATGATGGCTGCCTCGTGGCACTTTGCGCTGCTTTACGCGCTTGCTTGCAGCGCCATCTGCACCATCATGACCGTCAGCCTGCCCAAGGTCACGGCCCAAGCCATGGGGGCCGACACATTGCAGGCTGCCATGCCGAAAGGAGCCGTTGCCATAGCCTGCGCCATAGGCGTGTTCGTCATCGTGGGCGGACTGCTCGAAGTGGCAACCTACTCATGCGCCTTGGCAAAGCTGAAAGACGGCTTCGCCACCGCCGCCACGCCACAAAAGTGGTGGAAGCCCGCGCCCGACAGGCTGACGTTCCGCCGCACCCTCGTGGCCACACTGGCCTGCCTGCTCATCGTGGCCGTGCTCATGGGAGTGTTCTTCACGCCTACCTACCTCATATTCGGCCCGCTGTCTGGCGAGCCGGTGTCCAACGCCACGGCAGCGATAACCGTAGGTGTGGAGACTGCCATCATAGCCTTGCTGACCGTCCCGCTGGGCTTCGTGTTCATGAAATACGTATTCCGCACCGACACGCACTTCTGGCGGCTCCTTGCCAGCGACTATCCCGTGGCCATGAAGCACTTCGGCTTCGTGTTCATCGTGCTGCTTGTGAGCGGCATTGTCGTATTCGTGGCCGAATACATCCTGGCACTCCCGGCGTTCCTGCTCTCCATGGCCAACACCCAGGCCAACCTCGGCGTGCTCAACGGCGACCCGCTCGGCATGCCGTCACACATCACCTACGTATCGGCGGTGGTGTTCTTCATAGCCGGATTCATACAGGTCTACATCCGTATGTCAGTGCTCTTCACCTCTTATTATATGTATGGCTCAATAGAGACGCAGGAGGAAGAACGCAGGCTATACAAGGAGACGGCCAAGAAACAAGCCCTAACCCACAATGCATTATGAAGAAGCGCATACTCTTCATCGACCGCGATGGAACGATAATCGCGGAGCCTGCCGACGAGCAGATTGACTCGTTCGGCAAGCTGAAGTTCGTCCCGGGGGCAATAAGCAGCCTCGCTTTCATACGCAAGAAGCTCGACTTCGAGTTCGTGATGGTGTCAAACCAGGACGGCCTCGGCACGCCCTCGTTCCCCGAAGACACTTTCTGGCCCGTACACAACTTCATCCTGCAGACGCTCGAAGGCGAAGGCGTAACCTTCGACGACATACTCATCGACCGCCACTTCCCCTCCGACAACGCCCCTACGCGCAAGCCCGGCACGGCGATGGTGGAGAAATACATGGCCGACCCCGCTGTCGACATATCCGGGAGCTACGTGATAGGCGACCGCGACACCGACAGGCAATTTGCCGAGAACATAGGCTGCAAGTCGCTCATCATTGGCCGCGACGGCATGACCTGGGAGAAGATAGCCGAGATACTGTTCGCCGGAGAACGCCATGCAGAGGTAAGGCGCACCACAAAAGAGACCGACGTGTACGTCAGCCTATGCCTCGACGGCTCCGGCCAGTGCGACATCAGCACAGGACTGGGCTTCTTCGACCATATGCTTGAGCAGATAGGGCGCCACGGCTCGATAGACCTCACGGTGAAAACACGGGGCGACCTCTGCGTAGACGAGCACCATACGGTGGAAGACACGGCCCTCGCACTGGGCGAATGCCTGCGCAAGGCACTCGGCGACAAGCGCGGCACTGAGCGCTACGGCTACTGCCTGCCCATGGACGACTGCCTCTGCTCGGTGGCCCTCGACTTCGGCGGGAGGCCCTGGCTGGTATGGGACGCCGATTTCAGCCGCGAGCGCATTGGCGACGTGCCAACCGAAATGTTCCTCCACTTCTTCAAGAGCTTGAGCGACAGTGCCATGATGAACCTCAACATCAAGGCCGAAGGAGCCAACGAGCACCACAAGATTGAAGGCATATTCAAGGCCTTGGCCCGCAGCATCCGCATGGCGGTGAGGCGCGACATACACCACTTTGAGCTGCCCTCCACCAAGGGCGCGCTCTGAACCGAACCTATGCGGCAGCCACTGCATGACCGCTGCAACACCCTGGCAGGCATTACATAAACGCCAAGGCGGCCCCTCCGGCCGCCTTTTTTTGATGCCCTGATGCCGCAACGGCAGGCCCACAAAGGCACAATGCGGCACGCCACGCCTACGGGCACCACGGCAGGGGCTTGCAAGACGAGCCGCCCGGCCGGTCCATACGGCTTGTTTCAGCAGCTGAAACGGCCTGGTTTGCAGGCTGAAACGACCTGTTTTGCAGGCTGAAACGGCCTGTTATGCCAACCCGTTGACAATCAGCAACTTAGCCAAGCTGTGCATTTTGCAGCCAAAGATGCGAATGATGCCGCCACCATATGCCTCACCACCGGCCGCCACCAGGCTTCCCTGCTTATCGCGCATTCATGCCGCCCATGCCGCCTTCGGCATCGCCGCAGGCGTGGCGGGCCTCGCCACATAATGGCGGAATGGCGAAAGAAGGGATGGACGCAAAAGGACAAGAAGAGCTTTGAAAACCTGCACGAGGACCGAATAGCGCGGCCTCATGCTATATGGCGTTAATCGCGGTATAGCCACGCAAGCAACGCGTTGACCCACTTGAACGAAAAGCGGAACCACCTGTACGTGCTGACAGGCTTGCCGCCAAACTGCAAGATGAACTCGCGGTAAGGGTTGCGCTGGAACGGCAGCCCCACATCCATGAAGCACATATGCGCGTATTTGTTTTCATGGGCATATTTGATTGCGTTCCACACCGTGGCTGTAAGCGGATGCAGCCGTGCATACGACTTGCGCAAGGCCGCCGAGTACCACAGGTAGGCGTTGCCCGCCGAGAAGACGCAGGCGCAGCAGCCTACCACCCTGCCCTTGTGCTTTGTCAGGAAAAGCTTGCCGTTGCCCGTCTTGAGCAACTCGCGGAAGAAGTTCATGTCCGGTATGTAACGCTTGGGCTTCAGCCTGTTGTGGCGTTTGAGCAAATGGCAGAAAGCCTCCAGGTCGGCCTCGCCTGCCACCTCTGCCGTAACCACATCCCTTCGGCACACCCTTTCAATGCGCCTACGCATCCTCGCGCCGAGCCTTTCCTCCGGCTTGCGGCTGTGGAGCGAGTTATGCACGTTGAGCCAGTGAATCGGGAAAAAGCCGCACCCGCGGAACTTGGCATAGCCGAACATCTTGGACCCGAGGTGGCTGAACTCAATGTACAGCACGCGCC